>NZ_JBMKIG010000003.1:0-608016 GCF_049238005.1 Enterobacter cloacae complex sp. IR5459
GAATGCATAAAATCGCAGGTGCATTTCTGCATCTGTGACAAGGTGAGGATTTCAGATTGTGGTCGCATTTAAGTCCCCTTAAATGCGCAGAAGTCACCGGAGTTGTTCAGGCTCCGATGACATGATTATGGCGGGTTGATTATGGAAAATCAAATACTGACTTTTAGTTATTGAAGCGAGATTTATTAATAATTTCACTATGGTAATTTATTTGTTTGCCAATGATACCCAATCGTTCTTGCTCAGTATCTCCTTGAGAAATGGCTGTTTCTCTTCTAAGAAGATCGTTGAGTTGACGCTCATGTTCTTCGATTTTTCTACCTTCCCAATACCTTACATATGACTCGAACTCATCCATTACTTCACTCCTCTTTGTTTAAATAAAGCGGATCAGTTGCCTTTGGTAAACTTATCGACTTCTCTCGATAAAACTTCAGGCGCTCAAGGAAGTAATCCCGCAGATGCTCTGGTTTTTCGCGCATCACCACTTGGGGGATAACCAGCATGTTCAGGCGCTCTCTGTACACTACTCCAGAGGCCGCGAGGTCATCATTGACCTTTTCACATTCTTCCTGGCTCTTTGATGCTATGTTGGTTTCTGACATGATAAAGTCTCTCAGAAGTCCTCAACTTCAGACATATCATCATAAGGAAAATGACATGGCCATTAAGGCAAAGGATATAGAAATTCTACACCAGTATGCCCAAGGAGTAATGGAACGCTCCGAACATCACGCTAAAAATGTTGGTGTAGTTGCCCTTACGCTAATTGGCGGCGTCATATGGAAAGCGATGCCTGGCTCTATAGAAATTAGAACCCATAAAGGCAGCCTTGCTAATATGGTGTGGTGGAAAAACGAAGATACCAACAAAAAATACGCAATTTCATACAACCACGATACTCTTGAAATAGAAATAAGGGGTGACTCAGCAAAAGGCGAGGTTTTATTTAGCTTAAGCAACAGCACTAAACCTGAGGATGTATTAAAAATGCTGTCGCAACTTTAAAAAAAGGCGGCATGTGGCCGCCTTTAGAGCATCCTAATGCGGTGCTGCTGGCAGTGGCATCCAGTGGGTCGGAGTCCATGATGCGCTATACACCGTCCATTTCCCCGATAAGTAATAACCAACCTTTTGGCGCCAATCACCTGGACCATCGAATTCTTTGGCGCACAAAACTTCATCAGCTTTCTCAGGCATCCGCTCACTGCAAGCCACCCAACCATCCGGAATCACCGGAGAGTTGCCATCGGCACCCTGAAGCATGGCAGCGTCCATGGCCTGCTGAATTATCATCACTTCAGTAAAGCTAAGTACGCTACCCATTTTTATGTTGTCACGAACTAATTTCATTACTTCGATATTCATGATTTTATCCTTTCCTAAGTGATGTACGGATGGCTCTGGCAATGCGATCGCGTAGCTGAATAGTACCGTTGTACTCCACGGCTATATCGTGCAACTCGTTTACTAAATCGCTAATTTGATGGTTTTTCATAACCAGTTGCGGCATAGCAAACAGCGGACCAGGTTCAAGGTCAAAACGGCACAGGCGTATATCGCAGGTACGCTCTTCTTTACGCCAGGCTACAATTTCCGCTACAGGTTCGCATTCCAATGGTTGCGGTGGGGCGGAAGTGTATAATTTCGTTCCTGGTGCAAAATTTTGAATAAGACGGCGGTACGCGAGTGCATCACCACCATCATCGCCAACGGTAATCACAGGCTCCGCTTCGAGCGATGCCAGCGCTAGTTTCATCGCCGCCAGCGCCATTGCCGCATCTTCGTTTACTGCGCCTGGCACAGCATCGCGCTCTTCTTCAAGCTCCGCGATTGTCTTCATTAGCCATTCTTTGGTAAGGGTAATCATGATGCTGCTCCTTTAGCGTCTGCGGCGACGTTGACTCCAGCATCGTGCAGTGCCTCAAGCACCTGATGCTGCTTGTAAACCATTTCCGTGTGATACGGCTCATCGAAATCGACGCGATGCAACATGCTATAGCGCTGTGGAAGTACAACCTCCCGCGCCTCCAGCTCAGCAATCCTCTGGTCTTTGGCTTCCAGCTCATCCAGCAGCGCCAGCACGGTTTGTGAATGTATGTCCATGTTGAACACGCCATGCTCTTGAGCTTTCTCTGCTGTTTGGCGCAGCGACTGTTTGTCGATGTTGCTCATTGGGCGGCTATTCATCGTTATTATCCTCACTGCAAAAGTGGCGACCTTCCGGGTCTGCGCTTATGTGTCCGCAGATATCGCACTCTATGCCTTCACCACCAGGCCATTCTTCCATATCATCTTCATGCTGGCAGTTACGGCACAGCTGCTGTCCTTTCCACATATCCTCTTTGCAGCGCGGGCAGCGGTCTAAATCTTCATCTTTCATTCGTCGCGCTCCTCGCAAGTATGCAGTTCTGGCTCATCAGCCTTGTAATAACCTCCGCATATCTTGCAGGGCACTACCGGCACTTCGTCGTAATAAGAGGTTCCAGTAATCATGACTGCACTCCTTTGCGAAGCTGGGCGGCGAACCTTTCAGCCTCTGCTGTTGTTCCATTCCACCGACCATTTCTGCTGGCAATCCATTGGTCTATGCCGCTGGCTCGCACTTCAGCCAGGAAAGCGTCGGTCGCTGGGGTTTTTAGCCCATCTCGCAATTTTTTATATGCGCTCAGCATTGCCAGCTCCGGCACTTCATCAGCGCCCGTCTGATAAACATCAAGCGCCTCCATCATCAGCTTACTGAATGGTGCTGGCTCCGATTTTTTCAGAAGTGCATTCTCCGCAGCCAGCGCCTCACATCTTGCTTGAAGCTCCGCATTGCGCTTTTCTGCCTCTTCCACTTTTTCCGCAACCTGTTTCAGGCAATACTGGAAAGCAGCTACTCGCGGCGAGTTCTCTTCCATCTGCTGCATTAATTCAGCCATTTTTTCCACTACGCTTACGTTTGTCATACCCCTACCCTCCCCCAAACCATCAATACTCGCTTCATCGCCGGACTGTTAAGACACTCCTGGCAGATCACGTTCGTCTCTGTACGCTTCACCAGCTTCGAATTACCCTTCGGCATCGCCGGTATGGTTTCCGGTGCGTATTTCATGCCGTAGCTGGTCAGACGATACAGCCGCTGGCCATGCTTACCTTCGAACTCGATCAGGCCGTCTGCAAACAACGTGCTTAACGGGCCGGAAATCTTTTTGGTGGTCATGCCGATCATGGTGGCAATGCGAGCACTATTCAGGCCCGGGTTATTACGCAGGGCTGCAAGAATCTGCCCACGGATTGTTATGGTCATCTCACACCATCCCGTTCGACTTGTTGCGATTGTACTTGGCCTGAAGCAGCTGGATCGGCGTCGGCCCGTGCTCGGCAGCCGGTGCTGCAATCGCCCGGCGTACCGGCGGCACTGGCTTACCTTCGGTGACGCGCTTCTCCCACATGTCCAGCAGTTCGCCCGCCTCGCGTGCCAGTTCACCATGAGTCAACTGGCGCTCTGTGCTGCGGTGGCGCAGTTCAACGCAGATGTGGTACATGACCGGCTGCGACCAGGGGAATTGCTCACTGGAAGTGAACTCGAACGAACGGTTACGCCAGTCCCAGTATTCGGCGATCACCTGGTCAACGTTGATTCCCAGCGCCCCGCCACTTTGTTTGCACCATGCGACGAACTGGCCCGGCGACGGCAGGAATGGGCGCTCCTGGCGGCGGGCAATGCGCATACCGGCATCGACTTGCGCCATTGAGTGGATCCCGTTCTCCTGAAACGCCAGCAGCCACTGACGGCGGAATTCGTTCAGGTCGTCCTGGGTGCGGAAGTTCGCCATGCTGGCCGGGAACGCGGCACGCAGTTGGTTGAAAAGACCGTTGAACACTTGAGCCACCTGCTCGACCGGCGCTCGCTCCTGGTACTGCTCTGGCAGGTTATGGGCCATGAGGCTCATCTGCTCGCGGTCGTGGTTACGCATCTGCTCTGCAAGAGATTTCATCGAATCACCCCGTAGGCCCAGTCAGTGTTGTTGAAGTCCAGATCCGGCTTGGCGGCACGCTGCTCACCTCCGGCGTTGCGCTGCATCGTCAGCTTGTCCCACTGCTTACGCAGGCTTTCAGGGCTCAGGATGTTGGTCTGCCAGAAGTGGTGTTTGCTTGCCCAGTCATACAGCGCGCAGATGTCCTGGTGCGACCGGTTGTCTATCTGGCGCATCAGGCGAACGGTGTTAGACCAGGAGGTCATGTCCGGGGCTTTGCAGGTTGGGTTAATCAGCTTCACCCTGGAGGAAATCCACTTAGCTGTCTCGAGGTCTTCAGCAGAGCCCCACTTCGCACCGGATGGTGTGTAGACCGCAGCTTCAGGATGAGTTGACAAAAATTTCTTCAGACGTGCGTCAGAGGATTCGTCAGAATTCTCGGACGAAGATCTTTTAATACTGTTCTTGTTCTTGTATTGGGTGTCTACCGTTTTCGGGAAGGTTATTCCTGATTTCGGGAAGGATTTTCCCGTTTTCGGGAATTTTCTTCCCGTTTCCGGTTTGTCTAAAATCCATGCTGAAAGGTCAGTGTTTACACCGACGATTTTCATCATGCCCTGCTTCTGTGAAAAGATGATTTTGCGTTCTGCGAGAGACTTAAGCGCGTCAGATACATGCGTATCGCTCAGGCCCGTAAGCTCAGCAATAACCGTATTTGTCACGCGGTCCTGTTTCTTGTTCCAGCCGTAGGTAAGCCAGATCACCGCCTCAAAACATTGCCATTCCCGGCCTGACAGTCTCAGGCGAGGCTTAAGCTGTTGGATCTCGTTAGCGACCTTGGTATACCCGTTCGACAGGTCGGCCATACGACCTCCCGGATGTTCGGTTTTGTTTGGGAAATTGATAATTTCAGCGGTGTTTGACATACTTACTCCTGCAATGAGTACACACGATTTGCACCAGAAAGTCGGTTCTGTTCGCGCAGACCGGCTTTCGCCATTTCTGTAGCTCTCACATAACCCCCAGCATCGAAGTGACCATGGCCATCAGCGGCGCGGTCAGGTCAGGGTCGACACGGAACATCTCTACAATCCCCTCACTGAGTTCCTTGAGCTTCTGGTGACGCGGGGCGTTCATCGCAACGGCAACTTTCGCCTCGCTCGTTTCCTTCTCAAGTCGCGCTAAGCGGGACATAAAGCTGTCTTCTGGAAGAAGGCGGTGCCGGTACTCCAATGGCAGGACCGCCATGATTGCCGGTGTCAGCTGCCGAACGTTCTCGCGGTACTGTTCGGAGTCGAAACGGTTATCCAGAAAGCGAAAAAGCTTCTGGCGCGCCCGGCTAATGTCTTCCGGAAAGCTGATGGCGGTCCCGCCCTGCTCCCGGTATTCGTTGATGATCAGCGCTGACACCACGTCCTGATTGTCCAGCGTCGAAGCCCATGCCCGGACCGCATCGCGGATCTTTTCGTGGTCCGGAGCCGCTTTGGCTTGAGCGCGGTTTATCACCGCTCCCGGGTGTATTCCGGTATTGTGTTGATACGCAAGTGAATGCATTGCTTTCCCTTTCGTGGTTAGGGCCGCCGTTAAGCGGCATGGTTGTCAGGGTGTGGAAAGATGGACGGCAGGTCCGGGCGGAATTCGTGAGCCTGGATTTCACCACCAACCGCTTTCACCAGTTCAGGAACGTGAACCGGGGAGATGCGTTTCTTTCCGTTAAGCCAGTCACAGATAGTGGACTGGGCTTTGCCGCAACGTTTTGCCAGTTCTTTCTGGCTGCCAGCGATGGCGATCGCTTTCTCTACTGCGGAGTTCTTCTCTACTGTTGGGGTCTTCATAATCACCTCAGCTATCAGTTTAAAGCGATTATGGTTATCACTTTAGCGAATGTCAATCGCATAGGCGATTTTTTGCTAAATAATCGCTTGAGCGATAGAGTTAAAGAAGTCATTAACAGAGGTGAATATGGGATTCTCGGAGCGCTTAGCGCAGGCAATGGAAAACGCTGGATATACACAGGGTCGATTAGCTAAAGAGGTCGACATGGCTCAGTCCAGCGTAAATAAGTTACTAAAGAATGCTAAAGGCTCTCGAAAAACCGTTGAGATTGCCTCTGTACTTGGTGTTCGCCCTGAATGGCTTTCTACTGGTGAGGGGGAAATGGCTGCCGGTGGCGCCAGGGAGTCAACTGCGCTATACCAGGTTAAGCCGTCACTGAATGGGATTTATCGCGTGGATGTACTCGACGTTAAAGCCAGTGCTGGGCCGGGCACACTGGTCACCAGCGATTTCATTGAAACTATCCGGGCCATCGAATACACGAATGAGCAGGCGCGAGCGCTCTTTGGCAACCGGCCAGCTACACACGTTAAGGTCATTACCGTTAATGGTGACAGTATGGATGGCACCATTTCGCCTGGAGATCAGATCTTCGTTGATACCGGCGTTACGCATTTTGATGGTGACGGGGTATATGTCTTCGTCTTCGGCAAAACACTGCATGTTAAGCGACTTCAGATGCAGCGTGACCGTCTGGCAGTAATATCCGACAACCCCATTTACGAGAAGTGGTACGTTGAGCCAGAGGACGAGGACGCGTTCTACGTCATGGCAAAGGTACTACTCAGACAGTCAGTCGACTATAAACGATTCGCATAACCCGCTTTGGCGGGTTTTTTATTGTCCGCAGATCCATCCTCTCTTTCTCAACCCTTCTAAAAACCAAATCCTTATCACTTTTTTCTTCAGAAAATAAAAAAATATCGCTTTAACATTCAATGAATTATCGCTTTATCGATGGTAAATATCGTTTTGGCGATTGACTCAAATAATCGCTTTAGCTATTGTTAGCTCATCGAAACGAGACATCGACAGCTGAGCGAAGTTAGCCAGCGGCGAAGTGGAGGTTTGGTCAGTCGAACGGCGCGACAGTAAACCATGCGTCGGACGCCCGGCGGGCTCAGGGAGAGCGGCAATGGTGCGTAACTGGAATGTTTTGGGCTGGCAGACGGTTATCAGCTAGTTGGTGAGGTAATGGCTCACCAAGGCGACGACGACCTTCCCCGCTTCATTGTGGGGAGCCAGCACCAAAGCATTTCTCCCGCATCAGCGGGTAACTACAGAGCCAACCTCAAGCACCGGGCGCCGATGCTTGGTGATGGTAATACTGCCATCTCAACCGCACAGGAGACGATGATCCTGTTCTGGTTGGATTGGAAAAGTCTTCTTGGCCCGCCAGCGCGCGGGCATTTTTTTGGAGGTTGCATGTTTGCTACTGACATCTCACTGAAATACGGCACTCATCAGCCAGAGACGATTCTGGAAACAATGCCGATTGAAGAAGCCTCCGAAATCATCAAGGAGAAGCTTCGTGATGAAGTGCGCCAGGAACTCGAGTGCGAGTATGGCGATCGCCTTTATGAGGCTGAAGAAGAGGCATCAAACTGGGAAAGCAGAGCTGATGACTATGAAAGCGATGCGACTTGCCTGGCTAAGGCCATAAGAGAGGCTTTTGAATCTGCCAGCTTTGAAGATGCAAAGGTGATCCTCCAGCGAGCGATGCACGACCACAAAGACTATTTCTGAAGACCCGCCACGGCGGGTTTTTTCATAACTCAGTCGCTTCACCGAGGCGGCTTAGTTATGACAACCGGCGGCCATCCACTGCCCATTGAAACACTGAATAAATGCGTTGAAGTCTTGTATTAACCGTTCCGTTCGCCGCGATAAGGCCAAGAGGATTTATGACAGTCACCCACAACGGCAAGCAGTACACCGTAAAGCGCTGTGCCATGAACGATAACGAATGGCGGCTAACGTCGCTCTCCAATCCGCGAGAGCAGGTCACGCTGAACCGCTGGCAGATGCACGTTGCTGGCTTACTGGCTCAGGTGGAGGGTAAATAATGATGCACCACTACGGATATGTTGAAGTTAACCGCGGAGCAGTTCGGCCTGGCATGTTGGTTAAGCACAAAGACGGCATGTGGACGGCATCAGCCAACAAACGCGGAAAGCTCTATCTTCACCGCGGCTGTGAGCGCACCTTCACCAGAGATCTTCTGGTTGAGGTATATCTTGATGGCCGCGGCGGCGGATTGAGCCATTAACCCATTATTTGTTTGGGCCGTGAGGAGCAAGCTTAAATTCCAGATGATACAGCTTGCCGTCAGGTGCCAGGAAGTCGACCTCGAAAGAATCCGGCGGATTGAATGGGTCAGGTGCGTTTCTTGCGATACACGTAGAACGCCACGCAATATGACCATTCTTGCCTAAGCCAAGCGATCGTGACTTCCACCAGTCATACCATGACTGATCGTGCGGCTGGTCACTTCCCTTTTCTCTCACAAACCAATGATTACGCTTGGAGCGTTTGCCCATCTCTATGGTCGGGTACATCGGTGTTGTCAGTTTTTTATTAATCAGCATTTAGTCACCTTGCTTGTTGCCGCTGCGCTTCATTCATTCTGATCTGTATCGCTGTTTAATCAAGTTTCACATTGAAATACCGGGCTGGCTTCACACAGCCGGGATCTGCACATCCAAATTTCAGGAGTTCAGCCATGAACGCATACCTCACTTACGACCGAATCGAAGAACGGCGCTGGGTTGAGCAGCAGCTCACCGACGAGAAGGAGAAGTGGATCGACGACAGGGCACAGCAAATCATCGACATGATGCCAAATGAGCCGTCCGGCCTCTTCCACTTCACGATCCCGATTGACTCCAGCCCATACGAAGGACTTCGCAGCGATAAAGCTGGCGAGGCCTACAACGATTTCATTTCGGCAGTTGCTTACGCCCAGGCGGAATACGACTGGGAACACCGTACCGGCTGCCCGTTTTAATTTTTGAGGGATTTAACAATGAGTACTGCACTTTCCACCATGGCCGGGAAACTGGCCGCACGCCTAGGCATGGATGCCGGTACAGACCTGATGAATACGCTGAAGAATACAGCTTTCAAAGGTGGCAACGTCACGGACGAGCAGTTTACAGCCCTACTGATCGTCGCCAACCAGTATGGCCTGAACCCATGGACCAAAGAGATTTACGCATTCCCAGATAAAGGCGGGATTGTCCCAGTAGTCGGCGTTGATGGATGGGCTCGCATTATTAACGAACACCCCCAGTTTGACGGCATGGAGTTCTCATACGACAAGGAGGAAGGCGCGTGCACCTGCAAGATTTACCGCAAAGACCGCAAGCACCCGACAATCGTCACCGAGTACATGGGCGAGTGCAAACGCAACACTCAGCCATGGCAGTCCCACCCTACCCGCATGCTTCGCCACAAGACGCTGATCCAGTGCGCGCGTCTGGCCTTTGGTTTCGCTGGCATCTTCGACCAGGACGAGGCAGAGCGAGTGATTGAAGGAACAACGGCAGAGGTTCATGCGGGTCATGAATCAGATAGCCGTCGCCCGGATCTGATCGCAAAAGGTGAGTCTGCCGCACGCCTTGGAACCGTTAAGTATCAGGAGTTCTGGGTGGCGCTGAGCGCTGAAGAGAAGCAGGTAATCGGCGCAGTTGAGAAGCGACGCATGTATGACATGAGTCTTGCTGTCGACAACGCCGAACCTGTCAATGTCGCAGAGACGGAGGCTGAATGATGGAGCAACGCACCCCTGAATGGTTTGCTGCGCGCTGCGGCAAGGTCACAGCCAGTCGCCTGGCTGATGTCATGGCCCGGACTAAGTCTGGCTACTCCACCAGCCGCCAGAACTACATGGCCGAGCTGATTTGCCAACGGCTGACCGGGAAGCTGGAGGAAGGTTTTTCGAATGCCGCGATGATGCGCGGCACTGAACTTGAGCCAGTGGCGCGCGAAATGTACGCGCTGAATGAGTTCGATGCAGAAATCACTGAAGTTGGACTCATTGATCACCCAAACATACCCGGATTCGCAGCCAGCCCGGACGGACTTGTTAACGACGACGGGCTTATCGAAATCAAATGCCCCAACACCTGGACACATCTTGAAACGCTGAAAACTGGCGAGCCAAAACGCCAGTACATGCTGCAAATGCATGCGCAGATGATGTGCACCGGGCGGAAATGGTGTGATTTCGTTAGTTTCGATGATCGCCTGCCGCCTGACCTCGCCTATTTCAAGAAGCGCATTCATTTCGATGAAGAGCTGGCGCGCGAAATCGAGTCTGAGGTTAAGAGCTTCATTGCAGATCTGGAATCTGAAATTCAGAAAATCACAGAGCGTGCAGCATGAAACGCACACCCTTTTACCGCAGGCCCGGGCGAACCGGGCAATTCTCCGGCCTCCGTGAACGCGTTATCTGGATGATTCAGACGCGCGGCCGCCCGGTAACCGGCAGCGAAATCGCCGAGAAGTTTGGCGTAACGCTCATCGAGTTTAACCGGGTAGCCAACGGCATTACCCGCGGCTCCGGACAGATAGCTCAGATAGTTGAGTCGAAAAAATGGCTGAACGAGGACGGCATTTGCGACCGGACATTCGACTTAGTCACAAAACCTAAAGTTGTTACGCCGCAAGGTAAATCACGGCTGTTCACCCGGCGCGCCATAGAGCAATCGCAGGAAGGTAGACGGCAGGAGTGCATAGCGCGTGCCGCACGCCGTCGCCGCCTCATTGCTCAGGGCCTCTACATCGACGAAATGGAGTCCATCCTATGACTCACGCTCACGACGACATCATGGTTGGCACACTACGCCTTTCCTTCACTGGTAACGGCTGGCTAATGCCATGGGGTGAAGTGGTCAGCAATCCACTAAAGGCGCAGCGGCTCGCTGAGGAATATCGGGAAAGGCAGGAGGCGGCATGAAATACGGAAGCGTGTGCAGCGGCATCGAAGCTGCCAGTAAAGCGTGGGAACCTCTCGGCTGGAAACCCGCCTGGTTCTCTGAAATCGAACCCTTCCCCTCTGCTGTCCTCGCCCATCACTGGCCGGAAGTAACCAACCTCGGCGACATGACCAAAATCGCCGATGCGGTGCGCGCTGGTGATGTCGAAGCGCCTGATGCTCTTGTCGGTGGCACGCCCTGCCAGGCATTCAGTATCGCAGGCTTACGTGAAGGCCTGTCTGACGACCGCGGCCAGTTAACCCTCTCTTACGTGGAATTAGCCAATGCAATCGACGCAAAGCGCCGCGAACGCGGTGAGCCGGAAGCAATCATCGTCTGGGAAAACGTCCCCGGCGTGCTCAGCAGCAAAGACAATGCCTTCGGGTGCTTTCTGGCAGGACTTGCCGGAGAAAGTAGTGAGTTGCAGCCAGCAGGGGGAAAATGGACGCACGCTGGTTGTGTGTCTGGACCAGAAAGGGTTATCGCCTGGCGCGTCCTTGATGCTCAATTTTTCGGAGTGGCCCAACGACGCCGCCGTGTGTTCGTTGTCGCAAGTGCTCGAAAAGGATTCGATCCCGCAGAAGTACTTTTTGAGTTCGACAGCGTGCGCCGGGATACTGCGCCGCGCCGAGAAACGCAAAAGGCTGTTGCCGCCCTTACTGCACGAGGCGTTGGAACGTGTGGCGCAGATGACAATCAGGCACAAGCTGGACACCTGATTGCTTTTGGCGGTGGCAATACTGCCGGTCATATTGATGTGGCGACCGCCTGCACCGCGCATGGGATCAGGTTGGATTTTGATACTGAGACTTTTGCAGTGCACGGCACGCAGGATCCAGATACCAACCGAGAACTTGCGCACACGCTCGGACGCAACAACGGACAGGAAAACGCGATAGTTACTGAACCATTCAAATTGGCAATCCGTGGTCGGTCAGAAGGGAGCACGATCGAAGTGAGAAATGACGGAACTGCCAACGCGCTTTTGACACCGAATGGCGGTCGCGCTGGTATGGGGGTCGGAGCTATCGGGTGGGGTATGCAGGTTCGCCGCCTAACACCGATTGAGTGCGAGCGCCTTCAGGGCTTTCCAGATAATCACACTCTGATTGGCTGGCGCGGGAAGGATGCTACCGAATGCCCGGACGGGCCACGCTATAAAGCGATCGGTAACAGCATGGCGGTACCGGTAATGCGATGGATCGGAGAGCGCATCGCCGCAGCGCTTCCAATCGAGAAGACGAATGGTGATTATGGCGGAAGTAAAACCCCGCCAGACCAACGCGATCTCTGGCGTACTCCACCAGCCCTCTTCGCTTCCCTTGATGCTGAGTTCTGCTTCCAGCTTGATGCCGCAGCAGCGCCGCATAACGCGCTATGCCGGAAGTTCATCACCGCCGAGCAGAACACGCTGCAAACGCCCTGGGCTGATTACCTGAATGTTCCTGGCTACGTCTGGCTGAACCCACCATATAGTGACATCACGCCGTTCGTTAAGAAGGCTGCCTCAGAGAGCGCCAATCAGATCGGCACGGTCATGCTGGTACCGGCAGACACTTCGGTTGGCTGGTTCAAGGAAGCTATCCAGACCGCCAGCGAAGTTCGCTTTATCACCGCCGGGCGGCTGGCATTTGTCAACCCGGTCACCGGTAAGCCGGTAAGCGGCAACAACAAAGGGTCGATGCTTATCATCTGGCGACCGTACCCGCGCACACACTGCCACTTCGCAACTGTGGACCGGGACGAGCTTATGGCTTTCGGGGCGAAACTTCTCGCCCGCCGAGAGGCCGCATGACGCCAGAAACAGACAATGCCATCCGCGCCGCCTGCCGCCGCTGCACCGAAGAAATCCAGCAGGCCATGCGCAAGAAGCCAAAGCCTAACTGGAACGAAACGGTGCCTCCCACCATCAACAAGCATCATAAGAAAATTGAAGCTCTGGGAGTTAGCCTCCTGGAGTTCGTCGTCAAAACTGGCCGCCTTAACGGGCGGTTTGGAGCCGAGCAATGAGCAAACATATAGAACTGGATGGTCTAATCCTCAACAAAATCGGCGATAATCCAATCCCTTTAAATAAGATTTACGTCCGAGATGTTTTAAATGAATCAGAATGCATAGCCACTGCGAAAGGGAAATCATACCCCTACCGCTTCGTTGATCGGCGCCTGCAGGCATTACGTTTAAGCGCCGTTATACGCAACGTGACAGGGAAGCTGGGTGTAAACATGAACGAATAATCGATCAAGTCAGTGCTCTTGAAGAAATGACGCACGAACAGACCATTACCGTTTTCCAACCTAAACGCAACGTACAATCGGGTAATCATCGCTTGATATCCTGATAAATATCCTACCCCTGCTATACCATGGGATTTGGAAGTGACAAGATAAGCAGCCCTAACTTGAATAAAAACATCATATTAATATCTTTATGAGTAGTTGTAAGCATGCTTACATTCATATAAGGTAATGGTTATAGTAAACTGCATATTTTCATCCATAAATAGAGAAGATCAATGTTAGAGCCCGCTACTTTCTCAGCTATTGCAGCCTCTTGCGCAGCAATAGCCGCTGCAATAAATGCTTATGTAGGTTATCAAAATAGAAGTGATGCTTTAGATAAGCAAATTATTGACTCACTCACAAAAAAAGTAGATGAATGTAATGAAATTGTCGTAAGACATAATTATAAAGTGCCTTTAAAAGAGGAAAACATTGGAGAGACACTTAGAATAATTTCTTTGCTTTATCTTTCCATTGCAGATATTAAAAGAATTGATAAACGCTACAAACACCTTCTGAAGTATGATTTCTTTGTAAACATCAACAATGTGAAGAAAATTAACTTCAAGGAGTACTTCGTATGCTCCCTCCACCCTTCCATATTCGAAGATTTAAAGATTGATGGGAAAAATAAAGAATTTTCTAATGTCGTACCATTAGAAAAAATGCTTTCCATATCAGACTTCTATAAAAAACAGTTACGGTGAAATTTAGAGTTTGAAAATAAACCGCCCATAGTGGCGGTTTTTTATTGCCTGGAGACACCCATGAGCGAAATGACCTTAATCGTGCCCAACGACTGGGTAACAGAAGAAAAGCTCGTCGAGATTACCGGCCTTCGCCCTGGCACTATCGAGCGGGCACGCAAAAAATGTTGGATGGTCGGACGGGAATATCTGCATGTTTCCCCGGACGGCGTGCCGAAGAAAAACAGTGAATGCATGTACAACCGCAAGGCTGTCGACCAGTGGGTTGAGAGCATGTCAAAGAAACAGCCAGGTGCGCGCTAATGAAGATCCGTTTATGCTTAGCGGGCTCTTGGACGTCAGGAGGGAATAATGGCTAAGTCAGCATACCCAACAGGCGTGGAGAACCATGGCGGAACGCTCCGCATATGGTTCATCTATAAAGGCAGCCGGGTGCGTGAAAGCCTCGGCGTGCCGGATACACCAAAAAATAGAAAGATCGCTGGCGAGCTGCGCGCGTCGGTGTGCTTTTCGATTAAGACCGGCAACTTCAACTATGCAGCGCAATTCCCGGACTCGCCTAACCTGAAAAGGTTTGGGCTGGAGAGCAAGGAAATCACTGTGCTGGAGCTGGCGAACAAGTGGCTTGAACTGAAGCGTATGGAGATCAGCACCAATGCGATGTCACGCTATACATCTATAGTGCGCAACATGGTGCCCAGGATTGGTGGGGACAGGCTGGTATCTGCGGTAACGCAGGAAGATCTGCTGTTTATCAGGAAGGAATTGCTGACCGGTTATCACACGTTGAAAGTCGGGCAGAAAACGCCGGTTAAAGGCCGCTCAGTCAGAACGGTCAACAACTACATGAAGACCATGGGCGGGATGTTTAAGTTTGCCGCTGATAGCGGTTATTTAAGGGTTAACCCGTTCAACGGGATCGCCCTTCTCAAGCGGTCACGATGCGAGCCGGACCCGCTGACACGAGAGGAGTTCGTCAGGTTGATTAACGCCTGCGCCCACCAGCAACTGAAAAACATGTGGTCTCTGGCAGTGTACACCGGCGTGCGCCACGGAGAACTTGTGTCGCTGGCCTGGGAAGATATCGACCTGAAAGCGGGTACGATGATTATCCGCCGGAACCACACGTTAACGAAGGAGTTCACCCTTCCGAAAACAGAGGCCGGGACGGACCGAATCATTAATCTTATTCAGCCGGCCATCGACGTGCTGAAGAGCCAGGCAGAACTGACACGCCTGGGTAAGCAGTATCAGGTTGAGGTGAAGCTGCGCGAGTATGGCCGTACCGATGTGCATCCTTGCACGTTCGTGTTCAACCCGCAGATCGCATCACGTAATGGCCGTGCCGGGCATCATTACGCAGTGGGGTCGATTAACCAGTCGTGGGAAGCGGCAATGCGACGCGCCGGGATTCGCTATCGCAGAGCATACCAGTCCCGACATACGTATGCATGCTGGTCGTTAGCTGCCGGTGCTAACCCGAACTTCATCGCGAAGCAAATGGGCCACACCGACGCGCAAATGGTTTACCGGGTGTACGGATCCTGGATGGCTGAAAATAACCAGGACCAGGTACTCATCCTCAACCAGAAATTGAGTGAGTTTGCCCCATCCATGCCCCACGCCGTGGGAGCGGATGGTTATTAATTATAAATATCATTAGGTTAGACAACCTAAACTTGCATGCCCATGACTTCCTGGTATGCCGACACCAGCTTGTTACGCACCTGCAACCCCATCTGCAATGACACCGACGCTTTTTGCAGATCGGCCATCACATCGTTGAGCGCCACGCCGGGTTCGCCAAGGGTAAATCTCTCAGCCTGGGTACGGGCCGCGTTTTGCTTGTCGCTGATCCGGTCCAGCGCCGCATGCAGTTGACCGGCGAAACTGACGCCCGGCAGCTGGTCAGCCACGCTCTGATTACGGGCGGTCATCGCCGTTGCCTGTAACTGACTGAGTACCCCTTCAATGCCCTGTATAGCCATGACTCTCCCCTGGATGGTTTTTTACGAGGTCAAGACTAACAGCTTGTCAATAAGATAATGGCGGTAAATAGCGTTAAAAAACCAGGTTATTTGACGCATAGAAAATCCCGAATCATCAAATAATGGCAGGGCCATCAGTATGGAACTTTTGTCGTGTTTGCCGACCCGGGAGTCAGTTTTGTTTCTCTACACGAATAACGTAAACCACCAGGATTTAAGAGGTGCGCAATGAGTGCGACAGCAGCATCGACAGCGCCACAGAATAAATCACTCGAGTGGATGAACCGCCTTCGCGCCAACCCTAAGATCCCGTTGATTGTGGCAGGCGCTGCCGCCATTGCGATCGTTGTCGCGATGGTCTTATGGGCAAAAAGCCCGGATTACCGCACGCTCTACAGCAACCTTTCCGACCAGGATGGCGGTGCCATCGTCACCCAGTTAACCCAGATGAACATCCCGTATCGCTTTGCCGATAACGGTGGTGCGCTTGAAGTACCGGCAGATAAAGTGCACGAGCTTCGCCTGCGTCTCGCCCAGCAGGGGCTGCCGAAAGGCGGCGCGGTTGGGTTTGAGCTGCTGGATCAGGAAAAATTCGGCATCAGCCAGTTCAGCGAGCAGGTTAACTACCAGCGCGCGCTGGAAGGTGAGCTGGCCCGTACGATTGAAACCTTAGGCCCGGTGAAAAGTGCCCGTGTGCACCTGGCGATGCCTAAGCCGTCCCTGTTTGTCCGCGAACAAAAGTCCCCTTCTGCCTCTGTGACCGTTAACCTCGAACCTGGCCGTGCGCTGGATGAAGGGCAGATCAGCGCCGTCACGCACCTGGTCTCCAGCGCGGTGGCCGGTCTGCCGCCAGGTAACGTCACGCTGGTGGATCAGAGTGGTCATCTGCTGACGCAGTCCAACACCGCCGGGCGCGATCTCAACGACGCCCAGCTGAAATACGCCGCCGACGTGGAAGGCCGTCTTCAGCGTCGCATTGAAGCGATTCTGGGCCCGGTGGTCGGCAGCAGCAATGTGCACGCGCAGGTCACCGCGCAGATTGATTTCTCGAATAAAGAACAGACCGAAGAGCAGTACGCTCCGAACGGGGATGCCTCCCGCGCCGTGTTACGCTCGCGTCAGATCAATGAGACGGAACAGGTCGGCGGCCAATATCCTGGCGGTGTGCCGGGTGCGCTCTCTAACCAGCCTGCACCTGCCAACGCCGCGCCAATCTCCACCCCGCCGGCAAACCCGCAGAACGGTCAGCAAACGAATCAGCAGACGACCTCGACCGCGAACAGTACCGGCCCGCGTAACAGCAGCCGTAACGAAACGACCAACTACGAAGTCGACCGGACCATCCGCCATACCAAACTGAACACGGGCGATATTCAGCGTCTCTCTGTTGCCGTGGTGGTGAACTACAAAACGCTGCCGGACGGTAAACCGCTGCCGCTCACGGCGGAGCAGATGAAGCAGATCGAAGATTTGACCCGCGAAGCGATGGGCTTCTCTGAAAAACGTGGCGATACCCTCAACGTTGTGAACTCACCGTTCAACCCGGTGGATGAGACCGGTGGCGAACTGCCGTTCTGGCAACAGCAGGCGTTCTTCGATCAGCTGATGTCCGCAGGCCGCTGGCTGCTGGTGCTGATTGTCGCGTGGCTGCTGTGGCGTAAGGGCGTTCGTCCTCAGCTACAGCGTCGTGCTGAAGCCGAGAAAGCCGCGCTGGAACAGAAGAACGCGCGTCCGGACGAGGAAGAAGCGGTTGAAGTTCGTCTCAGCAAAGATGAACAGATGCAGCAGCGTCGTGCTAACCAGCGCATGGGCGCAGAGGTGATGAGCCAGCGCATTCGCGAAATGTCAGATAACGATCCGCGCGTCGTCGCGCTGGTCATCCGCGGTTGGATGGGTAACGAACATGAGTAATACGCTTACAGGCACCGATAAGAGCGTCATCCTGCTGATGACCATTGGCGAAGATCGCGCGGCGGAGGTGTTTAAACACCTCTCCCAGCGAGAAGTGCAGATCCTCAGCGCGGCGATGGCCAACGTGCGCCAGATCTCTAACAAGCAGCTGACCGAGGTGCTGGCGGAGTTTGAGCAGGAAGCCGAGCAGTTTGCCGCCCTCAACGTCAACGCCAACGAATACCTGCGCTCCGTGCTGGTTAAGGCGCTGGGCGAAGAGCGCGCCGCCAGCCTGCTGGAAGATATTCTCGAAACGCGCGACACCGCCAGTGGGATCGAAACGCTCAACTTTATGGAGCCGCAAAGCGCCGCCGATCTTATTCGCGACGAGCACCCGCAGATTATCGCCACCATTCTGGTCCACCTCAAACGGGGCCAGGCGGCCGATATTCTGGCGCTGTTCGACGAGCGCCTGCGCCACGACGTGATGCTGCGTATCGCCACCTTCGGCGGCGTCCAGCCAGCCGCGCTGGCGGAGCTGACCGAAGTGCTGAACAACCTGCTCGACGGCCAGAACCTCAAGCGCAGCAAAATGGGCGGCGTGAGAACGGCAGCGGAAATCATCAACCTGATGAAAACGCAGCAGGAAGAGGCGGTTATTACGGCGGTACGCGAGTTCGACGGCGAGCTGGCGCAGAAAATTATCGACGAGATGTTCCTGTTCGAAAACCTGGTCGAAGTGGACGACCGCAGCATCCAGCGCCTGCTCCAGGAGGTGGACTCCGAATCGCTGCTTATCGCCCTCAAAGGCGCCGAGCAGCCGCTGCGCGAGAAGTTCCTGCGCAACATGTCCCAGCGTGCGGCCGATATCCTGCGCGACGACCTGGCCAACCGTGGCCCGGTACGTCTGTCTCAGGTGGAAAACGAACAGAAAGCGATCCTGCTTATTGTTCGTCGACTGGCCGAAACCGGCGAGATGGTGATTGGCAGCGGAGACGACACCTATGTCTGATGAACTGTCGTGGAAGCGCTGGACGCCTGACGACCTCTCCCCTCCCAGCGCAGAGTTCACCCCTGCCGTTGTGTCGTCCGACGAGGGCGACGCCGGGGCGGGCGAACCCGAGCTGAGTGAAGAGGAACAGCGCGCCCAGTTGCTGGCCCAGATGCAAATGCAGGCGCACGAACAGGGCTTCAATGCAGGGATGAACGAAGGCCGTCAGACCGGGCACGCACAGGGTTATCAGGAAGGGCTGGCGAAAGGTTTAGAGCAGGGCATCGAGCAGGCGCGCCAGCAGCAGGCGCCGCTACATGCTCGCATGCAGCAGCTGGTGAGCGAGTTTCAGCATACGCTGGATGCGCTCGACAGCGTGATTGCCTCGCGCCTGATGCAGATGGCGCTGGAGGCGGCCCGTCAGGTAATCGGCCAGACGCCGGTAGTGGATAACGCCGCGCTGATTAAGCAGATCCAAGGGCTGCTCCAGCAGGAGCCGCTGTTCAGCGGCAAACCGCAGCTGCGCGTTCATCCTGATGATTTGCAGCGCGTGGAAGAGAGCCTCGGCGCGACGCTGAGCCTGCACGGCTGGCGGCTGCGCGGCGATCCGTCACTTCATCATGGAGGCTGTAAGGTCTCGGCGGATGAGGGCGATCTGGATGCCAGCGTCGCGACCCGCTGGCAGGAACTGTGCCGCCTGGCGGCACCGGGAGTCGTCTGATGACCGCTCGCCTTACGCGCTGGCTTAACACGCTTGATAATTTTGAAACGAAGATGGCGCAGCTGCCATCCGTTCGTCGTTATGGACGCCTGACGCGCGCCACCGGTCTGGTTCTGGAAGCCACGGGGCTGCAACTTCCGCTCGGCGCCACCTGCGTGATTGAGCGGCAGGACGGGGGGGAGACGCGTGAAGTGGAAAGCGAAGTGGTCGGGTTCAACGGTCAGCGCCTGTTTCTGATGCCCCTTGAAGAAGTGGAAGGGATTTTGCCCGGCGCCCGCGTCTACGCGAAAAACATTAGCGGTGACGGCCTGCAAAGCGGCAAACAGCTCCCGCTCGGTCCGGCGCTGCTGGGCCGCGTCCTGGACGGAAGCGGCAAACCGCTCGATGGCCTGCCCTCCCCTGATACCACCGAAACCGGCGCGCTGATCACCCAACCCTTCAACCCGCTGCAACGCACGCCAATCGAGCACGTACTGGATACCGGCGTGCGGCCGATTAACGCCCTGCTCACCGTGGGACGCGGCCAGCGTATGGGGCTGTTTGCCGGCTCCGGCGTGGGTAAATCGGTCCTGCTCGGCATGATGGCGCGTTATACCCAGGCTGACGTGATCGTCGTTGGCCTGATTGGTGAGCGTGGTCGCGAAGTCAAAGATTTCATTGAAAACATTCTGGGTACGGAGGGCCGCGCCCGCTCGGTGGTGATCGCGGCGCCTGCGGACGTGTCGCCGCTGCTGCGTATGCAGGGTGCCGCCTACGCCACGCGTATTGCGGAAGATTTCCGCGACCGGGGCCAGCACGTGCTGCTGATTATGGACTCCCTGACCCGCTACGCGATGGCGCAGCGTGAGATTGCGCTGGCCATCGGCGAGCCGCCCGCGACCAAAGGCTACCCGCCGTCGGTCTTCGCCAAGCTCCCGGCGTTGGTTGAGCGCGCGGGGAACGGCATCAGCGGCGGCGGCTCCATCACCGCGTTCTATACGGTACTGACCGAAGGTGATGACCAGCAGGACCCGATTGCCGACTCCGCACGCGCGATCCTCGACGGCCATATCGTGCTGTCGCGCCGTCTGGCCGAAGCCGGGCACTATCCGGCCATTGATATTGAAGCGTCGATCAGCCGTGCGATGACGGCCCTGATCACCGAGCAACACTACGCCCGCGTGCGTAACTTCAAACAACTGCTCTCCAGCTTCCAGCGCAACCGCGATCTGGTAAGCGTCGGGGCGTACGCCAAAGGCAGCGACCCGATGCTCGATAAAGCGATTGCCCTCTGGCCGCAGCTGGAGGCATTTCTGCAACAGGGTATTTTTGAACGCGCCGACTGGGAAGATTCCCTCCAGGCACTGGAGCTGATTTTCCCGCAGGTGTAACACAGGTGGAGGGCGAAGGTCATGGCGCAGAACAGCGCGTTATCAACGCTGAAAGATCTGGCTGAAAAAGAAGTTGATGATGCCGCATTGCAGCTTGGCGCAATGCGACGCGGGTGCCAGCAGGCTGAAGAACAGTTGAAGATGTTAATCGACTATCAGCATGAATATCGCACCAACCTTAACACCGACATGACGCAGGGCATTGGTAGCCAGCGCTGGATTAACTATCAGCAGTTTATCCAGACGCTGGAAAAGGCGATTGAGCAGCATCGCCAGCAGCTTAACCAGTGGACGCAAAAAGTCGATACCGCGCTGAATTTCTGGCGCGAGAAAAAACAGCGGTTGCAGGCCTGGCAAACCTTACAGGACCGGCAGATTGCAGCCTCGACCCTGGCGGAAAACCGTCTGGATCAGAAAAAAATGGATGAGTTTGCCCAGCGCGCATCAATGAGGAAACCAGAATGATCACACTGCAACAACTGCTGATGACCGACAGCGACCCGTCCGGCGGCACGCTTGCCGGAAAAGGCGCTGAGGGCGCGCAAGATTTTCTCTCTCTGCTGGCGGGCGCGCTGACCGAGACCACCGGCAAAGGCAAAGATGCTCCGCTGACGCTGGCCGATCTAAAAGCGGCGGGCAGCAAGCTCTCGACAGCGGCACAGGAAAAAAACGGTGATACCACGCTCCAGGCCAAAATCGCCGAACTGCTCTCCCGTCAGGAGACTCTAGCTGATGAAGATACCGCCGTCTCCCTGCAAAGCCTCGTCTCCGGCCTGAAACCCGCCGCGAATACGGATGCGCTGAAGGCGCTAACCCAGCCGGAGGCGAAAACAAACAGCGAGACCACGACTGAAGAAGAGGAGCTGGTCGGGTTAAGCGCGCTGATGGCGATGTTACCGCACCAGCAGACCACCACCCCGGTAGCGACGCAGCCTGCGAGCACCGGGGAGATCGCTCCCCGTGCCACCCTCCCCTCTGCGCTAGCCCAGACGGATAACGGCCAGCATCAGCCGCTTAGCCATGCGTTAACGGGTCAGGAAAAAATGCCGGTACAGGACAGCGACACCTCGCTGCCCGCCACGGCAGCCGTTACGCCAGCCGTCGCCGCCGTCGCGGAGAAGCAGGACGTAGCGAGCGCGGCGTCGCCTGCCGCCAGCCCAACCGCGACGCTGGCCCCGATCGTCAGTCACCTGGCGCCTTCACAGCCTGCCGCTACCGTTGCGACAGCGCCGGTGTTAAGCCAGCCGCTGGGCACGCACGAATGGCAGCAGAATCTGAGCCAGCACATCACCCTGTTCACCAGACAGGGACAGCAGACCGCAGAGCTGCGTCTGCACCCGGAAGATCTGGGTCAGGTGCAAATTTCGCTTAAGCTGGATGACAACCAGGCACAGTTGCAGATGGTTTCGCCCCACAGCCACGTTCGCGCGGCGCTGGAAGCGGCCCTGCCGATCCTGCGCACGCAGCTTGCGGAAAACGGCATTCAGCTTTCCCAAAGCAGCGTCAGCAGCGAGGGCTTTGCCGGGCAGCAGCAGTCCTCATCCGGGCAGCAACAGCACGCTTCGCGTTCCGGCCAGCATGGCGGGTTTAACGATGAGAGTGAAGAGTTATTGCCTGCCCCTGCCGCCCTGCAATCCGCCGCGCGCGGCAGCCGTGCCGTAGACATCTTTGCCTAAACGCCAGAGGTAACGTGATTATCCCCGTCTTTTCCACGCTTTGACCTAAGCCGGACACGGGATAATCACCGTATTAAGCTGTACCGAAACAGGAAGCTCGTATCAGATGACAGACTCCGCTATCACCAAAAAAAGCAAGCGTTCCATCTGGATCCCGCTGCTGGTGTTGATTACCCTCGCGGCCTGCGCCACCGCAGGCTACAGTTACTGGCGTATGCAGCAGGAACCCTCCAGCGCGGCCGCCAAAGCTGAAGCGCCGCCTCCACCGGCGCCGGTCTTCTACCCGCTGGATACGTTCACCGTGAACCTGGGCGATGCGGATCGCGTGCTTTACGTGGGTATTACGCTGCGTCTGAAAGATGAAGCGACCCGTGCACGTCTGAACGACTACCTGCCAGAAGTGCGTAGCCGTCTGCTGCTGCTGTTTTCTCGTCAGGATGCCTCCGCGCTCGCCACCGATGTGGGCAAGCAAAAGCTGGTCGATGCCATCAAACAGACGCTGGCGACCCCGCTGGTAAACGGCCAACCTAAGCAGGAAGTCACTGACGTTCTGTATACAGCCTTCATTCTGCGGTAACGACATGGGCGACAGTATTCTTTCTCAGGCAGAAATCGATGCGCTGCTCAACGGCGACAGCGATAAGAGTGACGAACCGAAACCGGGTCTGACCGGCGACGATAATATTCGTCCCTACGATCCCAATACCCAGCGTCGCGTGGTGCGCGAGCGTTTACAGGCGCTGGAGATCATCAACGAACGTTTCGCACGTCAGTTCCGTATGGGGCTGTTTAACCTGCTGCGTCGTAGCCCGGATATCACCGTCGGTGCCATCCGCATTCAGCCGTATCATGAGTTTGCCCGCAACCTGCCGGTGCCAACCAACCTTAACCTGATCCATCTGAAACCGCTGCGCGGTACCGGCCTGGTGGTGTTCTCGCCAAGCCTGGTGTTCATCGCAGTGGACAACCTGTTCGGTGGCGATGGCCGTTTCCCGACCAAAGTGGAAGGCCGCGAGTTTACCCATACCGAACAGCGCGTGATTAACCGCATGCTGAAGCTGGCGCTGGAATCCTACAGCGACGCGTGGAAAGCGATTAACCCGCTGGAAGTGGAGTACGTGCGTTCCGAGATGCAGGTGAAATTTACCAACATCACCACCTCCCCGAATGACATCGTCGTGAATACCCCGTTCCACGTCGAGATCGGCAACCTGACGGGCGAGTTCAACATCTGCCTGCCGTTCAGCATGATTGAACCGCTGCGCGAACTGCTGGTGAACCCGCCGCTGGAGAACTCACGTCACGAAGATCAGAACTGGCGTGAGAACCTGGTGCGTCAGGTGCAGCACTCGCAGCTGGAGCTGGTAGCCAACTTTGCCGACATCTCCATGCGGTTATCGCAGATCCTGAAATTACAACCCGGCGACGTTTTGCCGATAGATAAACCCGACCGCATTATTGCCCATGTGGATGGCGTACCCGTGCTGACAAGCCAGTACGGCACGATTAACGGCCAGTATGCGTTACGCGTTGAGCACTTGATCAACCCGATTTTGAATTCGCTGAATGAGGAACAGCCCAAATGAGTGACATGAACAATCCGTCCGATGAAAACAGCGGAGCACTGGACGATCTGTGGGCTGACGCGTTAAACGAGCAGAAAACAACGCCGACGAAAAGCGCGGCAGACGCGGTCTTTCAGCAGTTAGGCGGCGGCGACGTCAGCGGCACGTTGCAGGACATCGACCTGATTATGGACATTCCGGTCAAGCTCACCGTTGAGCTGGGTCGCACCCGCATGACCATTAAAGAGCTGCTGCGCCTGACGCAGGGTTCCGTGGTGGCGCTTGACGGTTTAGCGGGTGAGCCGCTGGATATTCTGATCAACGGCTACCTGATTGCACAAGGCGAAGTGGTGGTGGTGGCCGATAAATACGGCGTACGTATCACCGACATCATTACCCCTTCCGAACGTATGCGTCGTCTGAGCCGTTAAGTATGAAAACCCAGGCAACACTGTCCGCGCCCTCCGCCGTACCCGGCTCACCTCTGCTCCAGGTGAGCGGCGCGCTGTTCGGTATTATTGCCTTTATCCTTATCGCCGCCTGGCTGGCAAAGCGTTTCGGTCTGGCGGGGAAAACGGCCGGTACCCGCGGGTTGAAGGTCAGCGCCAGCACCCCGCTAGGACCGCGCGAACGCGTGGTCATTGTGGAGGTGGAAGATGCGCGACTGGTGCTGGGCGTGACCGCCTCCAGCATTAACGTTCTTCACACGCTGCCCCCTGCGCCTGCCACGGTGGAGGCTAACGCCCAGGCCCCTGCGGATTTCCAGTCCGTTATGAAGAGTTTGCTCAAGCGTCCCGGGAGATCCTGATGCGCCGTTTGTTATTCCTTACGCTGGCAGGCCTGGGCCTGTTCGCGCCCTCTGTGTATGCGCAACTGCCGGGGCTGGTTTCCACGCCGCTGGCGAACGGGGGACAAAGCTGGTCCCTGTCCGTGCAGACGCTGGTGTTCATCACCTCGCTGACCTTTATCCCGGCTATCCTGCTGATGATGACCAGCTTCACCCGCATCATCATTGTGTTTGGTCTGCTGCGAAATGCGCTCGGCACACCGTCCGCACCGCCCAATCAGGTGCTGCTGGGTTTAGCCCTGTTCCTGACCTTTTTCATTATGTCGCCGGTTATCGACAAGATTTACACCGAGGCGTACCAGCCGTTCAGCGAAGATAAAATTTCCATGCAGGTTGCCCTGGAAAAGGGGGCTCAGCCATTACGTGAATTTATGCTTCGCCAGACGCGCGAAGCGGATTTGGCCCTGTTTGCCCGTCTCGCTAACACGGGCGAGTTACAGGGACCGGAAGCGGTGCCGATGCGCATCCTGCTGCCAGCGTATGTCACCAGCGAGCTGAAAACCGCGTTCCAGATTGGCTTCACCATTTTCATTCCGTTCCTGATTATTGACCTGGTGATCGCCAGCGTCCTGATGGCGCTCGGGATGATGATGGTTCCGCCCGCGACCATTGCCCTGCCCTTTAAGATCATGCTGTTCGTGCTGGTCGACGGCTGGCAGCTGCTGGTCAGCTCGCTGGCGCAGAGTTTCTACAGTTGAGGAGCGCGCAATGACGCCTGAGTCGGTCATGATGATGGGCACGGAGGCGATGAAAGTCGCGATTGCCGTCGCCGCGCCCCTGCTGCTGGTTGCGCTAGTCACCGGTCTGATTATCAGTATTCTCCAGGCCGCCACGCAGATTAACGAAATGACCCTGTCGTTCATCCCGAAGATCATTGCCGTCTTCGTGGCGATTATCGTTGCCGGGCCATGGATGCTCAATTTGCTGCTGGACTATATGCGCAACCTGTTCACCAATCTGCCTTACATCATCGGCTGACGGACGATGCTGCATTTCACCAGCGATCAGTTTGTTCAGTGGCTCGGGATCTATTTCTGGCCGATGCTGCGCATCATGGCGCTGATCTCCACCGCCCCCATACTCAGTGAAAAGTCGGTGCCTAAACGCGTCAAAATTGGGCTGGGCATGGTTATCACGATTATCGTTGCCCCTTCCCTGCCGGCGGTGGATATTCCGATTTTTTCCCCGAACGCCGTCTGGATTGCCCTGCAACAGGTGATGATTGGCGTGGCGGTCGGGTTCACGATGCAGCTCGCCTTCGCCGCGGTACGAACGGCGGGTGAACTTATCGGTTTGCAAATGGGCCTGTCTTTCGCGACGTTCGTTGACCCGGGCAGCCACCTGAATATGCCCGTGCTGGCGCGTATTATCGACCTGCTGGCGATGCTGTTGTTTCTCTCGTTCAACGGCCACCTGTGGCTCATCTCGATGCTGGTGGACACCTTCCACACGCTGCCGATTGGCGACAACCCGGTCAACAGCAACGCGTTTCTGGCGCTGGTGAGGGCTGCCGGGCTGATCTTCCTCAACGGGCTGATGCTGGCGCTGCCGATCATTACCCTGCTGCTCACCGTTAACCTCGCATTAGGTTTACTCAACCGAATGGCTCCGCAGCTGTCGGTATTCGTCATCGGCTTTCCGGTGACGTTGACGGTTGGCCTTTTATTAATGTCATTATTGATGCCACTTATCGCCCCCTTCTGCGAACATTTATTCAGTGAGATATTCAATCTGTTAGCGGATATTGTTAGCGAACTTCCACGCAAATAATAACCCGCAATGTTTGCAATGTCTTTCTGAGGATATTCCTAAAAATAATCTCGAAAAACATCTACCAGGATATATCTGACGCGGTTTAAATGTTTCTAAGCACCTCACAATACTTAATATTTACTTTACTTTAAGATGATTCCTGGCAAATTATACGTAACTTTACGGGATAGTGAGTTCGCCTGAAAGTCTTTGTCATGCTCACAGGTTTTATTAGATTTTTTCCATCCCGTATGGCTGTTTATGAGCTCTCAGGCAGGTGGTGAATTATCGTTACGCATTGAGTGAGGGTATGCCATGTCAACGATCATTATGGATTTATGCAGCTACACCCGGCTAGGGTTAACCGGGTACTTAGCAAGCAGAGGGGTTAGAAAGAGAGACATCAACGATGCACACACCGTTGAAGAACTCGCAGCCGCTTGTGACGCCCACAAGCCCGGCGTGGTGTTTATTAATGAGGACTGTTTCATTCACGACCCCGCTAACAGTCAGCACATTAAGCAGATCATTAATCAGCATCCTAAGACCCTGTTTATTGTTTTTATGGCGATCGCCAATATTCATTTCGATGAGTATTTGTTGGTGCGTAAAAACTTATTAATCAGCTCGAAATCGATTAAACCAGAGTCACTTGATGACATTCTGGGCGATTATTTGAATAAAGAAGTTAAGAATGTAGGGGCGATTAACTTACCCACCCTATCATTAAGCAGAACTGAATCAAGTATGCTAAGAATGTGGATGGCTGGACAAGGGACAATTCAGATCTCAGACCAGATGAATATCAAGGCAAAAACAGTATCGTCACACAAAGGAAATATTAAAAGGAAAATTAAAACGCATAATAAGCAAGTGATATACCATGTCGTACGCCTGACAGATAATGTGACGAATGGGATTTTCGTTAATATGCGCTAATTTGCACGGCCATGTTGTACCCTACCTTGATCTCTGGCCTGGCCAGAGATTTTGCTTTTAAGCAGCCGGAGCCGGGGAGAAGACGCCCCCGACGCCGCCCTATTCCGCCGTTTCCACAAAGATCCCATCCGGGTGCCCCAGTTCGTTGAAGAACCAGATGCCGAGCGGGTAATCTTCCAGCGACACCAGATACATTGTGCCTTCATTAAACTCTTCTATTGCCAGAACCACGCCCGGGCGGCGCGGCCCACCGTCCGTTTTGACGGTTACCCGATCGTTGACCTTCATACATTCCTCCTGTGGTTTTGAGCCAGTGTAGAACAAATTACATTGTCTGGCATCGCCGCCTGGCGCGAATGGCGTTTTTGTGTGCGGTCTATACTTAGCTGTTGAGACGGTTAAATGAGGAGCCCGCCATGAAGACTGACAAAGAGTACAGCGACACCATTAAGCGTGAGGTTGAAGTGGATGTCGATGCCCTGCTTGCCGCCATCAATGAAATTAGTGAGTCCGAAGTTCATCGCGCGGAGGATAATTCAGATCGTGTCGTGGTCAATGGTCGGGATTACCATACCTACCGTGAACTGGCTGAAGCATTCGAGCTGGATATCCATGACTTTAGCGTCTCGGAGACGAACCGCTAAGACGAAAAAAATCCCGGTCATGGGGATGACCGGGATCAAACTTGCTTATGCAAGAAGCACTTGTAAATTCGTTACACCAGGAAATCTGATGCAGGTAAGACATTATCCCCAACAGAATTGTCTTACAAGCATATATTCTCTTAGCGAATATTATATTTTATACATGTGAATTTTGGTTATGAGTATAAACCTGCGCCGCGTGTGGGTTTGTCGGGATCGTTTCCACTTAAACGGCGCTTCAATGCCTATTTTTTTTAAGATTTTTCTTAGGAAAAATCATCATCCGGGAGACATTATGCCTTCGCTTGAGGAGACTCTTCTTGTCTTTACCGACCTCGACGGCACGCTGTTGGATTTTCACACCCTTGACTGGCAGCCTGCGGCCCCGTGGCTGGAAAAATTAATGGATGAACAGATACCGGTCATTCTGTGCAGCAGCAAAACCGCTTCCGAGATGGATGACATCCAGCAGGAACTGGGGCTTGGCGGGCTGCCCTACATTGCGGAAAACGGCGCGGTGATCCAGCCTGACGTACGGTGGGAAAACGCCGCACGGTTCATCTCAGAAAAGAAGCATGACGATATCCGGCAGTGTATTGCCCGGGTACGCCAGGAGATGCATCTGAAATTCACCACCTTCGATGATGTGGACGAGCACGTAGTCTCCGAATGGACCGGGCTGAGCCGTCCCCGTTCGGTGCTTGCGCGCAAGCACGAGGCTTCCGTGACGCTGATCTGGCGTGACAGTGATGAACAAATGAGATACTTTGCCGCCGAACTCGCCCGGCAGCGGCTGAAGATCGTCCAGGGTGCACGCTTCTGGCATATTCTGGACACCTGCTGCGGCAAAGACGTGGCGGTTCACTGGCTTGTGGACCAGTATCGCCTGCACGAGGGCTACGAACCGACGACGCTGGGCCTGGGCGACGGGCCCAATGATGCCCCGCTGCTGGACAGCGTAGGCTTCGCCGTGGTGGTGAAAGGCTTCAACCGGGAGGGTGTCAGCCTTATAAACAACGATCCAGCCCGGGTTTATCACACTCAGCACACCGGGCCGACCGGCTGGTGCGAGGGACTTGATTACTTTTTGAGGTGATCTTGCCAGATGACCCGGTTACGCCCGCGCTGTTTCGCCTCATACAGACGCGCATCGGCGGTGGATTGCAGATTTTCGAAGTGATAATTGCCCTTCTCCTGCGCACCAGAGACGCCAAACGACGCACTCACGCGCAGGGTGGTACTTTTCTTAATCAGAATCTCTTTGCTGTCGATACGCTCGCGGATCTGCTCTGCGACTTCCGCCGCCTCTTCAAGCGTCATGCCGGGCAGCACCACACAGAACTCTTCCCCCCCGACGCGTCCGGCAATATCTTTATCACGAAGGGTGCTGGCAATCAGCCCCGCGGCATGGGACAACACCTTATCACCCGCCTGATGCCCGAACCGATCATTGATACTCTTGAAGCAGTCAAGATCGATCTGAATGACCGAGAAAGGCAGCGACTGCTGTTCACACTGCTTCGCCAGTATTTTCGCCTGATCAAACAGCGATCCACGATTATTCAGCCGGGTCAGAGGGTCATGCCAGGCCTGCCATTGCAGCGAGTTCTGCATCGAATACATATTACTGACCATGCGCCGGATCACCAGCCATGAGATGAGCAGCATCGCGGTGAACAGCGCCCAAAGCAATGCCAGCACAATGCTGATGCTACCGAAATCGCCGCGCACCCCTTCATCCAGGGTGTGCACGCGCAGGATGACGCCATCAAAATGGTCAAGACGCTCCCAGCTGACAAAACGACTCCCCAGACGAATGCCGCCTTCGGAATCCGATTCTATCGCGTGCGCTATCTGAGCTAATTCGCGCGCGTCAAAATGATTAACGTCCACAGCAGGTGACTCAGATGTCGCAAGCAGGGTAAGCCGGCTGTCATACAGCTGGTATTCCCCTTCCGGGTTATCGCCCACGGCTTCCACCAGCAGGCGACGCAGGGTGGCAAAGGTGAAATCCATCGCCACCACGCCATACCAGACGTGATGGTAATAAACCGGCACGCTGGCGGTAATCAGCGGCTTTTTGCCCACAAAGGAGGAAGGCGGCGAGATAAACCAGCGCACGGCACGCGCACGGTTTTCACGCTCGGACTGTTGGGTAAACCAGGGCTGAGTGACCAGATGATAATAGCGCTGCACGATATCGCTGGAATTTCCCGGCGTATCCGTTTCCAGAAAGAATCCGGCGCGAGAGACATAAATCACGCGCTCTTCGTTGCGGGAAGGGCTGGATGCCAGACGCAGTAAATACCCCACTTCAAGCGCCGCGGACAATTCATTATCAAGGTACTCATCATCACGGTTCAGAAGAGTGGTCTTTTCAACGAAGGCATCCGAAACACCGTTGATCGGTAATGTGCGCCGTTTATCAACCGCAATTTGCCAGGTGGGAGACGTGCGCAAATGCGCAAAACGCTTTACCGCATCATGCAGCGCGCCAAACGCCAGCGGCGTTTCCAGCGCATCATGCATGCTGTGGCGAAAAAACAGCATTTTATCGACGCTGAACTGAAGCTGTCTGTCCAGCGCACTGGCAACCGTTTCCAGATGGTTACGCTGGCTGGAGATATAAGCATCTTCCAGTACCACAACTTCGCGCCAGGTCAGGAGAGTGGAAAAAATCAGGACAACGATAAAACAGAGGTTAACAATCAAACGGGGATTGCTACGCTTATGCAGCCACTGCAAAAAAGATTGTTTTACAACAAAGGTATCGTGCTGCACACACACTCCCTGATTGTCGCTCACCATCCGATATGATAAGTCTTCTGCCAGTAAAAACGCCCGGCAAGGCCGGGCGTTGTGTGATTAAGCCTTGTCGCGTTTTTGCCTTTTATTAGCAGGCTGAAGCTCGTCTTCACGAAAAGCCTCCCGCTTAATGCCGTATCCATCATGCCACCGACACTCCACCATTCCGCTGGAATACCCGGTGACGATCATGCCTGGACCACCATTTTTAGGCTTAACTTCATCACTGATCAAAAAGACCATACCTGCCTCCTGTATCAGGGTGAAACGTTTTCAATTTAGACGAGGAATAGTCTTTTTGCACCCGGGGTCAGCAATAATTAATGCGATTTCCCGCGTACTTTTTCAACCAGCTTAACAACGGCTACCACAATCAGACCGACGATAAAGCCCAGCACGAGGTTAAGCAGTGTGGGCAGGATCGCAGCGACTACCGCTCCCTGGCCTGACGCAAAATGTTCAATCATGTGATGCAGCGAAGCAACACCGTGCACGATAATTCCACCGCCGACCAGGAACATTGCCAGGGTTCCCACCACCGATAAGGTTTTCATCAGCCACGGCGCTACCACCAGCAGGCTTTTCCCGATGCCGCGCGCAATTGCGCTGGATTTTTTTTCCAGCCAGAAGCCGATATCGTCCAGCTTGACGATCAGCCCGACCAGACCATAAACCCCTATCGTCACGAGGATCGCAATGCCGGACAGGATCAGCACCTGGTTCATCAGAGGGGCCTCTGAGACGATCCCCAGCGTAATCGCCACAATTTCGGCCGAGAGGATGAAGTCAGTACGGATCGCGCCTTTGACCTTATCGCGCTCGAACGTTTTTGGATCCTGCGCGGCCAGCGCTTCCAGACGCTGCTGGCGCATTTCCGGGGTGTCTTTCTCTTTGCGTGCAGCGAACATATGCAACACTTTTTCGGCACCCTCGAAGCACAGGAACGCCCCGCCAATCATCAGCAGGGGCGTAATGGCCCAGGGTATAAAGGCGCTAATCAGCAACGCCAGCGGAACGAGGATCACCTTGTTAATAAAGGACCCTTTCGCTACGCCCCACACCACCGGCAACTCACGGTTCGCCCGCACGCCGCTGACCTGCTGCGCGTTCAACGACAAATCATCTCCCAGTACCCCGGCGGTTTTTTTCGCCGCCAGTTTTCCCATAACCGAAATGTCATCCAGCAAGGTGGCGATATCATCCAGCAATGTTAATAAGCTACTTCCTGCCAAAATCTCTATCCTTCTTTTTTTGCTAATTAAGTGAATAGTATGGAACAAAACTCACCGCCCGGAAACAGGCACCTCACGTCAACAAAAATTTCACATTAACTACACAATTAAAGCACTCGCCAGCCCGATAGTTTTGGCGTTAACTATGAGCGAACTTTTTATTTCGTCGTGAGGGACTATGCGTTTTCGGCATTTATTACCGCTCATTGGAGCACTCTTTTCTCTTTATATCATCTGGGGATCCACCTATTTTGTCATTCGTATAGGCGTGGAAAGCTGGCCCCCGCTGATGATGGCCGGTATTCGTTTCCTTACGGCCGGCGTGCTGCTGATGGCATTTTTATTGCTGCGCGGCCACAGGCTACCGCCGCTGCGTCCCTTGCTTAACGCCGCCCTGATTGGCCTGCTGCTGCTGGCGGTGGGCAATGGCGCGGTAACCGTCGCCGAGCACCAGAACGTACCGTCGGGCATCGCCGCCGTGGTCGTCGCGACCGTGCCGCTGTTTACGCTCTGCTTTAGTCGTCTCTTCGGGATCCGCACCCGTAAGCTCGAATGGCTGGGCATCGCGATTGGGCTTGTGGGTATCATCCTGCTGAACAGCGGCGGTAACCTGAGCGGGAACCCCTGGGCTGCCGTTCTGATCATGATCGGCTCCATGAGCTGGGCCTTCGGCTCGGTCTACGGTTCCCGCATCGAGCTGCCTTCCGGGATGATGGCGGGTGCCATTGAGATGCTCGCGGCAGGCATTGTGCTGCTGATGGCCTCCGCGTTGACGGGTGAAAAACTGACGGCGATGCCAGACCTTTCAGGTTTCCTGGCCGTCGGGTATCTGGCGCTGTTTGGCTCCATTATCGCCATTAACGCCTATATGTACCTGATCCGCAACGTCTCACCGGCGGTTGCCACCAGCTACGCCTACGTTAACCCGGTGGTGGCCGTGCTGCTGGGTACCGGTTTTGCGGGCGAAGTGCTGTCGACGATTGAATGGCTGGCGCTGGGCGTGATTGTCTTTGCCGTGGTGCTGGTCACGCTGGGTAAATATTTGCTGCCCGCGAAACCGATTGTTACGACGTGTGAGGTGGAGAAACCGTGATCGGGTGAATGCCCTGGGTATCGATCTGCGCGGCCTGACCGCCGCCGCAGATCCACTCTTCCAGCCGCTCCGTCAGTTCCACGTCATTCAGCTTCATTCTTCCGCGCAGCGCGCACTCCCAGACAATCATCACCCGCCAGCCCTGAGCGTAAAGCTGCGAAACATCGCGTTTATCACGCTCGACGTTCCTGCCAATTTTGTCCAGCCAGAAGTCGGTGCGTGTCGCCGGGACTTTAAACAGATAGCAGTCATGATGATGCCAGAAACAGCCGTGGGTAAAGATGATGCACTGGTACGCGTCGATGACGAAATCAGGACGCCCGGCAAGCGTGGCATCCTGAACCCTGAATTCAAACCCGACGGCGGTCAGGAGGCCCGCGATCCGTTTTTCGATCGCGGTATCACGCGTGCCGATGGCACGCATGTTTTTACTGCGCGTGGCCTTATTGTGAACGTCCGCCATTGACGGCCTCACTCTGACGAAGCTGAACGGCCTTGCTGATACGTGAGGCCAGCAGTTTTGCGACGGCGGCAAAGGCGGGCACTACCACCGAGTTGCCAAACTGACGATAGGCCTGGGTGTCCGACACGGGGATGCGAAAACTGTAGCCCTGCGGCGTCTCAAAGCCCATTAAGCGAGCGCACTCGCGCGGCGTTAAGCGCCGCGGTCGGTGCTGTTGGTTCTGTGGATCGTCGAAATCTTTTTCGCCCAGCGCCTTATCCCAGCCCCGATCGATAAGAATTTCCGCGCCATCTTTGTAATAGCGCGCCGACAGCGTACGCGTCACGCTGTCAGGATTAAGCGGATTGACCATGCCAAACCCAAAGCCATTGCCTTTGGCCTGATGCTTTTTGGCATAGCGATAGAGGTATTTCCACAGCACCGGGGTCAGAATGAATTTTGCATCGACGGCCGGCTCCAGCAGATCGGCTACCGTCGGGCGGCGCGCCGGATACAGCGAAGGCAAATCACGCAGCGTAAAATCGCCTTTCAGGTTGAGATCGCGGCGGAAGCCCACCAGCACAATACGTTCGCGGTGCTGTGGCAGGAAGTGTTTACCGTCGATAATTTTCGGATCGTCCGGCCCCATATCCTCTGCATCCGCCACGTCGTAACCCAGTTCATCCAGCGTTTGCATGATAATGCGGAAGGTTTTGCCGCCGTCATGACTCTTTAAATTCTTGACGTTCTCCAGCACAAAAATTGCCGGGCGGCGGGCATCAATAATCCGGGCAACGTCAAAAAACAGTGTGCCCTGCGTATCACAGGCAAAGCCGTGTGCGCGTCCCAGCGCGTTCTTTTTCGACACGCCAGCCAGCGAGAACGGCTGACACGGAAAGCCTGCCAGCAGCACATCGTGCGCCGGAATGGTATTGCGAATGTGTTCGGCGGCCTCTTCATCGCTGACGCCAGTTTTGTGGCTCAGCGTGACATCACGAATATCCGCGTTGAACTGGTGCGCGTCGGGGTCGCAATACCAGTTGGCTTTATAGGTACGGACGGCATGTTTATTCCATTCACTGGTGAACACACACTGCCCGCCAATAGCTTCAAAGCCATGGCGAATGCCGCCGATACCGGCAAAGAGATCGATAAATCGAAAGGCATAATTCGGATGCGCAGCAGGAGGACGCGGCAGCAGGTTGCGCAGATAACGGAACTCGCCGTCGCTCAGGCGGTGCCCTGCCCTGTCGCTTATCAGCAACCGCTTGAGTATCGCCGGGCTCCAGTGACTCTCGCCATGGGCCACCAGCTGGTTTGCCAGCGTTTTAGCATCATACATTTCCAGCAGCTGACGCAGGAGTGCCTGCACGGCTGCCGTTGATTTCTCAACCCGCTCAGGCGCGGGCACAGTCACTGATCGATTTTCCTGCATTCTCTTAACCGGACAATAAAGACAGAAAACAGAGTACCACAGTTCAGGATCGCACACTGCGACGGAAATGGGTCAATATCTGGCTGTCGGTTCCGAGGTAATCGCCCTGTAATTCGGCACTCAGCTTCGCCATAAACTGGATCAGAAAATCGGCATTGTGACGCGCAAGTTTGCGCCCCCGCGCGGTTTGCATAGTGTCCGGCAGGCGCAGGAGTTTGGTCTGAAAGTGGTCGAGCGCGAAGGCTTTATCATCCAGCGCTCGTGTTCCGGCGAACGGGTCGTCGGCATCAAACAGCGCGGCGCCCAGCGCACCGGAGACGGCAAAGACGCGCGCCAGGCCGATAGCGCCTAACGCCTCCAGCCGGTCGGCATCCTGCACAATTTCGGCCTCCAGGCTTTGCGGCGCGATACCGGCACTGAAGCTGTGCGCTTCAATAGCATGCTCAACGGCTGCATAACGATCCGGCGGAAAATCAGGAAAGTCGCGACTGAGGATCTCGCGCGTTTTTCGCGCTGCCAGCCGCGAGGAGTGGCTACGTTCCGGGTGATTTTTCGGCAGGCTGACAATGTCATGGAAGTAGCATGCGGTCAACACAACCAGCGGATCGCTATCCTCGTCAGCCATAATACCCTGCGCCGTCATCCAGACGCGGCGAAAATGGGCGATATCGTGCGCCGCATCATCAGTAAAATGATTTTCGTCGAGCCAGCGCTCATAACGGTGCTGCCACTGCGCAAGTTCCATCATCCCATCCTGTTGCTCAAAAGAGAGTGAATTATAATACATCCGAATCAAAATCTTTAATAAATAGAATTACGAAATACTTAATAATAATTACCCGCTATATTTTCAATTAATTAATTCACATGAAAAATAAAGAGATAAAAAGAAATATTTTGTAATATTTTTACCAGTTTAATTACATTTATTTTTGAACCTAAATAATAATCCATAGAATAGTATCAGCCATGTAGTTACGGAGGGTAATTACATATATTCAGACAATTTATATTTAAAGGGAATATATAATGAAAAGAAAAGTTCTGGCAATTCTCGTACCCGCGTTATTAATGGCTGGCGCAGCAAATGCAGCGGAAATGTATAACAAAAACGGCAACAAAGTTGACCTGTACGGTAAGGTTGATGCGCGTCATACCTTCTCCGACAACCCAGGCGACGACGGCGATGAAACCTATGTACAGGTGGGTTTCAAAGGCGAAACGCAGATCACGAACGACCTGACAGGTTACGGCCAGTGGGAATATAAAACCTACGCTAACGATACCGAAGGCGCAGGCGACACCTCTTTTAACCGTCTGGCCTTTGCTGGCCTGAAATACGGCGAATATGGCTCATTCGATTATGGCCGTAATTACGGCGTCGTGTATGACGTTGAAGCCTGGACAGATATGCTGCCGGTATTTGGTGGCGACTCCTATACCTGGACCGACAACTATATGGTTGGCCGTACTAACGGTGTGGCGACCTACCGTAATAATGACTTCTTCGGTCTGGTCGACGGCCTGAACTTTGCGCTGCAATACCAGGGTGCTAACGAAGGTGCTAACGCAAACGAAAATCAGGAAGGCACCAAAAACGGTCATGATGATGTTCGTTTCCAGAACGGCGACGGCTTCGGTATGTCTACCACCTATGACTTCGATTTCGGCCTGACGCTGGGTGCGGCTTATTCTTCCTCTGACCGTACTAACGACCAGGTCGCTTACGGCGCTGGCACCTATAACCGCTTCAGCAAATATGCTGGCGGTGAACGTGCGGAAGCGTGGACAATCGGCGCTAAATACGATGCTAATGATGTCTACCTGGCCATGATGTATGCGGAAACCCGTAACATGACTCCGTACGGCAACGATGGCATCGCCAACAAAACCCAGAACTTTGAAGCCGTAGCACAGTACCAGTTTGACTTCGGTCTGCGTCCATCCCTGGCGTGGGTCTATTCTAAAGGCATCGATTTGGGTGGTAACGATTATCATCCAGGCAATGGTTATGACTATGTAGACCAGGATCTGGTTAACTATATCGACGTGGGCATGACCTACAGCTTCAACAAGAACTTCTCCACCTACGTTGATTATAAAATCAACCTGCTGGACGAAGATGATGCCTTCTACAATGACAACGGTATTGCTACCGATGACATCGTTGGCATCGGTATGATCTACCAGTTCTGATCCCCATAAATAGCAAAGCCCGCAACGCGGGCTTTTTTATTTGACGCTGAAATGTTATGGCGCTTCCTGCAAGGCCAGGCGAACAAACCCGTTATTCTGCGCCAGCAATTCATGCGCTTTCCAGGCATTCAGACCCGTCAGCACCATCAGTACCGCCGTTTTGCACTGGTGGTTACAGCTTTCCAGCGCGGCCTTCGCCTGCGCCCGGCTACATCCCCCCGCTTCCATCACAATGGCAATTTGTCGTTCGGCCCATCTGGTGTTGCTTGCCTCCAGATCAACGCGCAGGTTGCTGTACACCCGTCCTGTCCGTACCGCCAGACCGGTGGTGATCATATGCAGGATCATGCTTTGCGCAATGCCTGCTTTAGCGTTGGTATACCCGGCCACCACATCCGCGCCCAGATCGGGAGCAATGACCATACTCGCCAGCTGCGCCGCTTCACTTTGCGCATCCTCAGTAATGAGCGCAACCGTTGAGCCCAGAGACCACGCATGACGCATCGCGCCCCAAACCCATGGCGTTTTGCCGCTGACGGACAGCGCCAGCATCATGTCATGCTCGCCAAATTCTATCGTCTGAAGGTCGGCAACGCCGCGCGCGTAGCTTCCGGCGTTATCACCTGCTGTTAACGCAATGACGGGGTGTTTGCCCGGCGCAAACGCTTCTGCCGCCTGCTCAGCCATGCGTCCGGACGCGCCCGCGCCGGTCAGCACCAGACGTCCGCCGTGGCTAAGCGTCGCCGCCGCGTTATCCACCACGCGGGCCAGCATACTTAAGTGTGGGGTAAGTGCAGAAGAGATTTGCGCGTCATCCTGGTGTATGACGTTAAGCATATCCAGCGTCGATAATCTGTCGATGTTCATCGTGCTGGCGTGCCGTCTTTCCCTGGCCGTACCGGTAAGCATAATGCTCATAAACTGCCTCCTTATTATGAGTACCCACACACTATAAAGTGTTTTATATAGGTCACCTGAGAGGAGGCTCACGAAACGCCTCTCTTTACATGGCTTTATGAAACGCCCGTCATCAGCGATAATTAGCCCTTTCTTTTTCATCGCGGAGTGTTAATGAGCGATTTGCAGCCTTTCCCCCCGACGCGCAAGCGCCCTATGAAGCTGAATACGCTGGTTACGCTGATGGTGTGCGCGATTATCGGCTCGGTGCTGCTGGTGGTCTTCGCGCTCTACTCTGTGCAGATCACCCGCGCCACGCGCGATGACGTGAAAGATACCGCGCTGGGTATCGCCCGGACGCTGGCCGACAGCCCGGAGATCAAGCGTGGCCTGATGGAATCGCCGCAGGCTGGCATCATCCAGCCGATTGCCGAGGCGGTGACGAAGCGCAACGACCTGCTATTTACCGTGGTCACCGACCTGCGGGGGATCCGTTATTCCCATCCAAATGAAGCGCTGTTAGGTTTGCACTTTATTGGCGACGATCTGACGCCCGCCCTGGAAGGGAAAGAGAATGTCTCCGTTAACCGCGGCGCGCTCGCGGAAGCGCTGCGCGTCTTTACCCCCGTGTATGACGACCAGCACGACCAGATCGGCGTGGTGGTGGTGGGCATTTCGCTGAATAAAGTTGAAGATCAGATTGCCCGCGGGCGGCTCAACGCCGTGTGGACCATCTTATTCAGCGTTCTGATGAGCTCGGTGGCGATATGGGGTCTGGTCCGGGTGCTGAAGCGTATCCTCTTCGGGCTGGAGCCTTACGAGATCTCAGCCCTCTTTGAGCAGCGCCAGGCCATGTTGCAGTCCCTGCGCGAAGGCGTGATGGCCGTGGATATGCACGGGCGCGTGACGATGATTAACCACACCGCCAGAGAGATTTTGCTCCTGAGCTCGGGTGAGCACTCCGAGAGCAGCGGCGAACCACTGCTGGCCAGCCTGCGGGAAGTGGCGAAAACCGGCATTGCTCGCCAGGATCAGGAGATCGGCTGTAACGGACGGCTACTGCTGTGCAACATGGTCCCCGTGAAAAGCCAGAATCAGGTGATCGGGGCAATCAGCACCTTCCGCGATAAGACCGAAATCAGCCAGTTAATGCAGCGTATCGATGGCATGGTCAACTATGTTGATGCCCTGCGCTCCCATACGCATGAGTTTATGAACAAGCTGCACGTGATCCTCGGCCTGCTGCACATGAAGCGCTACGATAAGCTGGAGGAGTACATCATCCAGACCGCGCAGAATTATCAGACGGATATCGGCGCGATACAGCGCAAAGTTAAATCGCCGGTCATTGCGGGTTTCCTGCTGGGTAAAATTAACCGCGCCAAAGAGGCCGGAGTGACCCTGACGCTGGCGGAGGAGAGTCAGCTTCCTGACACCGCCAATGAAGAGCAGGTTGCGGTGCTGATCACCGTGCTGGGCAATTTAATCGAAAATGCCCTGGATGCGATGGAAGGCCAGCCGGAAGGCGAGATCGGCCTGCTGCTGCATTATCAGAACGGCTGGCTGAGCGGTGAGGTCAGCGATGACGGTCCCGGTATTGATCCCGAGCGGCTGGAGGCTATTTTTACAAAGGGCTACTCAACAAAAGGTGAAAACCGCGGCGTTGGGCTGTTCCTTGCGCGTCAGCAGATCCAGAATCTGGGCGGAGATATTACCGTCGAGTCTGAACCTGGCGTATTTACCCAATTTTTTGTTCAGATCCCCTGGGATAGCGAGAGGAATATCGCGTGATAAATGTGTTAATTGTCGATGATGACGCCATGGTAGCCGACCTCAACCGTCTGTATGTTAACCGCGTTGAGGGTTTTAGCTGCTGCGGCGTCGCTTCCACGCTCAACCAGGCCGAGGCGTTGATCGCCAACCCAGGCCAGCCGATCGATCTGGTGCTGCTGGATGTCTATATGCAGCAGGATAACGGGCTGGATCTGCTGCCCATCATTCGCGCGTCGGGCCGCCCGATTGACGTCATCATGATCTCGTCGGCCTCCGACGCCGCAACAATCCAGACGTCCATGCACTATGGCGTGGTGGATTACCTGATTAAACCGTTCCAGTTCCCGCGTTTTGAAGAGGCGCTGAACGGCTGGAAGGCAAAGCGCAGCCTGATGGGATCGCATCAGTATTATGAACAGGCCGACGTCGACAGGCTGATCCACGGCGGCGCGCCGGAGCTGGCTGACAGCAAAAAATTACCGAAAGGCCTAACGCCGCAGACGCTGCGCACCATTTGCCAGTGGATCGACAGCCATCCGGAGATAGAATTTTCCACCGACGATCTGGCGAATGCGGTCAACATTTCCCGCGTCTCCTGCCGCAAATACCTGATCTGGCTGGCGCAAATTAATATCCTGTTCACCAGCATTCATTACGGCGCTACCGGCCGACCGGTATATCGCTACCGTTTGCAGCCGGAACAGGTCGGACTGCTCAAACAGTACTGCCAGTAATTCGGTAGCTGTCGTCCAGAAGGGTAAAACGGAAGTGGTGCATCGAGGAGATCACCACTTCTTTTGTTTTGGTGACAAAGATGGCTTCAATATCGGGGCGCGAACGCAGCGCGGCGCAGCCCTTTTCCACACCCATGCCGTAGATCAGCGTGGTCCAGATATCGCCGTCGAGAGAGTCTGGCGAAATAATCGTCACGCTGTCCAGTTCGTTATCCAGCGGGTAGCCGGTGCGCGGGTCAAGTATGTGGTGATAACGTTTGCCGTTCTGCTCGAAATAGCGCTCATAGGTGCCTGACGTTACCACCGACCGGTTCTCTACCGTCATAGCGCCAATCAGCGCGTCACCGGCGAACGGTTTTTTCAGGCCGACGCGCCAGCCGCCCTCCGGCGAACCTAACGTCTGGACGTTGCCGCCAAGGTTGATCAGCCCAAGTTCAACGCCCTCTTTATGCAGGTGATCCCGCACCCTGTCGGCGATATAGCCTTTAGCAATAGCACCCAGATCGATCTCCATTCCCTGGCGAGTAAGAAACACGCTGCTATTGGCTTCATCCAGCACCACGTCCGCAGGATCCGTGATGCCCATCAAGGCGGCGATCTCGTCCGCGGGCGGTACAGCGTCCCCCTTAAAGCCAATTTTCCAGCATTTCACCAGCGGGCCGATCGCCAGGTTAAAGGCGCTGTCTTTAAGCAGGCTTGCCGCTTTCGCGCAGCGGATCAGCTCAAACACCGGACGACTGACGGCAACCGGATGCTGACCAGCCGCATGGTTGATGTCCATTACCTGGGAGTGCGCACGGTTAACGGTGAGCAGATCTTCGTACTGTTTGATCAGGCGAAACACGCGGGAGGCAAGCGCTTCGTCATGGGAAAAGAGTTTCAGGAGGATGGGCGAGCCCATCAGAACGGCGGAGTAGCTGTAAACGCGATGGCTATCAGGCATTGCATGAGTCCTCAGGTGTAGCCCCGGCAGGCACCGCGCCGCCGGGGAAACAGGAGCCTTACCGTGTTTTCGAACGCATAGCCGCCTGATGTCCTGCAAGCGTACCAAAAATAATGATATCTGCCACCGCATTACCGCCGATGCGGTTACCGCCGTGGATGCCCCCGACAACCTCACCCGCAGCAAACGCTCCCGGCAATACGTTGTGGTTGCTGTCCAGCACGCAGGTATCGGTATTGATGGTCACGCCGCCCATGGTGTGGTGAACCCCTGGTGCAATCTGAATGGCGTAGAACGGCCCTTCGTTGATTGGCGCACGCAGCGCGGTGGTACGTCCAAAGTCGTCATCGTGCTGTTTCTCCACAAAGACGTTGTAGCGTTCCAGCGTTGCCAGGAACTGGTGGTGATCCATCCCCAGCGCTTCCGCCAGGGCTTTTGGCGAGCTGGCGCTGGTAACAAACCCTTTCGCGATGTACTCATCCGCGGCTTTATTTTTGACGCGAACATGCTCGTCAAAGACGATGTAAGCGTATTTCTCCGGCAGCGCGATGATTGACGCCGAGACTTTATCGCGGGTCGACATTTCGTTATAGAAGCGGTTGCCCTGCTGGTTTACCAGAATCGCCCCGCCGCCGCGGATGGATTCGGAAATCAGATACGACGTTTTCTGCTCAACGGTTGGGTGGATCTGAATTTCGCCCATATCCACTGTGCCTGCACCGATACGCTCCAGCAGCGCGATACCGCCCCCGGTCGCCCCTTTGTGGTTAGTGGTAACGAACCCTGCCAGATCCGGACGGTATTTCACCACCATCTGGCTGTTGGCGCTGAAGCCACCCGTTGCGACAATCACGCTTTTGGTTGCCACGGTGAGGGTTTCGTTCTCTTCGGTGGTCAGACGCACGCCGGTCACTTCGCCGTTTTCGAAGATGATGTCGCTCACGGAGGTATCCAGCATCACCTCGATGTTGCGCTTGTTGACGTTACGCACCAGGCCGCTGATCAGATACCCGCCCACTGCGGAACCGTCTTTCGGACGGTGCGTACGGTCGATGCTCATCCCGCCGGTGGTGGTGATGTCGTTCAGCATAATGCCGCGCGTTGCCAGCCATTCGATGGCCTGCGGCGCGTTCTCGACAAAGCGACGCAGCAGTTCAGGGTTGTTCTTATTGCCACCGCCTTTCAGGCTTTCCTGGTAGAACAGCTCTTTGCTGTCCTGAATGCCCTTCACGCGCTGGAAGCGGGTCTCCGCCGCGTTCATCCCGGCAGAGGCTTTAATGGTGTTCCCGCCAATAGTCGGCATTTTCTCAACGATCAGCACGCTCGCGCCTTCGTCATGCGCCTGAATCGCCGCCGCCAGACCGGCGCCGCCGCTGCCGACCACCACCACGTCCACGCTTTTAGTCTCATTCGGGTCAGCGCCCTCTTCTGCCGCCAGCGCTTTGCTGGATTTCAGCATCGCCTTCGAGACCGCTTTTTTCACCGCCTCGCTTTGGCTGGTCGCGCCGGTGATAGCATCCACGTGCGGAGTGTTGGCATCAAGAATTCGGGTACGGATCTCTTCGAAGCTGGTGACAAACTCGACGTCTTCACTCGGGCCGGAGGCCAGTTCGATATCGGCGATGCGGTCGGTTTCGAGGCTGACGTTAATTACCAGTTCGTTAGCATCGTCCTGCACTTTTTCAATAAAGGTGCCCGGTTTGAATTTAGATTCGCCCATGCTCATGTCGCGGATCATCGCTTCCACCAGCGAGAAGCGCCACAGCGGTTCCGGGATGCTCAGTTCTTCGCGTCGGGTACTGTCCATAAACAGCTCCAGGCTTTCGCCCGCCGCGATGCGATCGGTCCAGTCCGGATAGGCGATGGTGGCACGACCAACGGCAATCAGGTCGTAACCGTGATCCAGCGCTTCATTCACATCCGTGGCATTCACCACGCCGCCAACGCCCATCACCGGTACCTGAGCCAGCGTGTCTGAGCGCATGGCGCAGTATTTTTCGATAAGTGGCGTCGGGTCCTGAGTATCGACGATAGAAGGACGCAGGGCGGCGCCAAGGGAAAAGTGGAGATAATCCACCCCGCGCGCGGCCAGTTTTTCCAGCAGATACAGGGTATCTTCGAAGCGAATGCCCGGGACTTCCAGCTCTTCCGGAGAGAAACGGTAGCCAATGATAAACGCGTCGTCCGCGTACTGGCGCACCATCTTGTGGGTAATGTCCAGCACCGCCAGCGGGAATTTCGCGCGGTTTTCGCGGCTGCCGCCCCACTCGTCGTCGCGCTGGTTGGAGTTCGGGGAGAAGAACTGCTGGATCAGATAGGTATTCGCCCCGTGGATTTCGACGCCGTCGAACCCGGCCTGAATTGCGCGGCGCACGGCTTCGCCAAACTTGCCGATCATGCCTTCCACCTCTTCCGCGGTCAGGGCAACCGGCGTGGCGGCACCGTCACGCGGCGCGGCAACGGCGCTTGGGCCAACCGGCGTGCGACCGCCGATCAGTTTTGGGTCGACCATACGGCCGCCGTGGTAGATTTGCAGCAGGGCTTTGGAGCCTTTTGACTTGATGGCGTCAGCGATTTTTGCCAGCCCGGCGATTTTCTCGTCGTTATCAATGCCAATTGCGCCCGGGAACGCCAGGCCGAGATCGTCAACAAAACAGCACTCAACGATGATGGTGCCGATGCTGCCCGCGCGGGCGCGGTAGTACTCCACCAGCTCGCTGGTCACGGTGCCATCGTAATAACCGGTACAGGTTGTCATCGGGGCCATTAACAAACGGTTTTTCAGTTCAGTACCATTCGGTAATGTGAAGGGGCTTAAAATACGTTCGTTAGTGCTCATAATAGAAACTCCAAACTTTAAAAAACTAAGAATTCGTTATCGGGATGATTTTTTTATTTCGTGTTTTTTGCCGATGTCATGATAGTAATATAAAGCTTTTTTTAGTTTATAAAGCCATTACGTTAGTTAATAAACTATTTAATCCCTTCGATAACATTAATAACACATTGGTGTTAGCGCGAATGTTTCACTCGTTCACAATAATTTAAAAAAAGTTAAATCACAAAAGGTCAAACCAATACACCACAACTACCAAAAAACCAAATAAAACAACAACAAGAAAAAGCACCAAAATTTAAATGTTATAGTTTTGATACATAAAATGCGTAAAATCAGCGAATAACCACACTACTCAGAGTGGTTATTATAAAAAATATAAAAATAGCCATTCAGTTCCGTTTTTTTGATCGTGATCAATAGTTATGGCATTCAAAAGAGCAATATAAAAACATCATCATTTTTTATTTATCGCAAACAAAAATGCGTTAAATCGCTATTACTGAAAACACAAAAACGCACCTTAAATAACTAAAAAAAGCAAAACGAATAAAGCAATCGAATTTGTGTTTTCGCTGTACGACGAATTTTTGACAACTTAAGACGTGAAACTATGAAAACAAAAACTGCTGTAACGCCTCCTGCGGCGAATCTGGCATCAAATGGAACAGCAAAACGACTGCTGATGATGGCTTTGCCCGTCATTGTTGCCGTCCTGCTGTTGTTTGTTCCCGTTCCGGACGGGCTGCCGCCTTATGCGTGGCACTACTTCGCCATCTTTGTTGGCGTCATCGTCGGGTTGATTTTCGAACCGCTGCCGGGCGCCGTGATCGGTCTTACCGGCGTCGTGGCGATTGCGCTGTGCAGCCAGTGGGTGCTCTTTAGCCCGGAACAGCTGGCTGACCCAAAATTCAAGCTGGCGGGCGCCTCCTTTAAATGGGCGGTCAGCGGGTTTGGTAACTCCACCGTGTGGCTGATCTTCGGTGCCTTTATGTTTGCTGCGGGCTACGACAAAACCCGCTTCGGTCGCCGCCTGGCGCTGATACTGGTGAAATATCTGGGCCGTCGCAGCCTGACGCTCGGTTACGCCATTACGTTTGCGGACCTGCTGCTGGCCCCGTTTACCCCGTCCAATACCGCGCGCAGCGGTGGGACCATCTACCCGATCATCGCCAACCTGCCGCCGCTGTACGGTTCAAAACCCAACGACCCAAGCGCGCGCAAAATCGGTTCGTATCTGATGTGGGTGGCAATTACCGCGGCCTGTATCACCAGCTCGATGTTCCTTTCCGCTCTGGCACCTAACCTGCTGGCGCTGGCGCTGGTAAAAAGCACGGTCGGAATTGATATCTCCTGGGGGACCTGGTTCCTCGCCTTCCTGCCGCTGGGTATTCTGCTGATCCTGACCATGCCGCTGCTGGCTTACTGGTTCTACCCGCCGGAAGTGAAGGTAAACAACGAAGTACCGTTGTGGGCGACCCGTGAACTGGAAAAACTGGGCAAACTGTCGCGCAATGAGATCCTGCTGCTGGTGTTCGTGTGCTGTGCGCTGCTGATGTGGATCTTCGCCGCGGCGTGGATTGAACCGGCCATGGCTGCCCTGCTGATCGTTGGCCTGATGCTGTGGACCGGCGTGCTGGAGTGGAACGATATCACCGGTAACAAAGCCGCGTGGAATACCTTCGTGTGGTTCGCCACCCTGGTGGCGCTGGCGGATGGCCTCTCCTCCACCGGCTTTATCAGCTGGCTGGGTAAAGAAGGCGGCCTGCTGATGAGCGGTATTTCTCCGGGTGTCGCCACCATCGTGCTGCTGCTGGCGTTCTACCTGCTGCACTATCTGTTCGCCAGCACCACCGCGCACACCACGGCGCTGCTGCCTGCGATGCTGACTATCGCCTCCACCATTCCGGGCATGAATATGGAAGTGTTCGTCCTGCTGATGGTGACCTCACTGGGCGTGATGGGGATCATTACCCCCTACGGTACGGGTCCAAGCCCGATTTACTACGGTAGCGGTTACCTGCCAACCAAAGACTACTGGCGCCTCGGCACCATCTTCGGTGCCATCTTCCTGGCGGCCCTGCTGCTGATTGGTTACCCGTGGATGTCCATGATGTTCTGATTCCTGACCGCCGGACATATCCTCCGGCGGTTTTATTTTTGTGGAGCAAGCTATGTCAAACAAACCCTTTATTTACCAGAACCCCTTCCCTCTCGCGCATGACGACACCGAATACTATCTGCTGACCAAAGAGCATGTCTCCGTTGCCGAGTTCGACGGTCAGGAAGTGCTGAAAGTGGAGCCGGAAGCCCTGACCCTGCTGGCGCAGCAGGCTTTCCACGACGCCGCGTTTATGCTGCGTCCGTCTCATCAGAAGCAGGTTGCCGCCATTCTTAACGATCCGGAAGCCAGCCAGAACGATAAGTACGTTGCCCTGCAATTCCTGCGCAACTCCGAAATTGCGGCGAAAGGCGTGCTGCCCACCTGTCAGGATACCGGTACGGCAATCATTATGGGTAAGAAAGGCCAGCGCGTCTGGACCGGCGGCGGCGACGAAGCGGCGCTGAGTCAGGGCGTGTATAACACCTATATTGAAGACAACCTGCGCTACTCGCAGAACGCGGCGCTGGATATGTATAAAGAGGTGAATACCGGCACCAACCTGCCCGCGCAGATCGACCTCTACAGCGTTGATGGTGACGAGTATAAATTCCTGTGCATGGCGAAAGGCGGCGGTTCCGCCAACAAAACTTATCTGTATCAGGAAACCAAAGCGCTGATCACCCCGGCGAAGCTGAAAAATTATCTGGTTGAGAAGATGCGGACCCTGGGCACCGCGGCCTGCCCGCCTTACCATATCGCCTTCGTTATCGGCGGCACCTCTGCGGAAGCCACGCTGAAAACCGTCAAGCTCGCCTCTGCGCGCTACTACGATGGCCTGCCAACCGAAGGCAACGCGCACGGCCAGGCGTTCCGCGACGTCCAGCTCGAGCAGGAACTGCTTCAGGAAGCGCAAAACCTCGGCCTGGGCGCGCAGTTTGGCGGGAAATACTTCGCGCACGATATTCGCGTAATCCGTCTGCCGCGCCACGGCGCCTCCTGCCCGATCGGCATGGGCGTCTCCTGCTCCGCTGACCGCAACATCAAGGCGAAGATTAACCGCGAGGGGATCTGGATTGAGAAGCTGGAGCACAATCCGGGCCAGTATATTCCTGAATCCCTGCGCCAGCAGGGAGAAGGCGACGTGGTAAGCATTGATCTGAACAAGCCGATGCCCGACATTCTGGCGCAGCTTTCCGCGCACCCTGTCTCCACCCGCCTGTCGCTGAACGGCACCATTATTGTGGCGCGCGACATCGCCCATGCGAAGCTGAAAGAGCTGCTCGACAACGGGGAAGAACTGCCGCAGTACGTTAAAGATCACCCGATTTACTATGCTGGCCCGGCGAAAACGCCAGAAGGTTACGCGTCTGGCTCCTTAGGCCCGACCACCGCCGGGCGTATGGACTCCTATGTAGACTTACTGCAATCCAACGGTGCGAGCATGATCATGCTGGCCAAAGGTAACCGCAGCCAGCAGGTCACCGACGCCTGCCATAAGCACGGCGGCTTCTACCTCGGCAGCATTGGCGGCCCGGCGGCGGTACTGGCGCAAAACAGCATCAAGAGTCTGGAGTGCGTGGCCTATCCTGAACTGGGAATGGAAGCCATCTGGAAAATTGAAGTGGAGAACTTCCCGGCGTTTATCCTGGTGGATGACAAAGGCAACGATTTCTTTCAGCAGATCCAGAATAAACAGTGCAAAGGGTGCTCACAGCGCTGAGCGTTTCCATAACGCCGGAAGCTGCGAGAGCGTATCGTTGATCAACCCGCGCTTGTCGCTGCCCGGCTTCCAGATGGTGACCATCGTCTGGCTTATCCCCTGGCTGCCCACTTCGGTGGGCAGCCTTTTTACGTTTTTCCACTGCGTTGCGTGAAGATGGGTCGGCAAAAATCCCCAGCCGCAGCCCTGCTCCAGCAGGCCGCGCAGCATCTCCAGTTCGTTAGTGAAAAGCGTGTGCCCTGAAATTTGCAGGCGACGGGCAACCGGCTCGTCTGACGCGGCATGCATAACCACCTGTGGAACCAGAGAGAGATCGAGCAGCGACACCGGCGACGCAACCTCCGCAAAAAGCGCCGTTGCGGCGTAAAAATCCATTTCGATCGCCCCCAGCGCCCGCCACTCCATCTCATTGCCCACGCTGCGGTTGCGCGCCTGGCAGATCCCCAGATCGGCCTGACCGTTCGCCAGCATGGCTTCCGCCTCATCGCGCGATGCGCTGGTCAGGCTCAGGCGGATCTTTTTCGTCGCCAGCGTAGCGATCAGCGCCTGCAAAAAGGCTCTGGGGGTGAACGGATCGTAAACGAGGGCAATGTCCTGCGTCGCGCTGTCCGGCACCGTACGGGCAAACGCCTCAAACGCTTTGACCTGCCGCATCAGCAGGTGCGCCTGCCGCTGAAGCTGCTCCCCCTCCGGCGTCAGGCGCAGGCTACGCCCCTCCCGCAGGAACAGCGCGTAGCCCAGCCCATCCTCAAGGAAATCGATCAGATCCCGCAGGGTTGTACGATCTTTGCCGAGTTTACTGGCCGCCTTCATCAGGCTGCCATGCTCAGCGACGGCGGTGAACGCCTCAAGCTGGGCAAAAGAATAGATCAGTGATGCCACGTCATTCTCCACGCGATTTTCCGGGGGATTTTCCCCCATAACGCGTTTTTTATTATAGGCCTCAGGTTCTTAAACTGAAGTCCTTCCTGAGCCAAACGAGATAAATATGAAAATCAAAACAAACCGCACACTGCTCGCGGCGCTGGTTATCAGCAGCCTGCTCTCGCCCGCCGTCATGGCGGCCTGCAACGGTACCGAACTCACGACCTGTCCGGCGCCTTTCGATGCCAGACTCCCGGACGCACATACCATGCTCACCTGGAGCCAGGCCGATCGCGTGGTGGGCTTTCGCAATGACTACCGCAACTACGCGGGCGATGTGTTCCGCCACGGCAACGCTACGCCACTGCTGCCCGCAGAAAAACCGCTCACCGATGCCCGCTATCAGGTGAAGGGTAAGATTTACAATCTTCAGGATTACCTGAAACGCCAGAACGTCAGCGGCATGCTGGTGCTGAAAAATGGCAAAGTGGCCTATAAATATCTGGGAGAAGGCAATACCGACTCTACGCTCTGGACGTCGCGTTCCGTGGGCAAATCCGTGGTCTCCGCGCTGGTGGGTGTTGCGATTAAAGAAGGGAAAATCCACTCCCTGGACGACCTTGTCACCCAATACGAACCGGATTTAAAAGGCACCGCCTGGGAGGGCGTAACGCTGAAACAGCTCATCACCCACACCTCGGGCGTGGCGTGGACTGAAGATTACACCAACGCGCAATCTGACTTCGCCCGGCTTACCGAATGCGAAGCGAAACCGGGCACCTACGACTGTGTGCGCACCCTGGTGAAGGGGTTACACCGTGAACACCCGGCGGGCGAAAACTGGTCCTATTCCTCGGGTGGTGCCTGGCTGTTAGGCGATGTGCTTGAGCGCGCCACCGGCATGACGCTCGCGGCGTATCTGGAGAAAAGCATCTGGCAGCCGTACGGTATGGCGAGCGACGGCGTGTGGCATGCCTACAGCAAAGGCCAGCACGACGTGGGTGCGCATGGGTTCAACGCCACGCTGGAAGACTGGGGGCGTTTCGGGGAGTTTATCCTGCATAACGGTACCCTGCCGGACGGAAAGCAGATCCTCCCCGAGGGCTGGGTGAAACAGTCCTCAGCCTGGACACAGGCCAAAGGATCGGTGTCCGAGGCGCATCCGAAGGGGTTGTACGGCTACCAGTGGTGGAACAATGAAGTGCCAGCCACCGCCACAAATGTGGAGCCGAAAGTCGAAAATTCGCTGAAGGATTCCCTGTGGGCGCTGGGTATTTTTGGGCAGATGATCATGGTTAATCATAAAGAAAATCTGGTTATCGTCCAGTGGTCCACCTGGCCGCAGGCAGAGCCGTCATTCAGCGCCCAGCCGCTGGAAGCGTCGCTGATGTTTAGCGCGATTGCGAACGCGCTGCGCTGATAATCCCAAGCCAGGCCCCGCCTGGCTTCTCATCTGCGCGGTGTCACAAAACTGATATATCAGCGACTTAGCGAAACGGGGTAAATAAAAGATCATCGAAATGTTAAGTTATTGTTGAATATGTAAATACTGGTCAACGCATTGTCATTAATGCACCACACGCATCGGTTTATGCGCTATTTGCGCTTATTAATTTCCACTTCCTGATCCAGTTTTCAGAAACAGACGAGCATAACGTCGCTATAAAACTGGAGATAATCATGGTTTCCTCAACCTCACCTGCAACGGTTCGTGCGAAAGCGGGCGCGATTTTCCGCGTCACGTCGGGCAACTTTCTTGAGCAATTCGACTTCTTTCTGTTCGGCTTTTATGCCACCTACATCGCCCATACTTTTTTCCCGGCAAGCAGTGAATTTGCGTCACTGATGATGACCTTCGCCGTCTTTGGCGCGGGCTTCCTGATGCGTCCGATCGGGGCCATTGTGCTGGGGGCTTACATTGATAAAGTGGGCCGCCGTAAAGGGCTGATCGTCACCCTGTCGATTATGGCCGCCGGAACCTTTCTGATTGTGCTGATCCCTTCTTATCAGAGCATTGGCCTGTGGGCACCGCTGCTGGTGCTGACCGGCCGCCTGTTGCAGGGTTTTTCGGCAGGTGCCGAGCTGGGCGGGGTTTCGGTTTATCTGGCGGAGATCGCCACGCCGGGCCGCAAGGGTTTCTATACCAGCTGGCAGTCAGGTAGCCAGCAGATCGCCATTATGATCGCGGCGGCGATGGGCTTCGCGCTGAATGTGGTGCTGGAAGAGAGTGCCATTCGCGAATGGGGGTGGCGTATTCCGTTCCTGTTTGGCTGTCTGATTGTGCCGTTCATCTTTTTCCTGCGCCGCAAGCTCGAAGAGACCGAGGAATTCAGCGCCCGTCGCCACCATCTGGCGATGCGTCAGGTCTTCACAACGCTGCTCGCCAACTGGCCGGTCGTCGTCGCGGGCATGCTGATGGTGGCGATGACCACCACCGCGTTTTACCTGATCACCGTTTACGCGCCGACCTTCGGTAAAAAAGTCCTGATGCTCAGCGCGTCGGACAGTCTTCTGGTCACGCTGCTGGTGGCGGTGTCCAACTTCATCTGGCTGCCGGTGGGCGGCGCGCTGTCGGATCGCTTCGGGCGTAAACCGGTGCTGATCGCCATGACGCTGCTGGCGCTGGCAACCAGCTATCCGGCGCTGACGATGCTGGCGGCAGCCCCGAGCTTCTCAATGATGCTGACCGTGCTGCTGTGGCTCTCTTTCCTCTACGGTCTGTATAACGGCGCGATGATCCCGGCCCTGACTGAGATCATGCCAGCAGAGGTGCGCGTGGCGGGCTTCTCGCTGGCTTACAGCCTGGCAACGGCGGTCTTTGGCGGTTTCACGCCGGTGATTTCGACTGCCTTAATTGAGTACACCGGCGACAAAGCCTCCCCGGGCTACTGGATGAGCTTTGCCGCCGTTTGCGCCCTGCTGGCAACGCTCTATCTCTATCGTCGTCGCACGTTAATCCTGCAAACTGCCGTTAAGGAGTGATCCCTCATGCTTACATTCAGAACGGTGATTGCCGCCCTGACCTTCGCCACCCTCAGCGCGGGCGCGCTTGCGCAGGATGTGACGGTGATGATTTCTGGCGGCTTCAAAGCGGCGCTGGAGAAGCTGACGCCGCAGTACGAAGCGCAAAGCGGCGACAGGCTCATTGTGATCTCCGGCCCGTCGATGGGCAAAACGCCGCAGGCCATTCCGGCCCGGCTCGCCCGGGGCGAAAAAGCGGACGTGGTGATTATGGTGGGCGATGCGCTGGCGAAACTGGAACAGGATCGCAGGACGGCGGCGGGCTCCCGCGTGGAGCTGGCGGATTCGCCCGTCGGGATGGTCGTCAAAGCGGGCGCGCCGGTGCCGGATATCAGTACGGTGCCTGCCCTGCGGCAAACGCTGCTGAAGGCGCATTCCATGGCTTATTCCGACAGCGCCAGCGGCCGGTATGTTGAGAGCCAGCTGTTCCGTAAGCTGGGCATAGACGGCCAGGTCCACGATAAAGCGCACCGGGTTGAGCGTATCCCGGTGGCGTCTGAAGTGGCAAAAGGGAAATACGACCTCGGCTTTCAGCAGGTGAGCGAGCTTCTGCCGGTCCCGGGGGTGACGTTTGTCGGTAAGTTGCCTGACGACATTCAGTACATTACCCGTTTCGCCGGAGCCGTAACGCAGAAGGCCGACCATCCTGAACAGGGAAAAGCGCTGCTGACTTTTCTCGCCTCGCCACAGGCCGCCAGCGTCATTACGGCAACGGGCTTAACGCCCGTCAGTGCACCTCGCGATACTGCTCGGTAATCAGCGTTTCGAGTTCGGCAGCAATATAGGACTGGATCCGACCGCGGCGGCGGATCAGCCCCACGGTTCGCCTGACTTCAGGCTCGGTTAAAGGTACCGACGTCAGCAGCGAATGCTCTGCGCGGGGCATTGACATGGCGGGAACGGCCGCAATGCCGATCCCGGCTTCAACCATCCCCAGCATGGTCGTCACGTGCCGCGTTTCGCAGATGCTGGGGCGCTCAGGCCGAATATGCCCGACCCGCTGGTCGAGAAGATTGCGGTTGCCGGAGGTCTTATCCAGACCGATATAATCCTGCTGATAAAAAGCCTGCCACGTCAGGCTTTTTCTTTTTGCAAGCGGGCTGTCGCGTCGGCAGGCGGCCACGTAGACATCCTCCACCAGCGGGACAAACTCGATGTCGGGCTGCAAACTCCGGGCAAAGCAGATACCAAAATCCGCCTGTCCGCGGGTGACGGCCTCGATAACATTTCCGGCGCTGCTGTCGATCAGTTTTATGCGCACGCGGGGGTAACGGGACTGAAAGCGGCGGATCACATCCGGCATAAAGTAACAGGCGGCTGACGGCACCGTCGCCACGGTGATCAGCCCCGTGCGCTCTTCGCTGGCCTTATCGATATCCGAAAGCATGGACTCCACGTCAGCAAGCAGTTGCCCGCACCGGTCGGCAAAGGTCTGTCCATACAGGGTCAGCGTGACGCGCCGGGTGGTTCTGTCGAACAGTTTTGTCCCCAGTGCCGCCTCCAGCTTTTCAATTCTGCGACTCAACGCCGACTGGGAAAGGCAGATAGATTCTGCCGCAAGACGGAAATTGCCGTATTCCAGTAAAGCGCGGAAGGCATAGAGATCGTTGAGGTCAAAATTGACGGGCATACTGACGGGATCCTTAAGCACGGTAGGGTAAGAAGAGATTTATCATAGCCGCGCACGACATACTTCACAAAATGAAGGGGATACCCCTAAAGCGCTATCAACCTGACGGCACATAGTGATAGTTTATGCGGGCTGGATTCCTCTTAAACAGGCCGCCACTCTGCATGCAGCCGATGAGGAGTGTCATACTGCTTAACAGAGTATGTTGGCATGCTAACAGCCCCTGACCTTTCCATTTTGTTCACGTGCGAGTAACGAGCAAAGCGATGATTAAGTGGCCCTGGAAAACGAACGACGCTGGTCGAAATATGGCGCTCCCCTGGGATGAGGCTCTGGCGATCCCCGTGCTGGCGAATCTCTTGCCTGAAGAGCAATCAAAGCTGATTCAGCTGGCCGAGCGTTTTTTACAGCAAAAACGGCTGGTACCGCTACAGGGCTTCGAACTGGATCCGCTTAAAAATTCGCGCATCGCCCTGCTCTTCTGCTTGCCGGTGCTGGAGCTGGGTATCGAATGGCTGGATGGCTTCCACGAAGTGCTGATCTACCCGGCGCCGTTCATCGTCGATGATGAGTGGGAGGATGACATCGGGCTGGTGCACAACCAGCGTATGGTGCAGTCCGGGCAGAGCTGGCAGCAAGGGCCAATCATCCTCAACTGGCTGGATATTCAAGACTCGTTCGATGCCTCGGGCTTCAACCTGATCATTCACGAAGTGGCGCATAAGCTGGATACCCGTAACGGCGATCGCGCCAGCGGCGTGCCGCTGATCCCGCTGCGTGAAGTCGCGGGATGGGAGCACGACCTGCACGCGGCGATGGAAAACATTCAGGATGAGATCGACCTGGTGGGTGAAAGCGCGGCCAGCATTGATGCCTACGCCGCGACCGATCCCGCCGAGTGCTTTGCGGTGCTGTCCGAGTATTTCTTTAGCGCACCTGAGCTTTTTGCCCCGCGCTTCCCGGCGCTATGGCAGCGTTTTTGCCAGTTTTATCAGCAGGATCCACTCCAGCGTCTGCGGCAAAGTGAGGACGCAGCCAGCACATCCTCTCATCCGTTCCACTAATGTTTAAGGGGTACGATCGGTCGATCGTACCCACACGCTCACCGCGAGAAACAGCAGCGCCATTCCCCATGCGGCAGTAATCAAAAACTGCTCACCGTAAAAGCGCGTCACCACGGGTACCAGCAGCGCGCTGGCCCCGTAGCCCAGCGTATGGCTGGTGGCGATCACCCCTGCGCCTTTGCCCGTCGTCAGCCGATCGTTGAGCAAAAGCTGGTATCCCGGCGTTGCCATGGCGGCCCCCAGCGAAGTGATGACAATGCCCACGTAGAACAGGGCTAAACTGGCGAGAGACATCAGCCCAAGACCCGCCACCATCAGCACTGCGGCAATTAAGAGTAAAACTCTCGGGGTAAAATGCTGCGGGCGTACCACCAGAAACTGCGCCGCCAGGGTCGCCAGGGCGGCCAGACTCAGCAATAGCGCGACATGATGGCTGATTTGCACGACATCGCCATTGAATAACGGATGAAGATGCGGCGATAAGCCAAGCTGCATCAGGCTGACCAGCGCTGCCAGCAGCAGCGCCAGCACCAGGAAAGGCAGCATGGAGGCCTGTAACCGCGTCGACTGGTGCGCCACCGGCGGCAGCGGGGGATCGGCGGCTTCGCGCAGCACCAGCAGCAGCGCGATCAACGGCGCCAGCGCCATCAGCCAGAGCGGTGCGACCGGGCTGACGCCGAGCATCAGCGCGGCAAGAGGCGGTCCCAGCAGACGCCCGCAGCTCAGGCCAGAGCTTATCGTCGCCAGCGCCGCCATCCTTTTATCCAACCCCGCGCGTTGAATGGCCCACGTCTGGGCCGCAGGCACCAGCCCTGATACCGTCAGGCCGTACAGCATGCGCGACAGAACCAGGCCCGCCATTCCCCAGAGGGCATTCAGCGCGCCGTTCGCCATCGCCCAGACTACCAGCGCCATCACGACGAAGCTCGCCAGGTAGCCGCCCAGCGAGGCCAGCATAACGATCTTACAGCCGTGCCGCTCGCTCTGGCGTCCCCACCAGGGCGATGCGGGTAAAAAGAGCATCGAGCCGAACATCAACAGCCCGGCCCAGACGGAGAGCGACAATCCGGTCAGGGAGACCAGCTGCGGCAGCATGACCAGCAAACCGTTTTGTCCAATACCTAATAAACCGGCGCTCAGTGCCAGGGACCAGTTAGCTTTGGGGGCCACAACGTCAGTGAGATTCTCGGTACGGGTGCGCATAAAATTGTGAAGATAATGTCAATAAATGTGTGGAAATTATGAAGTTTATGAAAACAAATATTGCAAAAATAGTTGCCACTGTAAACAGAATGAATATCATAACGAGAATTATTATCAGTCATGGAATGAGGTACAACTATGCGTACTCTGCTCCGCTCCGCCGGTACAGATGTTGCGGCCCAGTGTTTTTTGAACGCGCTGCTGCGCGAAACGAAGGACTGGCACTATCTTCCCGCAACCCGTGCGGATGAGTTATCACTGATTCATATCCCGCTCTCCCCAACCCAGGCCATTCGGGTTCCGGTACGCTATTTCTCCCCCACACAGCATCACCAGTATCGTTTCCCGGCAACGCTGATTCAGGCCGACAGCGACGGCGGTGACACGGTCACATTCCATCAACTGATTGATTTAATTATTGAAAAAGAGACGGTTAAAGGCGCTCTGGATGCCGATACGCTGGCTCGCTTTAAGCAGCGCGTCCTGGAAAGCCATACACACACCTGGCAGGCCATTGATTTACGCCACAACTGGGCAAACCTGCGCGATAAGCCGCTGACCTTTGCCGAAGCGGAACAGGCGCTGCTGGTCGGCCATGCTTTTCATCCTGCCCCAAAGTCGCACGAGCCGTTTAACGAGGCCGAGGCGCGTCGCTATCTGCCGGATTTCGCCTCCCGCTTCCCGCTGCGCTGGTTTGCGGTTGAGCATGAGCTGATTACCGGCGACAGCCTGAATGTCTCCCTGCGGGAACGTCTGCTGCGCTTTGCAGCGCAGAGCGCGCCGGCTCTTCTCGGTCACTTCACCGACACCTGCTGGCTACTGCCGATGCACCCGTGGCAGGCCGACTATCTGCTGGAGCAGGACTGGTGCCAGCGTCTGGTAGAAAAAGGCGCCCTGCGCGATCTGGGCGAAGCCGGTGCGCCATGGCTACCCACCAGCTCTTCCCGCTCGCTGTACAGTGAAACCAACAGCGACATGATTAAATTCTCCCTGAGCGTGCGCCTGACCAACTCCGTGCGCACGCTGTCGGTGAAAGAGGTTAAGCGCGGCATGCGCCTGGCGCGGCTGGCGAAAACGGCACGCTGGCAGGAACTTCAGGCGCGCTACCCGACCATGCGTGTGATGCAGGAAGACGGCTGGGCGGGGCTGCGCGATGAGCACGGCGTCATTCAGGAAGAGAGCCTGATGGCCCTGCGCGTCAATCTGCTGTTCGATACCCCTGAAACGCAAACCAACGTGCTGGCGAGCCTGACCCAGGCCGCGCCGGACGGCGGCGACAGCCTGCTCGCCGCGGCGGTGCGTCGTCTGAGCCAGCGTCTGGACTTACCCCTCGCCCAGGCCGCGCGCTGCTGGCTGGATGCCTACTGCGACCGCGTATTGCTTCCGCTGTTCAGCGCCGAGGCGGACTACGGTCTGGTCCTGCTGGCGCACCAGCAAAATATCCTCGTTGAGATGCAGCAGGATTTCCCCGTTGGGCTGATCTACCGTGACTGCCAGGGCAGCGCCTGGACCGAAGGGGCCGACGCGTGGCTGAATGAGGCAGGTGAAACCGAAGTTGAAAACCGCTTCGGTGAGAGCCAGCTGCTGCGCTACTTCCCTTATTACCTGCTGCTGAACTCTACCCTTGCCGTCACCGCCGCGCTCGCCGCTGCCGGTTTCGACAGCGAAGAGAACCTGATGTCCCGCGTGCGTGACGCGCTGGCCGAACTGCGCACGACGGCGAAGCAGACCCGCTGCCTTGATTATGTGCTCGACAGCCCGACCTGGAACTGTAAAGGCAACTTCTTCTGCTATCTGCACGATCGCAACGAAAACACCATCGTCGATCCGGCGGTGATCTATTTCGACTTCAGCAACCCGTTTTATAAGGAGAAGGCGTGATGGCAAACGCGAATATCGTCCATTCCGGCTACGGCTTTCGCTGCACGGTCACGGAACAAAACCTGCCGCTGACGCTGGGTCTCGACGGCAGCGCGGTGATGGAGCGGCTGATCGGGCTCCCGGACGGCTGGCTGGTGGACGCCCTCGACCAGCTGTTTGTTGCCGCGCCCGCCCTGACCGGCATTACCCTGCCGTGGGCAGCCTGGCAGGATGAACCTCAGGCGCAGGCGCTGTTTAGCCTCGTTCACGGAGATTATCTGGCGCGTGAAATTTTCTGGCAGCTGCCGCTGTGGCTGAAAGGCGAACGCCCGCAGGCGAGCGGCGGAATGCAGTTTGACGAAAGCCGTCAGCTGTACTTCCCGCTGCGCCCTCACCGCCCACAGGGCGAGGTGTATCGCCGTTACGATCCGCAGATTAAGCGCACCCTGAGCTTCCGCGTGGCGGACGTGGCGCTGGACGGCGAGCGTTTTACCCGCTGGATGAACACCCCACGCGTGAACGCTTTCTGGGAGATGGCCGGCCCGCAGGCCGAGCAGGAGAACTACCTGCGCCGTCAGCTCGACTCGACCTATTGCTATCCGGTGATCGGCTGCTTTGACGATCAGCCATTCGGCTATTTTGAACTCTACTGGGCGGCGGAAGACCGCATTGGCCGCCACTATCGCTGGCAGCCCTTTGACCGCGGGCTGCATATGCTGGTGGGCGAAGAGAACTGGCGCGGAGCGCAGTATATCCGCAGCTGGCTGCGCGGCCTGAGCCACTATCTGTATCTCGATGAACCGCGCACGGCGCGCATTGTGGCGGAACCGCGCTTCGACAACCAGCGTCTGTTCCGCCATCTGGCGTCCGCCGGTTTCGACACAGTGAAAGAGTTCGACTTCCCGCACAAACGCTCCCGTCTCATCATGAGCGAGCGTCATCGCTTCTTCCACGAGGTGGAACTGTGAACGCGCTCTGGCAGAAAGTGAACCGCGAGATGGTGGCGAAGATCCTCGCCGAACTGGAATATGAACGCACCCTGCGCGCCGAGCCGGATTCGGCGGACTACTGGCGCATCAGTATGGGCAACGCGTGCTGGCAGTTTCGCGCCACGCGTGGGATCTGGGGCTGGCTGCATATTGACCCTGATACCCTGACCACCACCAGCGGCGCGGCGGTCGAAGCGGAAAACGCGCTGCTGCAACTGGCCACCGTACTGGAGATGAGCGACGCGCAAACAGCGGAGCACATGGAAGATCTCTACGCCACGCTGCGGGGCGACATGCAGCTGTTGCAGGCGCGTGAAACGCTGGATGCCGATGCGCTGATCCACCTTGACCCGGACGAGCTACAGTGCCTGATGCGCGGTCACCCGAAGTTTATTTTCAACAAGGGACGCCGCGGCTGGGGGCTGGATGCCCTGCGCCTGTACGCGCCGGAATATCGCGGGCGTTTTCGCCTGCACTGGGTCGCCGTGCAGCGCGATCGTCTGGTCTGGAGCAGCGACGCCGATTGCGATATTAACGCCCTGCTCTCCAGCGCCATGGACGATGCCGAGCGCGAGCGGTTCGACGCCCGCTGGCAGGAGCTGGATCTGGATGATAGCTGGCTGCAGGTGCCGCTGCACCCGTGGCAGTGGCAGCAAAAAATTGCCATTCATTTCCTGGCGCAGCTCGCACGCGGTGAAATGGTGGAGCTGGGTGAGTTCGGCGATGAGTATCTGGCGCAGCAGTCCCTGCGCACGCTGACCAACGCCAGCCGTCGCGCGCCGTATGACATCAAGCTGCCGCTGACCATCTACAACACCTCCTGCTATCGCGGTATTCCGGGCAAGTATATTGCCGCCGGTCCGCTGGCCTCGCGCTGGCTACAGCAGCAGTTTGCCAGCGATGCCACGCTGATTCGCTCCGGGGCGCAGGTGCTTGGCGAACCCGCTGCCGGATATCTGTCGCATCCGGGTTATGCCGCATTGCCTGAGGCGCCGTACCGCTATCAGGAGATGCTGGGGGTGATCTGGCGCGAGAACCCATCCTGCTATTTACAGGATGGTGAACGGGCGGTGCTGATGGCGGCGCTGATGGAAACCGATAATCAGGGGCGCCCGCTGATTGACGCATGGATCAAACGCTCGGGGTTAACCGCTGACGCATGGCTGGAAAAGCTGTTTGAGGCGACGGTGATCCCCTTCTATCACCTGCTCTGTCGCTACGGGGTGGCGCTCATCGCCCACGGCCAGAACGTCACGCTGGTGATGAAAGATTACGTTCCGCAGCGCATTTTGCTGAAGGATTTCCAGGGCGATATGCGCCTGGTGGATGAAGATTTCCCGCAGGCGCAGAGCCTGCCGGAGCAGGTAAAAGCGGTGACGGCGCGCCTCAGCGCGGATTACATCATCCACGACCTGCAAACCGGCAACTTTGTCACGGTGCTGCGCTTTATATCCCGCCTCACCCTGCAATGCGGCGTGAATGAAACCCGCTTCTATCAGATCCTGGCGCTGGTGTTACATCGTTATATGGCCGCCCATCCGGATCTTGCGGCGCGCTTCGCGAAGTTCGACCTGTTTAAGCCGCAGATTATTCGCGTGATCCTCAACCCGGTCAAACTGACCTTCTCTGAACACGACGGCGGCAGCCGCATGCTGCCGAACTACGTCTGCGATCTTGATAACCCTCTTTTTCTGGTCTCCCGGGAGTCAGCGCAATGAAAACCTATGATTTCATCGGCATTGGTATCGGTCCGTTCAACCTCAGTATTGCCGCGCTGGCGGAGGGGCTGGACGGTTTTAGCTCGCTGTTTCTTGAACGCAAGCCGCACTTCTCCTGGCACCCGGGGATGATGGTGCCGGACTGCCATATGCAGACCAGCTTCCTGAAGGATCTGGTCAGCGCCGTAGAGCCAACCAACCGCCACAGCTTCCTGAACTACCTGGTACAGCGCAAAAAGTTCTACCGTTTCCTCACCACCGAGCAGCGCACCGTGTCGCGCGAGGAGTTTGCCGACTACCTGTGCTGGGCGGCGGATAACCTCACCAACCTGGCCTTCAGCCAGCAGGTACAGCAGGTCAGCTTTGATGAGCAAAACGGCCTGTTTGAGATCGTGACCCAGCGGGATCGCTTTCTGGCGCGGCACGTCTGCGTGGGGATTGGGAAGCAGATCAATCTGCCAGACTGCGTCACCGCGCAGGACGATACCTGCTTCCACGCCAGCGAAATGATGCTGCGCACGCCGGATTTAGCGGGCAAGCGCGTCACCGTCGTCGGCGGCGGCCAGAGCGGTGCGGATCTGTTCCTGAATATCTTCCGTGGGGAATGGGGCCAGCCGCTGAGCCTCAACTGGGTGTCGCGCCGCAACAACTACAACGCGCTGGATGAAGCCGCGTTTGCTAACGAGTATTTCACGCCAGAGTATGTGGACAGCTTCTCGACCCTCGGTGACGACGCCCGACGTCAGATGTTGCAGGAGCAGAAAATGACCTCCGACGGGATCACCACCGAGTCCCTGCTGGCGATTTACCGCGCCATGTACCACCGTTTCGAAGTGCTGCGTGAAAAACCCTGGGCGCACCTGATGCCGTCCCGCTCGGTGACGGCGCTGACGCGCCAGGAAACCGGACCTCGCCTCAGCATCCAGCATCACCTGGACGGCGGGCGCGAACAGCTTGAAAGCGACGTGGTGATTTTCGCCACCGGCTACCGCGCCGTGCAGCCTGCTTTTCTCGCCCCGCTCTCTTCCCGACTGCGTCTGGATGAGGATGAAGCCTTCTGCATCAACAACGATTTTACCCTTGAATGGGACGGCCCGCAGAGCAACCGCCTGTTTGCCGTGAATGCCGGGATGCACCGTCTCGGTATTGCCGAACCCCAGCTCAGCCTGATGGCCTGGCGCGCGGCGCGAATTTTGAATCGCGCTCACGATGACGAGCCGTTTGAGCTGGCAACCACCCCCGGCGTGATCCACTGGCGGAGCACCACCAGCCCGGAGAGCAGCCAGGTTATTAAATCATTAATAAAGACCACCGAGTACTGACACACACATTCAGGATCAACATAACAATGAAACGTTCTCATCTTTGGGTTTTAAATCCGTGCTTGCTTGCCATGCTTTCTACCTCTGCGTGGGCGGAAGAACAAAAGGAAGAAGATATTGTGGTCTCCGCCAGCCGGGCACATCGCAGCGTGGCAGAGATGGCGCAAACCACCTGGGTTATTGAGCGGGCGGAAATTGAGCAGCAGGTTCAGGGCGGGAAAGAGATTAAAGACGTTCTGGCCCAGCTGATCCCCGGCATGGACGTCAGCAGCCAGGGACGTACCAACTACGGCATGAACCTGCGCGGTCGCTCCATGATGGTGATGGTGGACGGCGTACGTCTGAACTCGTCCCGCAGCGACAGCCGCCAGCTCGACTCTATCGATCCGTTCAACATTGACCGCATCGAAGTGATCTCCGGCGCCACCTCGCTGTACGGCGGCGGCAGTACCGGCGGGCTGGTGAACATCGTCACCAAAAAAGGCCAGCCGGAGACCGAAGTGGAGTTCCAGACCGGGGCAAAAAGCGGGTTTAACAGCCATAACGACCATGATGAGAACGTCTCCGCAGCCGTGAGCGGCGGCAATGACAACGCCTCTGGTCGTCTGTCGGTCTCCTATCAGCGCTACGGCGGCTGGTATGACGGCAACGGCGACGAGGTGATTATCGATAACACCCAGACCGGCTTGCAGTATTCCGACCGTATCGACGTGATGGGGACAGGCACCATCAACATCGACGATCATCAGCAGCTCCAGTTAACCACGCAGTACTACAAGAGCGAATCTGACGGCAAGCACGGCCTGTTCCTTGGGGAGAATTTCGCTGCGGTCACGGGCGATGCCAAAGCCTATAACAAAGACAACCTGAACTCTGACCGTATCCCGGGCACAGAGCGTCACCTGATCAACCTGCAATACTCGAACACCGATTTCTGGGGTCAGGATCTGGTTGCGCAGATTTACTACCGTGACGAGAGCCTGACCTACTACCCGTTCCCGACGCTGAGCAAAGGCGCGGTGACCAGCATTGGCGCGTCCCAGCAGAAAACCGATTTTTACGGCGGCAAGCTGACGCTGAACAGCAAGCCGATGGACGACCTGACCCTCACCTGGGGCGTGGATGCCGACCATGAAACGTTCGATGCCAACCAGCAGTTCTTCGACTTAAGCAAAGCGGCGGCGAGCGGCGGCATGGAGCTGGACAATGCCTACAACGTGGGCCGTTATCCGGGTTACAGCATTACCAACCTCGCGCCGTTCCTGCAAGCCAGCTATGACATTGACGCCATCACCCTGAGCGGCGGCGTGCGTTATCAGTACACCGAAAACAAGGTGGACGATTTTGTCGGTTACGCCCAGCAGCAGGCAATCGCCACGGGCAAAGCCACCTCCGCTGACGCGGTGCCGGGCGGGAAAACCGACTACAACAACTTCCTGTTTAACGCCGGGATCCTTGGACGTCTGACCGAACAGCAACAGCTGTGGTTTAACTTCTCCCAGGGCTTCGAGATCCCGGACCTGGCGAAGTACTACGGCTCCGGCACCTATCAGCTGGTCGATGGTCACTATCGTCTGCAAAACAGCGTCAATGTGAACGACTCAACGCTGGACGGGATTAAGGTCAATGCTTACGAGCTCGGCTGGCGCTTCACCGGCGATAACCTGCGTACTCAGGTGGCGGCATACTACTCGCTCTCGGATAAAACCATCACCATCAACAAGAGCGACATGACCATCAACCTGGAGGACGACAAACGTCGTATCTATGGGGTTGAAGGCCAGGTGGATTATTTCTTCACCGACAGCGACTGGAGCACCGGGGCGAACTTTAACGCCATCAAGTCCGAAACGCGTGAAAACGGTAAATGGGAGAAGCTGACGGTCGACAGCGCCAGCCCGTCTAAAGCCAGCGCATGGGTCAACTGGGCGCCGGGCGACTGGACGCTACGCGTGCAGAGCACACAAACCTTTGACGTGTCTGACGCCGACGGTAAGAAGATTGATGGCTATAACACCGTTGATTTCCTGGGTAGCTACGCCCTGCCGGTGGGCAAAGTCAGCTTCAGCGTGGAGAACCTGCTGGACAAAGACTACACCACCGCCTGGGGCCAGCGCGCACCGGGGCTGTATAGCCCAACCTACGGCGCACCGGGTCTTTATACTTATAAAGGCCGTGGACGTACGTTTGGTCTGAACTACTCCGTTCTGTTCTGATCCTGCGCGCCGCCTGTCTGCGGGCGGCGCGATTTGCTGTGCAATTTGAAAGCAAATTTGCTAATAAATCATCGGTTTGCTGAAATTGTCGACAAACGAACAAAAACGGTGTTTTCCCCTTTGACAAGGCGCACGCAGGTCGATAATATGCGCCTCGTTCACACGATTCCTCTGTAGTTCAGTCGGTAGAACGGCGGACTGTTAATCCGTATGTCACTGGTTCGAGTCCAGTCAGAGGAGCCAAATTTGAAAAGCCTGCTTTTAAAGCAGGCTTTTTGCTTTTGTGGGTTCGGTAAATTTGCCGGGTGGCGGCTGCGCCTTACCCGGCCTAGTGATTAGCGACTAAATCTGATAATCAATCGCCACCTCTTCCGGCTCCATCACCTGGCGTTTGATCTCATCCACCGACAGGCCCGCGTTGCATAGCTCAATAAAACGCCACACGTAGTTACGCTGAAGCTGCCCGCGCTTTAGCCCCAGCCAGACGGTATTCGCATCGAACAGGTGACGCGTATCCAGACGCACCAGATTTCCGGCCTCATATTCTCCGCCAGACTGCTCGGCCACCAGGCCAATCCCCAGCCCTAACTCGACGTAGGTTTTGATCACGTCGGAATCCTGCGCGCTCAGCACCACGTCCGGCGTGAGCCCTTTACGCTTGAACGCTTCATCAATGCGCGAGCGCCCGGTAATGCCCTGCCGGTAGGTAATCAGCGGCCATTTGACGATCTCTTCCAGCGTCAACGGCGAAACCTGATTCAGCGGGTGATCGGCGGGTAACAGCAGGCTGTGGTGCCAGCGGAACCACGGGAACGCCACCAGCAGCGGGTCGTTGCTCAGCCGTTCACTGGCGATACCGATATCGGCCCCGCCGTTATGCAGCAGCACTTCGATTTCCTGCGGCGTGCCCTGGATCAGTTCGAGACGTACGTCCGGGAAGATCTCACGAAATGCTTTGATAACCGTCGGAAGACTGTAGCGCGCCTGTGTATGGGTGGTGGCGATAGTCAGCACACCGGAAGCGTCGTTGGTAAAGAGATCCGCCAGCCGGCGAACGTTGCTGGCCTCGTTGAGAATGCGCTCAGCGATGGTCAGTAATGCCTTGCCTGGCTCGGTCATACCCAGCAGGCGCTTGCCGCGACGGATAAAAATCTCAATGCCTAACTCCTCCTCCAGCTCGCGGATATGCCGGCTGACGCCCGACTGAGAGGTGTAAAGCATATTGGCGACTTCGGTCAGGTTGTAATCCCGCCTGGCCGCCTCACGAATAATTTTAAGTTGCTGGAAATTCACAATTCACTCCGGCGCATCTGACATAAGGCTATTGTTAGAGTCAGCCGGGCTGGAGAACAAATAATAAAAACCAGCATCTTATGCTTATTTGGAATATCAGCTGACCAGTTGCAGCTCGCGATTTTCCAGCGACGGCTTACTGACCAGAGACATCAGGATCTCTTTCACCGCCTGCGCCTGCGGTGACAGGGAGCCGCGCGCGGACATATTTAACGACAGCGGTAAGCTCATGGATGGCGTGGTGATACGGGCCATCCAGCCGTTTGCCGCGCTGCACAGTGAACGTGCGGCAGACTCGGGCAGAACCGTTACACCCATGCCGCTGGCAATGGCGGCAGTCAGCGTGGAGATGGAGTCGATCTCGCCGATGATCTTCGCCGTCAGACGGCGCAGCGAGAACGCTTCGTCAACGCGCACGCGCACGGCACTGTAGTCGCGCGGCAGAAACAGGTTCATCTCTGCCACAGCGGTTAAATCAATGCTCTGGCCAGGGCAATCACGGGTACCGACCAGATAAAGATCTTCCTTCAGCAGCGGCTGGCTGGTGATCCCGGCAACCGGGGAGCGATCGTACAGCACCGCCATATCCAGCTGACCGTTGAGCAGTTTGTCATTGAGCACGGAACCACTGTTCTCATGCAGATAAACCAGCACTTCCGGTAGCTCTGCGCGCACCGCCTGAAGCAGCGGCATGGTTACCGACGATGCGGCCGTTCCCGGCGCCAGCCCGATGGAGACATGGCCACTCAGGGTCTGACCCACATTGTGCACGGCCAGCTGCGCCTGTTCACACTGACGCAGGATCGTGCGGGCATGGGTATATAAAATTTTTCCCGCTTCGGTAGGCGTTACGCCGCGCTTGGTGCGGATCAACAGTTGCTGGTCCATTTCGCCTTCCAGAGTCGCGACCTGCTGGCTCAGCGCAGGCTGCGCGATATGCAGCACTTCAGCCGCCTGGGTCAGGCTGCCGATATCGACGATTTTTACGAAGTATTTCAGTCGTCTTAAGTTCATGTTGCCCCCTGTTCGAAAATAGCGTGCCGGTAACGGCTGTGTTGTTAAATAGGTTTTGCAATATGGATGCCAGTTTTTTGCAGCGGGTGTATGTCTCTGCTAAGCGGCTGAAAATAAGGAAAGCCAATCACTGATGCCTTTTTTGAGACGGGGACAACGGTTTCCGATCTGCCCCATTCGGGGTATATCTGCACAATAATGGTGCATTCCGTTGGCAAAAACGTCACTTTGCTGGTTTTGTCAGCAAACAGTCTGAAGTGGGCGATACATCCTTTGACAAGGCGTACGGAGGTCGATAATATGCGCCCCGTTCACACGATTCCTCTGTAGTTCAGTCGGTAGAACGGCGGACTGTTAATCCGTATGTCACTGGTTCGAGTCCAGTCAGAGGAGCCAAATTTGAAAAGCCTGCTTTTAAAGCAGGCTTTTTGCTTTTCTGCGTTCGGTAAGTTTGTCGGGTGGCGCTCCGCTTACCCGACCTACGGTACTCAAGGCCCGGCAAGCGAAGCGCTACCAGTCATAGCAAGCTTCACCGGCATCCCCGACCGCCGTTCCAGTTCAGCGCCCGCCCCTTCACTTATCAGCTGCGTCCTTTGTGCGGCTGAAATGGGCAGCGGCACCTTATTTGTCGATTCAAATTCCGCGCGATTGCGTGAAAGCGGCTCGTGAACCTCTACCCAACGGCTACCGTCCGGCTCCGTGGTCACTTTTACGGGCTGATCGATAAGCTGTACCCGCGTCCCCACCGAAACGTTATCGAACAGGTATTTGATATCGTTATTACGCAGGCGAATGCAGCCCTGGCTGACGCGCAGACCAATGCCGAAATTTGAGTTAGTACCGTGGATCGCGTACAGCCTGCCGATATAAAGGGCATACAGCCCCATCGGGTTATCCGGCCCGGCGGGAACGAACGCGGGCAACGTTTTCCCTTCCTTCGCGTAAGCACGTCGCGTATTTGGCGTGGGTGACCAGGTTGGGCCTTCCTGTTTGCGCTCAACGGCGGTTACCCAGTTACGCGGCGTTTCGCGCCCGGCCTGACCGATGCCAATAGGCAGCACCTCAACCGTGTTACTGCCGGGTGGATAATAGTAAAGTCGCATTTCCGCGACGTTCACCACAATTCCCTCGCGCACCGTTGGCGGCAGAATAAGCTGCTGGGGTACCGCAAGCTGTGTTCCGGCTCGCGGTAAAAACGGATCCACCCCCGGGTTGGCTTCCAGCATATTGCTCAACCCCTGTCCGTGCTGCGCTGCAAACGCTTCGAGCGGCAGAGTATTGCCCTCAGGCACAGTGATGGTGATCGGCGCCCCCACCAGGCGGCTGCCCTCGGGAGGGAGGGGGTAGGTTACAGCAGATGCAGCGGGAACCAGAATACCAAGCGTAAAAACGAACGAGGCAAATCGAATCATAGTGTTCTGTACTCAGTCAAAGAGAAAGCCTGCCGGTGGGCAGGCTTAGCCTGCTCATTCAGTCATCTTTTCGTCGTGCGCCATCTCCGGGTAAGGATTTTTTCTGCTTCAACAATCATGAACATCGCAAACCCAATCAGGAAGGTAATGATCCAGTAGCGGAACGGTAGCGCTTCGGTACCGAACAGCATTTGCATGAACGGCGCATAGATGATCAGAAGCTGAAGAGCCAGAAGTACGCCGCTCACGATCCATATCCCCTTATTAGCCAGCAGACCTTTACTCAGGGAGAAACCGTCGGTGACGCGGCAGTTGAGCATGTAAAACCACTGGGCGGTGACCAGCGTTTGCAGCAACACGGTGCGGATGAACTCCGGCGAGTAGCCGCGAGGTTGCAGCCAGGCCTCCAGCACAAAGGCGCTGATGGCAATCATCAGGCCGACAAACACCACTCGCCAGATGGCATAACCGTCCATCACATGCAGGTTAGACTTACGCGGCGGCCGGTTCATGATGTCCTTCTCACCCGCTTCAAACGCCAGGCCAAACGACAGCGTTGCCGAGGTTGCCATGTTCATCCACAGGATCAGTACCGGTGTTAACGGGATCAGGTTCCCCGCCAGCAGGGCAATAATGATCAGCAGGGCCTGGGCGATGTTGCTCGGGATAACGAACAAAATGGTCTTTTTCAGGTTGTCGTAGACCCGACGCCCTTCATGGACCGCCCGGGCAATGGTGGCAAAGTTATCATCCGTTAACACCATATCGGCGGCTTCTTTGGTGACTTCAGTACCTTTGATCCCCATCGCGATGCCGACATCCGCCCGCTTCAGCGCAGGCGCATCGTTCACCCCGTCCCCGGTCATTCCGACCACTTCCTGCTTACTTTGCAGCGCCTGCACCAGGCGGAATTTATCTTCCGGGCTGGTTCGGGCAAAGATATCGTATTTTTGCGCCGCCTCGCTCAGCTGGTGGTCGTCCATCGCTTCCAGCTCGCGCCCGGTAATGGCGCTCGCCGCGTTGCCAATACCCAGCATCTGTCCAATGCTCATCGCCGTTTGTGGATGATCTCCGGTAATCATTTTCACGCGAATGCCCGCCTGCAAGCAGTCGGCAATGGCCGAAATGGCTTCCTGGCGCGGGGGATCCATCATGCCCGCAATGCCGAGCAGTATGACACCCTCTTGCAGATCCGCATGTGTCAGCTCGCGCTGCCCGCTGGCGGCCGGTTTCCAGGCCGCAGCCACCATGCGCAATCCCTCGCGCGCATACTCTTCAATCTTCTCTTCCCAATAGTGCAGGTTGAACGGCTCCAGCCCGTTTTGGGTCTGCTGGTGCTGGCAAAGACGGAAAAGGACGTCCGGCGCACCGGTGATTAACATCACCTCTTCGTCGCCCAGGCGATAGAGGGTGGACATGTATTTATATTGCGAATCGAATGGGATTTTACTGCGCAATTCGGCGTCAATTGTCGGAAGCGGGATTTTGGCCGCCAGCACCTTCAGCGCGCCTTCGGTTGGCCCGCCGGTGATTTTCCACAGCCCCTGCTCATCTTTGATCAGCTGGCTGTCATTACAGAGATCGACGGTGCGCAGATAGCGCTCAAGCACAGACCCCTGGGTCACGGTGACCGGTGTTGGATCGTCAACAGGGTGAATAGCGCCCACCGGTTCGTAACTGTCTCCCTCGACGCGGTAGGTGGTGTCCGCGGTAATCACCGCTTTTACCGTCATCTCATTCATGGTCAGGGTGCCGGTTTTATCCGAGCAGATAACCGTCATCGCCCCCAGCGTTTCCACGGTAGGCAGCTTGCGAATAATCGCCTTGCGACGCGCCATCGCCTGCACGCCCAGCGAGAGGATGATCGAGATAATGGCCGGTAATCCTTCCGGCACCGCCGCCACCGCAAGGCTAATCAGCGACAGCACCAGCTCTGAAACGGGCATATCGCGGAAGATGAGGCTGAAAACGAACAGCGCCAGCATCATCACCAGAATGGTGATAAAAATGGTCTTGCCGAGCTTGTCCATTTGCACCATCAACGGGGTACGGTGTTTTTCAATGTCTGACATCATCTGGTTGATATGGCCGAGTTCGGTCTCCCCACCGGTTGCCACCACCAGCCCTTTTCCCCCGCCGGAGCTGACGGTGGTGCCCGAATACAGCAGATTGTAACGGTCACCTAACGGGAGTTCGCCGCTGAGCACATCGCTGCTTTTCTCCACTACCGTGGATTCGCCGGTGAGAATAGCTTCTTCCACCCGCAGGTTGTGCGCCTCTATCACGCGAAGATCGGCAGGAATGCGATCCCCGGCGCGTATCACCACGATATCTCCGGGCACCAGCGCTGTCGTCGGGATAGTTTCATGGTTGCCCTGCCGGATGACCACAGCCTCGCTGGAGAGCATATTACGAATGCTTTGCAGCGATTTCTCCGCATTACTCTCCTGAATATGGCCAATCAGGGCGTTAATGATAGCCACCCCAAGAATGACAAACATATCCACCCAGTGTCCCATTATCAGCTTCAGCAGCGCCGCCGCCAGAAGGACGTAAATAAGGACATCGTTGAAATGGGCCAGAAAGCGCAGCCAGCCGGGTTTACCCGGTTTTTGCGGTAAGGCGTTTTCGCCGTATTTTTCCAGCCTGGCGGTCGCTTCTGTACTGCTGAGTCCGTCGAGGCTGGATTGGATATTTGTCAGGGTTTCATCAACGGTCTGTTGATAATACGGGCGGTGAGGCTTTTCTGTTATCATCGTTCCTTCCTCGGGTTCTTTTCAGAAATCACCTTGCTTTCATGTCATTAACGAATAACGAAAACAGGAACATGCGCATAACGAACGATACTCGCCGCCTCTGACCCTAATAAATGGGTTTGAATATTGGGATTACGCGATCCCACAATAATCGCACCGACGTTAAGTTCATCCGCCAGTTTGATTACCTCATCACGTATATTCCCGCTGCGAACATGCAGATGGACATTTGCTTCCGGCAGGTTGATTTTTTTTACCAGCGCAGCCAGTTTTTCTTTAGCATTATTAATCATATATTCATCCATCTTTCTCGCGTCTGCAATAAAACCGCGGGTCAGTTCCGCCGAGAACTTTGGCATAACGTACAGCAGATGGACATTACCCGATGCGCTTTGCGCCAGGAATTGGGCATGCTGTAGCGCTTTATCAGACAACGCTGTTTCGTATACATCCACCGGCACCAGAATCGTTTTATACATATCAAGCATCCTTTTTATAACCAACACAACAGTGAGTGAATCAGGAGAGATCGCATCAACCCCATGGGTACAGGCGTGAATGCCTTTTACGGAAAAAAGGAATGGATGCTATTAAACGTAGCACAGGAATATCAGGATGTTATTCAAAGGGGATACGCTATTGTAACGCTTGTTTCGCCTGAGTATGTCACGCCACTAATAATGGTTATTTAACATTTATTTATTCACCGACTATGCTCATAGTCAGGCATGCAACACGTTCATTCTCTTTATCCCGCGCCACCTTCAACCTCATGGAGGAATGCATGTACGGTTTAAGCCTGATTCGCCTTGGTTTGTTTATTGCGCTCGCCATTATCGCCAGCACAGCAATCGGTTTATTTACCTATGTGGTCGTCTCGGCCCTGGCAGAATAGCGCCACCCCAGCATTGATGACGAAATAAATAAAACAATTATTATCAGGGGAATACTGTGAAGCGCTACCTCTCTCTTCTGCCTGCTGTTGTATTGCTGCTGACGGCGTGCGATCCGAAATCCGACCGCGCCGCGCCCCTGCCGAAAATGGTAAAAGTCGCAGAGGTGGTGAAGGCTGGCAACGCGCAGCAGCGCGTCTTTCCCGCCCGTATCGAATCCGGCGACGCCACGGATCTTGCGTTCAAACGTGCCGGGCAGATTGAGACCCTGGACATTCGCCAGGGTGTCGTTGTCAAACAGGGGCAACGGCTCGCCAGTCTTAACGATCGCGAAGCCCGGCAGCGTCTGAACGACAGGCAAACGGCGGCGACCCTGGCTCAGCGGCAATTCGACCGCTTCCAGACCCTGGCAGGACGCCAGGCCGTGTCGAAGGCCGAGATGGATGTCCAGCGCGCAAACCGCGATTCTGCAAACGCCGCGCTTCAGATTGCACGCGAAGAATTGAGTCAGATGACGCTCGTCGCCCCCTTTAGCGGGACAGCGGCCAGCGTACATGTGCGAAACCATCAGGTCGTCTCAGCCGGCCAGCCCGTCGTCACATTGACCCGTACCGATCTACTGGACGTGGTGTTCAGCCTTCCAGAGAACCTGTTTAACACCTTCGATATTCGCAATGCGCAGTACAAACCGGTAGTGAAGATCAACGCCCTGCCCGGTCGCGAGTTTACCGCTGTGTACAAAGAGCACTCAGGCAGTAGCGACAGCAACACTTTGACCTGGCAGGTAATTTTAACCATGCCCCGCCCGGATGATTTTCCCGTCGTGGGCGGCGTCAGCGGAACGGTCACCATCAATTTAACCAACCTACCGGCGGGCGTCGGCAGTGAGGCGCTGGTGGTGCCGGTTGAAGCGGTCTTTAACCCGGATAACCGCCCGCGCAATGAGCCACACGTCTGGGTGGTGACGGGCGAAGGCGATACGTTGCACCTTGAAGATCGTAAGGTCAGCGTGGGACAAGTCAGCGCTGAGGGGGTCATCATCGTCGGTGGGCTTAAGGCGGGTGAACGCGTGGTGGCCGCAGGCGTTGGGGAGTTACATCCCAACCAGCCGGTACGTATCTGGACGCGTGAACGGGGACTGTAATGGATATCTCTCGTCAGTTTATCAGCAACCCGGTTCGCGTCTGGCTGACGATTTTGCTGCTGGGCGTAGGCGGCATTATTGCCCTGTTGAACATCGGCAGACTGGAAGATCCGGCGTTTACCATCAAAACGGCGGTGGTGATCACCCATTATCCGGGCGCGTCGGCGCAGCAGGTTGAGGAAGAGGTCACCCTGCCGCTGGAAAACGCGCTTCAGCAATTACCTTACCTGGATAACGTCAGCTCCATCTCCTCCAGCGGCCTGTCGCAGATCACGGTCAATATAGCCTCGCGCTACCACTCAAATGCGCTGCCGCAAATCTGGGATGAACTGCGTCGCCGGGTGGGAGATGCCGCCCGACAGTTTCCACCCGGCGTAGTGACCCCGTTTGTGAATGATGATTTTGGCGATGTGTTCGGCTTTTTCTTTGCCATTTCCGGCGATGAATTCAGCAATCCGGAACTGGTCCGGTATGCCGAGCAGCTGCGCCGGGAGTTGGTCCTCGTGCCAGGCGTGGGCAAAGTGGCCATCGGCGGAGCCCTCACCCAGCAGATTAACGTGGACATTTCTCTGAGCAAAATGGCCGCGCGCGGGATAACGCTGAACCAGCTTTCTGCCCAGCTCAGCAGGCTGAACGTGGTCTCCAGCGCGGGAGAGATCCCCTCCGGTACTGAGTCAATTCGTCTGCATCCTACCGGTGAATTCGAGAGTATTGACGAGCTGGCCGATCTCATCGTGACCCCGCCGGGCTTTGGGGCGGCTACCCGCTTACGGGATATTGCCACCCTGTCACGCGGGCTGGATGCCTCCCCTGCCAGCATCTACCATGCCAACGGCAGAGAAGCCGTCACCATGGGCGTCTCCTTTATCCCCGGCGTTAACGTGATCGACGTGGGAGATGCCCTGGAGGCGAAGCTTGAGCAGATGTCAGCCGAGAAACCGGCAGGTATCCATATCGACCTGTTCTACGATCAGGCGGCGGAGGTCGGGCATTCCGTTAACGGATTTATCATTAACTTCCTGATGGCGCTGGCGATTGTCGTCGGTGTGTTGCTGATCTTTATGGGCTTACGCAGCGGGATCATTATCGCCTTTTCCCTCGCGCTTAATGTGCTGGGTACGCTGCTGATCATGTATCTCTGGGGTATTGAACTACAGCGCATTTCACTGGGCGCGCTGATCATCGCCCTCAGCATGCTGGTCGACAATGCCATTGTTATTGTCGAAGGGGTACTGATAGCCCGGCAGCAGGGCTCGTCCCTGATGAACGCCATTAGCAACATTATTCGCCGTTCTGCGCTGCCGCTGCTGGGTGCTACGGTGATCGCCATCCTGGCCTTTGCGCCCGTCGGGCTGTCGCAGGACTCTACCGGCGAATACTGTAAGTCGCTGTTTCAGGTTCTGCTGATTTCGCTCATGCTGAGCTGGTTCTCTGCCCTCACCATTACACCGGTGCTGATCAAATGGTGGCTGTTTAAACGGGACGCTGCGCCGCCAGAGGCTGACGAAACGGATCCCTATGACAAACGCATCTATCGGATCTATCAGGCGGTGCTCAACGCGCTGTTACGGCGTAAAGCGCCAACGCTGGTGGTGATGGCCGCACTGCTGGCAGCCGCCATCTGGGGCTTTGGCTCGGTGCGGCAGAACTTCTTCCCCTCCTCCAGCACGCCGATTTTCTTTGTCGACCTCTGGCTCCCTTACGGTACCGACATTAAATGGACCGAGAAGATGACCAGTGATATCGAGAAAACCATTAACGGCCAGCATGGCGTGGAAACCACGGTCTCGACGATTGGTCAGGGAAGTATGCGATTTATTTTGACCTACAGCGGACAGCGGCAGTACAGCAACTATGCGCAAATCATGGTGAGAATGGACGACCAGCGTAACATCCCCGCCCTGACCCGCCACGTTGATGAGTACATCGCCCGGAACTATCCGCAGGTTAACGCCAGCACGAAGCGGGTGATGTTTGGCCCCTCCGGCGACAGCGCTATTGAAGTGCGTATTAAAGGCCCCGATCCCGACAGGCTGCGTCTGATCGCCAGCCAGGTAGACAACATTCTTACGCGCGATCCGGCGACGGACAGCGTCAGGAACGACTGGCAAAACCGCAGCAAAGTGATCCGCCCGCAGTACGTCACCGCGCTCGGACGTGAGCTTGGCGTGGATAAGCAGGACGTCGATAACGCACTGGAGATGAATTTCTCCGGCAGCCGGGCAGGCCTGTACAGAGAAGGAAGCGATCTGTTACCCGTGGTGGTGCGCCCGCCGGAAAGCGAGCGGCTGGACGCCAACCACCTGAACAACGTCCTGGTCTGGAGCCAGACCCGGCAGCAGTATATTCCGCTGAGCAACGTCGTCAGCGGCTTCGCGCTGGAGTGGGAAGATCCGCTGATCCTGCGTCGCGACCGCTCGCGCGTGCTGACCGTGCAGACCGACCCTGACCCGCTAAGCCAGCAAACGTCCGGCGATATTCTCGCCCGCGTGAAGCCGCAAATAGATGCCCTGCCCCTGCCTCACGGCTACAGCATTGAATGGGGCGGGGACGCGGAGAATTCCAGCGAAGCGCAGCAGGGGCTATTTACCACGCTGCCGATCGGGTATCTGGTGATGTTTGTGATCACGGTGCTGATGTTCAGTTCGGTGAAAAACGCCGTCGCTATCTGGCTGACCGTGCCGCTGGCGCTGATCGGCGTGACGCCGGGGTTTTTAATTACCGGCATCCCCTTTGGCTTTATGGCGTTGATTGGCCTGCTGAGCCTGAGCGGGATGCTGATCCGCAACGGCATTGTGCTGGTGGAAGAGATAGAACAGCAGAAAGCGCAGCAGGATCAGCACAGTGCGATCGTTTACGCCGCCACGTCGCGCCTGCGTCCCATCCTCCTCACCGCCTTTACGACCGTACTCGGCCTCGCCCCTCTGCTGCTGGATGTGTTCTTCCAGAGCATGGCCGTTGTGATTATGTTTGGGCTTGGGTTTGCTACAATCCTGACGCTGCTGGTACTCCCCGTAATTTACGCGTGTTTCCATCGTAAGGACAAAGCTGAACAACAATGAATGCGACAGGGCTGAATATCATCAAGACGCTGGGCTGTATGACGGCGGTTACCTTTTTCACCATCTACAACACCTGGGATCATTACGATTATGACTATCACTGGATCCTCGGTTTTTTAACCTTCATTTCGACCATCGCCACGCCGTTGTTTTTTGTGGTTGCAGGGTATCTGGACGGGCAATCCCGACACGGCACGCGCTGGCAGCTGGATAAGATCAAACGCCTGGTGATCGTCTTTCTGTTCTGGGTAACGATTTACTACCTGTGGGAACCCTATCAGCGCGGATATCTGATCCAGCCCTGGTTCGTGTTCGCGTTTATCGTGATTTACACGTTTCACCCGGTGGTGGAGCGGCTCAGCCAGCGACGAATGCTCTTTTGCGGGGTGATTACCGCCCTGCTGCTTTTCTCTTACGGGTACGATTTGCTGTCGGCCCTCTATCCTGATGCCCACGTCCTTTCATTGTCGCCGCAGTATCGCCTGTGGACGTGGCTGCTGTTTTATCTGACAGGCCAGCTCTTTTGCGATCCGCAGATCGCGGCGTGGATCGGCCGCAAAAACGTGGTCAGGGCCGCGGTGATTGCGATACCGTTTATCTATCTCTTCACATGGTTTTACGAACGGCACTTCTTTTTTGCGCTATTTAAAGCAGACAGAAACGCCTTTATCCTCACCGGATCGCAAATTTACATTCTGATTATTGCCCTGGTGATTGCGGCAAATGGCGTACGGTTTCGCCGCAATGCGGAGTTTAAAGAGTCCGTGCTGGCCACCATTAGCAAAACGATGACCGGGGTCTATATCATGCACTACTCGGTGTTTCACCTGCTGACCGCGCTCATTCCGGTGACGTCCCTGAGCACCAAACTTGCTCTGATTGTGCTTACGTTTGTTACGTCGGTCCTGTTTTCGCTGCTGATACTGTCCAACACAGTGGCCAAAAAAGTGATCACCCTCTAAAAGCCCAGGCGCAGCCAGGCAAACAGCACGTTGCCGTTGTTGTAGGTCCCGGGAATATAGGTGAACTGGACGGTGACGCGCTTATATCCGGCAGAGAAAAGCGGGAAGATAAAAGGCAGCGGGACATAGTTGGCAAAGTCGTCGCGCGCGGTGATCCCCGCGGCGGCCCCGAGCCCCAGACGGAAATCTTTTGCGTTATCCAGATACCACCCCTTCTCCCAGCCGTAACCCATCGCGGGCTGCCACTCGTTGTGGGAATCTTTAAACATCATGGCAAACAGCGCGCTCCAGTTGCCCTCGTCGTTGTAGCGAGACACGCCCAGCCCCCCGCCCCACGGCATTTCGTTGTAATTATCCGTTTTCTCTTTGTCATACATGAAGCGTGCATGCCAGCTCAAAAACGGAAGGTAGAGATCGTAACGATCCGGCTGTTCCCAGGTTTGCGCAATATCGTCCGTTACTGCATCCCACCAGCGATGAATACGCTGTTCGCCATAGACTTTCGGCTCCGCATGCAGCGGAGATACGACTAAAAACAGGACTACCCACAGTGCAGGAAAGAGGCGTTGCATCGTTATTCCCTCAGCTTACGTCACACAGCGATCATTATTACTGTAAACCATTCAGCCCTAACCGGAGCCAAACAGGCTGATTTATGTTGTCGCCCGATAAGATGAAATTTATTTATTCTGCGCTTTCAGGAAAGATAAAAACGTTTTCTCAGGCCGCGTGTCGCGGTAGTCTCATACGTTCCGCCAATATGACGGCCGTGATGTGAGTGACCTTTTCTTATACCAATAATTAAAAATCAGTACAGACAGGACAACTATGGACTCCACCCTTATCTCCGCTCGCCGCAACGAGGAGACACCTTCGCTTAACCGCGCCCGCCGCGCTGCTTTAGGTAGCTTCGCAGGCGCCGTCGTCGACTGGTATGACTTTCTGCTCTACGGTATTACCGCTGCGCTGGTCTTTAACCGTGAATTCTTTCCCCAGATCAGCCCCGCCATGGGTACGCTTGCTGCGTTTGCCACTTTCGGCGTCGGTTTTCTGTTTCGTCCGCTGGGCGGGGTAATTTTCGGCCACTTCGGCGATCGCCTTGGCCGGAAACGTATGCTGATGCTCACCGTGTGGATGATGGGTATTGCCACCGCGCTAATCGGTATTTTGCCCTCCTTTGCATCGATTGGCTGGTGGGCCCCGGTGTTGCTGGTGACGCTGCGCGCCATTCAGGGCTTTGCCGTTGGCGGCGAATGGGGCGGCGCGGCATTGCTGTCCGTGGAAAGCGCGCCGAAGAACAAGAAAGCGTTCTACAGCAGCGGCGTGCAGGTAGGTTATGGCGTGGGTCTGCTGCTCTCCACGGGTCTGGTGTCGCTAATAAGCCAGCTCACGACAGACGAGCAGTTCCTGAGCTGGGGCTGGCGTATTCCGTTTATCTTCAGCATTGTGCTGGTCGTGGTGGCCCTGTGGATCCGTAACGGCATGGAAGAGTCGGCTGAGTTTGAGCGGCAGCAGCGCGAAAAACCGGTCGCCAAAAAACGGCTGCCGGTGATGGAAGCGCTGGTGCAGCACCCTGGCGCTTTTCTGAAAATTATCGCCCTGCGCCTGTGCGAACTGCTGACGATGTATATCGTCACCGCCTTTGCCCTCAACTATTCCACGCAAAACCTCGGCCTGCCGCGGGAATTGTTCCTGAATATTGGCCTGGTGGTGGGCGGGATCAGCTGCCTGACCATCCCCTGCTTCGCCTGGCTGGCGGATCGCTATGGGCGTCGACGGGTGTATATCACGGGCGCGCTCATCGGCACACTTAGCGCCTGGCCGTTCTTTATGGCGCTGGAGGCACAGTCGCTCTTCTGGATTGTCTTCTTCGCGATCATGCTTGCGAACATCGCTCACGACATGGTGGTCTGCGTGCAGCAGCCAATGTTCACCGAGCTGTTTGGCGCAAGCTACCGCTACAGCGGCGCGGGCGTGGGATATCAGGTGGCGAGCGTGGTCGGCGGCGGGTTTACGCCGTTTATCGCCGCCGCGCTGGTGACGTTCTCCGGCGGTAACTGGCATAGCGTGGCGATTTATCTGCTGGCGGGTTGCCTGCTTTCTGCTGCCACCGCCCTGTTGATGAATGAAACCGCGCACAGCTGATCTCCTCACTTTTGTTTCACAGGCGTGTGGCATACTATCGGGTATAGCCGCACACCTGTGGAACAAGGAGACAGACATGAATAATAAGGGCTCCAGCCTGACCCCGGCTCAGGCGCTGGAAAAACTCGACGCGCTGTATGAACAGTCCGTCAATGCACTGCGCAGCGCCATCAGTGACTATATCGAAACAGGGAAACTTCCCGATGAAAAGGCCAGAACCCAGGGCCTTTTTGTTTATCCATCGCTCTCTGTCACCTGGGACGGCAGCGCCAGCAGTAATCCGAAAACCCGCGCCTATGCGCGTTTCACCCACTCCGGTTGTTACAGCACAACCATCACGCGACCTGCGCTGTTCCGCCCCTACCTGGAAGAGCAGCTTACCCTGCTGTATCAGGATTACGGCGCGCATATCAGCGTTGAGCCGTCCCTGCACGAGATCCCTTACCCGTACGTGATAGACGGCTCAGCGCTGACGCTGGATCGCTCCATGAGCGCAGGGCTGACCCGTCATTTCCCGACCACTGAGCTGTCGCAGATTGGCGATGAGACGGCGGACGGGATCTATCACCCGGCAGAGTTTTCACCGCTGTCGCACTTTGATGCCCGCCGTGTCGATTTCTCGCTGGCACGCCTGCGCCACTACACCGGCACGCCAGCCGAACATTTCCAGCCGTTCGTGCTGTTTACCAACTACACCCGCTATGTAGACGAATTTGTCCGCTGGGGCTGTAGCCAGATCCTCGACCCGGACAGCCCTTACGTCGCCCTCTCCTGCGCGGGCGGGATCTGGATCACCGCCGAAACCGAAGCACCGGAAGAGGCCATCTCCGACCTGGCGTGGAAAAAGCACCAGATGCCAGCCTGGCACCTGATCACCGCCGACGGTCAGGGCATTACGCTGATTAACATCGGCGTTGGCCCGTCGAATGCGAAAACCATCTGCGACCATCTGGCGGTACTGCGCCCGGACGTCTGGCTGATGATCGGCCACTGCGGCGGCCTGCGTGAAAGCCAGCTGATTGGCGATTACGTCCTCGCCCACGCTTATCTGCGTGACGACCATGTTCTTGACGCGGTTCTGCCGCCGGATATTCCTATCCCGAGTATCGCGGAAGTGCAGCGCGCCCTGTACGACGCCACCAAAGAGGTGAGCGGCATGCCGGGTGAAGAGGTGAAGCAGCGCCTGCGTACCGGTACGGTCGTTACCACCGACGATCGTAACTGGGAGCTGCGCTATTCCGCCTCCGCCCTGCGTTTCAATCTTAGCCGTGCGGTCGCAATCGATATGGAAAGCGCCACCATTGCCGCGCAGGGCTACCGCTTCCGCGTCCCTTACGGCACGCTGCTGTGCGTGTCCGATAAACCGCTGCACGGCGAGATCAAACTGCCGGGCCAGGCGAACCGTTTTTACGAAGGGGCGATCTCAGAGCACCTTCAGATTGGTATTCGCGCCATCGATTTACTGCGTGCAGAGGGCGACAAACTGCATTCCCGCAAGCTGCGCACCTTCAATGAGCCACCGTTCCGCTGATAACAAGGACACATCACGCACACCACTCACCCGACCCGGGATTTCGTAGGTCGGGTAAGGCGAAGCCGCCACCCGACAATTTTACCGAACGCAGAAAAGCAAAAAGCCTGCTTTAAAAGCAGGCTTTTTTAAATTTGGCTCCTCTGACTGGACTCGAACCAGTGACATACGGATTAACAGTCCGCCGTTCTACCGACTGAACTACAGAGGAATCGTGTGAACGGGGCGCATATTATCGATGCGCCCTGAGGATGTCAAAGGGTGAATGCAGATTTTCAATCGTTTGCCGATTTATTCTCCACTTCGCACATTTGTCAGGCACTTGCCGTTTCCGAAACCTCCTGCTCCGGTTTTTTTCGCGGATATTTCCACAGCCAGCGCCCGCTCACCATGCGCCAGTAGAACAGCGCGCCGCGCACGGCCCAGTCAAGGAACATCCCCAGCCAGACGCCGACAACGCCCATACCTAACATTACCCCCAGCGTGTAGCCCGCCACGACGCGACAGCCCCACATGCCGAGCATGGAGACCCACATCGCAAACCGGGCATCGCGCGCCCCTTTCAGCCCGGCAGGAAGTACCCAGGACGCGGCCCAGATTGGCATAAACGCCGCGTTGAGCCAAATGAGCACCTTCACGACCTCTTTCACGTCATTTTCATGCGTATAGAACGAGGCCATCAGCCCGGCAAAAGGCGCAGTTCCCCACGCAATCGCCGTCAGTCCAATGGTTGAAAGCCAGAAGACATGCCGAAGCTGCCGTTCCGCCTGCCCTATCTGCCCCTTTCCGAGACGTCTGCCGGTGATGATCGTCGACGCCGACCCCAGCGCGTTTCCCGGCAGGTTAATGAGTGAGGCAATGGAGAAGGCAATAAAGTTGCCGGCGATGACGTCTGTTCCCATCCCGGCAACAAACATCTGCGTCAGCAGTTTCCCGCCGTTAAACAACACGGATTCGATGCTGGCCGGAATCCCGATCCCCATCACTTCCCAGATAATGGCGAAGTTAAGCGGACGGAAATAACTTTTCAGCGTCAGGCGCAGCGATGGCGTAATTCCCGCCATCAGTACGCCGATTATCGCCGCCGCACCAATATAGCGGGAAATGGTCAGTCCTAAACCCGCGCCGACAAAGCCCAGCCCCTCCCAGGAAAAGACGCCATAAATCAAAACGCTGCTGATAATGATGTTCAGGATGTTCATGCCGCCGTTGATCAGCAGCGGGATTTTGGTATTCCCTGCTCCACGAAGCGCACCGCTACCAATCAGCGCGATGGCAGCCGCCGGATAACTCAGCACCGTCATTTCCAGGTAGGTGAGAGCCAGATCCTTCACCTCACTGGTCGCTTCTCCCGCGACAAAGTCGATAATTTCTTTGCCGTAATAATGGATAACCGCCGCAAGGATGATCGAAAAGAGGGTCATGATCATCAGCGACTGTCTGGCCGCTTCGCGGGCACGCTTCGGATCGAGCTTACCCAGGCTAAACGCCACCACCACCGTCGTACCGAGATCGATAGCGGCAAAGAAGGACATCACCACCATATTGAAACTATCCGCCAGCCCTACCCCGGCCATAGCTTCTTTACCGAGCCAGCTCACCAGGAATGTGCTCAGCACGCCCATCAACAGGACGCAGGTATTCTCCAGGAAAATAGGCACAGCAAGGGGGGTGATTTCACGCCAGAAGAGAACTCGATAACTTTTACGTTTTGCATACCAGGGCGTGCGCATAATCGCCTGGCGTAGGGGTGCGGTGACGTTCAAAATGGACCTTAGCGAGAAAGTTGAAACTCCATTTCAAATGATGGGGCAGAAATGCGTATCCTGCAAAGTATTTTCCATAAAATTATGTTTGGATTTACAACAAAATGACGACAGAATCATCAAACAAACGCTTTTGCCTGAGATCAGGTTTGACAAAAGTTTTTTCGCCGCTAAGATAAGCCTCCACAACGATTCCTCTGTAGTTCAGTCGGTAGAACGGCGGACTGTTAATCCGTATGTCACTGGTTCGAGTCCAGTCAGAGGAGCCAAATTTAAAAAGCCTGCTTTTAGAGCAGGCTTTTTGCTTTTTTGCGTTCGGTAAAATTTTCGGGTGGCGGCTTCGCCTTACCCGACCTACGTGATAACAGTCCTGTAGGCCCGGTAAGCGCAGCGCCACCGGGCAACAGAGTGTGCGATTACTCGCCTTTAGCGTCGACGTTTTTGATTTCGCCCATCACTTTCAGCTTCTTGGAGATGTCGCGACGTTCTTTGGACAGCTCAGCGTTTTTGATGATGTAGTCATCAACGCGATCTTCATAATCGCTCTTCATGCTGGCGATGATGCCCTGAATAGCTTCAACGCTCATACCTGGCTTGATGTAGTCGCTCAGGTTGTCCAGCAGCAGGACACGTTTCTGGTTGTCACGGATCTTCTTCTCTACGTCCTGGATTTCGCGCTGTAGCTTGTTTTTGCGGCGGAACAGGCGGACGAACTCCAGAACATCCTGGAACGAAGGCTTGGTAGTTTCCATTTTTACACCCCTGATAATGTGAGATTCGGATTCGTTAAAGCAACCGTTTTAACAGACAGCGGCTGCGAATGACAATGAGTATATCGTTTAAAACCATCATAACCCTAATTGTTGCTGAATCGAAGCAGCAGGCATCACATACGCTTTTTATTTGCGCAGAGCCCGGCAAATCAGCTGCGATAACAACTCCAGCTGCCGCGCCAGCTCCATACTCAGCCAGACATAACCATGGATGGGCGTTTCCGCCACATTGTCGCCCTGGCGCTCATTCATCAGCTGTTTGAGCTCGGCGACGATTTCGTTCAGCCGCTCGCTGTTCGCCCGTATCGGCTGCGGGTTACCTTCATAGAGCGCATGAGCGATGGTCAGCAGGGTTTGTTGCGTCATCTGCTGCGTCTCTTTCAGCGTATGCGCGTTGAGCATCAGAAGATGGCTGGGGCGTGAGGCCCAGTGGGCATTGATTTGCAGTTCAAGCATACAGACCAGATTACGGCTGACCGTCTGAATAGCTTCAAAGATGGCTTTCTGGATATGGGTTTCTTTGCTTGCTGGCGTAATTAACCCGCGCATTTTGACCACATCATTGAGGATTTTTTGCAGATGCTTTTCCAGCCGCGGACGCTCAATCAGATTCGGCGAAAACCCGGCCTGGTAGACCCGGTTAAATGCCGTGACGTAGTTTGCCATCTGAATGCGCCAGTGCAGGAAGGCGCGCTGCGGCCAGATGCCGGTAAACAGCATGGCGAGCAACGAGCCGAGGATCACGTCCCCGCTTCGCCACAATGCGGTGGTCATATCGCCCGCAGGTGCGCCGACCACAACCGCGAGCGTAATGCCAATCAGCAGCGCCTGATACGGTTTCTTGCCGAGGGCCAGCCATCCGCAAAGAAACATCGCCACCGCGCACCACAGCAACATGAACGGAAATGAAATCAGCTCCAGCTTCAGGGCAATAAGCCCAAGCGCTGAGCCTAAAACGGTACCGCCTATGCGTTCGAAAGCGCGCGGGACCACGTTCCCCCAGAATGAGATCGGCCCCATCACCACCACCAGCGTGATCAGCGGCCACGTCCCTTCCGGGATATCCAGCAAACGAACCAGTACGAAGGTCAACACAAACGCCAGCGCAATGCGGCAACCGTGCACCACGCGATAATGTTTGTATAACCGAATTTCAAAAGGGGTTAATGACTTGTCGGGGCGCACACCCGTCTCCAGCTCTACGGCAAACCACAATTGTACTGTGTTTTCAGCCGGGTGGATCGCGCCCGGCTGAAAAACCCTGCGTTTCGCAGGATTATCCCACTTTGTGCTCTACCGGTACAAACATCTCAATATCCCAGTAGCCGTCAGCATTGCCATCGTTCAGATAGCGTTCGAAGCAGGGTTTTGGTGCAATCTGGAATTTGCTGTCTTCCAGCAGGGAGTTGAAGAACTGATACCATGGAGTAGCGAAATCATGATTTTCAACGCGCGCGGCGGCAATAGCATACTCTCCGGCAGCAATTTCGGTCATCATCACCCCTTCGCTGTTTTCAGGAATAGTGAAATCGTCTACTACCGTTACGGCGGTAACGCAGCGGAGCTTTTCTGCCGGCACGTCATCCGGATTGTCATAATAAACGGCCACCCACTCCTGCGGCTGAATATGACGACCATCTACCCACATGACCAGCTGTTCAAATCCCTGCTTGACCGTCTTTTCCCACGGCCCCACGAGATGAAAGCCTGCAATCGTACGTTTCTGTTGCTGCCTGATGCTGTAGTCCATGCTGCCTCCGTTTATTACTGTATATATATACACTGTAAAGCAGAATCGAGATTATCGGCAATCCAGGAGTGTTTATTATGTGAGCAGACTCGCAACACTGCCAGTCTGCCCGAAAAGGTCAGAGTTTATGATGCAGATAATCGCCAAGACGGGAGAAAAGCCCACCCTTTTCAACGCTTTCCAGCGTAACCAATGGCCAGTGCGCGACCACCTTGTCACGATCGTACAGCTGGATCTCCCCTACCCGCTGATGCGCGGCGATCGGCGCTTCAAGCTCTTTTTTATCCATCACGTATTTCGCCTTGATGTTCGGCACTTCCGATTTGGGTAATGCCAGCCAGAAGTCCTGATCCGTGCCCAGCGCGATCTGCTCTTTATCACCGTACCAGATGCGCTCGGTTCCCACTTTTTTACCGTTATGCAGGATCTGCACCGTATCAAAATTTTGCTGTCCCCAGTGCAGCAGCTTGCGCGCCTGATCTTCACGTCCTTTCGGGCTGTCTGCCCCCATCACCACCGCAATCAGTCGACGCTGACCGTCCACCGCTGAGGCAATCAGGTTAAAGCCCGCGCCCGAGGTGTGTCCCGTTTTCAGGCCATCCACGTTCATGGTCTTATCCCACAGCAGGCCGTTGCGGTTCTGCTGGGTGATGCCGTTCCAGGTCAGGCTCTTCTCGCTGTACATGTGGTAGAACTCAGGCTCGCCGTGAATGATGGCCCGGGAAAGCACGGCGAGATCGTAGGCGGAGCTGTGCTGACCCGGTGCATCCAGCCCGTGTACGGTTTCGAAGTGGGTATCGCGCAGGTTCAGTTTTTCAACATAGTCATTCATCATCCTGACGAACTGCGGCTGACCGCCCGCCACGTGATCCGCCAGCGCCACGCAGGCATCATTGCCGGAATCAACAATCAGGCCGCGGCTGAGATCGCGCACGGAAACCCGATCGCCCTCCTTCAGAAACATCAGCGACGAACCGTCAAAGACCGGATTGCCTTTTGCCCAGGCGTCACGTCCGACCGTCACAATGTCATCGGGGCTGATGCGGTGGCTATCAATGGCGCGATCGACAACGTACCCCGTCATAAGTTTGGTCAGGCTCGCCGGATTGCGCTGCTGATGTTCGTTGCCCGCCGTTAAGATTTGACCCGTGGTGTAATCCATCAATACCCAGGAGCCAGCCTGGATGGCAGGCGGCTGAGGTGAAAAATCCAGCGGCTCGGCAGCCCGCGCGGATGAAATACTCGAAGCGAGTAAAGAAACAGCAATAAACAGACGGCGTTTCAACGGTATATCCTCAGGTCAGTAAAAATCGATGACCTTTTTACGGGAGTTCTGATGTCGTTACCTGCCTTAATTGCAAAAAAATGTGACAGAACGCAGATTTTTTCGGAACAAATCTCGCAAATTTCTTGCCTGACGGTGCTTTTTGTTCGGACTGCTCACCCCAATCGTTTACCATAGAGACGTCAATTTTTAACAGGATGAGATTACTGGTGTCTGACTCTGCCGCGCGCCCGACTTTTTTGTTCCACGATTACGAAACCTTTGGCACCCATCCGGCGCTGGACCGACCGGCGCAGTTTGCGGCTATCCGTACCGATGACGAATTTAACGTCATCGGCGAACCCGAGGTGTTTTACTGTAAGCCCGCCGATGACTATCTGCCGCAGCCGGGCGCGGTGATGGTGACGGGCATCACGCCTCAGGAAGCGCGGGATAAAGGCGTTAGCGAAGCAGAATTTGCCCGTCGCATCCACGACCTGTTCACGGTGCCCAATACCTGCGTGGTGGGTTACAACAATATCCGTTTTGACGATGAAGTGACGCGCAATATCTTCTACCGCAACTTCTACGATCCGTATGCCTGGAGCTGGCAGAACCGTAATTCACGCTGGGATTTGCTGGATATCATGCGCGCCTGCTATGCGCTGCGCCCGGAGGGGATTAACTGGCCGGAGAACGACGACGGCTTGCCGAGCTTCAGGCTCGAGCACCTGACGCGGGCCAACGGCATTGAGCACAGCAATGCCCACGACGCGATGGCAGACGTTTACGCGACCATCGCAATGGCGAAACTTGTAAAAACCGCGCAGCCGCGCCTGTTTGAGTATCTATTGAGCCATCGCAGCAAGCAAAAGCTGATGACGCTGATTGACGTGCCGCAGATGAAACCGCTGGTGCATATTTCAGGGATGTTCGGCGCGTGGCGCGGGAACACAAGCTGGGTGGCGCCGCTTGCCTGGCATCCGGACAACCGTAACGCCGTCATCATGGTGGATCTTGCCGGAGATATCTCCCCGCTGCTTGAGCTCGACAGCGACACCTTACGTGAACGGCTCTATACGCCGAAAGAGGCGCTGGGTGACCTGCCAGCCGTACCGGTAAAACTGGTGCACATTAATAAGTGCCCGGTGCTGGCGCAGGCCAACACGCTACGCCCGGAAGACGCCGACCGGCTGGGGATTAACCGTCAGCACTGCCTCGATAACCTGAAAGTGCTGCGCGACAACCCGCAGGTGCGCGAGAAAGTCGTCGCCATTTTTGCCGAAGCAGAGCCGTTCGTGCCGTCTGAGAATGTGGATGCGCAGCTTTATAACGGCTTCTTCAGCGACGCCGATCGCGCGGCGATGAATATCGTGCTGCAAACCGACCCGCGTAACCTGCCCGCGCTGGATATCACCTTCGCAGATAAGCGCATTGAGAAGCTGATGTTTAATTATCGCGCGCGCAACTATCCCGGCACGCTGGATGAAGCAGAGCAGGAGCGCTGGTTACAGCATCGGCGCAACGTGTTTACGCCGGAGTTTCTTAATAGCTACGCCCAGGAGCTGGAGATGCTTTACGGTCAGTATGAAGGGAATGCTGAGAAGCAGGCGCTGCTGAAAGCGCTGTTCCAGTATGCGCAAGAGATTGTCTGAATAGCGGGTACAAAAAAGCCGGAGGCGATGTCTCCGGCTTTTTTTTTTGCCCGATGGCGCTTCGCTTACGCGGGCCTGCGGGGTATTTAGGTCGGGTAAGACGTAGCCGCCACCCGACGCAGTCTTACGCGACGTCTTCGTACTGAGGAACCGGGTTGCGGAAGCTCTTCGTCACACAGGCCAGGTAAACCAGGCCGATACCTGCCCAAATCAGGCCAAGCACCATTGAGCTCTCTTCCAGGTTAACCCACAGCGCGCCCACGGTCATAGCACCACACATCGGCAGGAACAGATACTGGAAGTGGTCTTTCAGCGTCTTGTTACGCTTTTCACGGATCCAGAACTGAGAGATCACCGACAGGTTAACAAAGGTAAACGCCACCAGCGCACCAAAGTTAATCAGCGCCGTTGCCATCACCAGGTCAAAGTTAATCGCCAGAAGCGCGATCGCACCGACCAGAATGATGTTCATCGCCGGGGTACGCCAAGTTGGATGCACGTAGCCGAAGAAGCTTTTCGGGAATACGCCATCGCGGCCCATAACGTACATCAGACGCGCAACGCCTGCATGCGCGGCCATACCGGACGCCAGTACGGTGATGGTGGAGAAGATCAGCGCGCCGACCTGGAACGCTTTACCCGCCACATAGAGCATAATTTCCGGCTGAGAAGCATCCGGATCTTTGAAGCGAGAGATATCCGGGAAGTACAGCTGGAGGAAATAGGTCGAGAAAATAAAGATCAGGCCACCAATCAGCGCCGTCAGGAAGATTGCACGCGGAATTACGCGCTCTGCATCTTTCGTTTCTTCAGACAGGTTGCTGATACCGTCAAAACCGGTAAAGGAGAAGCACAGAATCGTCGCCCCGGTAATCATCGGGATCACATGCGCATCACCAGACCAGAACGGCTTGCTGCTCGCCAGAGTGCCCGCGCCTTCACCGTGGAACACACCGTAAATCACCATGCCGAGGATCACGGCAATCAGTACAACCTGAAGCACAACGATAACGGAGTTAAAGTTGGCAACGGACTTGATGCTGCGAAGGTTGAAGGCCGTCATAAAGGCCACCAGCGCCACGACGAACATCCAGGATGGAATCGATGGCACCAGCGCTTCAAAATAAATTTTTGCCAGCAGAATGTTGATCATCGGCGCGAACAGATAGTCGAGCAGCGAAGACCAGCCCACCATAAAGCCTACCGTCGGGCTGATGGATTTCTGGGCATAGGTGTAGGCGGAACCGGCAGACGGATAACGGCGCACCAGTTTACCGTAGCTGAGCGCGGTAAAGAGGATCGCAATCAGTGCAAAGCCGTAAGCCGTCGGCACATGACCGTCCGTGAGGCCTGAAACGATACCGAATGTATCGAACAGCGTCATCGGTTGCATATAGGCAAGGCCCATCATGACAACCGGAATCAACGTAAGCGTTTTACGTAATTCCACGCGAGAGGTGTTTGGAGTTGCGTTATGCGACATAGTTATTCTCCTTTACGGTGATAACCGCCACGTAAGCGAAAAATTGCCCCATTTCTTTCTTCCTCAGCGACAACAACTGTCGGATTTTAGTAAGTATCTATCCGGTACGAAGCCCGGCCTCTTGGTTTTTAGTTTCGTTTCGTACATGCAAAAAAAAATAACCGACGCCTTTTATATCGTCGATTATTTATTTGTTTGCAGCGGCGGCATTTTGCCCTATTCAAGATACAAAAGGCAATACATTGAGAAACCTGCCCATAAAATAATTTTTCTAACTGGTTGATTTACCATCATCTGCCTGAGTGTAAACTGTCGCGATAGCACTATTTGCTAAAATTTCGTCTCGCCACCAGGCGCTGGCAAGGCCGGCGGTCTGTTCATTCCAGCCCACCCATACCGATTCGTTACTGCTCTGCGCTAAAACTTGTTTTTCCACCAGCGCTCCGCTGTCAATAAACCGCTGCGCTAAATAACGGGGAAGGTAACCGCACCCCAGGCCGCTTATTTGCAGCTCCAGCTTGGTTTTAAAATCAAAAACGGTGATGGCCTCCTGCTCATCCAGCAGCTGCGATGAAATACCGCACTCGGGGCGAGAACTGTCTCCAACCACAATGGCACGATAGTTTTTAATGACGCGTCGGGTAACCGGCTCCGGTTCATTCGCCAGCGGGTGATGAGGCGCAACGGCAAAAACCTGCTCCAGAACACCCAGCCGCGCAAAACCAAATTCGCTCAACTGGGGAGGCTCATGCAGCGCGCCAACGATGATATCCGCCCTGCCCTGCGTCAGGGCCTCCCAGGAACCGCCCAGCACGCCATTGATAAAAACCAACCGCGTGACGCTGTGGCGCTGATAGAACGCCTCAATAAGCGGGGTAAGCAGGGAGAAAGGGAATGTATCATCAACCCCAATCACCAGCTCATTTTCCCAGCCCTGGTGAAGCTTAACGGCCTGTTTTTCCAGCTCGCGAACCGTATGCAGCACGTCACGCCCTTTTTCCAGCAGCATCTGCCCTGTACGGGTGAAACGCGCGCGATGCCCGGTGCGGTCAAGGATTTGGATATTAAGATCGCTCTCGAGCTTTTGCACGGTGTAGCTCAGAGCCGAAGGGGTTTTATAGAGCTTCGCCGAGGCGGCGGCAAAGCTCCCCTCTTTTTCCAGCGCATCCAGAATAACAAGAACATCCAGCAGCGGTTTCATCTTCGCCCCCTTGCGGTGTGCGATTGTCTCCGCCGGCGCAATTATTCCATGGGCATTACCAGCGGATCGGGATACTGATATTCAAATCCCAGTTCATGGCAAATACGATTGCCATCAATAATTTTGCCTTTGCGCTCCCCCTGCGCATCACTGAATACCGGCGGCGCCAGGCCAAGCTGGCGCGCCATCAGCGGATAAAAGGTACTACGAGGCGGATGCGAAGGCGCACATATATTATAGATGTGCCCCCCTTTCGGAGCCTGTAAAAGCAGTTCTATTGCACCGATAACATCCTCAAGGTGCACAAGATTAACCCCGTGCTGGCCATCCGGCGCGGATTTACCGGCAAAGAAGCGTCCCGGATGACGCCCCGGCCCCACCAGCCCGGCGAGGCGTAAAATATCCACCTGCGTGCCAGGCAGATTGTGCAGCCAGTCTTCCAGCTCTTTCAGTACCCGTCCGCTGGCGGTCACCGGACGGCGCTCGGTGTTTTCTTTCGCCGTACCGTCGATATCGCCATAGACGGAGGTGGAGCTGGTGAAAATGATGCGCGGGATATGGTGCGCCAGGGCGCTGTCGACAATCTCCTGCACCGCCTGCAAGTAAAACGTCTCGCCCGGGCCGCTGCGCCGCGCCGGTAAGGTAATGACCAGCGCGTCCACATTCATCAGTTCATCCAGCTCGTCGGTATCGCAGATAAGCTCGGGTTCGAGACGCAGCTCGACACCATCAATGCCGCACATGCGTGCCGCTTCAACCCCATCTCGGGTGGTCTTACTCCCTGTCACCTGCCAGCCTTTCGCGGCTAATGACATCGCCAGTGGCATTCCTAACCACCCTAACCCGACAATCGCGACCTTTTTCATTACATTCTCCGCTTAACGATGCCTGTTATAAGGCTACGCCAGCCTGGTTGAACGCACAATTCATACCATCAATATGAAATGAATTAATGATCAAAAAAAGCCCTTGCTTTATGGCGTACAACTGGTTTAGGTTAAAAGACATCAAATGCATAAGCATTCAACGAGAATTTATATGACACGCGTTCCTTTTAAAAACCACCATCATCACCATCATCCTGACTAGTCTTTCAGGCGATGTGTGCTGGAAGACGTTTGGATCTTCCAGTGGTGCATGAACGCATGAAAAAGCCCCCGGAAGATCTTCTTCCGGGGGCTTTTTTTTGGACCGCATTCAGACAGGTTAAAACAGGTTAACGAGGAACACAGAATGTTAGATAACTCACGTTTACGCATAGCTATTCAAAAATCAGGCCGTTTAAGCGACGATTCACGCGAACTGCTGGCCCGCTGCGGGATTAAAATCAACCTGCACACCCAGCGCCTGATCGCCCTGGCTGAAAATATGCCGATCGACATTCTGCGCGTACGTGATGACGATATCCCGGGCCTGGTGATGGATGGCGTCGTTGATCTCGGCATCATCGGCGAAAACGTACTGGAAGAAGAGTTGTTAACCCGCCGCGCGCAGGGCGAAGATCCGCGTTACTTTACCCTGCGTCGTCTGGACTTTGGCGGCTGCCGCCTGTCGCTGGCCACGCCAGTCGATGAAGCCTGGGACGGCCCGGCCGCGCTGAAAGGCAAACGTATCGCCACCTCTTACCCTCACCTGCTGAAGCGTTACCTCGATCAAAAAGGCGTGCAGTTTAAATCCTGTCTGCTGAACGGCTCCGTTGAAGTGGCGCCGCGTGCGGGCCTGGCCGATGCCATCTGTGACCTCGTCTCCACCGGCGCCACGCTGGAAGCGAACGGCCTGCGCGAAGTGGAGGTGATCTACCGCTCCAAAGCGTGCCTTATCCAGCGCGACGGCGAGATGGCCGACGCCAAACAGCAGCTCATCGACAAACTGCTGACCCGCATTCAGGGCGTGATTCAGGCGCGTGAATCCAAATACATCATGATGCATGCGCCAACCGAGCGTCTGGAGGAAGTGATTGCCCTGCTGCCGGGCGCTGAGCGTCCAACCATTCTGCCGCTGGCGGGCGACCAGCAGCGCGTGGCGATGCACATGGTGAGCAGCGAAACCCTGTTCTGGGAAACCATGGAAAAACTGAAGGCGCTGGGCGCAAGCTCCATTCTGGTGCTGCCAATTGAGAAGATGATGGAGTAACGACCATGAGCTTTAACACAATCATCGACTGGAATACCTGTAGCGACGCGCAACAGCGCGAGCTGCTGATGCGCCCGGCAATTTCCGCTTCGGAGAGCATCACCCGCACCGTGGCGGAGATCCTCGATAACGTCAAAGCCCGCGGGGACGACGCGCTGCGCGAGTACAGCGCAAAGTTTGACAAGACGGAAGTCGGCGCTTTACAGGTTACCGAGCAGGAAATCATTGATGCCAGCAATCGTCTGGGTGATGACATCAAACAGGCGATGGCCGTCGCGGTGAAAAATATTGATACCTTCCACACCGCGCAGAAATTGCAGGCGGTGGATGTGGAAACCTTGCCCGGCGTGCGCTGCCAGCAGGTGACGCGCCCGGTGGCGTCCGTCGGCCTCTATATTCCAGGCGGCTCTGCCCCGCTGTTTTCGACCGTCCTGATGCTGGCCACCCCGGCACGTATTGCCGGTTGTCAGAAGGTGGTGCTCTGCTCTCCTCCACCAATTGCCGATGAGATCCTGTACGCGGCGAAGCTGTGCGGCGTGCAGGCGATCTATAAAGTGGGCGGTGCGCAGGCGATTTCTGCCCTGGCGTTCGGGACAGTATCCATTCCTAAGGTCGACAAAATCTTTGGCCCGGGCAATGCGTACGTAACCGAAGCGAAGCGTCAGGTCAGCCAGCGTCTGGACGGCGCGGCGATTGATATGCCTGCCGGTCCGTCTGAAGTGCTGGTGATTGCCGACAGCGGCGCTACACCGGATTTCGTGGCCTCTGACCTGCTCTCGCAGGCCGAGCACGGCCCTGACTCGCAGGTGATTTTACTGACGCCAGATGCCGACATGGCAAAACGCGTGGGCGACGCCGTTGAACGTCAGCTGGCTGACCTGCCGCGTGCGGAAACGGCGCGTAAGGCGCTATTGGCCAGCCGCCTGATTGTGGCCCGCGATCTTGACCAGTGCATCGCCATCTCCAATCAGTACGGTCCTGAGCACCTGATTATTCAGACCCGTAACGCGCGCGATCTGGTCGACAGCATCACCAGCGCAGGCTCAGTGTTCCTCGGAGACTGGTCACCGGAATCAGCCGGGGATTACGCCTCCGGCACCAACCACGTGCTGCCCACGTATGGCTATACCTCAACCTGCTCCAGCCTGGGGCTGGCGGATTTCCAGAAGCGCATGACCGTGCAGGAACTCTCCCGCGAAGGGTTTGCCTCGCTGGCGTCGACCATTGAAACCCTGGCCGCCGCCGAACGTCTGACTGCCCACAAAAATGCCGTGACGCTGCGCGTTGCCGCCCTGAAGGAGCAAGCATGAACATCGAAGAATTAGCCCGCGAAAATGTCCGTCGCCTGACGCCCTATCAGTCTGCGCGTCGTCTTGGCGGCAACGGCGACGTCTGGCTGAATGCCAACGAATACCCCACGCCGGTGGCCTTTGAGCTCTCGCAGCAGACGCTGAACCGCTACCCGGAGTGTCAGCCGAAAGCGGTGATCGAGAACTATGCGCAGTATGCAGGCGTAAAGCCTGAGCAGGTGCTGGTCAGCCGTGGGGCGGATGAAGGGATTGAGCTGCTGATCCGCGCCTTCTGCGAGCCGGGTAAAGACGCGGTGATGTACTGCCAGCCCACCTATGGGATGTACAGCGTCAGCGCCGAAACCTTTGGCGTGGCCTGCCGCAACGTGCAGGCGCTGGACAACTGGCAGCTGGATTTGCAGGGCATCGCCGATAACCTCGACGGCGTGAAGGTGGTGTTTGTCTGTAGCCCGAACAACCCGACCGGGCAGATTATCAATCCGCAGGATATCCGTTCCCTGCTGGAAATGACGCGCGGCAAAGCGCTGGTCGTGGCCGACGAAGCCTACATTGAGTTCTGCCCACAGGCGACACTGGCAGGCTGGCTTGAAGAGTATCCGCATCTCGTTGTGCTGCGTACCCTTTCCAAAGCCTTCGCCCTCGCCGGCCTTCGCTGTGGATTTACGCTGGCGAATAAAGCGATTATCGACCTGCTGCTGAAAGTCATCGCCCCGTATCCGCTCTCAACGCCGGTTGCCGATATTGCGGCACAGGCGCTGGCCCCGCAGGGCATCAGCGCGATGCGCGAGCGTGTGGCGCAGATCCTGGAAGAGCGTCAGTATCTTGTCGATGCCCTGAAAACGATTCCGTGCGTGGAAGAGGTGTTCGACTCGGAAACCAACTACATCCTGGTGCGCTTCACCGCCTCAAGCGCGATATTTAAATCGTTGTGGGATCAGGGCATTATCTTACGAGACCAGAATAAACAACCTACCCTGAGCGGCTGCCTGCGTATTACCGTCGGCACCCGTGCAGAGAGCCAGCGCGTGATTGACGCCCTGAAAGCGGAGAAAGTATGAGTCAGAAGTATCTCTTTATCGATCGTGACGGCACCATCATCTCGGAGCCACCCAGCGATTTTCAGGTCGATCGTTTCGACAAGCTGGCGTTTGAACCCGACGTGATCCCGGTGCTGCTGAAGCTTCAGAAAGCAGGCTATAAGCTGGTGATGATCACCAACCAGGACGGTCTGGGCACAGACAGCTTCCCGCAGGCGGACTTTGACGGCCCGCACAACCTGATGATGCAGGTGCTGACCTCGCAGGGCATCGCCTTCGACGAGGTGCTGATCTGCCCGCATATGCCTGCCGACGAGTGCGACTGCCGCAAGCCAAAATTGAAGCTTGTTGAACGTTATCTGGCTGAAGAGGCGCTGGATAAAGCCAACAGCTATGTGATCGGCGATCGCGTCACGGATATCACGCTGGCGGAAAACATGGGCATTGCGGGTCTGCGCTATAACCGCGACACGCTAAACTGGGCGATGATTGGCGAGCAGCTCACCAGACGCGACCGCTATTCCCACGTTGAACGCAACACCAAAGAGACGCAGATCGACGTGAAGGTCTGGCTCGACCGCGAAGGCGGCAGCAAGATCCACACCGGCGTCGGTTTCTTTGACCACATGCTGGATCAAATCGCCACTCACGGCGGCTTCCGTATGGAGATCACCGTTAAGGGTGACCTGTATATCGACGATCACCACACCGTGGAAGATACCGGCCTGGCGCTGGGCGAAGCCCTGAAGCTGGCGCTCGGCGACAAGCGCGGCATCAACCGCTTCGGCTTTGTTCTGCCGATGGACGAGTGCCTGGCGCGCTGCGCGATGGATATCTCCGGACGTCCGCACCTGGAATATAAAGCCGACTTTACCTACCAGCGCGTGGGCGATCTCAGCACCGAGATGGTGGAACACTTCTTCCGCTCGCTTTCTTACACTATGGGCCTGACGCTGCACCTGAAAACCAAAGGCAAAAACGATCACCACCGCGTCGAGAGCCTGTTCAAAGCCTTTGGCCGTACCCTGCGCCAGGCGATCCGCGTGGAAGGTGACGCCCTGCCCTCGTCGAAAGGAGTACTGTAATGAACGTGGTGATTCTGGACACCGGATGCGCCAATCTGAACTCCGTACAGTCGGCGATTATGCGCCACGGCTACGAGCCGGTGGTGAGCCGCGACCCGGACGTGGTTCTGCGCGCAGATAAACTCTTTCTGCCGGGGGTTGGCACCGCCCAGGCGGCGATGGATCAGATCCATGAGCGCGAGCTGGTAGATCTCATCAAAGCCTGTACTCAACCGGTGCTGGGCATTTGCCTCGGCATGCAGCTGCTTGGCCGCCGCAGCGAAGAGAGCAACGGCGTTGATCTGCTGGGCATTATTGAAGAAGACGTACCGAAAATGACCGACCACGGCCTGCCACTGCCGCACATGGGCTGGAACCGCGTTTATCCGAAGGCGGGCAACAGGCTGTTCCAGGGTATTGAAGACGGCGCGTACTTCTATTTCGTCCACAGCTACGCCATGCCCGTGAATACCTACACCATCGCCCAGTGCAATTACGGCGAGGCGTTCACCGCCGCCGTGCAGAAAGATAACTTTTACGGCGTGCAGTTTCACCCGGAACGCTCCGGTGCCGCCGGTGCGCAACTGCTGAAAAATTTCCTGGAGATGTGATGATAATTCCCGCTTTAGATTTAATTGACGGCACGGTTGTTCGTCTCCACCAGGGCGATTACGGGCAGCAGCGCGACTACGGCAACGACCCGCTGCCGCGATTACAGGCTTACGCCGCCGAGGGCGCTGAGGTGTTGCATCTGGTCGATCTGACCGGCGCGAAAGATCCGGCGAAGCGCCAGATCCCGCTGCTTAAAACACTGGTGGCTGGCGTGGACGTCCCGGTGCAGGTGGGCGGCGGCGTGCGTACGGAAGCCGATGTTGCCGCCTTACTGGACGCGGGCGTGGCGCGCGTGGTGGTCGGTTCGACCGCTGTGAAAGATCCTGAGACGGTCAAGGGCTGGTTCCGCCGCTTCGGTGCGGATGCGCTGGTGCTGGCGCTGGATGTACGCATTGACGAGCAGGGTAATAAGCAGGTCGCGGTCAGCGGCTGGCAGGAAAACTCCGGCGTAACGCTGGAAGAGCTGGTCGGGATGTATCTCCCGGTAGGGCTGAAGCATGTGCTGTGCACGGATATTTCACGCGATGGTACGCTCGCAGGCTCTAACGTCTCGCTGTATGAAGAGGTTTGCGCGCGTTATCCGCAGGTGGCGTTTCAGTCCTCTGGCGGTATCGGCGACCTGGCGGATATCGCCGCTCTGCGCGGAACCGGAGTACGCGGCGTGATCGTGGGTCGCGCGCTGCTGGAAGGCAAATTTACGGTGAAGGAGGCGATTCAATGCTGGCAAAACGGATAATTCCCTGCCTGGACGTGCGTGATGGTCAGGTTGTAAAAGGCGTGCAGTTCCGCAACCACGAGATCATTGGCGACATCGTTCCGCTGGCAAAACGCTATGCCGAAGAAGGCGCAGACGAACTGGTATTTTACGATATCACCGCCTCCAGCGATGGCCGCGTGGTGGACAAAAGCTGGGTGGCGCGCGTGGCAGAGGTGATTGATATTCCCTTCTGCGTGGCGGGCGGGATTAAATCTGCTGACGATGCGGCGAAAATTCTCTCTTTCGGTGCGGACAAAATTTCGATTAACTCCCCTGCGCTCGCCGATCCGGAGCTGATTACGCGTCTGGCGGACCGCTTTGGCGTGCAGTGCATTGTCGTGGGGATCGACACCTGGTTTGATACCGCGACGGGCAAATATCACGTTAACCAGTACACCGGCGATGAAAGCCGCACGCGCGTCACCCAATGGGAGACGCTGGACTGGGTGCAGGAAGTACAAAAACGCGGCGCGGGTGAGATCGTGCTGAACATGATGAACCAGGACGGCGTACGCAACGGTTACGACCTCGAGCAGCTGAAAAAAGTGCGCGCGGTGTGCCAGGTTCCGCTGATTGCCTCCGGCGGCGCAGGCACCATGGAACACTTCCTTGAAGCCTTCCGCGATGCGAACGTAGACGGCGCGCTGGCCGCTTCCGTGTTCCACAAACAGATTATCAATATTGGTGAGTTAAAAACGTACCTGGCCGACCAGGGCGTGGAGATCAGGGTATGTTAACAGAGCAACAACAGGCGCAGCTGGACTGGAAAAAAACTGACGGATTACTGCCGGTGGTTGTACAGCATGCCGTTTCAGGCGAAGTGCTGATGCTGGGATACATGAACCAGGAGGCACTGACAAAAACGCTCGACAGCGGCAAGGTGACGTTTTTCTCGCGCACCAAACAGCGCCTGTGGACGAAAGGGGAAACCTCGGGTCACTTCCTGAATGTGGACAGCATTACGCCAGATTGCGACAACGACACCCTGCTGGTGCTGGTCAACCCGATTGGGCCTACCTGCCACAAAGGCACCAGCAGCTGCTTCGGCGAGACGAGCCACCAGTGGCTGTTCCTCTATCAGCTGGAACAGCTGCTGGCAGAGCGTAAATCAGCGGATCCCGAGAGCTCGTACACGGCGAAGCTGTACGCCAGCGGCACCAAACGTATTGCGCAGAAGGTGGGTGAGGAAGGCGTTGAAACGGCGCTGGCGGCCACCGTGCATGATCGGGAGGAGCTGACGAACGAAGCGTCTGATTTGATGTATCACCTGCTGGTACTGCTTCAGGATCAGGAGCTGGATTTAACGACGGTGATTGAGAATTTGCGGAAACGGCATAAATAAAAAAAGACCGGGGAGACCCGGTCTTTTTTTGTGAGTAAATCAGGCTCGTGGCTTATAGTTTCTCAGCGCGTTACGGCCAAGGACGACAGCAGAACCGATGATCCCGCCGAGAAGAACGGCAAGGATGAGGGTGAGGGCCTTTTTAGGGCTGTCACGATAAATAGGTAAATTCGGTTTCATGACGTAACGATACACATGAATCGTGTCCGGATTTACGTTAAGATTCTGAATATCCAACAAGTTCTTTTTGGCTTGGTAGTAGGAACCGGGGAAGACTAACGGTCGGGACGCTTCGTTATCAACCATTGATTTTAACGCTACTGCGCCCAACAGGAACATAGTTTCCTGAGTGACATCCTGTGTTTGCTGGAGCTGCGGTGTATTTATCTTCGCCGCTTCTGCGTCTTTTAGCGCCTCAGAGATCTGTTTGATACGCAGTTCCTTTTGCTCCTGAGCAACTTTCTCCTGGTTCGCGAGGGAGTCATTCAAGGTCGTGATTTGCTGTTTTAGGTTATCTCTGAGGTCAAGCGTAAGTTCCTTTGCTGTCTGCTCGTCAACCTGCTGGATGTACTGAGCAAGCTGTTTTTGTGCCGCTTCGGCAGATTCGCCTTGATAGGTTACGGTCAGGGGTAATCCTTGCCCTTTAAACGTGGGCTCAATCGTCAGTTTCTCGGGTACATCCTGATTTTCCAGCGCCTGCGCTAACGCAGAGAACGAGGAGTTGAAACGACCGATTGCACGATTCTGAATATCAAGCATCGACGGTGCAGCACCGCCATAAAGAATATTCAACGCATTGGAATAGGTAGCTATTTGAGCAGCATCAGGTTGAGCAATGATAGCAGATGACGTCCATTTCTCTTTGGCTACAGTAATATAAATAACGGCGAGAACGATAAAAGCAGCAACAAATGCCCCTATTACCCACTTACCACGCCACAGCTGTAGCACTAAATCCAGTAAATCAATTTGCTCCGGGCCATTGTTGCGTGTGACCAGGTTATCGTTGTTGTGCGTCATACAATCCCTAACAGATGAAAAAGGGCAAAAACAATCTTGTTTCCATAGTGTATCTGTTGCTGGCGATTTTTCTATAAGAATCCGATGAGTTATATCGGAAAGATGGGTTATGTAAGTGAAGTGCGACGCGCTATCATAGTCTGATTCTGATGTCCTGGGACATCAACAAGAACACTGTGAATGAGGGAAGCTATGAAATTTCTTGTAACGGGCGCGGCGGGCTTTATCGGTTCTCATGTAAGCAAGCGCCTGCTTGATGCAGGGCATGAAGTTGTTGGGATTGATAATCTGAATGATTACTATGACCCTAACCTCAAGCTCGCTCGCCTCGAACTGCTCAAATCCGAGAGTTTCACCTTCCACAAGCTGGACTTAGCGGATCGCGAGGGCATGGCTGCGCTCTTCGCCAATGAGAAATTTGACCGCGTGATCCATCTTGCCGCACAGGCGGGCGTGCGTTACTCGCTGGAAAACCCGCATGCCTACGCAGATGCTAACCTTGTAGGTCACCTGAACGTGCTGGAAGGCTGTCGCCACAATAAGGTTCAGCATCTTCTGTATGCGTCATCCAGTTCTGTTTACGGCCTCAACCGTAAGATGCCGTTTTCTACTGACGACTCCGTAGACCATCCGGTATCCTTGTATGCCGCAACCAAAAAAGCCAATGAGCTGATGTCGCATACCTATTCGCATCTGTATAACCTGCCGACCACTGGCCTGCGCTTCTTTACCGTCTATGGCCCGTGGGGACGCCCGGACATGGCGCTGTTTAAATTCACCAAAGCCATGATTGAAGGCAACAGCATCGACGTATACAACTACGGCAAGATGAAGCGCGACTTCACCTATATCGATGACATTGCGGAGGCGATTATTCGCCTACAGGACGTCATTCCTCAGGCCGATACCGACTGGACAGTCGAAACCGGTTCGCCAGCAACCAGTTCTGCCCCGTATCGCGTGTATAACATCGGTAACAGTTCACCTGTCGAACTGATGGATTACATCACCGCGCTTGAAGAGGCGCTGGGCAAAGAAGCGGTGAAAAATATGATGCCGATCCAGCCGGGTGACGTACTGGAGACCAGTGCGGATACTAAAGCGCTGTACGACGTCATTGGGTTTAAACCACAAACCTCAGTCAAAGAAGGCGTGAAAAACTTCGTCGACTGGTACCGCAACTTCTATAACGTTTAAAAAACAAAAAACCCGGCACAGTGCCGGGTTTTTTTATATCACGATTTTGATCAGTCGCTGCCGAACAAATCGCGGGTATAGACTTTATCTTTCACGTCCGCCAGCTCTTCCGCCATACGGTTGGAGATAATTACATCCGCTTCTTTCTTAAACGCATCCAGATCGCGGATCACACGCGAATGGAAGAACTCATCTTCCTGCATCGCCGGTTCATAAATAATGACCTGCACGCCCTTCGCCTTAATACGCTTCATGATCCCCTGAATGGAAGAAGCGCGGAAGTTATCGGAACCGCTCTTCATGATCAGACGATAAACACCCACCACTTTCGGCTGACGCGCGAGAATGGAATCCGAGATGAAGTCTTTACGCGTGCGGTTGGCATCCACAATGGCAGAAATCAGGTTGTTCGGCACCGCCTGATAGTTAGCCAGCAGCTGCTTGGTATCTTTTGGCAGGCAGTAACCACCGTAACCGAAGGACGGGTTGTTGTAATGGTTACCGATACGCGGGTCAAGACACACGCCCTCGATGATCTGACGGGTGTTCAGACCTAAGCTCTCGGCATAGCTGTCCAGCTCGTTGAAGTAGGCCACGCGCATAGCCAGATAGGTGTTAGCGAAAAGCTTTATCGCCTCTGCCTCAGTGGAATCGGTGAACAGCACCGGAATATCTTTTTTGATTGCGCCTTCCTGAAGTAATGCAGCAAAACGCTCCGCACGCTCGGAACGCTCGCCAATCACGATACGGGATGGGTGCAGGTTATCGTATAACGCCCTGCCCTCGCGAAGAAACTCCGGTGAGAAGAAGACATTATCAATACCCAACTCTTCTTTAATCGATTTGGTGAAACCCACTGGAATTGTCGACTTGATGATCATCACTGCGTTCGGGTTGATTGCCGTAACGTCTTTAATCACCGCTTCAACGGTAGAGGTATTGAAGTAGTTAGTTTTAGGATCGTAGTCGGTTGGCGTGGCGATGATGACGAAATCCGCATCGCGGTAAGCATCTTCTTTGTCCGTGGTAGCGCGGAAGTTCAGCGGTTTGGTCGCGAGGTATTCTTCAATTTCTTTATCGACGATCGGGGACTTCTTCTGGTTAAGCATGTCCACTTTTGCCTGCACGATATCCAGCGCAACCACTTCATGGTTTTGTGCAATCAGAATACCGTTTGAGAGACCAACATAGCCTGTTCCGGAGATGGTTATTTTCATTTGTTTGACTTCTACACGTTTGAGTTTTTGATAGCCCTATAGTGGCCACCACAATGATTAACTAGGAGTTTTTTAGCGCTAATACTCATTCACTGTCAAGGTTTCAGGATTTTTGAAAAATGTTTTTGCTCAACAAAAAGACCTGTCGTTGCAATAAGCAAAGTACCTGTTTTACAGCAACAATAAGACGTTAAAGGGCACTCGACAGTAAGCAGAGGAAAACTGCTTACTTCGTCAAATCAGACTAATCCCTTGGTCAGATTCAGCAGATACTGACCATATCCGGTCTTTTTCAACGGTTCAGCGAGTACCCGAAGTTGTTCGGCATCAATAAAACCTCGTCGGAACGCAATCTCTTCAGGACATGAAACTTTTAGCCCCTGTCGCTCTTCAATTGTGGCGATAAAATTGCTGGCTTCGATCATACTCTGATGCGTTCCGGTATCCAGCCAGGCATAACCGCGTCTCATCATCGCGACAGACAATCGTCCCTGCTGCATATAGATGCGGTTGATGTCGGTAATTTCGAGTTCACCTCGCTCAGACGGCGTTAAACTTTTGGCCATCTCAATCACATCGTTGTCGTAAAAATAAAGACCGGTTATTGCGTAATTACTCTTGGGTTGCTGAGGCTTCTCCTCAAGGCCAATTGCAGTACCGTCTTTATCAAACTCAACGACGCCATAGCGTTCCGGGTCGCTGACATGATAGGCAAATACGGTCGCCCCCTCTTGCTGGCTTGATGCGCCTTCAAGCAGTCTGGGGAGATCGTGCCCATAGAAAATATTATCGCCTAATACCAGCGCACAATTATCCTCACCGATAAACTCTTCACCCAGAATAAAAGCTTGTGCCAGTCCATCAGGACTTGGTTGCACTTTGTACTGGATATGCAATCCCCACTGTCTACCGTTCCCAAGCAGTTGTTCAAAACGGGGAGTGTCCTGAGGCGTGCTGATAATCAGAATATCCCGTATACCTGCCAGCATAAGCGTAGAGAGCGGATAATAGATCATTGGCTTATCGTAAATTGGCAACAATTGCTTACTTACGGCCATTGTCACGGGATAAAGACGTGTACCCGATCCGCCAGCTAATATAATCCCTTTACGTTTCGTCATTTACTTACGCTCCCCATAATTCTGCTCAATCCAACTCTTATAGGCACCGCTTTTCACATTCGATACCCATTCCTGGTTATTCAAATACCATTCAACCGTTTTACGGATGCCGCTTTCAAAGGTTTCCAGGGGAGTCCATCCGAGCTCGTCGCTAATTTTATGAGCATCAATTGCATAACGTCTATCGTGACCTGGTCGGTCCGCGACATAAGTAATTTGTGCGCGATAGGATGTTTCTTTCGGTACCATGTCATCGAGCAGATCACAAATGGTCTGAACGACTTCAATATTTTTCTTCTCGTTATGGCCGCCAATATTATAGGTTTCGCCCGGCTTACCCCTGGTCAGAACCGTATACAGTGCACGCGCATGATCTTCAACGTATAACCAGTCACGGATCTGATCGCCCTTTCCGTAAATCGGCAATGGTTTATTATCCAGCGCATTAAGGATAACAAGAGGGATCAGCTTTTCAGGAAAGTGGTATGGGCCATAATTATTCGAACAATTCGTCACAATCCCGGGTAAACCATAGGTGCGTATCCAGGCACGAACTAAATGGTCGCTGGACGCTTTTGACGCTGAGTAAGGGCTACTTGGCTGGTACGCTGTTTTCTCGGTAAACAGCGGTAACGGGGTGGAGTCATAATGTTCATCGGGATGAGGCAGATCGCCGTAAACCTCATCAGTTGAAATATGATGGAAACGGAAAGTAGATTTTGCTGCCTCATCCAGTGAAGACCAGTAAGCACGACTTGTTTCTAACAGGATATACGTGCCAACAATATTGGTTTCAATAAACTCAGCGGGACCGGTGATAGAACGGTCGACATGGCTCTCGGCAGCCAGGTGCATTACCGCATCAGGCTGATGGGTAGCAAAAATACGCGCCATTGCCTCTTTATCACATATATCGGCATGCTCAAAAACATAGCGTTCGCTATCGCTTACTTCACGCAAGGATTCCAGATTACCGGCATAGGTCAATTTATCAACGTTAACAACGCTATCCCGAGTATTGCTAATAATATGTCGGATAACCGCGGAACCGATAAAACCGGCACCGCCAGTAACTAGAATTTTCACGCAATCAATTCCATTAAACAGTAGGTGGATCGGGCAAGATAAAAAAGCCCGGTATCGCTACCGGGCTTGATGGCATGGCTAACCGTATATTAATCCAGCCATTCGGTGTGGAACACACCTTCTTTATCCGTACGCTTATAGGTATGCGCACCGAAGTAGTCACGCTGTGCCTGAATCAGGTTCGCTGGCAGAACAGCAGCACGATAGCTGTCGTAATATGCCACCGCAGCGGAGAAGGTCGGAACCGGGATACCATTCTGTACCGCGTACGCAACAACATCACGCAGCGCCTGCTGATATTCGTCTGCAATCTGCTTGAAGTAAGGCGCCAGCAGAAGGTTCGCGATACCTGCATTTTCAGCATAAGCATCGGTGATTTTTTGCAGGAACTGAGCGCGAATGATACAGCCAGCACGGAAGATCTTCGCAATCTCACCGTAGTTCAGATCCCAGTTATTCTCGTCAGATGCCGCGCGCAGCTGAGAGAAACCCTGCGCGTAAGAGACGATTTTACCCAGATACAGCGCGCGACGGACTTTCTCAACGAACTCCGCTTTATCACCAGCGGGCTTAGCCTGAGGACCAGACAGCACCTTAGATGCCGCTACGCGCTGCTCTTTCAGAGAAGAGATATAACGTGCAAATACGGATTCGGTGATCAGAGACAGCGGTTCACCCAGGTCCAGAGAGCTCTGGCTGGTCCATTTACCGGTACCTTTGTTCGCCGCTTCGTCAAGAATCACATCGACCAGGTATTTACCCTCTTCATCTTTCTTGGTGAAGATATCTTTGGTGATGTCGATCAGATAGCTGTTCAGTTCGCCTTTGTTCCACTCGGTGAAGGTCTCTGCGAGTTCTTCGTTGGAGAGGTTCAGGCCACCTTTCAGCAGAGAGTAGGCTTCAGCAATCAGCTGCATGTCGCCATATTCAATGCCGTTGTGAACCATTTTCACGTAATGACCAGCGCCATCAGGACCGATATAGGTCACGCACGGCTCGCCGTCTTCAGCTACGGCTGCGATTTTGGTCAGGATGGGCGCGACCAGTTCGTACGCTTCTTTCTGACCGCCAGGCATGATAGATGGACCTTTCAGGGCGCCCTCTTCACCGCCGGATACGCCAGTACCAATGAAGTTGAAGCCTTCAGCAGACAGCTCACGGTTACGACGAATGGTGTCGTGGAAGAAGGTATTACCGCCATCAATAATGATGTCGCCTTTATCCAGATACGGTTTCAGTGAATCGATAGCAGCGTCGGTACCTGCGCCCGCTTTCACCATTAACAGGATACGACGAGGTGTTTCCAGAGACTCAACGAACTCTTTAACCGTATAGAAAGGAACCAGTTTTTTGCCTGGATTCTCAGCGATGACTTCTTCGGTCTTATCACGGGAGCGGTTGAAAACGGAGACGGTATAACCACGGCTTTCGATGTTGAGCGCCAGGTTGCGCCCCATCACTGCCATACCGACAACGCCGATCTGTTGCTTGGACATTACATACTCCTGTCAGGTGTGGTCGCCGCGACTGTTGCGCGGCTTGAATGTACTAAGATTTTAACGCAGAGATAAAAAGGAAGATAGCGCATTTGTGAGCACAAATTTACTTGTAGGCTGAAAGGTTCATTCGTAGCCAGCAGGATTTTTTTGTTGCCATCTCCAGGCATCTGTGATCATTTCATTTAATCCCCGTTTAGCATTCCATCTTAATTCATGAGAAGCTAGAGAAGGATCAGACCAACATTCTGCTATATCCCCTAAACGACGTTCGGTAATCTGATATGGAATATCAACACCCGTAATTTTTTTGAATGCGGTAACGATCTCTTTGACAGAATAGCCTTTACCTGTGCCTAAATTATATACTCTCAAGCCGGGATAATCTTTTTGTGCATTTAGTGCTGCCAAGTGACCTTCAGCAAGGTCCATAACATGAATATAATCCCTTACGCCTGTGCCATCTGGTGTATCATAATTATCGCCATATATATGCACTTTAGCCAGTTTGCCTACAGCCACTTGTGTTATATAAGGGAATAAATTATTAGGTATTCCATTTGGAGCCTCTCCTAAAAACCCAGAAGAATGTGCTCCAACGGGATTGAAATAGCGCAGCAACATAATATTTAACTTAGAATTTGCACGTGAGACATCTTTTAATATTTGTTCAATAAAAAATTTTGATGACCCATAGGGATTTGTCGTACCACCTGTTTGGCACGATTCTGTAAGAGGAATAGATTCAGGTACCCCATAAACAGTTGCAGAAGAACTAAATATAAGATTATTTACGCCATAATTCATCATGGCCTTAATTAAAGAAAGCATACTAACAATGTTGTTGCTATAATACTCTAAAGGATTTGACACTGATTCCGAAACTGATTTCAAAGATGCAAAATGTATCACTGATTCAAAACTATACTTTGAAAACAACATATTCAAGAAATCTATATTGCATACATCCCCTTCATAAAACTTGACACTTTTCCCTGAAAGTTGTTCAACACGTTGAATAGCAATTTTCGACGAGTTTACCAAGTTATCAACAATTACAATGTCACGATCATGTTCTAATAGGCTCAAAGCGGTATGTGAGCCAATGTAGCCAGCGCCACCGGTTATCAAAATAGTCATTTCTAAAGCCTCATGATATCAAATTTTTTGAAAGCGTTTTTGCAAAAGCCATCCTGAGTATATTAGTGATATAACATACATCCCGATGAGAGTAATGAGGATAATGTTAATCACACCAGTTATAACACCACTTACATATAACAACGAAAATATCATTATAAAACTTAACGATGAAACCAAGTTTATATAAAGTTCTTTTCGCGTTTCACCCAACCCTTGAAATATTGTTGCTACTGGATTTATAAGCATTCTCAATACACCACAGATAGCCCAAGCATAAATAAAGATCTCAAAATCGGAATGTATATCTGGTCGTAACTCTTGAAGAAGATAAGGACCTACTACACTCCATGCAAGAAAAATAGTCATAGCAACAAAGAGAATGCTTAAAAATATTCTCTTCGCATTTAAATGGATCACTTTAATGTCTGAAGTGACGACATGACTTATCAATAATTTACCGATAACTGGACTTATGACGGCACTAATTTTTAAAGTGGCATCCTTGCAGAGACTGTAGACGCCCACGCGCTCCAATCCTCCGAAGTGTGAAACAATGAATATATCCGCAGTGAGAGTGATATAATTCAAAAATTGGGAAAATATTTGATTATGAATATATGCCCACCATCTACGAATGATATTTTTAATCCCGTATTTGATTGAATTTTCTTGATACAAAGAAAATCCCCTACATACAACTATAAAAATCAAACACCTTATTACATATGAAGCTGTCCATGCATATACAACAGCGACTCCCTGGATTTGAAATCGGTAGATTAGCGCTGACAAACTAGCAATAAATACAAATTTTGAAAAGACTTCAACCATAGCTATGGTATTAAACTTTTTCTCAACTAACAATCGCGAATAATGATATAACGGAAAACTAATCGATAAAGCCATCACAAAAAAAGAAATCAATGTGACAATACTACTTTCAATAAAATTAGGTGACAGTACGAAATATAATAAGATAGATAAGAATGAGACAGAAACATTTAATACAGTAATTATCCTAACCTCTGGAAAGCTAAGAATTTTCCTGTAAATAAAGTAATTAGAACTTCCACCATCGGATATGAAAACAAGAATAAAAATCAGGGTATTAAAAATACCTGCCAAACCCAATTCAGGACCTGACAGCGTATGCCCAATTATAAAAACCGAAAAAAGCTGAATTAAAGCCGTAATTAAGGGGGCTATCGAAAAGAAGGAGTATTTTTTAATTATGTGTAGGTATTTCATATTTTGATAAGATTAAATTATCGAAGGAAGTAAGAAAACTGTCATATGAATAATTATCATTGACAAATTTCTTTCGTAAACTTACATCAGACTTAAATTTTTCGGATAATAATACGTTCGCTATTTTTTCTGAAAAATAGTTTGCATCGTCTATATTTTCAAGAAGTTCACCAAGCATATCATTTTTAATAATGAATTCAGGGCCGCCGGATTTGGTAGCTATACAAAATAGTCCTGAAGCCAACGCTTCAATGAAAACGACGCCAAAGGTCTCTACTCGACTAAGTAGAATGAAAACATCACTTTGTCCCATATGATATGCAATTTCGTCTTTACTTTGCTCACCTAGCATTTCAATATTAGATTTTAAGCCCTTTTGTTCGATCATTTCCTTTAGTGTATCTAAATCAGGCCCATCACCGATTATCTTAAGTTGGAATGCGATATTGTAGTTTTCTTTAATCTTATCGAAAGCCAATATTAGTCTATCAAAACCTTTTTTTTGCATTAAATAGCCAACAGAGCAAATATTAATCACACCATTAGATGATATTGATTTTTTAACCTTTTCAATATCAAATAATTTGACATCTAATGTATTAGGTATTGTATATATATCTTCTCTGTTAGTGAACTCGAGTAAGCTTTCTTTCAAACCATCACTTACTGCCACTAACGATGAGGCATTTTCCAAAGCCCATTTCATTATTTTCTTTTCAATGTAACTATAATTTTTTGCCTGGAAGACTGTTGCATGCTCCGTTATTATGACGGGTTTTGAAAAAATTTTACCAATTATAACCCCGGCGATGCCAGCGCTTCCATCCTGATTAAATGCAACACTATGACAATGTATAACATCAACCTTTTTATTTTTTTGATATTTAATGTACATAGCAATAAACACAAGAATACGTATAAGCATCCCAATATATTTACCTGCTCGTAATCTATACCCCCAGAAATAAGTATTTAACCCATTATCATTATATTTTTTGTTGTAAAAAGCAGTACCTCTATGGCAATAGATTACATCGACATTATGTTTTTTAGATAATGCTAGCGCCTGGTCACGAAAAAAAAGGCCTTGAGTCTTCAGCTTCGGATTTGGATACCAGGAGGGAATAGTCAAGATATTCAAAGCTCGCCCCTTTTTCTAATAATTGCTGCGGGGATACCCGCTATAATCATATTCCTCTCAAATTTACGTGTTAATACAGCTCCAGCACCAATAACACAACCTTCAGCCACGTCATTCATGATGACAGCATGAGTACCTATCCATACGTTCGAACCAATAGAAAGGTGCTTGAGAGGTAATAAAGAATCAACGAACTTTAAGTTTAAATCATCAACTTCATGATGATTTCCACCACTCATGATGGAGACACGTGCAGCAACGATCACATCGTCACCGAGATCACATAAACTTATTATTGAAAATTCTTCTACTGTACAGTTTTGCCCAACTGTTATATTCGGGTATACAAAGAAAGCACCATAATGCACACGCAAATTATTTCCGCATTTTTTAAGGGTTTTCTTGTAAAAAACTTGCCTCAATAAAATGCCCCTTTCACCTGTATGCTTGGATAAAGAAATGGCTACGTTTTTAAAGTTAGCATAAGGAATTTTAACTCGCGTAAGATACCAAAGCAGAAAGGGTAAATTAATAATATACAAGGTTATTTTAAATATGCACTTTAGTATTTTTTTCATAAGTCCTTATCCCGATAGCCATCAATAGTACAATAATAAAAAGAAACGGATATTTCAAAGAACTACTAGGCCCAAATGAAATTAAAATAGGATATAAAACAGCTGAGGTAATTAGAGGTCTAACAGCTGGTTTGATATGTCTCAGCTTAATGCACCGCCAAAGCAAAAATGTATAATAAGAAAAAAACAGCATGTAAAAGATTATTCCATAAATTGTTATCATTTCAAAATGAATATTATGGAATTCGCCCATTCTTAAACCATACTGATTAATTATATCAGTTTCATAGTCTCCAAAGCGGCCATTGCCAAACAACAAGGCATTCGCATGATTCATCAACCAATCAATGTTTGCCTTGTAAATTTGCAGTCTCTCTGAGGTGCTTTCATCGTCCGCACCAGCAGTTGAAAGTGTATTCCAAAAATTAACTAATCTCGAAGCAGCATTATTTGATAAAAGGAGTAAGTCTTCAACGATGGAAGGGTTTAGCAATAACAACATGAGTGACGAGAAAGCGCCAAGCAATAGAATCACTTTCTTTGAAACTAACTTTGTAAATAATAAATAAATAAGCAACGCCAAGATTGCTGCTTTAGAACCTATGTAAACTGCGCTAGTTAATGTCAATAAAAAAATTATTATTTTATGTAAATTCTTTTTGGAATGATAAACAGCAAAAGGTAAAAAACACACAAGAAAGCTAAGCATATCATTTTCATTATAATAAAATGCCGTTGGCTTTGATATACTCCATAATTGTGCATCATTTGTAGGATCTGAATATCTTGAGGAAGGTAAATGATATCCAGTTATAATCTCAAGCAAAACTAAAGCAAGAGTCAAAATTATTGCGTAATAAAAACCGGAATAACATTCGTTCAGATCAGCTTGTCGAGCAGTCACAATGTGTATAATTAACACACAGCTAAATAAAAGTAATACAGGGAGATATCTTTCTTCATATCCACCATTAAAAGCAAAGCCGATTATGCATCGGATCATCATTACGAATATCAAAATATAAAGCAACCTGAATTGCGTTTCATATCTCAGAATTAACTTATTGGAAAAAAGACTTAGTAAAGCTATTGCAGTTATTATAAAAATAATGGCTGACATCCCAGGCGGACGTAAACAAAAAATAAAGAACGCTGAATTCAGTAATATAAAACCTTTTGGTCTCACATCGTCAAATTTATTTAACATCGCGCCTCATCCATTTTGTTAAAACTAATCTTGCCAATTCAAGAAAAACCATACAACTAGTTTTAAAACCACATTTTTTCAATAAACTAGAAACGAAACCTTTCATGTTCTTTTGTTTAATAGAAAACCATAGAGGGACCTTTGCTAAAAAAGCATACCCTGCTCTTGTAGTCATCAATCCTTTATAATTATTATAAAAATCCAAACTAAGGTTGTAATCATAACCTTTTTTTAAAGCTATAAGAGGATCGCTGGGAACAACCCAGTAACTATACGTCTTATCACAACATTCAAACATTGCTCCCTGACTTTCTAGTTTCAGACAAAAATCATAATCTTGGTGACGTTTCAAATTAGGATTAAATTGATTCCTGATGGCCAGTGAAGTTTCAAGAAATAAAGATGAGGTTTGTATGAGTCCACCTTGAAGAAAAACATATTCGGAGAAATTTTTCACCGCCGAACCATTGCAATATTCTTTAATGATATTTAGTTTTTCATCTACCACTCGGATCGAACTAAAAATAACATTTGTCCTATTTGCTGGTAATTCAGAAAACATTTTTTCTTGCGATTCTATTTTATTATGATCCCAATAATCATCACAATCTAAGAATGCTATGAATTTTGTATTAGCATTACGAATTCCAATATTCCTCGCTTCGCCTCCTCCTAAGCTTGTATCATTATAAATAACATTAATATCTCGATGATTTAATTCCCGCACTACCAAATCTGCTTTCTGACTTTGTTCTGACCCGTCATCAACGATTAAAATAGACACTTCAACTGTTTGGGATAATACACTTTTCAATGCACGATGAAGCGCATCCAAATTATTTTTATAAGGTATAATTACAGTTGTATTAATCATGATAATCGAGCCTTGATATAGCTAAAAACGGACCTTGGTACAAAATATTGCGCTAACACTTTTCCGATACCCACATACCAATACGGGCTTTTGTAGTCCCTATGTGTAAGAAGGCATTTTAGAACACTTGATATTTGTTTTTTTCTCCTAGTTATACTTATGCCATTCGCTCTATCATGGCAAAAAAGTAGTTTGTCACTTAAATTAGCCACTTCATATTTATTTGTGATTCTAAGGAAAAGTTCATAATCTTCAGCGCATGGATAATTTTCTGAATATCTTAAACCTTCTTCAATTATCTCTTTAGAAAACATAACAGTGGGGTGGATAAAACATGAACGAATAAATTTTTCTTTTTTAATTGCAGCGTCTGTTAATGGAAGGTTTGTATCGAATACAGCCGCACCATTAACATCATAAAAAGATACATTTGAACCTAGTAACTTAGTCTTTTGATTCTTATTAAAATACAGTCGTTGTGTCTTAAAACGATTCTTAACTTGAATATCACCTGCATCTAATCGAGCAATATAACGAATATTATCCATCTCTGAGATTAAATCCAGTCCAGCATTTAACGCACCTGTGATGCCTTTGTTTACAGTCAGACGATGTATTTTAACTGTAAATTTATATTGTTTATTATTTAAAGTTAACGGGGTTTTACTGCCATCATCGATAATGAGCACTGAGAAATCATTATTATCTTCGTTTATACTGTCTAAAGTTCTGATCATATCCTTTTGATCATTATAAACTGGCATTAAAACTATCAAGTCTCTCATTTATTCACCTCGGCAAAAACTTGATGATATGAGTCGACCATATTATTCAAAGTAAAATTACGCTCATACATTTCACGAGATTCTTGACCAAATTTAATCAGCAGGTCTGGATTTTCAATGAGATTCTTAAGTCTGGTTTGCAAAGCAGCAATATCCTTTCGCGGGATAAGATATCCATTTTGCTCATCAATAACGGCCTCACAAACGCCGCCAACATCACTGGCTATCACAGGAAGGCCTGTTTTCATTGCCTCAATAATAGATATTGGGAATCCTTCATAATTACTTATTAACATGAATACATTGGCTTTATTAAGATAGTCCTGGACATTTGACACCTCACCGATGAAATCAATATTAGAGTCAAGATTTAATTTCGAAACCAATTTTTCAATTTCTGTACTATCTCCACCACCTAATAGACTCAAATGCCACTTGTTTGGTGAGATATTAGAAAAAGCTTTTATCAGTGTTTCGTGATCTTTTTGTTCACAAAATCTTGCAACCATTACAAAACGAATCGGTATTTCATTTTTATCCCGGAACACTTCACGTTTTATTTGGATATTATCAGGTATACAATTATGGATAACATAATGTTTAGATTTAATATTATTACTTAGCGCCAATTGCCGATCATATTGCGAAACATTGATGATCGCATCTGTTAGGTAGGATAAAATAAGCTCTATATTTTTATAAAATTTTGCTTTTCGCTCTGGAATCCCTTCAGTGAACGCCCATCCATGTGCCGTAAATACTTTCTTAATACTCAAGCCAATAGTAGCTAGCCTACCAAGAACACCAGCTTTAGATGAATGGCAACTAATTATATCGGGTTTTATTTTTTTGACGAGTTTTCTTAATTCTAAAAAGGCGTTGAAATCATTAAGGCATATCTCTCTTTTCATTGATTTTATATGAAAGATTTTTATACCATTTTGTTGCATTTCATCTGTGAATTTTCCTACAGAACCAGTAGCTAAGATGCATTCAATATTATACTTATCTCGTAACCCTAGCATAACATCTCTAACGTGGGTTTGTGCTCCTCCTATTTCGTCTCCCCGCGTTATTAAAAAAAGAACTTTCATAACATACTCCTTAAGAAACAAGCACGCTACCGCCCCTGGCTCGACAGCTACCAGTGCACTGCGTGTATTTAATTGTGTGCTCTATAAAAAGCTATAGTGGCTTTAAACTGTTTTAATTGTCGTATTTTAAGACAAGATAAACAAGAGAAAATAACTAGTATTATACTCTAAAAAAACGTATAACTCACTGTTATTATTACATAAATGTCACTACAAAACAGAACGCCCATCCTAAATATGTATTATTTAGAATGGGCGTTTATGTATTATAAAAATTAATTATATCAATAAGTTGAAATGATTTTTTGTATTGTTTCTCTAAATTTTTGCCCTTCCTTCAGATTACGCAGGCCATAGTTCACAAACGCCTGCATATACCCCATTTTCTTACCGCAGTCATAGCTGTCGCCGGTCATCAGCATCGCATCAACCGACTGCTTCTTCGCCAGCTCAGCAATCGCATCGGTCAGTTGGATACGATCCCAGGCGCCCGGCTCGGTTTTTTCCAGCTCAGCCCAGATATCCGCATTCAGCACATAACGGCCGACTGCCATCAGGTCAGAGTCCAGGGTCTGCGGCTGATCGGGTTTTTCGATAAACTCAACGATACGGCTAACCTGCCCTTCCGTCTCCAGTGACTCTTTAGTCAGGATAACAGAATACTCAGAGAGATCGCCTTTCATACGTTTCGCCAGCACCTGGCTGCGGCCCGTCTCGTTGAAGCGAGCGACCATTGCCGCCAGGTTGTAACGCAGCGGATCGGCGGAAGCGGTATCAATAATGATGTCCGGCAGTACCACGATGAACGGGTTATCACCCACTACCGGACGCGCGCAGAGGATTGAGTGGCCCAGACCCAACGGCTGCGCCTGACGCACGTTCATGATGGTCACGCCAGGAGGACAGATAGACTGGACTTCTGCCAGAAGCTGACGCTTAACGCGCTGCTCAAGCAGCGCTTCGAGTTCATAAGAGGTGTCGAAGTGGTTCTCGACGGCGTTCTTAGAAGAGTGCGTCACCAGAACGATTTCTTTAATCCCAGCAGCAACAATCTCGTCGACGATGTATTGAATCATCGGCTTGTCAACGATCGGCAGCATCTCTTTAGGAATGGCTTTTGTGGCGGGCAACATGTGCATGCCCAGACCCGCTACCGGTATAACTGCTTTCAAATTGGTCATTTTATCTTCCACCTTAAAATGGTTGACGAAGTATAGACCTAATCAGGAAATTTGCCCGATCAAGAAGTCTACTACGCCTTATGCAAATCACGTTTCGCGTTAAAACTCACATTACTAAACATGAGTATGCATTAAGTGTGACCCAGAATTATCGGAAACCCTGTCGCGAAAATCGCACAGCCCTCTGTTTCCGACAAATCGCAACCTTTGAGGCATTATTCAGATACAAACGTGATGTCATCTTTCTTCTCATGGACGAACTCATACTTCAGCGTACGGTCCAGACCTTGAGATAAGGTATAAGGCGCTTTAAATCCAGAGCTGTGTACCTTGGTCGCGTCAAACTGTGTAGTTGCACAGAATTTCTTCACGCGCACAGAACTAATTGCATATTTCTTCCCGGTAACTTTGCTAAGAATATCAAAGCAATACCCACCTAACATTCCAAGCGGGTAAGGGAGATGAACTGAAGGGATTTTTTTATTGAGACTCTTCTCAACTTCTGAGACTAGCTGATTCATGTTCAGGTCTGGTTTGTCTACATAGTTGTAAACATCATAACCCGGCTTAACATTGGTCAGCTTAAATTTGATAAATTCAACAATGTTACCGACATAAGCCATTGACTTATAGTTGGTTCCAGCGCCTACCATGGCGAATTTACCCCCTGCAATTTGCTTAAGCAGGTTGTACACATTGCCACGGTTACGCTCACCAAAGATGACCGTAGGCCGGACAATTGTCAGGGATCTTTCCTCTGGAGCTTTATTAAACCACTCGCGCAGAACTTCTTCCGCTTGCCATTTGCTTTTGCCGTAATGGTTGAAAGGATCATGGGGATGGGATTCGTCAGGGTTCACTTTGTTAAGACCATACACAGCCACAGAACTGGTAAAAATAATGTTCTTAACGTTGTTTTTTTCCATAGCAGACAATACGTTACGTGTTCCCTTCACGTTTACATCATAGTAGAGTGATGTTGGACTAACGTCATCACGGTGTTCAGCCGCGAGCAGCACGACAGTCTCAAATCCAGTAAGCGCCTTATCGAGTTGCTCCTGATTACGAACATCACCAGAAACGGTGATGTCCGGGTAGAAATGACTCTGCTGTTTGTCAAAGTTAGTAACGTCAAACTCATTCCGAGTAATTTCGATCAATCGAGTCCCGACAAATCCAGATGCGCCAATAAACAAAACCTTATCGTTCATACACCACTCAATGCGTTATGTGTGTTTGGCAACCCCCCGGTAATCGCGTTCTTCCCTGAGGCACCGTTATTGATAAACTGAATATTGCAAAGTAATGCCATGGATTATAAACCTTAAAACCGCTGAATTCAGTAACAAATTTTTAGGGGTTACATCAGATTGAATGGCATACGCCTAAGGCTTCCACCGTCACCTGTGCGGCAGCGCAAAATTCAACCGTTCCGTATTCACCACATGTTGATCGACCCGATCAATATCCACCGAACTCTGCCCCTTTTCATTAACCGCTTTTATGTTCGCAAGCGACAACAGCGTCTCGTTTTTGGCCATAAACTTCCCGCGCACGTCTTTGCGCAAGTCGAAGTTCATCTTAAGCGCGGGCCCCGTTGCTGATTCCTGCATCACATTGATATTGCGCAAGAAAAGATGTTGTGGCTTGTTGTGCAGCTCAAGTGTTGCCCGCTGCATGTTGACATTGGTGATGGCAACAAACGACGTGGCATTGCCAGAGGAAATCTGTATCCCACGCAGCTTATAGGCAAGCTGTCGGTTATCCAGGCGAATATCGTTAAGTTTGAAGTTTTGCGGTATCGACAGATAATCGCCCTTGATCACGCCATACCCGATTAACATTCCGGCGCTGTTCACCATATCGATATTATCGATAACGAAATTATCACAACCATAAATAGCTACCGTTGCGTTATCAATTCCGGCCTTTTTACTGAAGTCAGGAGTAATATTGCTGGCCTTGATATTACGGATCACAAAGTGTTTACCGTTTTCAACATGCACCAGCTGCCGACAGTTGCTGCCGGTGATATTCGCCACCACGAAGTTTTTAACGGTCTGCTGTTCCGGATAGTCATTGTCGTACGTGCTGCCAGCCAGCCCAATGCCTATGCCCCAGTTGATCTTGCCGTTCGTGCAGTTGATGTTATCGATCACGTGGTCAGAGATCAGGATGTTACGGTCGTTAATCGCCACGTTCCACTCAATCGCGTCACCCTGCAAATGGCTGAATTTGCTGTTGGTAATGCGCGCACCATCCACCTGATTATGGAAACCCTGGCGCAGAATGGCGTAGTTGGCCTGACTCACGGCAATGCGATCGATAAGCAGGTTACGCATCACTCTCGGCTTTTTACCGCCAATGTAGATCTGGGTGACGGGGCCGAAGCCGCTCATCGCCAGCCCTTTAATGACACAGTCGGAGCCACGCACGTCCAGCGTAATGTTATGCGTGCGCCCCTCTCCTTCCCCAATGACCTTACAGCCTTCCTGGAGCACGAACCGCCCGCGCCCGTTGCCCTTCAGCGCGCCGCGGATCAGCAGGGTTTTGCCATCAGGAATGAAAATGCCGGTATTGATGTTTTCACAGGTTAACCCGGCGGGAACAACAACGGTATCGCCCTCGGTAAATGCCTGCTTAAAGGCGGCGATCCAGTCGTTATTGTTGTAGCGATCGACAGAAACCGTCTTCCCGGTCGCCGCCCGCGCAGCGCGGGGCGACAGCAGCGGCATGGCAGCCAGGACGGATAAAGAAGAGACAAATCGGCGTCGGGTAATCTTTTTCAGCATACAACCTCAGCGTTACAGCGTTTGCAGCAGGCTCGCTAACTGGCGATTAATCACCTGCTGATTGAATTCTGCTTCAACTTTTTGCCGCGCATTTTGCAGCACAGGGATCAGCGTTTGCTGATCGATATTGCTGAACGCGGCCAGACGATCCGCCAGCGCCAGCGCATTGTTTTCAGGGACCAGCCAGCCAGAATGCTCAGAGGTTATCAGCTCCGGGATGCCGCTGTGCAGGGTCGAGACCACCGGAATGCCGACGGCCATCGCCTCCATCAGCGCCACGGGAATGCCTTCCATATCGCCGTCGGCGCCGGTTACGGAAGGCAGCAGGAATACATCCGCGTCATCAAGCATGGCTTTCACTTCGTGGCTCGGCTTGAAGCCCGGCATCTCGACCACGTCTTCCAGCTGATACTGTTCAATCAGCGTGCGCAGGCGACGCTCCCACGGCCCGATACCCAGGATGCGGTAGTGGAAGTCCACACCACGCGCCTTCAGCTGGCGACAGGCTTCGATGGCTACGTGCAGCCCTTTCTTTTCGGTCAGGCGGGCAACAGAGATAATCTGCAGCGGCTTGCCCGGCACCTTGACCGGTCGCTGGGTGAAGCGTTCCATGTCTACGCCCATGCGTGAAACGGTGATTTTCTCGCTCGGGCAACCCATGGTTTTCAGGCGCCCGGCCCACAGGTTGCTTATCGGCAGCATCATGTCGCCACGGCGGAACAGCTGCTGATATTCCGGCGTGTAGTGGTTCAGCACTTCCCGGCTGGAGATGTCGATACCGTGGAAAATGGTTGCGATTTTGCCGTCAATCACCCCCAGCTCACGCAGTTTTGCCGCCGTTACGCCCGCCGGGCCAAAGTGGGCGATAAAGACATCGGCCCGGTACGGCTGGGCCGTTTGCCCGCAAATGGCGGATAAGATCAGGTTGCGGGCCTCCGCCCCATAGCGCGACATATTCAGCGCCCGCCACGTCGAGGCGCGATGCAGGCCGCGCAGCGTCTGTCCGGCGCGATGGCGCAATTTGTTCATCCGTCCGGCGGGTTCATCCTGCAACCAGCGGGTTTTTGCCTCCAGCCCATACCGGGTATACGCCGCATGGGTGTTTTGCGTATCGCCCTTTTGCAGGGCGATAATCTCCACGTCATACCCCATATCGATAAACGCGGTGATTTGATTCAGCACAAAAGTTTCAGACGACAGCGGAAATTTCAGTAAGAAGAAACCAACCTTCATTTCCCCTCCCGGACGCGGTCGAGTACGGATTTCACCATGCCAATACCTTTTTCGCGTTCGGCTTTTACCGCCACCGCCAGACGTTCGTTGATCGCAGGCAACTGGCCGAGCGTGTCGCCCACCATCGCACCCAGCGATCCGTCCAGCAGATGACGAATATCGACGGCCATTTCAGGCATACCGAGCTGCTGCATAATGCCCGCGGACTTGTGTTCGTAGTTGATGGCGATGGCTGGCGTACCGAAGTTCATCGAGATAATAGCCGAGTGCAGACGCGTGCCCACGGTCAGGTCGCAGGCGGAGAGCAGCTTGCCCATCTCCAGATCGTTCAGCTCGTCCATCACCACGTGATAGCGGGACGGATCGTTCACCAGGTTGCGCAGGTTGAGCGCCACCATACGGTCATCTTTGTTGTAGCTGTCGATACCGGTACAGGTGGAAAGCGCCAGCACCTGGTAACCGCTGTCCAGCACGCGGTTCACCACGTCGGCAAAGGCTTTCTCGTACGCCGCCTGGGTCGTGCCGAGGCGTTTATCGAACGGCGCAAGTTCACGCAGGGTAATGGCGACGGTTTTCTGCTTTGCCGCCACGTCCAGCCAGTGCTGTACCGCGTAGCTGGCCTGGAAGCTGTCATCCTGATGATCCACCAGCCAGGCGGTGTCCACACCGTGCTCCACTTTGGTGGTGTCGATTTCGCTGCGCTTCATCATGTCGAGGCTGACCGATTCACGCAGGATCAGCGCGTCGCAGTGGCCGAAGACATAGTTCGCCAGCTGGTTAAACTGCGGATCCTGGAACGGCCCGACGCTGTGGCCGATCATAAACAGCGGCTTTTTCGCCATAAAGGTGCAAAGCGCATGTTCAAACTGCGGCACGCCGTACAGGTCGACGAAGAACGAGCCGCCCACCTGAATAATGGCGTCATAGCCGGACAGCAGACGCACGAAATCGGTAAAGCCCTGCGCGATGGCAATGTTGCGCAGCTTGCCGGTGTCGGTCACGCGAGAAAGCAGCACCTGATGCTGGTAGCGGCGACGCAGGACTTTCTTCACGCGCCCCATCACGCCCGCAGCGTTGTTGTGCTGTTTCATCTGGCTGTAGAGCGGGTCGCCCATCACCGGGCGGTTCAGTAACCAGGATGAGCTGACCGGATAACGGCTCATCACATCCACTTCTGTCTCAGGCTTAAGGGTGTTAATTGCATCCAGTAAACCGCGCAGGATGGCGCTGTCGCCACGGTTGCCGCAGGTATGGTTGCCAAGAATAAGTAATTTCATAATGGCCTCGTAAAATTAGCCTGCGCGAAGCAGCGTTTTCATTTTTTCGTTACGGCAAAACTGGCGCTTCATCTCGACCACCAGCGCATTGCGTGACAGCACAATCATCACGCCAAACGCCAGCGCGCCTGCCGCGACCTGCACCGCAAGCAGCGCCGCCAGCGGCAGATGTCCGTTGAGCACCACGCCCAGGCCGTAGCTCACCGCAAGCGTCGGCAAGGAGAGATAAAACGGCAGCCACAGGCTGAGGATGTACTGACGGTAGCTGGAGCCCAGCACCGGTTTGATCATCACGAAGTAGCTCAGCACGGTATTGACGATTTGCACCAGCAGGAAGCCGAGCGTCACGCCAATGGCGCCCGCCATGTGCCCGCCCACAATAATTGCCGGAATAAACAGGAAGGTTTTAAACACGTTGAACTTGAAGCTGATATCCACGCGCGCCTTCGCCATTAGCAGAGAACCAATCGGGTTCCCCACCGAGCGCAGCAGCCCCACGACGCACAGCAGTTGCAGGATCGGGATGATGCTGTTCCACTTCTCGCCAAACACCAGCGGTACGAAATTGCTGGCGACCACCATCAGCCCCAGCAGGACCGGGAAGTTGATGATCCCCACCACGGAGAGCAGCTTGTAAAAATTCACGCGCAGCTTCTCGGTATCGTCCTGAATTTTGGCGAACGCCGGGAACAGGACGCGGGTAATAATCGGGTTGAGCTTCATCGGCGGGACAACCGCGACGTTATACGCCAGGTTGTAGCCACCCGCGACGCTCGCGCCCAGAATGCGCGCCAGCACCAGCGTGGAGAGGTTAGTATTTACGTAGTTGATAATGCTGTCTGCCGTCAGCCACGCGCCGAAGCGCAGGTTGGATGAAACAGACGCCAGCGAAAAATGCAGCCCCGGGCGATAAATCTTACGGCCAAAGAAGCCGAATAGCAGCGTACGCACGGCAGAGTTAACGAGGTAGCCGAGGATGGCGGTCATCGCCAGCGGCCAGAAATGGGCGCTGACCACGGTGAAGGTAAAGCCCGCCAGCACGGCGCTGGTCTCAATCATGCCGATTTTGTTGAACTCCAGCTCTTTCTGCATCAGCGCGCGGAACTGCTGCCCGTGCGGGATCACCACGAAAGCGAACGACAGAGTACGCATCAGCGGCGCCAGGTCCGGGTTATGCAGCACGCCGGCAATCACATCGCTCAGCAGGAACACCAGCACAAAAACGAAGATACCCAGCCCGACGTTCAGCCAGTAGAGGGTGGTCAGCTCCAGATGGCTGATCTCTTTGCGCTGGATAATGGAGTTGGCGATACCAAAGTCCGACAGCGTATCGGCCAGGGCGATAATCACCAGCGAGACGGTCAGCAGACCAAACTGGTGATTATCGATAATGCGCGCCAGCACCGTCATCTGCACCAGGCCGAGGCCAATGATGACGATGGTGGCCATGGCTGACCATTTCGCACCGCTGATGGTTTTTTCTCGTAAGCTCATCTTAGTACGCCGCTTTGTTCACGAAACCTTTGAAAATGGTCAGAAAAACAATCTTGATATCGAACCAGAGGCTCCACTCGCGGATGTACTCCAGATCGAACTCGATACGTTTTTCCATTTTTTCCAGCGTGTCGGTCTCGCCGCGCCAGCCGTTGATCTGCGCCCAGCCGGTAATGCCTGGCTTCACCTTATGGCGCAGCATGTAGCCTTCAATCAGGGTACGGTACTGCTCGTTATGGGCCACGGCGTGAGGACGAGGCCCGACGATGGACATCCCGCCGGTGAACACGTTGATGAACTGCGGCAGCTCATCGAGCGAGGTACGGCGCAGGAAGTTGCCCACGCGGGTGACGCGCGGATCGTTCTGCGTCGCCTGGGTCACCACCTTGTCGTTCTCCATCACCTTCATGGAGCGGAATTTCCACACCATGATCGGCTTACCGTCCATGCCGTAGCGGGTCTGACGGAAGATGATCGGCCCCGGCGAGCTGAGCTTCACCGCCAGCGCAATACAGCACAGCACCGGGGAGATGAGCAGCAGGATCAGAGACGAAAGCACGATATCTTCCACGCGCTTCAGCACGCGGTTAATCCCCGACAGCGGCGTGTCGTACAGCGGAACAACCGGTACCCCGTTCACCTCTTCAATACGGGAGTGGAGAATATTGAAGGTGAAGACATCCGGGATGAGGATCACCGAGCAGGTGGTATCCGCCAGCTCGCGCATCAGTTTCTTGATGCGGGATTCATCTTTCATCTGCATGGCGATGTAGACGTTATGAATTTTGCCGGCTTTCGCATCGTCAATAAGCTGTTCGTAGTTACCTGCCCAGTCGGACGGTACGCCGCCGGGCTTCGCGTCGTGATAAATCCCGACCACTTCAAAACCTAACCACGGCTCTTTGCGGAAGCTGTCGAGCAACACCTGTCCCACCGGCAGATCGCCCGCCACGGCAACGAAGCGACGGTTATACCCGCGGTTGCGCAGCCAGCCCGCGCCAAAGCGGATCAGCGAGCGGCAGACCACCATGCCAATGCTGGTTAACAGATACCAGCAGAGATAGGTCACAAGACGGTTATCAAAATCATGGCTGAACGCCACCAGGCCTGCGCTGAAAATCAGGCTTAAGGTCCAGTTCTGGAGCAGCAGCATCAGTTCGGTGGTCATTTTGACGCCGCGCCATGAACGATAGAAATCGGTCATGCCGCCGATCATCTGAAACACCACCAGCGCAATCAACGCCATCAGCAAGTGCATGTATAAGAACGACTGCCCGCTGACCCAACACACCGCCCACAGTCCGCCGACCATGATGGTGATATCAGAAAAACGCTGCACCATAGAGATTAACGATGCATTCGTTCTCGCTCGTTCGCGCTTTTTTAGATTTGTCATCGTTGTTCCTTTAGTTCTAAACCTTACCCCTCGCCCCTCACCCCGGCCCTCTCCCCAAAGGGGAGAGGGTGTTCAAGTTCCCTCTCCCCTTTGGGGAGAGGGTTAGGGTGAGGGGTAAGGTTTTCTTTTTACTGATTCAACAGCGCCAGAATGTCCTTCGTTCGGGCTTCCATCAGCGCGGTGTCAGCGCGGGACTCCACGTTCAGGCGCACCACCGGCTCGGTATTGGACGAGCGCAGGTTGAAGCGCCACTGCGGGAACGCCATGCTGATACCGTCGGTACGGTCAATCTCCAGCGCATGAATGGCAAAGTGCTGTTCCACGCGGGCAATGGCCTCAGCGGGCTGTGCCAGTTTGCTGTTGATCTCACCGCTGGCCGGGAACGCCGCCATGCGGTCGCGCACCAGTTCGCCCAGGCTCTGCCCTTTCAGGCACAGCAGCTCGGTCACCAGCAGCCACGGGATCATCCCGCTGTCGCAGTAGGCAAAATCACGGAAATAGTGGTGGGCGCTCATCTCGCCGCCGTAGATGGCGTCTTCCTCACGCATACGCTCTTTGATAAACGCGTGGCCGGTTTTGGACATCACCGGCTCGCCGCCCGCGGCCTTCACCACGTCGACGGTGTTCCAGGAAAGACGCGGATCGTGAATGATTTTCGCCCCCGGGTTTTTCTCGAGGAACGCTTCCGCCAGCAGGCCAACGATGTAGTAGCCTTCGATAAACTGCCCTTTCTCATCGAACAGGAAGCAGCGGTCGAAGTCGCCGTCAAAGGCGATACCCATATCGGCGCCGTGCTCAATCACCGCGTTGCGGGTGTCGTCGCGGCACTCCGGCAGCAGCGGGTTAGGAATACCGTTCGGAAAGTTGCCGTCTGGCGTGTTGTGCACTTTGACGAAGGTCACCGGCACGTTCAGCGCCTTAAAGCGGGCTTCAAGTGCATCGACAACCGGGCCTGCCGCGCCGTTGCCGGAGTTAATCACCAGCTTCAGCGGTTTGAGGTTTGCCACATTGATGTAGCCCAGCAGGTGGTCGATGTACTCTTTTTGCAGGTTAATCTGCTTATAGCTGCCGCGCTTCGCTTCGTTTACCGGCGGGAAGTCGTTGGCCTCGGCCAGACGCTGCACGTCGCGCAGGCCGGTGTCACCGCTGATAGGACGCGCGCCCTTGCGCACCAGCTTCATGCCGTTGTAGTCCATCGGGTTATGGCTGGCCGTCACTTCGATACCGCCGTCCACGCCCAGGTGGAAGGTGGCAAAATAGATCTCTTCGGTACCGGAAAGGCCAATGTCCAGTACGTCGACGCCCGCATCCTGTAGCCCTTTCGCCAGCGCCAGCTTCAGGGATTCGCTTGTCAGGCGCACGTCGCCGCCAAGCACGATAGTTTGTGGTTTCAGGTATTCGCCGTACGCGCGGCCGATGCGCCACGCAATGTCTTCGTTCAGCTCTTCGCCCAGCTTGCCGCGAATATCGTAGGCTTTAAAACAGGTTAATTTTTCCATGATGACCCCTTTTTCAGGCAACAGTTGGCCCTGACCATGTAATGGCCAAATTTATTTTTTTCATTCGTAGGCCCGGTAAGCGCAGCGCCACCGGGCATGATGCGGAGTGCTACACGCGCCCGTAGCGATCCTGGAAGCGGATGATGTCGTCCTCTTCCAGATAGGAGCCGGAACGCACCTCAATTAAGTCGAGCGGAATTTTCCCCGGGTTTTCCAGACAGTGCGTGGCGCCCAGCGGAATATAAATGGACTCGTTTTCACCGAGCAGCTTCACTTCACCGTCGATGGTCACTTTGGCGGTCCCTGCCACCACCACCCAGTGTTCGGCGCGGTGATGGTGCATCTGCACCGACAGCCCTTCTCCCGGCTTCACGGTGATGCGTTTCACCTGATAACGCTCGCCGGCGTCGATGGAGTCATATTTGCCCCACGGGCGGTAGACTTCACGGTGAATATGGTGTTCGTGACGGCCATCGGCCTTGATCTTCTCCACCACTTTTTTAACGTCCTGCACGGCATTACGGTCGGCAATCAGCACCGCGTCTTTGGTCTGCACGACCACCAGATCCTTCACCCCTACTGTAGTGACGAGGCCAGATTCGGCGTAGACGTAGCTGTTTTCCGTTTTGTGGCTGATCACATCCCCGTGATGGACGTTACCCTCCGGGGTATGCGCGCTGATCTCCCACAGTGACGACCAGGAGCCGACGTCGCTCCAGCCCGCATCCATCGGTACCACTACCGCATCTGCCGTACGTTCCATCACCGCATAGTCAATGGACTCTTCCGGACAGGCGAGGAAGGCTTCTTCGTCCACGCGGATAAAATCGAGATCCGGATCCACCACCGCCATCGCTTTTTCGCAGGCGCTTAAGATATCCGGGCGATATTTTTCCAGCTCTTCCAGGTAGCGACCGGCGCGGAACAGGAACATACCGCTGTTCCAGTAGTATTCACCGCTGGCAACATACGCCTGCGCGGTTTCCAGATTCGGTTTTTCGACAAACTGCGCTACGTCAAAGGCCACGCTGTCGCCTTCACCAGGCGTAACGCTGCCGCGGCGAATGTAGCCATAGCCGGTTTCCGGGAGATCCGGCACGATGCCGAAGGTCACCAGCTTGCCGTTCTCAGCGTAAGGAATCGCTGCGCGTACCGCGTCGCGGAAGGCCTCTTCCTGCTGGATGACGTGGTCAGCCGCCAGCACCAGCATCAGCGGGTCGCAGTCCGGGCTGCTGCGTTTTGCTGCCAGCGCCGCAAGGGCAATGGCAGGCGCCGTGTTGCGTCCGGCAGGCTCCAGAATGATATTTTCGGTCAGTTTGTTCAGCTGGCGCAGCTGCTCCGCAACGATAAAGCGGTGCTGCTCGTTACAGATCACCACCGGGCTTTCACACTCCACGCCGTGCAGACGGTTAACCGTCGTTTGCAGCATGGTGAGGTCGCCTTTCAGACACAGAAATTGTTTTGGATAAAGCACGCGGGACAGTGGCCACAACCGGCTCCCGGATCCACCCGCCATTACGACCGGATACAAAGTGGTTTGACTCATGATTTATCCCCGTATATCTGCAATAAATTGGCTCAGCACGTTCTCTTTCTCGAGCGTGCGTTCGGCATATTCACGTGCCACCGTGTTCTCTTTTGGCATGGCGAGTGCCTGCTCAATTCCGGTCACCAGCGCAGGAACCGATTCAGGCTCTACGCAAACGGCAATGCCCGGGTAGCTGTTGCACAGCTGGCCTAATTCTGTTGCGGCTTCTGCCGTAATCACCGCGTTTCCGCCCACTGCCAGAATGTTGGTCAGCTTGGACGGCAGCACCGCATCCGCCGCGCCGCGTTTTTGCACCACCAGATGGCAGTCCGCCATTTTCAGCAGCGCGGGCAGCGCGTCATAAGACTGAAGCGGGAAGAAGCGGATGTTGGTCAGTCCGCGCTCGCTGGCCATTTTTTCCAGCCGCGCTTTACCACCGCCCTGCCCGACTATCACGAACATCCACGGGTGTTTGCTCAGCTGAAGCGCGGCGTCAATCACGCTCTCCAGCCCCTGTTTTTCGCCGATGTTGCCTGAGTAAAGAATGATTTTTTGCTCAGCAGGCAACCCGAGCTGCGCGCGTAACGCCTGCGCATCCTGGTCTGTCACATCGCGGAAGCGCGCCACTTCGGACCAGTTCGGAAAGAAGATCACTTTTTCCGCCGGGACGCCCTTCTCCTGCGCCTTGTTCATCATCGAGCGCGAGATGGTCGAGACGTAATCCACGTTGTGCAGGCCGCTGCGCTCAAAGGCGCTGGCGAGCTTCGCCACCTTGCCGCCCTTGCCTTTCCCGGCCATACCCAGCCCGAGCATGGCGTCCACTTCATAATCCTGAATGTGCAGCAGGGTGCGCGCGCCGGAGAGTTTTCCCAGCAGGCGCATGCCTGGCGTGCAGAACAGGGTCGGCACCACGCCGATGATGCGATCCGGCTTCCAGCGACGCTGCGCCATCAGCGGGAAGAAACTGCTCAGGGCAAAGCTGCCCAGATGAATTAAACGTTTCAGCGTCGAGGGCTGTTTCGGCACGTAGAGCGGGCAGCGCCAGACGGTCGCGGCGCCCTCTTCGCGGCGGTAGCGCCAGCTGGAATAGCGTTCGCCTACCTTCCACTCCGGGTAATACGGCGGGGCAGTAATCACCCGCACGTCATGTCCCTGGCTCGCCATCCACTCGACCATCTCGCCGGTGTATTTCCCGATACCGGTAAGCTCCGGCGAGTAGTTAATTCCGTAGACGAGGATTTTCATAGACCTGGCACCTCGGCCTGACGTTCCGCAAGGAAGTACGCCCGACTGTTGTCATGGACGTTGTCGCTTGCCAGCAGCGCCTCTGGCGTTAACCAGCGGTAATCGTCATGCTGAGAATCAGGCAGACGCAGGTCTGCCTCACTCACCTTCAGGCGGAACCCCAGCACGACGTAGTGCGTGGTGAACCCGGTGCCTGAAAAGTTATCGTCATAGAAGTGCTGCCAGACTCCGTAAAACTGGCCCGCTGCCATCGGCAGTTGCAGGCCCAGTTCCGCCAGAGTGAGACGCTCAAACGCATCGGTAAGCGTCTCATCCTTCTGCACGCGCCCGCCGGGCACGAACCAGAAGCCCTGTGCAGGACGATTGGTTCGTTTCCCCAGCAAGAACTCGCCGCGTTCGTTCTCCACGATCAAATCAATTGAGATCAGCGGAGTGGAACGCACTACCGTGGCAAAATCTTCCTGACTTAAAAACATCATTACCCCCGGAAGCGGTGCTGGTTTTCCAGGAACCACTGGTAGGTGCTGGCCAGCCCCTGCTCCAGTGAGACCTCGTGATACCAGCCCAGCTGATGCAGACGGGTCACGTCCAGCAGCTTGCGCGGCGTGCCGTCCGGTTTGGTGGCGTCAAACACCACGCGTCCTTTGTAACCCACCACCTGCGCGATGGTCTGCGCCAGCTCGCGAATGGTGCAGTCCACGCCGGTCCCGACGTTAATGTGCGACAGCATCGGCTCGGTGTTTTCCTGCCACACTTCGCGATCCAGCTCCATGACGTGAATGCTGGCCGCCGCCATATCGTCCACGTGCAGGAACTCACGCATTGGCGTACCGCTGCCCCACACGACCACGTCCGGGGCGTTTTCGGCAGTCGCCTCGTGGAAACGACGCAGCAGCGCCGGGATCACGTGGGAATTGCTCGGGTGGAAGTTGTCGTGCGGTCCGTACAGGTTGGTCGGCATCACCGAGCGATAGTCGCGGTTATACTGACGGTTGTAGGATTCACACAGCTTGATCCCGGCAATTTTGGCAATCGCATACGGCTCGTTGGTGGCTTCAAGCGTGCCCTGCAACAGTTCGCCCTCGGCGATCGGCTGCTTCGCCATTTTCGGGTAGATACAGGATGAGCCGAGGAACAGCAGCTTATTCACGTTGTGCATATGCGCCGCGTGAATGATGTTGCTCTCAATCATCATGTTCTCGTAGATGAAATCCGCCGGGTAGGTGTTGTTAGCGACGATGCCGCCCACCTTCGCCGCCGCCAGATACACCTGGTCGATACGTTCACTGGCGAAGAAGTCCTGCACCGCTTTGCTGTCAAGCAGGTTCAGCTCGTCGCGGGTGCGAACAATCACCTCCACGTCACCGCGCTGTTCCAGCTGGCGAACAATCGCGGAACCCACCATTCCGCGATGACCGGCGACAAAAATACGTTGTTTTGTCATTCTCAGGACTCCAGCGCGATGGCAACCTCGTAGCCATGGGATTTGAGCAGGGAGTGTTTTTTCGCTGCTTCAAGATCTTTGGCCACCATCTCGGATACCATTTCTTGCAGGGTGGTTTCTGGTTTCCAGCCCAGCTTCTCGTGCGCTTTGGTTGGGTCGCCCAGCAGGGTTTCCACTTCAGCAGGACGGAAGTAACGCGGATCAACCTGGACAATCACGTCGCCTGGCTTCACGCCCGGTGCGTCATGGCCGGTCACGGAAACAACGATACCCTTCTCTTCCACGCCGGTGCCTTCGAAGCGCAGCTTGATGCCCAGCTGTGCCGCAGCCATCTCAACGAACTGACGTACGGAGTACTGCACGCCGGTCGCAATCACGAAGTCTTCTGGCTGCTCCTGCTGCAACATCATCCACTGCATTTTCACGTAGTCTTTCGCATGGCCCCAGTCACGCAGGGAATCCATGTTGCCGAGGTGCAGGCAAGACTCCAGGCCCTGAGCGATGTTAGCGATCGCGCGGGTGATTTTGCGGGTCACGAAGGTTTCGCCGCGACGTGGAGATTCGTGGTTGAACAGAATGCCGTTACAGGCGTACATGCCGTAGGATTCACGGTAGTTCACGGTGATCCAGTAGGCGTACAGTTTCGCCACAGCGTACGGAGAACGCGGGTAGAACGGCGTGGTCTCTTTCTGCGGAATTTCCTGCACCAGGCCGTACAGCTCAGAGGTAGATGCCTGGTAGAAGCGAGTTTTCTTCTCAAGACCCAGGAAGCGAATCGCTTCCAGCAGACGCAGCGTACCCATGGCGTCCACGTCAGCGGTGTATTCCGGGGATTCGAAGGAGACCGCAACGTGGCTCATCGCGCCCAGGTTGTACACTTCATCCGGCTGTACTTCTTGCAGGATACGGGTCAGGTTGGAGGTATCGGTCAGGTCGCCGTAATGCAGGTGGAATTTCGGGTTCGCCGCGTGAGGATCCTGGTAAATATGATCGACACGCTCGGTATTAAATGAAGAGGCACGACGCTTAATACCGTGAACTTCATACCCTTTTTCCAGCAGCAATTCTGCCAGGTAAGAACCATCCTGCCCGGTAACGCCGGTGATGAGAGCGACTTTAGACATGTTTATATTCCTCTACTTATGAATTTAATCAGTTTCAACGCGTTCGCGTATCACCACTGCGGGGTTGCCACGGCAAATTTTATTTGCCGGAAGCGATTTAAAAACGCTGCTGCGGGCACCGACTACCGTGCCATCGCCAACAGAAACACCGGGTGCAACAAAGACGTCTGTTGCCAGCCAGCATTTTTCACCGATCACAACAGGCGAAGCGGTAATATCAAAATGCGGGCTCATAAAATCGTGGCTGCCGGTGCACAAATAACACTTCTGTGAAACCACCGAATTTGCGCCAATCGTAATCTCACCAAGGGTATATAACACTGCGTCATCCCCAACCCAGGCGTAATCCCCAAGCGTTAATTTCCAGGGATAAGTAATTTTCACCGAAGGTCGAATGACTACGTTTTTTCCTATTTTTGCGCCAAACAGACGCAGTAAAAATGCGCGCCAGCGGTACAGTATTTGCGGCGACCAGGCAAATAACGTTGCCTGTACAGCCCACCACAGTTGAACTTTAATACCGCTCCCGCCCCGAAAACCTTTCGGTACGGAGAATCCATTTAATTCCTGCATTACGTTTCCTTATATCTCAGGCTTTGTTATATAAGGCTTTCGCTTTACCCGTCGTTTTCAGACGTAAGAAATAAGATAATTCCGCCCAGAACCCTGGCACGCGTAATATTTTACGCTGCACGTTTTTTGCATCCTGGCACAGTTCCAGATTATTTGAGGTTGACACGCCGCCCATTGAAAATTCAGATACCAGTCCTTTAATTCGACGGAACGGGTAGCCAGATTTGTAAAGGCTGGCGGCCAGGGCATAATCTGATGACACTTTATAGCGCAAATCGTAAGGCTGTTTTTTCAGGCCGCTCATTGGGAAGAAAATAGCCTGATGGCTGGCCGGGAGGCTGTGGTAGATATACCAGCCTGGTTTCGCACCGCGCAGCACTTTTTTCCCCTCGCCGAAATCAAGCAGCGCATCACCGATAAACATGGCATCTTCTTTCTGGCGCGCCAGCTGACGGGCAAACAGCGCCACATCTTCATGGAACACATCGCCGGAATTGAGGAAGATGGCGTAACGCCCCTGCGCCATGTTGATGCCTTTATTCATGGCATCGTAAATGCCTTTATCTTTCTCGCTGATGTAACGTAAGTTAAACTCACCGTTGAGTTTTTCCAGGAACTCCGCCGTGCCGTCGTTCGAGCCGCCATCGACCACGATCCACTCAAACGTGAGGCTCGGATCGCGCGCCAGGTTGCGCAGCGAGCGCCAGGTTTTTACCACCCCTTCGTAGTTACGAAAGGCGACAGTAATGACGCTAAGAAACATAAATCACCTCATTTCGTCATACGCTCGTAATATTCAGCGCCTTGCGCAAAATAAACGGACATACAATTAAGAATGCATATTCCGGGCTAAATATTGACCCGGTAAAAAACAACGACACTGGTGTGAACAGATAAAGTTGCACGCGAAAGTTCTGGTTATCACCAAACGCGTTAATCATCATTTTGAAAACTTTAAACAGATACCACAGTGTCAACAGTACGGCGAACCAGGAAAAATAGATAATTAACAGATACAGACCATTGTCTATGGTTTTACCGACATCCGCACCGTTAAAGATTCCGAATGATGCAACATATTCATAAAGTGAGCCGAATCTTACTACGCCATCTATATGGGTTAAGGAATAACCCACCATCACCAGTGGACCAATGATGCGATAATAGGACGATGAACCTTCCGTTCCCAAATCACCCAGACGCTCAGAAATGTACGGAAACGCAAATATCACGCCCACTAAAAATACCGTCAGAGAGATTATCGCCAGCGGCAGTTTTTTCTTAATCGCCTCTTTGTTCAGGTACTGGAACGCCCACTCCAGCAGGTAAAACAGAATAAACGTCATTACCCCGGAGAACGACCCTGACAGAACGATTCCTGCAAGAATCATAGCATCGGTCTTGGGGGTTTTGATACCGAACTGTTTGATGCTGAGCCAAATTGAGATTAATGCCAGAGCAAAAAACGCCGGTTCAAAATAGAGCGCGGTTGTACGCTTGCCACCAAACTTAATGAAGTTCAGTACATAGCTGTTACTGTATATAAGATATTTCGAAATTATTTCCATCAGGCTGCTTCCGCCTGTGAGAATAATTTGCGCCATCTCCATTGCCGCAAGCACAACAATCAGCCCGACGACAATATAAAAGAACCTGAGGATTTTCCTATAATTGTGCGGAGAAATAGTTTTAAAGCGAATACTCCACACCATGCCAATAATGATAACGATATAAACAAACAGCATGGTGGAGGTGACATATTTGCTGGCGTCCAGCGACTGACCAAAGATGTAGTTAAACGCCGTAAGACCAAACCCGATGCCCAGCGCAATCATCAGCTTTTTGAGGTTAAGCTTGTCAACGTAAAGCAACAGCAGAACCGGCAGGAAGGTGACGATAGTGATCGGGAAGCTTTCGCCGAGCTGGGCAATCTTAACGTTGACCAGCAGGTAGATCAGCGGCAGCAGCAGATAACTACAGATTCTGATAGAACGAGACATACTCCTCCAGCATCTGTTGTCCACTGTACGCTTTGCGGCTACGGTTGCGGAACGATTCCAGGTCCGTGCCAAAAACAGCCTGCGCGATATCGGCCTTCGACAACTGCACCAGCGGCAGCACCTCATTTTCACTGAAGGTTTTACCGCCGGATTTCTCCAGCACTTCCCGCGCGGCGTCGCTGTGGGTGGCAATCACCGGCACGCCGATGGAAAGCGCTTCGCACAGGATCAGCGGGTAGTTGTCCACGCGGGAGCTGAACACCAGCGCGTCCATACCGTTCAGCGCGCTCATCAGTTTGCGTTTGTCGGTTTCAAACCCGTGGTTCACCACGTTAGCGCCTTCAAACGGGGAGAATTTGCCAAAGGTATGCAGCTCAATCTTGTCGCCGAGCGCCATCATGTCGCGCACCAGCTGCTGGTTGGTTTTGCCGTCGTAACGCAGGTCATGGGCGACGACCGCAATTTTCGGCTTACCGGCGGTAACGGCTACGGGCGTCAGTTCGGCCAGGATCGCTTCCGTCGCCACATCAATACCGTTGTTGATGATCTGGCAACGCCCTGCTCCGTACAGGCTATTAAAAGCATCCGCCACGTGCTGGCTTGGGGAGATAAAGGTGCAGCCGAGCGAGAGCATATCGCGGAACAGCTGACGCTTACCCTCAACCAGCTGATGCGCGCGATCGATCTTCACCGGCGGGTAGTTGCTGAGCGTAGGGCATTTCTGACAGTTATCTTTCCAGCCTTCGCAGCCGTCGGTAAAGGCGCAGCGTCCGGTCACGCTCCAGTGGTCGTGCAGCGTCCAGACGAATCGGGTATCCGGCTTGTGCGCCTTCACCTTGCCACAAAACGCCACCACCTCTTCCAGATTCAGCCAGTAGCTGTGCAACACGTGAAAGTGCAGCACAACCGGGCCGCGAGTGCGGGTGACGGTGCGGTAGAGATTATTCAGGTTGCCGAACAGGTCGCGGTTAAACAGGCGGAACAGCGCGATATTGGCGACGGAGGTCAGACGTGGCGTCTGCTTCAGCACCTGCGGATAGTTATCATGGCTGACGCTTTTCTTGCCACCTTTGCCGTAACCGTAAACGAAGCGCGACTGTAATCCTTTTTGCAGCGCGCGCTGGTGCAGATCCAGCGCTACGCCTGCCGCCCCGCCCTCTGCGAGGCGTACGTTAAATTGCAGAATGTTCATTTTATCACCTTCACGCGGGCTTTCTCGCCCACCACCAGCGCGTTGTCCGGAATGCTGTCCAGCACCACGCTGCCTGCGCCAATCGTCACGTTATTGCCCACGGTAATGTCCCCGATCATCACCACGTTGGCGCCCAGCTCGACGTTATTGCCGATGACCGGGCAGGCCAGGCTGTCTGGCCCGCGGTTGCCGATCGTCACCCCGTGGCGAATGGTGAAATCATCACCCGCGACGACGAACTTGTTGATGACCACCGCATAACCGTGATGAATGGTAAAGCGGCGGCCAATGGTGGCTGCGGCCTGAATTTCATAGCCAAAAAAGCATTCGGTGATGATGCGGTACAGCACCAGCACCGGCGCGGCCCAGATATTGTTCAGCACATTTTTTTTGCGCCACACCGAGCAAAAGTGCGCAATACGGTAGGCCAGAACCATGCAGCACGGGCGCAGGCTCCAGCTGTTAGCGCGACAATCTTCCAGAAACATTATTTCCCCCGAAGCCCGTCAGCCAGACGCTTGCCGTTACGTACCGACAGCAACGTCAGCAACGTGCGCCAGTTCATGCGCTTGTTACGGATCTGATACAGGGTGAAGAGCTGATACTTTCGGCTGGCACGGTCAAACTTGTCCTTGTGCTTGCGGTAAAAATGGAAGTAGCCCGAGAATTTCTTCGGCGACGAGGTGATTTGCATCTCCCCGTGATTGATGTGCAGGATCTGCGTGGCCTCTTCCACCTTCCACGGCTCGCCGTACTCCACCACCATCCGCAGGAAAATGTCGTAATCCTGCGCGGCCTTCAGCTCGGTATCGAACAGGCACTCCTTAAAGCGCCATGCCCAGGTAAACACCTGATTGCCGATAATGTTGCGCTTGTAGAACAGGCGTCGGGAATACGGTGATTTCGGATACAGCGGCAGGCTGGCCGGCTGCGAATAGACCTCGCCCTGGCAGACATAGTCATTGGCATACAGAAACGCGTGGGTCACCAGCTGCGCTTTGTGCGACAGGAAGATCGACAGACGGTTTGGCGTCCATTCGTCATCGTCGTCGATACCGGTCAGATACTGCCCTTTCGCCTGCATAATCGCCTGGTTGCGCACCGCACACGCCCCGGAGTTGATAGCGTTGTGCGTGTACATCACGCGTGGGTCGTTCAGGTCTTCTACAAACTTTTGCAGTTGTTCGTAAGAGGAGGAACAGTCATCCACGATAATCAGTTCCCAGTTATCGTAATCCTGACGCAGGACCGATTTAATCGCGCGGATCGCCAGCTGCTGACGATTCCATGTCGGCATATAGATAGAAATCAAAGGGCGTTGTGTGGTCATATTTTCCCCTCACCCCGGCCCTCTCCCCATAGGGGAGAGGGTGAAAGGCATCCAGTGGTTATCATTACGTTCGTCCCCCAAATCCAGCACCGAACAGTCCCCTGTCCCCTTTGGGGAGAGGGTTAGGGTGAGGGGTGTGGGGTGCATTTTGTTATTTACTGTCAGACTTGTATTCGTACTCGTAATAGCCGTAATCCTGATACCCGGTCGCGCGGCGGAAGATGGAGTTCAGAATGACCCCCTTCACCTCAATACCGTTCTGCTCAAAGCGGCTCAGGCTGGTTTCCACTTCCTTCAGGGTGTTCACCGCATAGCGTGCGACCATCAGCGTGGTGCCCGCATGACGCCCTACCACGGCGGCGTCGGTAACCGCCAGAATTGGTGGGGTATCGATCAGCACCAGGTCGTAGTTTTTGCTCGCCCACTCAATCAGCTGCGTGAAGCGCTCGCTCATCAGCAGTTCAGACGGGTTCGGCGGCACCTGGCCACGCGGGATCAGGTCAAATTTCGGAATCGACGTCGGCTTGGCGCTCTCGCTGATTTCCCCTTTACCGAGCAGGATTTCCGACAGTCCGTTAACGTTGTTGGTCCCCAGCAGCTCGTGGGTGTAGCCCTTACGCATATCGCAGTCGATCAACAGCACGCGCTTGTTGGTCTGGCTCACCACCGCCGCCAGGTTGGCGCAGACGAAGGTTTTACCGATTGATGGGCTAACGCCGGTCATCATCAGGACGTTGTTTTTGGCCTGCATCATGGCGAAGTGGAGGCTGGTACGCAGGCTGCGCACCGCTTCAATCGCCAGGTCAGTCGGGTTACCCACGGCCAGCAGCTGGCTCTGTTTGTAACGCTTGACGCCCTTAACGGTTTTGACGCTGTCACGGGACTTCTGCCACTCGGAGAGCGGGATGCTGGCGTACACGCTGATCCCGTTCTCTTCCAGCACCTGCGGGCTTTCAATACCGCGGTTGAACAGCGAGCGCAGCAGCACGCCGACAATGGAAAGCATCAGGCCGAGAATAATGCTGCCGAGGATAATCAGCGCCTTCTTCGGCTTCAGCACGCCCGGCTGGGTAATCGCCGGGTCAACGATACGCACGTCGCCGACGGTGCTGGCTTCGGTGATTTTCAGCTCCTGCTGTTTGTTCAGCAGCTGCATGTAAACCTGCTGGCCGGATTCCACATCACGCGTCAGGCGTACAATTTCCTGCTGCGTCTTCGGCATCGCGGTCACGCGGTCATTCAGCTTCGCCTTCTCTTCTTCCAGGGTACGACGTTTCTCCAGCAAAGTGCGGTACGCCGGGTGACGTTTGGTATAGAGCTTGGAAATCTCCGCCTCTTTGAAGGTCAGCTCGTTCAGCTGCGCATCAATATTCACCATGGAGTCGAGAACCGATTTCGCCTCCAGCGGCAGATCGACGGAATCTTTGTCCTGACGGTACGCGTTCAGCTTGTTCTCAGCGTCATCCAGACGGGCGCGCACCTCCGGCAGCTGTTTACTGAGGAACGCCAGGCTTTTTGCGGCTTCCGCTGACTTGCGCTCTACGTTCTGCTCAAGATAGTTGCGGGTGATGCTATTAAGGATGTCGCGGATTTGATCCTTGTCTTCACCGGTGAAGGTCATGCTCAGAACGCCGGTATCCTTGCCGTTTTCGGTGACGGTCAGGTTGTTTTGCAGGTTGTTGATCATCCCGAGCGTCGAGAATTTGGTGACCGTAAACTCCCCGCCCTCATGCGCCTGAATTGCGCTGACCTTGATGCTGACGCCCTCTTTAGTCAGCATCTGCCCCACCTCGCCGCGTGCGCTGAAGCCCGCGTCGCTGGTCAGCTGATACTGTTTTGGTCCCAGCACGGTCAGGGTAAAGGTTTGGTCCCCTGCCCCTTTTGGGATCACGAAGTCGGTCACTTTTACCGTATCGTTACTGCGCCCCATCAGGCGATCCCAGCCTGCGCCAAACACCGGGAAGGTGTTTTTGGTGACCGCAATATCCAGCCCCAGGTCGTGAACCGTTTTGCCCAGTACCAGGCGCGACTGGATCAGCTGAATTTCGGCTTCCGATGCCGGCGGCTTGTTGGCCAGCGCCGAACCGATATCCTGAACCAGCGAATTACCGGTATTTTGTTCGATCTGCACCAGCGCGTCGGCGCTGTAAATAGGCGTCGCGAACAGCGTATAAACGATCGCCGCCACGGCAAAGATGGCGGTAATACCCAGCACCCACCATTTCGCTTCAATAACGGTCCCGACCAGGCGACCGATATCGATTTCATCACTGCCCGACGTCGGGGCGGCAGAAGGTCTTGTTTTTTCTGTCATTGTTATCCCTGCTGAGCTTTCAGTGCCTGCGCCCACTGACGGGCAGACTGGTCTAGTAAGGTGTATACCGCCTCAAAGGCCTCGCGGCTCTTGCGATACGGATCGGGAATTTCGCGCTCACCATCCCAGTGACCAAACAGCATCACCTTGCCGCGCATCTCCGGTGCGATATCGCACAGCGCGTGAATGTGGCGTTTTTCCATCGCGAGGATCAGGTCATATTCCCGGCACATCCGGCCAGAGACCTGACGGGCAACGTGCCCGTCGAGTGAGAGGTTATGCTCAAGGGCAACGCTTGCGGCACGTTCGTCGGCACCTTTTCCGACCAGCGCGCCCAGCCCTGCGGAGTCGACCGTTAACGCAGGCTGGTAATTTTTCAACAGCCTTTCAGCCGTGGGGGAACGGCAAATGTTCCCCACGCACACCACCAGAATTTTGTTAAACATCGCGGCTTACCAGTTATGAACGTCGCTCGCCGTATCCGTCATGTAGCGAACGCCACTGATGGTAGGCAGCAACTGGTTGATCAGACGGTTCCAGCGGGCGACCGGCGCGGTGGTGACATAGACCACATCGTACGGCTGGAGACGGAACGACGTTGCCATGACCAGCGACGTCGCGTCGGACATATCCAGCTGGTAGATGTTGGCAATCTTGCCCTTCGCGTTCTCGCCTTTGATAGGACGGATCACGAAGATACCGCTGGCGTTGGAGGCGGTCAGATCGATGCCTTCCGCATTGCCCAGCGCTTCGGTCAGGGTCATACCGCTGAAGTCCATCTTGAGGGTGCTCTGTTTCTTCACTTCACCCATCACGAACACTTTCAGATCGTCATTGCGCGGCACGTACAGAATATCGCCCGGATAAAGGAGGCGGTTCTGGGTCAGGTCACCGTTTTGCATCAGCGCCTGAAGCGAAATGCGCTGCTCTTTGCCGTTGTGGGTTAGCACCACGTTGCGCCAGTCGGCGCCGTCGGTTAAGCCCCCTGCGGCATTGATCGCATCGAGAACGGTGAGCGGGACGTTGGTGATGGCCTGCTGGCCGGATTTATTGACCTGGCCAGAGATATAGGCTTTCTGGGATCGGAACGCGGCGATATTAACGTCCACCTGCGGGTCAGCAATGTACTGCGCCAGGCGGCCGGTAATATCACTACGGATCTCAGCAAGCGTTTTGCCCGCGACGTGCACTTTGCCAATGTAGGGATAGAACATGGTGCCATCGGACTGTACCCAGTTACCGGTGTCGCTTGAGCTACGGTACTGGCCCGCAGGCGTGGTCAGCTCCGGGTGATCCCAGACGGTCACGTTAATGACGTCACCCGGACCCACGCGATACTGGTAAGAGGCAATTTCCTGGTCCAGAGACATATTTGGCTGAGCAACATTTGGACGTGGCCGTAATTGTTCCACCAGACGTGGGGTTAATGGATACACATTCACCATTTTGTCGAGATCAAAATCAGCATCCTGCTGTTTAATCACATCCTTGCCCATTGTCGACATATTGCTGCCGGGAAAGACCGTGCAACCACTCATCAAGGTCACAGACACCAATAATGGCATCAATTTCATTTTGGATTTCATCATTGATTATTTATCACTTTGGCAGAGTAATTATCCTGTGCAATTAAAATAAGCGCGGGTCGTGGTGACAATCAGAATGCAGTTAATCATTTAGCAATATAACTGGCATCAGTCCTAAAAAAAGCTTATTCATCCATTGGCTATTGACAGAATAATTGAGGCTGATTCACACGCTTTCAGGCACGCTACCGCCCTTGGCTTTCAGTTACCAATCCACTGACTAAACAATGCGTTATGGTTAGACACCCTCTTGGATAAGGCCTTTTGCGAAATATATCAAACGCCTCACAGGGGCGATTGATAATGTATAACCTTCACCAAAGACCGAAACAAAAATAGCAACAAGGAGTTTTAACATTTGATGCTGGAAGAATTGTTGCAGCTAACCTAATAGCAGGCAAGGAGACAACCGTCCTAATATTCGTTTTTAAGATTAATATTAAGAGCAAAGTTTTAAGGTTTTCGGATTTTCTTTATATTGACAAAATAGATCGCCGGACCATTTATTGCGATATTTCCTAAATAACGACTTCTGTAATTAAATCTTCGCAATTAACTTATTTACACCGCCCAGCAAATGGGGTTTACCTGAGTGTAGCATTAAGAGAAATCTCACCCCGGCATTGCAATTTCCGTCGGCTTTATCCATGATCGAAGTGTGACATTAGTCATATAACAGAAGGTATTGCATTTACTATGGAATGGATTGCCGATCCATCAATCTGGGCCGGGCTGGTGACGCTGGTCGTCATCGAATTAGTGCTCGGCATTGATAACCTGGTGTTTATCGCCATCCTTGCCGATAAATTACCCCCTTCACAACGCGACCGCGCCCGCGTGACGGGTCTTCTGCTCGCCATGGTGATGCGTCTGCTGTTACTGGCCTCAATCTCGTGGCTGGTGACGCTGACCAAACCCTTATTCAGCGTGCAGGGTCTGAGCTTTAGCGCCCGCGACCTGATCATGCTTTTCGGCGGATTGTTCCTGCTGTTCAAAGCCACGGTTGAGCTTAATGAGCGGCTGGAAGGAAAAGACAGTGAAAACCCCACCCAGCGACGCGGCGCTAAATTCTGGCCGGTGGTCGCACAGATAGTGGTGCTGGATGCCGTCTTTTCTCTCGACTCCGTGATCACGGCCGTCGGGATGGTTGACCATCTGGCGGTGATGATGGCCGCGGTGATCATCGCCATCACCCTGATGGTGCTCGCCAGTAAAGCCCTGACGCGCTTCGTGAACAGTCACCCGACTATCGTCATCCTCTGTCTGAGCTTCCTGCTGATGATTGGCTTTAGCCTGGTAGCGGATGGTTTTGGCTTCCATATCCCGAAAGGGTATCTGTACGCCGCCATTGGTTTCTCGGTGCTGATTGAGTTTCTCAACCAGCTGGCCATTTTCAACCGTCGCCGTTTTCTTTCCGCGAACCAGACATTACGTCAGCGCACCGCAGATACGGTGATGCGCCTGCTGAGCGGCAAAAAAGAGGATGCCGAGCTGGATGCTGAATCCGCGGCGATGCTTGCCGACCACAGCGACGGGCAGATCTTCAACCCGCAGGAACGCCGGATGATAGAGCGCGTGCTTAACCTCAACCAGCGCACAGTGAGCAGTATCATGACCTCCCGCCATGACATTGAGCATATTGACCTGACGGCGCCGGAAGAGCAGATCCGTGCCCTGCTGGATAAAAACCAGCACACCCGCGTGGTCGTGACCGGCGGTGAAGAGGAAGAAGAGCTGCTGGGCGTGGTACACGTGATTGACCTGCTGCAACAGCAGCTTCACGGCGAGCCGCTCAACCTGCGCGCGCTGGTGCGCCAGCCGCTGGTCTTCCCGGAAGCGCTGCCGCTGCTCTCCGCGCTGGAGCAGTTCCGCAACGCGCGCACCCACTTCGCGTTTGTCGTTGATGAGTTTGGTTCTGTGGAAGGGCTGGTGACGCTCAGCGACGTGATGGAAACCATCGCCGGTAATCTGCCTAATGAGGTGGATGAGATCGATGCGCGCCACGATATTCAGAAAAACGCCGACGGCAGCTGGACCGCCAACGGCCATATGCCGCTTGAAGATCTGGTGCAGTTCGTTCCGCTTCCGCTGGACGAGAAGCGCGAATACCACACCATCGCCGGTTTGCTGATGGAAAATCTGCAACGTATTCCGCAGCCGGGGGAAGAGGTCCAGGTGGGGGATTACATGCTCAAAACCTTGCAGGTTGAGAGCCATCGCGTGCAGAAGGTGCAGCTGATACCGCTGCGCGGTGAAGATGAGATGGATTTAGAGGTGTAGGTAAAAAGCAAAACGGCAACCTCGTTGCCGTTTTTAGTGTTTGCTCCCTCTCCCCGTCGGAGAGGGCCGGGGTGAGGGCATCAGGCCGTACATGCCACCCGGCACAACAGGCATCACAGCTTATCGAGCAGTTTTTTCACGTCCTTACCTGACTGAGTCTCTTTATTGCGGTCCGCCCAGTCATTCAGCCGACGTTTCGCTTCATCCTGAAGGTGCTTACGCAGGATCTGATCGACCTGCAAACTGTAATTCAGCGCCTGCCATTTTCCGTAAACGCGCAGCGGTATCGGCGTCTCTTTCAGGAACTCTACAAGCTGGCCTTCGCCTTCCCAGCCAGCCTTCACGCGGACGTTGAAGCGGGTGTCTGCCGTCTCTTTCACCAGATCCAGCGCGCCGGTTCCGGTCAGCGCCAGCAGTGACGAAGTGCCCTGCATGTCGTCAAGCGAGAGCTGACCGTTGTCGAGGGCAAGCTCACTGGTAAAGCTGTCGAGACGGGTTGCGCTGTCGTAGTTTTCATTCGCTTTCACGCTGCTGCTGCGCTCTACCGCCTGCTGCACCAGCTGCTGGAAGTTCAGCCCTTCCATGCGCGTATCTTTCAGCTCAACGTGCGCCTGCCCCTGCCAGCTACGACGGAAGGCATCCGCATCAATCTTCGTGCCAGAGAAATCCCCTGCCAGCGACAGCTGCCCCGTGAGGGCAATTGGGTAATTAAAGGCTTTCATGATGGTGCCAATTTCAACGTTTTCCAGACGCGGCTGGAACGCGGCGCTGGCAACGTCTTTGCGTACATCCAGCGAGCCCGGCAGCGAGAGGTTCCCTGCTCCCATTTTTCCGCTGAGCTCGGAGATGACCAGCAGGCCGTTGTGGTTGAACATCTGGCTGCTGACGTCGGTAAAATCAATTCCACGCCAGCGCACGCTGTTCGCTTTCAGCAGAATGTCGGCGGTAAATCCGCGCAGGCCGTTGTAGTCAGGCAGATCGAGATTTGAGGAGATCACCGGACGCGACTGCGTGGCCTGGCTTTGCCCTACCTGCGTGGCTCCCTCATCGGTCGCGTTCACCGGTTGGAGCGGAAGCAAGTTCTCGAGATTCAGCTTGTCGAATTGCAGATCCAGCACCCACTTAGGTTTCTCATCAAGCGTGACGCTCGCCTGCCCCTTCAGGGAACTGTCGTTGGCCTGGAGGTTGAGCGCGTTCAGTTCGAGCTGTTTGCGCTCTTCATGCCACACCGCCTGCATCGTGCCCTGGCCGGCAATCCCCTTCGCGGGTAAATCCGCGCCGGTCAGCTGCCAGTTGAGCTGCTGAACGTCCGCCGTCAGCTGGTGCGGATAGTCAGAAGCGTTCACGTTTGCGTTCATCGACAGGTTGAGATCGCGCTGATTGCGGTTGATCCGCCCGGAGAACTCCATGGTGGCGTGATGATTGGCGTCCTGCTCCATCCTGAGATTGATATTGCGTACGGTGATCTGTTCGTCATCCTCATGCTGGAAAACCAGCACGCTGTCAGCAACTTTCAGATTACCAATATCGAACGACCAGCCGGTATCAGAGGGGACGTCAGGCAAGGTGTTTTCACGCGGTGCGACCGGCGCATCCGCCTGACGAACGGCTTCGGTTTGCGGCGTAAGCTGAATCACCGCCCCTTTCAGCATCACCTGTTCAACCTGGAGCTGATGGGATAAGAGCGGGATGAGCGCAACATCAAGACGCATGTTATCCGCCGTCACCAGCGGCTGCGCGGCGCCCGGCGCGGTGAGCGACATACGTCCGGAGAGAATGCTGAGCTGCGGCCAGACGTGCCAGCGCAGGGGCCCGTCCAGCTTGAGTTCATACCCGCTGCGCGCTTCCACCTGCCGCACCATGTAGGCCCGGAAGTCATTCGGGTTAACCAGCAGCACCAACGCTGAAAGGCCAGCCACCAGCACCACCAGCAAAATCATCAGCGTTGTCAGAACTCTTCTCATGGCTTCCTCAGTGAACTCACAGATCAGTCTTTATCGATACGACTGGCAACCGCACCCTGCTGGTCGCGATATTTTGCGTCCTGACGGCGGTTATAAGGACGGTCTGCCGGGCCGGTCAGCGGTTCGAAGCTCAACGCACCAATCATCATTCCCGGACGAAGCGCCAGCGGCAGTTTACCGGCGTTAAAGAACTCCAGCACGATACGGCCCGACCAGCCCGGATCGATACGGTGCGCGGTGACGTGCACCATCAGGCCCAGACGCGCCAGGGAAGAGCGTCCGTCAAGCCAGCCGACCAGATCCGCAGGCAGCGTGACCGATTCAAAGGTCACCGCCAGCGCCAGTTCGCCAGGATGGAGATAAAACGCCTCTCCTTCGTCGATGACGATTTCGTCGCTCATGACGCGATCCAGCGCCGCGCTGACTTCGTCTTTCGGCCCGCTGAGGTCGATAAACGGTGCCGTGTGGCCGCTGAAGGTGCGGAATTTATTCCCCAGACGCACATCGACGGTCACGCCGTTAATACGCTCAACCGGCGGACGCGGGGTGATAGACAGGCGGCCTTCATCCAGCCAGGCTTCTATATCGCGGTCACAAAGACGCATGGCACTTTCTCCTTTCGTGCATCGCGCCCTGAAGCCTTACGGCGTCAGGGCAAAACCAGGTTATCTCTGAACGGTACACAATTCACACGGCTTATTCAAAAAACTGACTGATTTTCGCTTTTAAGATATCAATGGCAATACGGTTTTTACCGCCACGAGGCACGATAATATCGGCGTATTGTTTCGAAGGCTCAATAAATTGCAGGAACATCGGGCGAACGGTTTTCTGATATTGCGCCATCACCGAGTCCATGGAGCGGCCGCGTTCGTTAACGTCGCGTTTGATACGCCGCATCAGGCAGATATCCAGCGGGGTGTCGACGAAAATCGAGAAGTTCATTGATTCGCGCAGACGGGCGTCGGTGAGCAGCAAAATCCCTTCAAGGATAATCACCTTCTTGGGCTCGATACGGATCGTTTCCTGGGTGCGGGTATGTTCCACGTAGCTGTAGACGGGCAGCTCAATTGCCTCGCCGCGCTTTAGCGCTTCCAGATGCAGGAACAGCAGGCTGTGATCCATCGCACTGGGGTGGTCGTAGTTGGTTTTTACGCGCTCTTCCATCGAAAGATGGGATTGATCTTTGTAATAGCTATCTTCGGGAATAACACCGATATGCTCATCACCCACTTGTTCACGTAGTTCGCGATAAAGCGTACTGGCAATAAGACTTTTACCTGAAGCCGATGCGCCGGCGATGCCTATGATGACGCACTGATGAGACTTATCAGTCATAAATTTAGCGACCTGATTAACCTGGATGTAAGGAAGGACGACGCCGGAGCGTCAAACGCGGCAATTATAGGGATTTCGGGGGCGTGATACCAGTCGAATGCGCAGGTTATGCGAGGCGGGCTGAAAAGCGCCGTTTCACGCCTTTAGCGAAATTTTTACGCGCGGATTTTCACCATTTCATCACCATTCTTCGCAGAGTAACTATTTTATAAGTCTATGAAGTCAAAATCTGAGCACTCGGCATATGAATTGTAAAATGTTTGTACTAGCATAAACCAAATTATTAATTTCACGCGTCCGGACCTGGCTCCTGACAACATGGCGTCCCTGGATAGAGCGGTAATGAATAAACAATACCAGCGGGTTTTGGTTACTACCCCACATCCTTTACTGCGGCTTGTCTGTCTGGGTCTGGTCACGTTCATCTTCACCTTATTTTCCCTCGAGCTGACTCGCTTCGGTACGCTGCTGGCGCCATTGTGGTTCCCGACTTCAATAATGATGGTAGCGTTTTACCGCCACGCGGGAAAAATGTGGCCCGGCATTGCCCTCGCCTGCTCTTTTGGCAATATCTTTGCCTCGTGGATGCTCTTCTCATGGGAATCGCTCAACATCACCTACACGGCGATCAATATCATTGAGGCCACGGTTGGCGCGCTGTTACTGCGTAAACTGCTCCCCTGGTATAATCCGCTGCAAAACCTCAACGACTGGGTCCGGCTTGCCCTCGGCAGTGCCCTTGTGCCGCCGCTGGTGGGGGGCGTTCTGGTTCATTTTCTGGTGCCGAGCGCGGAGCCGCTGCGTAATTTCCTTGTCTGGGTACTTTCAGAGGCCATTGGCGCGCTGGCGCTGGTGCCTTTAGGTCTGCTGTTTAAACCGCATTACCTGCTGCGCCACCGCAATCCGAAACTGCTGCTGGAAACGCTGGTGACCCTGGTCGTTACGCTGGTTCTTTGCTGGACGGCAATCACCTGGCTGCCGTGGCCATTCACCTGCATCATCGTTCTGCTGATGTGGAGCGCGGTTCGTCTGCCGCGTATGGAAGCGTTCCTGATATTTTTATTCACCATCATGATGGTGTCCCTGATGATGGCGCGAAATCCGCTCTCCATGACGCCCTCCTCCATGATCGTCACCTTCAACGCGCCGTGGCTCCCCTTCCTGATGATGCTGCTCCCCGCCAATATTATGACGATGGTGATGTATGCCTTCCGGGCCGAGCGTAAACATATTACGGAAAGCGAAGAACGTTTTCGTAATGCGATGGAATATTCCGCGATTGGTATGGCGCTGGTGGGCATTGAGGGCCAGTGGCTCCAGGCCAACAAGGCGCTGTGCAATTTTCTCGGTTACAGCCAGTCTGAACTCCAGTCGCTCACGTTTCAGCAGTTAACCTGGCCAGAAGATTTAAATACCGACCTGGAGCAGTTGGGACAGCTGATTAACGGGGAGATCAATAGCTACAGCCTCGAAAAACGCTACTACACTCGCAGCGGAGAGGTGGTGTGGGCGCTGCTGGCCGTCTCCGTTGTGCGCCATGCCGACGGCACCCCGCTCTACTTTATTGCCCAGATTGAAGATATCAACGACCTGAAACAGACCGAGTGGGTCAATAAGCGTCTGATGGAGCGTATCACCCTCGCGAACGAAGCCGGTGGCATCGGGATATGGGAGTGGGATCTCGAGCCGGACGTGATCAGCTGGGATAAGCGGATGTTTGAGCTGTACGAGATCCCCCCGCACATTAAACCCACCTGGCAGCTCTGGCATGCGGCCATGGTGCCTGAAGATCGCACCCACGCCGAACAGGTGCTGCGAGAATCCCTTCAGGCCAGGGTGCCTTTCAAGCTGGAATTTCGCATTCGCGTCAAGGATGGCATCCGCCACATTCGTTCGCTGGCGAACCGGGTACTGAACAAACAGGGCGAAGTGGAGCGGCTGTTAGGGATCAACATGGATATGACCGAGGTGAAGCAGCTGAACGAGGCGCTGTTCCAGGAAAAAGAGCGCCTGCATATCACCCTCGACTCCATCGGCGAAGCGGTGCTGTGCACCGATATCGACATGAACATCACCTTTATGAACCCGGTCGCCGAGAAGATGAGCGGCTGGTCGCAAAGCGAAGCGCTGGGTCAGCCCGTTCTGAAGGTGCTGCACATTACCTTCGGCGAGAACGGTCCGTTAATGGAAAACATCCACAGCGGCGATATGTCCCGTACCGATATCGAACAGGACGTGGTGCTTAACTGCCGCAATGGCGGCAGTTTCGACATTCATTACAGCATTACCCCCCTCAGCACTCTGGAAGGTAACACCATCGGCTCGGTGCTGGTGATTCAGGACGTGACCGAGTCGCGCAAAATGCTGCGCCAGCTGAGTTACAGCGCCTCACATGACGCCCTGACCCACCTGGCGAACCGCGTCAGCTTTGAAAACCATCTGAAGCGTCTGTTGCAGACAGTACAGGAGACCCATCAGCATCACGCGCTGGTCTTTATCGATCTTGACCGTTTTAAGGCGGTGAACGATACGGCAGGCCACGCGGCGGGCGACGCGCTCCTGCGCGAACTCTCTTCGCTGATGCTGACCATGCTGCGCTCCAGCGACGTGCTGGCGCGTCTGGGCGGCGACGAGTTTGGTCTGCTGCTGCCGGACTGCAACGTCGAAAGCGCACGCTACATTGCGGGCCGGTTGATCGACGCCATCAACAACTATCATTTTTCCTGGGAAGGACGCCTGCACCGCATTGGTGCCAGTGCGGGGATTACGCTGATTGACGACACCAATTATCAGGCTGCGGAAGTGATGTCTCAGGCCGATATCGCCTGCTACGCCTCGAAAAACAGCGGGCGCGGCGTGGTCACCGTCTACGAACCCCAGCAGGAGAGGATCCACAGCACGCGCAGCATGATGTCGCTGGATGAGCAGTGGCACATGATTAAAGATAACCATCTGCTGATGATCGCCCGCAGCGTCGCCTCGCCGCGCATTCCCGAGAGCAGTAGCTTCTGGCTGATTTCCTTGCGGCTGTGGACCAGCCAGGGGGAAGTGCTGGAAGAGCATGCCTTCCGCGCCGGGCTGGCGGAGCCGGAGCTGCTGCACGCCCTGGACCGACGTATCTTCAGCGAATTCTTCCGTACCTATGCCGCACAGGTGGCGGCCAAAGGAATGGGCGTCGCGCTGCCGCTCTCAGAAGCGGGTTTAGCCAGCGTCACGCTGGTGGATGAGCTGCTCGACCTCATTACCAAAGGTCCGCTGCCGGCGCGGCTGCTGCATCTGGCTATTGCCGCTGATGTGCTGAGCAATACGGATGAAAACGTGCAGCAGGGTCTGCAAAAGCTTCGTCAGGCTGGCTGTCGCGTGGTGCTGACGCGGGTTGGACGCGATATGAACGTCTTCAGCCAGCTCAGCGCCAACACCGCTGATTATCTGCTGCTGGATGCAGACGTGGTGACCAACGTCCACGGCAATCTGATGGACGAGATGATGGTGACCATCATTCAGGGCCATGCCCAGCGTCTGGGCATAAAAACCATTGCCGGGCCATGCCATCAGTCGATCATGATGAATACGCTGTCGGGCATCGGCGTTGACTTTATCTACGGCGACACCATTGGGGAAGCGCAGCCGCTCGATCTACTGCTGAATACCAGCTATTTCGCCATCAACTGACGGCGACCAGCCGTCGGTGTACCAAATATGTAACAGCGCATACGAGCGCCACGGCTGCCAGCGCTCGGCGTAGCGACGGATCTGCGCGGGCGTCATACCGGCAAAGCGCTGTTTAATCAGATAATCATCCGGCAGGAAAACATCCTTCGCCTGCCAGCCGCGCAGGGCCAGATAATTCGCGGTCCAGCGCCCGATGCCGGGGCGCTGCTGTAGCGCCTTCATCCCGTCCTCAACGTTCGCGGGCGGGAACAGCGGGAATTCACCGTCCACCACCGACTGCGCCAGATGAATCAACGACTCCGCACGCTTGAGCGGCATCCCGAGGGCTTTCAACGCCAGCGGATCCACCGCGGCCAGTACCTCTGGCGGAGGAAAGCAGAGGTAGCCCGGCGCGTCCTGGATGGGTTCACCGCACAGCGCCACCACCCGTGACGCCAGTTTAGCCGCCATCGCCACGCTTACCAGTTGTCCAAGAATGGCGCGCACGCCCTGCTCGTAAGCATCCATTGCGCCGGGCAAACGTAACCCCGGCCGCGCCGCGCCGAGATCGCCGAGGGTCTGTGCAATGTGCTGCGGGTCGCAATCGAGGTCAAAAAGGCGGGCGATGCGGTCCAGGCAGATATCCGCCACCGGGATCAGGCCAGGGCTAAGCGACACCGCAAGCGTATGGGTTGCGCTGTCTGGCGTAACCCGGAAAACGCCCTTGTGCCCGGCATAGCCAAAACTGCGCTCGTAGTAATCCTTCGTAACGGTCTCAACCCCCGTGACCGCACGCGCGGCAAGAAAGCCAAACATCCACGACCAGTCGTAAGGCGGTTGCCAGTTCAGGGTGTACATTGTCTCTCCTTTTGTATTTACCTCAGCATAAACCGAAAGATCGCGTTGCGCCTTGCTTTCATATTCCTGTTGTCGCCTGGCAGACATTTCGCTAAAGTCTCGCCCCTTCTCACCGGCATGGGGATTTATTGTGTTTATTGGATTCGACTACGGCACCGCAAACTGCTCGGTTGCGATAATGCAAAACGGACAACCGCAGCTCCTGAAAATGGAAAACGGCAGTACGCTGTTGCCGTCAATGCTCTGTGCGCCGACGCGTGAAGCGGTGAGCGAGTGGCTGTTCCGCCATCATCAGGTTCCTGCTACCGCAGCGGAAACCCAGGCGCTGCTGCGCCGTGCGGTCAGCTTTAACCGCGAGGAAGATATCGACGTTACCCCTTCCAGCGTGCAGTTCGGCCTCTCTTCCCTCGGGCAGTACATTGAAGATCCGGAAGAGGTCTACTTCGTTAAATCGCCGAAATCCTTCCTCGGCGCCAGCGGCCTGAAGCCACAGCAAGTGGCGATGTTTGAAGATCTGGTCTGCGCGATGATGCTGCACATCCGCAATCAGGCGCAGTCCCAGGTGCCGGATGCCATCACCCAGGCGGTAATTGGCCGTCCGATCAACTTCCAGGGGCTGGGCGGCGACGACGCCAACCAGCAGGCGCAGGGGATCCTTGAGCGTGCAGCGCACCGGGCTGGCTTCCGTGACGTGGTATTCCAGTATGAGCCGGTTGCAGCGGGGCTGGATTTTGAAGCCACGCTGACGGAAGAACAACGGGTGCTGGTAGTGGACATCGGCGGCGGAACGACGGACTGCTCATTACTGCTGATGGGTCCGAAGTGGCATCACCGTCGCGATCGTGAAAACAGTCTGCTGGGGCACAGCGGCTGCCGAGTGGGCGGTAACGATCTGGATATTGCCCTGGCATTCAAGAGCCTGATGCCGCTGCTCGGCATGGGCGGTCAAACCGAGAAAGGCATCGCCCTGCCGATCCTGCCGTGGTGGAACGCGATTGCCATCAACGACGTCCCTGCCCAGAGTGATTTTTACAGCACCGCGAATGGCCGTTTCCTCAACGATCTGGTGCGTGATGCACAGGATGCAGAGAAGGTCGCGCTGCTGTATAAGGTGTGGCGTCAGCGCCTGAGCTACCGCGTGGTGCGCACCGCCGAAGAGAGCAAAATCGCCCTTTCCGATCGTCCTGAGCATGCGGTTTCGCTGCCGTTTATCAGTGACGATCTGGCTACGGCTATCACCCAGGAAGGGCTGGAAATGGCGCTGACTCAGCCGCTTCAGCGTATTCTGGAGCAGGTGCAGCTGGCGCTTGAGAATGGCAAAGTGAAGCCGGACGTGATTTACCTGACCGGCGGTAGCGCCCGTTCGCCGCTGATCAAGAAAGCGCTGGCGGAACAGCTGCCGGGGATCCCGATTGCCGGCGGCGATGACTTTGGCTCCGTTACGGCAGGGCTGGCGCGCTGGGCGCAGGTGGTGTTTAGCTAATGGAGTTGTGCCGGGTGGCGGCTTCGCCTTACCCGGCCAACAAGATCCTCCAACCGTTGGCCGGGTAAGCGCAGCGCCACCCGGCGAAGGCGAAACCGCGGCACCACACTCAGACCATTCCTGACAGTCTTCCATATTTCCTCCATTTTTCCACTGTGTTACCTGACTAAACTAGTATCATTCCCCGAAAGAGTTTCAGGATGAGAACGTATAACGATGAAAGGCAGTAACAAATCCCGCTGGGCAATCGCCGCTGGTCTGATTGTGGTGGTCCTGGCCGCCGCCTGGTACTGGCACAGCCAGTCCGCGAACTCCACGGCACCTGCTGGCGCCAGTAGCCCCTCACAACGCCCAACGGGCGGCGGGCGCCACGGTATGCGCGGCGGTGCGCTGGCACCGGTGCAGGCGGCAACGGCGGTGAATAAAGCGGTGCCTCGTTATCTCTCCGGGCTGGGAACCATCACTGCCGCCAACACCGTGACGGTACGTAGCCGCGTAGACGGTCAGCTGATGGCCATCCACTTCCAGGAAGGTCAACAGGTGAAAGCGGGCGATCTGCTGGCGGAAATCGATCCAAGCCAGTTTAAGGTGGCCCTGGCGCAGGCGCAGGGGCAACTCGCGAAAGACAAAGCCACCCTCGCCAATGCCCGCCGCGATTTAGCCCGCTATCAGCAGTTGGTAAAAACCAACCTCGTGTCGCGCCAGGAGCTGGATACCCAGCAATCTCTGGTCAGTGAATCTCAGGGCACCATCAAGGCCGACGAAGCCGCGGTCGCCAGCGCCCAGCTCCAGCTCGACTGGAGCCGGATCACCGCGCCGATTGACGGCCGCGTGGGCCTGAAACAGGTTGATATCGGGAACCAAATCTCCAGCGGCGATACCACGGGCATCGTGGTGATCACCCAGACGCACCCTATCGATCTCGTCTTTACCCTGCCGGAAAGCGACATTGCGACGGTGATACAGGCGCAGAAGGCCGGAAAATCGCTGGTAGTTGAAGCCTGGGATCGCACCAACAAGCAGAAGCTGAGCGAAGGTTCGCTGTTGAGCCTGGATAACCAGATCGACACCACCACCGGCACCATCAAGCTAAAAGCACGCTTCAACAATCAGGACGATGCCCTGTTCCCGAATCAGTTCGTCAATGCGCGAATGCTGGTCGCGACCGAAGAAAACGCCGTGGTGATCCCGACGGCGGCCCTGCAAATGGGCAGTGAAGGCAACTTTGTCTGGGTGCTGAACAGCGAAAACAAGGTCAGCAAACACCTGGTGAAAACCGGGATCCAGGACAGTCAGACGGTGGTGATCAGCGCCGGGCTGTCCGCAGGCGACCGCGTCGTAACCGACGGTATTGACCGGCTGACCGAAGGGGCGCAGGTCGAGGTGGTGGAAGCGCAGAATACAGGAGCAAAAGCCTGATGCAGGTGATGCCGCCGAGCTCTACAGGTGGGCCATCACGCCTGTTTATTTTACGACCGGTTGCGACGACCCTGTTGATGGTGGCGATCCTGCTGGCCGGGATCATTGGCTACCGTTTTCTGCCCGTGTCGGCGCTGCCGGAAGTGGACTACCCGACTATTCAGGTTGTCACCCTCTATCCGGGCGCCAGTCCAGATGTGGTGACGTCCGCCATCACCGCCCCGCTGGAGCGTCAGTTTGGCCAGATGTCTGGCCTGAAGCAGATGTCCTCCCAGAGCTCGGGCGGTGCCTCGGTCGTCACGCTTCAGTTCCAGCTCGCACTGTCGCTGGACGTCGCGGAACAGGAGGTGCAGGCCGCCATTAACGCCGCCACCAACCTGCTGCCGTCTGACCTGCCGAACCCGCCGGTTTACAGCAAGGTGAACCCGGCAGACCCGCCGATCATGACGCTTGCCGTCACCTCCTCCGCCATGCCGATGACGCAGGTGGAAGACATGGTCGAAACCCGCGTGGCGCAGAAGATTTCGCAGGTGACAGGCGTCGGGCTGGTGACGCTCGCAGGGGGACAACGCCCCGCGGTGCGCGTTAAGCTCAATGCCCAGGCCATTGCCGCGCTGGGGTTAACCAGCGAAACCATTCGCACCGCCATCAGCAGCGCCAACGTTAACTCAGCGAAGGGCTCGCTGGACGGCCCGACCCGCGCGGTCACGCTCTCCGCCAACGACCAGATGCAGTCCGCCGATGAATACCGTCAGCTGATCATTGCCTACCAGAACGGCGCACCGATCCGCCTGGGCGACGTGGCAACCGTCGAACAAGGCGCGGAAAACAGCTGGCTCGGGGCGTGGGCTAATAAGCAGCAGGCGATTGTCATGAACGTTCAGCGCCAGCCGGGCGCGAACATTATTGATACCGCCGACAGCATTCGCACCATGCTGCCGCAGCTGGTGGAAAGCCTGCCAAAATCGGTCAGCGTGAAAGTGCTCTCTGACCGCACCACGAATATTCGCGCGTCAGTGACTGACACCCAGTTCGAGCTGATGCTGGCGATTGCGCTGGTGGTGATGATCATCTACCTGTTCCTGCGCAACGTTCCGGCAACCATTATTCCCGCCGTTGCCGTGCCGCTCTCGCTGGTCGGGACGTTCGCGGTAATGGTATTTCTCGACTTCTCGATTAACAACCTGACGCTGATGGCGCTCACCATCGCCACCGGGTTTGTGGTGGACGACGCCATCGTGGTAATCGAAAACATCTCGCGCTATATCGAGAAAGGTGAAAAGCCGTTAGCCGCCGCGCTGAAGGGCGCGGGGGAGATCGGCTTTACCATTATTTCGCTCACCTTCTCGCTGATTGCGGTGCTGATCCCGCTGCTGTTTATGGGCGATATCGTCGGGCGGCTGTTCCGCGAGTTTGCCGTGACGCTGGCGGTCGCCATTCTGATCTCTGCCGTGGTGTCGCTGACGCTGACGCCGATGATGTGCGCCCGCATGCTGAGCCACGAATCTTTGCGCAAGCAAAACCGCTTCTCCCTCGCCTCCGAGCGGATGTTCGAGCGCATTATTGCCGCCTACGGCCGCGTGCTGGCGAAAGTCCTGAACCATCCCTGGGCGACGCTCGGCGTGGCCCTCGGCACGCTGGCGCTCAGCGTCATGCTGTGGATTTTCATTCCGAAAGGCTTCTTCCCGATTCAGGACAACGGCATTATTCAGGGCACGCTTCAGGCGCCACAGACGGTCTCCTTCGCCAACATGGCGCAGCGCCAGCAGCAGGTGTCTGAGATCATCATGAAAGATCCGGCGGTGGAAAGCCTGACTGCCTACGTGGGCGTAGACGGCACCAACCCGTCGCTTAACAGCGCGCGCCTGCAAATTAACCTTAAACCGCTCGATGACCGTGACGATCGCGTCAACGCGGTTATTGAGCGTCTGCAAAGCGCTGTGGCGCGCGTACCGGGCATTGAGCTGTATCTGCAACCGATCCAGGATTTAACCATTGATACGCAGGTGAGCCGCACGCAGTACCAGTTTACGCTCCAGGCCACCTCGCTTGATGCACTCAGCACCTGGGTGCCGCAGCTGGTGGACAAGCTGAAAGCACTGCCGCAGATTTCTGACGTCAGCAGCGACTGGCAGGATAAAGGGCTGGCGGCGTACGTGAACGTCAACCGCGACACCGCCAGCCGTCTGGGCATTACCATGTCCGACGTGGATAACGCGCTGTATAACGCCTTTGGCCAGCGCCTTATCTCGACCATTTACACCCAGGCGAACCAGTATCGCGTGGTGCTGGAACATAACACCGAGAACACGCCCGGGCTTGCCGCGCTGGACTCGATACGCCTGACCAGCAAAGACGGCGGGATTGTGCCGCTCAGCGCCATTGCCAGCGTGGAAGAGCGTCACACCCCGCTGTCGATTAACCATCTCGATCAGTTCCCATCCACCACCATTTCGTTCAACGTGCCGGACGGTTATTCCCTGGGCGAAGCGGTGGAGGCCATTCTGGGTGCGGAGAAAGAACTCAGCTTCCCGTCCGATATTCAGACCCAGTTCCAGGGCAGTACTCTGGCGTTCCAGGCCGCGCTGGGCAGCACCGTCTGGCTGATTGTCGCGGCGGTGGTGGCGATGTATATCGTGCTTGGCGTGCTGTATGAAAGCTTTATCCACCCGATCACCATTCTCTCCACCCTGCCGACGGCGGGCGTGGGGGCACTGCTGGCGCTGATGCTGGCGGGGAGCGAACTGGACGTGATTGCGATCATCGGCATCATTCTGCTTATCGGCATCGTGAAGAAAAACGCCATCATGATGATCGACTTTGCGCTGGCCGCCGAGCGCGAGCAGGGTATGGCGCCGCGCGAGGCCATTTACCAGGCCTGTCTGCTGCGTTTTCGCCCGATCCTGATGACCACCCTCGCCGCCCTGCTGGGCGCGCTGCCGCTGATGCTGAGCACCGGCGTGGGGGCCGAACTGCGCCGTCCGCTGGGCATCGGGATGGTCGGCGGCCTGCTCGTAAGCCAGGTGCTGACGCTGTTTACCACGCCGGTTATCTACCTGCTGTTTGACCGTCTGGCCCTGTGGACGAAAAGCCGCTTCCCGAAACGTGAAGAGGAGGCGTAAGTGAAGTTTTTCGCCCTCTTCATTTACCGTCCGGTGGCGACGATTTTACTCTCCGTCGCTATCACCCTGTGCGGCGTGCTGGGCTTCCGGCTGCTGCCGGTGGCCCCGCTGCCGCAGGTCGATTTCCCGGTGATCATGGTCAGCGCCTCGCTGCCGGGTGCCTCGCCGGAAACCATGGCCTCATCGGTGGCGACGCCGCTTGAGCGCTCGCTTGGTCGAATTGCCGGGGTTAACGAGATGACCTCCAGCAGTTCGCTGGGCAGCACGCGCATCATTCTGGAATTCAATTTCGACCGGGACATCAACGGCGCGGCGCGTGACGTGCAGGCCGCGATTAACGCCGCCCAAAGCCTGCTGCCGAGCGGCATGCCGAGCCGTCCAACCTATCGCAAGGCCAACCCCTCCAACGCGCCGATCATGATCCTGACGCTTACGTCAGAGACCTACTCCCAGGGCGAGCTGTACGATTTTGCCTCCACCCAGCTGGCGCAAACCATCGCCCAGATTGACGGCGTGGGCGACGTGGACGTCGGCGGCAGCTCCCTGCCCGCCGTGCGCGTGGGGCTGAATCCGCAGGCGCTGTTTAACCAGGGCGTGTCGCTGGACGACGTGCGTTCCGCCATCAGCAACGCCAACGTGCGTAAGCCGCAGGGCGCGATTGAGGACAGCAGCCACCGCTGGCAGATCCAGACTAACGACGAGCTGAAAACCGCCGCCGAGTATCAGCCGTTGATTATTCACTACAACAACGGCGCGGCGGTGCGCCTGAGCGACGTCGCCAGCGTCACCGATTCGGTGCAGGACGTGCGTAACGCCGGGATGACCAACGCCAAACCGGCGATTTTGCTGATGATCCGCAAGCTGCCGGAAGCCAACATCATTCAGACGGTGAACAGCATCCGCACGCGCCTGCCGGAGCTTCAGGAAACGATTCCGGCGGCCATCGATCTCCAGATTGCGCAGGACCGCTCCCCCACCATCCGCGCCTCGCTTGAGGAGGTAGAGCAAACGCTGATCATCTCCGTCGCGCTGGTGATCCTGGTGGTGTTCCTGTTCCTGCGCTCGGGGCGCGCGACGCTGATCCCGGCGGTGGCGGTGCCAGTATCGCTGATAGGCACCTTTGCCGCCATGTACCTGTGCGGCTTTAGCCTTAACAACCTGTCGCTGATGGCGCTGACGATTGCCACCGGGTTTGTGGTGGATGACGCCATCGTGGTGCTGGAGAATATCTCGCGCCATCTGGAAGCGGGCATGAAGCCGCTCCAGGCGGCGCTTCAGGGGACGCGCGAAGTGGGCTTCACGGTCCTGTCCATGAGCCTGTCGCTGGTGGCGGTATTCCTGCCGCTGCTGCTGATGGGCGGCCTGCCGGGGCGACTGCTGCGCGAATTTGCCGTCACGCTCTCCGTCGCCATTGGTATCTCACTGGTGATTTCGCTGACGCTGACGCCGATGATGTGCGGCTGGATGCTAAAGCGCAGCCAACCGCACTCGCAGCCGCGCAGGAAAGGCTTTGGCCGCGTCCTGATGGCGATGCAGTCCGGCTACGGCAAATCGCTGAAATGGGTGCTGAACCACACGCGTATTGTCGGGCTGGTGCTGATCGGCACCATCGTCCTCAACGTCTGGATGTATATCACCATCCCGAAAACCTTCTTCCCGGAGCAGGATACCGGGGTGCTGATGGGGGGCATTCAGGCGGACCAGAGCATTTCGTTCCAGGCGATGCGCGGCAAACTGCAAGACTTTATGAAAATCATCCGGGAAGATCCGGCCGTGGATAACGTCACCGGCTTTACCGGCGGCTCGCGCGTTAACAGCGGGATGATGTTTATTACCCTTAAGCCGCGCGGTGAACGTCACGAAACGGCGCAGCAGATCATTGACCGCCTGCGGCTGAAGCTTGCCAAAGAGCCGGGGGCAAATCTGTTTTTGATGGCCGTTCAGGATATCCGCGTCGGCGGACGACAGGCTAACGCCAGCTATCAGTACACCCTGCTCTCGGATGACTTAGCCGCCCTGCGCGAGTGGGAGCCGAAGATCCGTAAAGCGCTGGCCGCGCTGCCGCAGCTGGCGGACGTGAACTCTGACAGTCAAAACAACGGTGCGGAGATGGCGCTCACCTACGATCGTGAAACCATGGCCCGCCTGGGCATTAACGTGGAGGCGGCCAACAGCCTGCTGAACAACGCCTTCGGGCAGCGTGAAGTCTCTACCATCTATCAGCCGATGAACCAGTACAAGGTGGTGATGGAGGTGGATCCGCGCTACACCCAGGACATCAGCGCGCTGGACAAGATGTTTGTGATCAATGATGACGGTAAGGCGATTCCGCTGTCGTACTTCGCCAGCTGGCAGCCGTCGAACGCCCCGCTGTCGGTGAACCACCAGGGGCTTTCCGCCGCCTCGACCGTCTCGTTTAACTTGCCAACCGGCTCGTCGCTGTCTGAGGCCAGCGATGCCATTAATCGCGCCATGACCCAGCTCGGGGTGCCCTCCTCGGTGCGCGGCAGCTTTGCCGGTACGGCGCAGGTGTTCCAGGACACCATGAACTCGCAGGTTATTTTGATTCTGGCGGCCATTGCCACGGTTTATATCGTGCTGGGCGTGCTGTACGAAAGCTACGTGCACCCGTTGACCATTCTCTCCACGCTTCCCTCTGCGGGCGTGGGGGCGCTGCTGGCGCTGGAGCTGTTCGGTGCCCCATTCAGTCTTATCGCGCTTATCGGGATCATGCTATTGATTGGCATCGTGAAGAAAAACGCGATAATGATGGTCGACTTTGCCCTGGACGCCCAGCGCAACGGCAACCTGACGCCGGACGAGGCGATATTCCAGGCCTGTCTGCTGCGTTTTCGCCCGATCATGATGACCACGCTGGCCGCGCTGTTCGGCGCGCTGCCGCTGGTCATATCCGGCGGTGACGGCTCTGAACTACGCCAGCCGCTGGGGATCACGATCGTTGGCGGCCTGGTGATGAGCCAGCTGCTGACGCTCTACACGACGCCGGTTGTCTATCTGTTCTTTGACCGCCTGCGGCTGCGTTTTTCGCGTAAAAAGAGAACCACGGTGACCGAGTAAATGACCGACCTACCCAGTAACGTTCGCTGGCAATTGTGGATCGTCGCGTTCGGCTTCTTTATGCAGTCGCTGGACACGACTATCGTGAACACCGCCCTCCCCTCGATGGCGAAAAGCCTGGGGGAGAGCCCGCTGCACATGCATATGGTGATTGTCGCCTACGTGCTGACGGTCGCTGTGATGCTGCCTGCCAGCGGCTGGCTGGCGGATAAAGTCGGCGTGCGAAACATCTTCTTCACCGCCATTGTGCTGTTTACCACCGGGTCTCTGTTTTGCGCCCAGGCCAATACCCTCGACCAGCTGGTGATGGCGCGCGTGCTACAGGGCGTCGGCGGCGCGATGATGGTACCCGTCGGGCGGTTAACGGTGATGAAAATTGTTCCGCGCGCGCAGTATATGGCGGCGATGACCTTCGTCACCCTGCCCGGTCAGGTCGGCCCGTTGCTTGGCCCGGCGCTGGGCGGGATTCTGGTGGAGTATGCCTCCTGGCACTGGATCTTCCTGATCAACCTGCCGGTCGGTATTATCGGCGCGATTGCCACCCTGACGCTGATGCCGAACTATAAAATGCAGACCCGGCGCTTTGATTTCTTTGGCTTCATCCTGCTGGCAGCTGGCATGGCGACGCTTACCCTCGCGCTCGACGGGCAAAAAGGGCTGGGGATCTCCTCCCTGTCGCTCGCCCTGCTGGTAGCGCTGGGTGTCACCGCCATTCTCTGGTATCTGTGGCATGCCAGAGGTAACGCTAACGCGCTGTTCAGCCTGAATCTGTTCAAGAATCCCACCTACCGTCTTGGTCTGTTCGGCAGCTTTGCCGGACGCATCGGCAGCGGCATGTTGCCGTTTATGACGCCGGTATTTTTACAGATTGGGATGGGCTTCTCGCCGTTCCATGCCGGGCTGATGATGATCCCGATGGTACTTGGCAGCATGGGGATGAAGCGTATTGTGGTGCAGGTGGTGAACCGCTTTGGCTATCGCCGCGTGCTGGTGGCCGCCACGATCGGGCTGGCGCTGGTCTGCCTGCTGTTTATGGCCGTGGCGCTGCTGGGCTGGTACTACATCCTGCCGCTGGTGCTGTTCTGCCAGGGGATCATCAACTCCATGCGCTTCTCGTCGATGAACACCCTGACGCTGAAAGATCTGCCGGACGAGCTGGCAAGCAGTGGTAACAGTCTGCTGTCGATGATCATGCAGCTCTCCATGAGCGTGGGGGTCACGGTTGCCGGATTGCTGCTCGGCATGTACGGTCAGCACCATCTCAGCGCCGACACCCCCGTCGCGCATCAGGTCTTTTTATACACTTACCTCAGCATGGCGGTAATTATCGCTCTGCCCGCTTTTATCTTTGCCAGAGTGCCGAATGACACGACCAAAAACGTCGTGATCCGACGCGGCAAAAGGAGTGCACCATGAAATTCTGGCGTCCGGGGATCACCGGTAAGCTTTTTGTGGCGATTTTCGCCACCTGTATCGTCCTGCTGATTACTATGCACTGGGCGGTGCGGGTCAGCTTTGAGCGCGGCTTTATTGACTACATCAAGCACGGTAACGAACAGCGTTTACAGGGCTTAAGCGACGCGCTGGGGGAACAGTATAGCCTGCACGGTAACTGGCGTTTTCTGCGCAACAACGATCGCTTTATATTTCAAATTCTGCGCTCGCTGGAGCACGATAATGACGACGACCGTCCGGGACCGGGCATGCCGCCGCACGGCTGGCGCACCCAGTTCTGGGTAATTGATCAGGAGATGCGCGTGCTCGTTGGCCCACGCTCTCCGGTACCGCCGGACGGCACAAAGCGCGCCATTACCTCGAACGGCGCCACGGTGGGCTGGGTTATCGCCTCCCCGGTCGAGCGGCTGACGCGCAACACCGACATCAACTTTGACCGCCAGCAGCGTCAGACCAGCTGGTTGATTGTCGCGCTTTCTACCCTGCTTGCGGCGCTCGCCACCTTCCCGCTGGCGCGCGGCCTGCTGGCGCCGGTTAAGCGCCTGGTGGAAGGCACGCACAAGCTGGCGGCGGGTGATTTCTCGACCCGCGTGGACACCCGCAGCCAGGATGAACTGGGCAAGCTGGCGCAGGACTTCAACCAGCTCGCCAGCACGCTGGAAAAAAACCAGCAGATGCGCCGCGATTTTATGGCCGACATTTCGCACGAGCTGCGCACCCCGCTGGCGGTGCTGCGCGGCGAGCTGGAGGCGATTCAGGACGGCGTGCGGCAGTTCACCCCCGAGTCGGTGGCCTCGCTTCAGGCGGAAGTCGGTACGCTGACCAAACTGGTGGACGATCTGCATCAGCTTTCCATGTCCGACGAAGGCGCCCTGGCTTACCAGAAAGCACCGATCGATGTGATCAATATCCTTGAAGTCGTGACCGGCGCATTCCGCGAGCGCTTCGCCAGCCGTGACCTGAAAATCAACCTTTCGCTGCCGGACAGTGCGGTGGTGTTCGGCGACAGAGATCGCCTGATGCAGCTGTTCAATAATCTGCTGGAGAACAGCCTCCGCTACACCGACGGCGGCGGCGCGCTGCATATCTCCGGCAGGCAGGAAAACGGGCGCTTTGCCCTGACCTTTGCGGACTCCGCCCCTGGCGTGAAGGATGCGCAGCTGGAAAAACTGTTCGAGCGCTTCTATCGCACCGAAGGTTCACGCAACCGCGCCAGCGGCGGTTCCGGCCTTGGGCTGGCCATTTGCGTTAACATTGTGGAGGCCCATGGCGGCACCATCCGCGCCGCCCATTCGCCTTTTGGCGGGGTTAGCATTACAGTAGAGTTACCTCTGGAACGGGATTTATCGAGGGAAGCATGACCGAGTTACCGATTGACGACAACACACCGCGTATTTTGATCGTGGAAGACGAGCCTAAACTTGGGCAACTGCTGATCGACTATTTGCGCGCTGCGAGTTACGCGCCAACGCTTATCAGCCACGGCGACCAGGTGCTGCCCTACGTGCGCCAGACGCCGCCGGATCTGATCCTGCTGGATCTGATGCTGCCGGGTACCGACGGCCTAACCCTGTGCCGCGAAATTCGTCGTTTCTCCGATGTGCCCATCGTGATGGTGACGGCCAAAATCGAAGAGATCGATCGTCTGCTGGGGCTCGAAATCGGCGCCGACGATTACATCTGCAAGCCTTACAGCCCGCGGGAGGTGGTCGCTCGCGTGAAAACCATCCTCCGCCGCTGTAAGCCGCAGCGTGAATTGCAGGTGCTGGATGCGCAAAGCCCGCTGATCGTCGACGAAAGCCGTTTCCAGGCGAGCTGGCGCAGCAAACTTTTGGATCTCACCCCCGCAGAGTTTCGCCTGTTGAAAACGCTCTCCCACGAGCCGGGCAAAGTGTTTTCCCGCGAGCAGCTGCTCAACCATCTGTATGACGATTACCGCGTGGTGACCGACCGCACCATCGACAGCCACATCAAAAACCTGCGCCGCAAGCTGGAGGCGCTGGACGCCGACCAGTCGTTTATTCGCGCGGTGTACGGCGTGGGGTATCGCTGGGAAGCGGATGCGTGCAGGATTGCCTGAATACCCCCCTCACCCTGCCGTCTCCCCAAAGGGAGAGGGTTCCCCAGCAATTTGAAAGCAAAAGCTATAACGTTGCCTCAGAATAACTGAGGGCTTTCAGCGATGCCTCGGTCCGGCTGTAAATCGCTGAGGCGTTTCCTGTAGGCCGGGGCGAGGCGCAGGGATGCGCCGAGAGGGCGGGCTTTACAGGGATGTTACCTCCGCCCGTCCCCGATAAGCCGGAAGGAATAAGCCGAATGCACCGCGAAGCGGCGATTTACCGCCGGAAGCCCGGGTCGCCAGGGTGGTGGCGACTGAGCCACCCTGGCACGTTCACCGGCCATGTCGTGACAGAGTAGCAAGGAACATAACGTGAACGGAATGACCACCAGAGCCGTATGTTCCCCCTCACCCCAGCCCTCTCCCTCAAGGGAGAGGGGGCCGTCTGTGCAGGCATTATTTTGTGGGGAACCCTCAGCCCCAAAGGGGAGAGGGTTAGGGTGAGGGGCAAAGCTTTACCTCTCTTCCCCGCAGCGCTACAATGCCCGCCCTTAAAGTGGGGGATCTCCCCTTACCGCTGCATCAGGTGCATGCGGATCTGACCTGTCATCAGAACGAGAACAAACATGTTTAAACCGGAACTCCTTTCCCCGGCGGGAACGCTGCAAAATATGCGTTACGCTTTCGCCTATGGCGCCGACGCCGTCTACGCGGGCCAGCCGCGCTACTCGCTGCGCGTGCGTAACAACGAATTCAACCACGAGAATCTTCAGCTCGGCATCAATGAAGCGCATGCCCTGGGCAAAAAATTCTACGTGGTGGTGAACATCGCGCCGCACAACGCCAAGCTGAAAACATTCATTCGTGACCTGAAGCCGGTCGTGGAGATGGGGCCGGACGCGCTGATCATGTCGGACCCGGGTTTAATCATGCTGGTTCGGGAGAATTTCCCGGAGATGGACATTCACCTCTCAGTGCAGGCTAACGCCGTCAACTGGGCAACGGTGAAATTCTGGAAACAGATGGGGCTGACCCGCGTCATTCTGTCCCGCGAGCTGTCCCTCGAAGAGATCGAAGAGATCCGCACCCAGGTGCCGGATATGGAGATCGAAATCTTCGTTCATGGCGCGCTGTGCATGGCCTACTCCGGCCGCTGCCTGCTCTCTGGCTATATCAACAAGCGTGACCCGAACCAGGGCACCTGCACCAACGCCTGCCGCTGGGAATATAACGTTCAGGAAGGCAAAGAGGATGACATCGGTAACATCGTGCATAAACACGAGCCGATTCCGGTCACCAACGTTGAGCCAACGCTGGGAATTGGCGCGCCTACCGACAGCGTGTTTATGATCGAAGAAGCCAAACGTCCGGGTGAGTACATGACCGCCTTCGAAGACGAGCACGGCACCTACATCATGAACTCTAAAGATCTGCGCGCCATCGCGCACGTCGAGCGTTTAACCAAGATGGGCGTACACTCCCTGAAAATTGAAGGCCGCACCAAGTCTTACTACTACTGCGCCCGTACCGCACAGGTATATCGCAAAGCCATCGACGATGCCGCTGCCGGTAAACCGTTCGACACCAGCCTGCTGGAAACGCTGGAAGGTCTGGCGCATCGCGGCTATACCGAAGGTTTCCTGCGTCGTCACACTCACGACGACTACCAGAACTACGAGCATGGCTATTCGATTTCCGAACGCCAGCAGTTTGTAGGCGACTTCACCGGCGAGCGTAAAGGCCCGCTGGCCGCCGTCGCCGTAAAAAACAAATTCACTAAAGGCGACAGCCTGGAGCTGATGACGCCGCAGGGCAACATGAACTTCCGACTGGAGCACCTGGAAAACAAAAAAGGTGAGGCGATTGAGGTCGCACCTGGCGACGGCCATGTGGTCTGGCTGCCGGTTCCTGAAGAGGTGGAGCTGGAGTTTGCGCTGCTGATGCGTAATTTTGAAGGTGAAAATACCCGAAATCCACACGGCAAATAGTCAATCAACGGGATTTTTTCACGCTGGGATAATTCTTAGAATCGGATCACATACCGCTTCGTTCAATACGGGTATTATCCCCCCCGCTGAAAAACATAACCCATAAATGCTAGCTGTACCAGGAACCACCTCCTTAGCCTGCGTAATCTCCCTTACGCGGGCTTATTTTTTTGTTAACTCCTGAAATTTTTCCCCCTGATAAATATGGCGTTGCATTGACCCGGGAAAGGTTGTGTCAGCATTAGGCGTATCATCTAAGCAAATCGAACGAACAAAGGATCCTAATCACATTTTTTAATGGATTTGAGAGGGATGAACACTATTCGGAACATTCCTAATTTTAAGTGTTAACAGGACCTTTACTCTTGTTTTATTAACAATCAACATTTCACACGGACGGAGAGATGAAGTGACATTCACAGGACAATTTTCAAAGGATCTTCCAGATTACGCACTCGCACGCAGTCTTGGTCTTGCCTCTGGCGGCGATATAAATTTCACAGCACTTGCAGGTCAACTGGACTGTAGCAGAAATTTTAGCCAGGCCGGGATTATCTACTCAGACGGTACACGTCAGTGGCTAGTACGGCCATCAAGAAGGATTGCTACACCAAACGAAAGCTCGGTTAGTCATGTAGTCATAACCAAAGTAAATGCCTCATTAGTTAACCCTGTTCAGGCAACAACGGCGACGATTAATTCCCCTTCCCTGGCAACTGAAATTGGTTCAACGGCCATTTCCTGCGGAGCCGCAATTCTTACTGTTGTACTTGCGGCAGGGGCCGGTATGGCTATACCTCTCACTGCAGGGTCTTCCGGTGCTATAGCCGCTGTGATTTTAGCCGGTGGTGTAGCAACTGGAATTCAATGTGCAAATGGGCTTGGCCGACTATCGTTGATTGCTATGAATCATGATGATTACGTTGCGTGGATGGATTCCCAGGAGTGGTATACAGCAACCAACACAGCCCTGGATGCGATTTCTCTTGCCGGGGCTGCTGCGGGTTTAAAAAGCGCTGCATTAACATATCGCCTTCTTAACCGTTCATCGTCTGAGAGTTTGCTCTCCTTATTACAAAAAATGAGCCGGGCCGACCGTACGCGATTAACAGAGGAGATTATTCGTATCCGCAATCCCGGCATCTCGAATTCAGGTGTAAAAGCAGCAATGAAGGCAGGCGTGTATCCCAAACGTTATCCGTCAGAAGCGTTGCAGTTGCTCTTACAGCGTGAGTTGCTGAATACCATTTCAAATTCTTCTGCCTTCGTTGGAAGTGCCATCTCAGGAAATATCAGAAATCCACAGAATGTTGCACAAACGGGTAAATACATTTTTGGTTTAATTCAGTCTTTTTCATTTACAGGAAATTATTGACCCGTCCATGATGAAATACATTAGAGATAGCCTTGCATTAAGTGCTTTGGTTAAAAGTAAAATGGCGACCGATGATCTCAACCAGCTTGAAACATTAAAAGAACAGTTAAAAGATCGGTTCGGCGTTCCTGTGGGCGTCCATATGACAGGAATTCCTTTGGCAGTGAGCACGTTACTGGCTATTTTTTGCTACGCCATGCTGCAAGTGTCCCTCTGGTTGTTGCTGTTTCGCTGGCTCGGCTTACCCGAATTTAAGGTTATGATGGGAGTATTCATTGCAGCGATTGTGTATTGTCTGGTAGTGATGAGCACGATGTTTCTGACTACACGAGGTTCTTTACCTGGATATAAACTGCATATTTTCGTCATTACGCTGACAGGCATAATGAGCATCATTTATTTCATCTGGACGGGGATTTCGCTTTTATTCGGCCCTGTTGAGAACTACACACCGCAAATAACCTCTTTGCTGGGGCTGGGATTTTTCTTTCTGAACATTATGTGGATGAATTCATCGATTTTTTACCGCTCCATTGCGCTAACGCTACATAATCGGGTCTGGCGTAAGCAGCTCAAAATCGAGGCAAGGCCAATGTCACACCTCAAACGTTGACCACAATAGTCAATTGAGCGGCAGTAGTATGCACTGTAAGCGCTACGGGGTTCTTTAGTCGATTTCAAAGCCCTTACGCGGGCTTATTTTTTGCCTTTCATCCTGTTCTTACCCGCTTTTTCCCTCTCTGGGATACACTCTTTCTATAGCTAAAAAAGGGAGCAACCCGGATGGCAACCTATCCAGACAGTTTATTAATTCTTAACGGCAAGAGTGCAGGCAACGATCTGCTGCGCCAGGCGATTACCGAATTGCGTGAAGACGGAGCATGCATACACGTGCGGGTAACGTTTGAAAAAGGCGATGCGGCGCGCTACATCGACGAGGGCATCAGGTTAGGTGTTCAGACCATCATTTCCGGCGGCGGCGACGGAACGATCAACGAGATCGCTGGCGCGCTTATTGATCTCGACACAGCCCATCGCCCGGCGATGGGGATTTTACCGCTCGGTACCGCCAACGATTTTGCCACCAGCGCCGGTATTCCGGAGGATGTAGGCAAAGCACTGCAACTGGCTATCCTCGGGAAAGCGACCGCCGTCGATATTGCGCAGGTGAATGAAAGAACCTGCTTTATCAATATGGCAACGGGCGGTTTCGGCACGCGGATCACCAGCGAAACACCGGAAAAACTGAAAGCCGCGCTGGGCGGCGTTTCGTATCTCATCCATGGCCTAATGCGCATGGACACCCTCAAGCCCGACAGCTGTGAAATTCACGGTGAGAACTTCCACTGGCAGGGCGACGCGCTGGTGATTGGTATCGGCAACGGGCGGCAGGCGGGGGGCGGTCAGCAGCTTTGCCCGGAAGCATTGATCAACGACGGTCAATTACAGCTGCGTATTTTTACCGGCGACGGGCTGCTGCCTGCGCTGTTTACGACGCTGACGCAGCCAGAGGAGAGCCCCAATATCATCGACGGGAAATCCGCGTGGTTTGAAGTGATCGCTCCACACGGCATGACCTTTAACCTCGACGGAGAGCCGCTCAGCGGCGAGCGATTCCGCATTGAGGTGTTGCCCGGGGCGTTGCAGTGCCGTTTGCCGCCGGACTGCGCGCTGTTGCGCTGATTTTTTACAGCGTGCGCGATAATGCCCTCTCCCCACAGGGCTGAGGGTTCCCCAGTAATTTGAAAGCAAAAGCGATAACGTTGCCTCAGAATCACTGAGGGCTTTCAGCGATGCCTCGGTCCGGCTGTAAATCGCTGAGGCGTTTCCTGTAGGCCGGGGCGAGGCGCAGGGATGCGCCGAGAGGGCAGGCTGTACAGGGATGTTACTTCCGCCCGTCCCCGATAAGCCGGAAGGAATAAGCCGAAGGGACCGCGAAGCGGCGATTTACCGCCGGGAGCCCGGGTCGCCAGGGTGGTGGCGACTGAGCCACCCTCTCCCTCAAGGGAGAGGGGGCCGTTTGTGCAGGCATTATTTTGTGAGGAACCCTCAGCCCACGGGGGAGAGGGATACGGTGGCGTCAGGCAATCGTGACTTTACTGTCCAGATAGACATCCTGAACCGCATTAATCAGCTTCACGCCGTCGGCCATGGATTTTTTAAACGCCTTACGGCCCAGGATCAGCCCCATACCGCCCGCACGTTTGTTAATGACCGCCGTGCGCACCGCGTCGGTCAGGTCGGTTTCACCGCCTGCCGCACCGCCGGAGTTAATCAGCCCGGCGCGGCCCATGTAGCAGTTCGCCAGCTGGTAGCGCACCAGATCGATCGGGTTGTCGCTGGTCAGCTTGCTGTACACGCGGTCGTCGGTATAGCCAAAGTTCACCGCTTTATAGCCGCCGTTATTCTCGGCCATTTTCTGCTTCACGATGTCCGCGCCGATGGTTGCCGCCAGGTGGTTTGCCTGACCGGTCAGATCCGCTGATACGTGGTAATCCACGCCGTCTTTCTTGAATGACGCGTTACGCAGATAGGCCCACAGCACGGTTACCATGCCCAGCTCGTGGGCACGCTCGAACGCCGCGGAGATTTCTTCAATCTGACGTCGCGACTGTTCAGAGCCGAAATAGATGGTTGCCCCGACCGCCACCGCGCCCATGTTGAACGCCTGCTCGACGCTGGCGTACAGCGTCTGGTCATATTCGGTTGGGTAGCTCAGGGTTTCGTTGTGGTTCAGCTTGACGAGGAACGGAATGCGGTGAGCGTAGCGGCGAGAAACGGAGGCCAGCACGCCATACGTCGATGCCACACAGTTACACCCTGCTTCAATCGCCAGCTCGACAATGTTTTTCGGGTCAAAGTAGAGCGGGTTAGCAGCAAACGACGCTCCCGCCGAGTGCTCTACGCCCTGGTCAACGGGCAGAATGGAGAGATAGCCGGTCCCGCCCAGACGGCCGGTATTGTAAAGCGTCTGCATGTTTCGCAGTACGGCAGGCGGACGGTTGTTGTCGACCATGACCCGGTCTACGTAATCATGGCCAGGCAGATAAAGCTGGTCGGCTGGAATGGTCATACAACGATGCTGTAAAAGGCTGTCGGCGTCTTTGCCAAGCAGCTGCGCAATATCAGTCATAGTGATGCTCCCGTAAGTCCGACATGATGTCGGAGCGTGTGATCCAAGCCCACGTTTTTGCAGGCAGACTAAGCCTGGTACCGACTTAACCTATTTTCCACCATTTGCAACTTTTTTAAGCACAATCTGCTGGCTCGTTTCGTGTACAACATTTTTGTTACACTGATCAAACAATCGCCTTAAAGGTATTTAAAAGGTATTATCACATGGTATGTTACATGCGTACCTCTGACATGCAGGATTAAAAAATGAAAACGAAAGTCCAACTGTCATTCATGATGTTCGTTGAATGGTTTATCTGGGGCGCATGGTTTGTGCCGCTGTGGCTGTGGCTGAGTAAGAGCGGGTTTACCGCCGGGGAAATTGGCTGGTCGTATGCCTGTACCGCGATTGCCGCGATCCTCTCTCCTATCCTGGTCGGCTCGCTGACGGACCGTTTCTTCGCCGCCCAGAAAGTGCTGGCCGTGCTGATGTTCGCTGGCGCGATTCTGATGTATTTCGCAGCACAGCAAACCCAGTTCAGCACCTTCTTCCCGCTGCTGCTGGCCTACTCCCTGACCTATATGCCGACCATCGCGCTGACCAACAGCATCGCCTTCGCGAACGTCGATGACGTAGAGGCTGATTTCCCGCGCATCCGCGTGATGGGCACCATCGGCTGGATTGCCTCCGGCCTGGCGTGCGGCTTCCTGCCGCAGATGATGGGCTATAGCGACATCTCTGACACCAATATTCCGCTGCTGATGACCGCTGCCAGCTCCCTTCTGCTCGGCGTCTTCGCGCTGTTCCTGCCGAACACGCCACCAAAGAGTACCGGCAAGCTGGATTTCAAAGTGATGCTGGGGCTGGATGCGCTGATCCTGCTGCGCGATAAAAACTTTCTGGTGTTCTTCTTCTGCTCGTTCCTGTTCGCCATGCCGCTGGCCTTCTACTACATCTTTGCCAACGGCTATCTCACCGAAGTGGGAATGAAAAACGCCACCGGCTGGATGACCCTCGGCCAGTTCTCTGAAATCTTCTTCATGCTCGCTCTGCCGTTCTTTACCAAACGCTTTGGTATTAAGAAGGTCTTGCTGCTGGGCCTGATCACCGCCGCCATTCGCTACGGTTTCTTTGTTTACGGTGGCGCCGAGCAATACTTCACCTACGCCCTGCTGTTCCTCGGCATTCTGCTGCACGGCGTAAGCTATGACTTCTATTACGTCACCGCGTACATCTACGTGGATAAAAAAGCGCCCGTGCATATGCGCAACGCGGCGCAGGGCTTGATCACGCTGTGCTGTCAGGGCTTTGGTAGCCTGCTGGGTTACCGTCTCGGCGGCGTGATGATGGAAAAAATGTTCGCATATAAAGAGCCGGTGAATGGGCTGACCTTCAACTGGGCCGGAATGTGGACGTTTGGTGCAATCATGATTGTGGTGATTGCCGTGCTGTTTATGCTGTTTTTCCGCGAATCGGATAAAGAGATCACCGCAATTGAGGTGGTTGATGGCGATACCGCGCTGACACGAGGGGAAGTTAAATGAAACAAGACCGTATTCTCGGTGCTCTTTACGGGCAGGCGTTAGGGGATGCGATGGGAATGCCGTCGGAGCTGTGGCCGCGCAAGCGGGTGAAAGCGCACTTCGGCTGGATCGACCGTTTCTTACCCGGCCCGGCTGAGAATAATGCCGCCTGTTACTTTAAGCAGGCCGAATTTACGGATGATACGTCGATGGCGCTGTGCCTGGCCGATGCGATTATCGAATGCGAGGGGGAAATTAACCCTGACGTTATCGGTAAGCATATTCTGGACTGGGCGCTGGATTTTGACGCGTTCAATAAGAATGTGCTCGGCCCGACCTCCAAAATTGCCCTGAACGCCATCCGTGACGGCAAGCCGGTGAGCCAGCTGGAGAACAACGGCATCACCAACGGTGCGGCGATGCGCGCCTCCCCGCTGGGATGCCTGCTGCCGGCCACGCGTCTGGCGCACTTTGTGGAACAGGTTGCGTTAGCCTCCAGCCCGACCCATAAATCGGATCTCGCTATCGCCGGTGCGGTGGTGATCGCCTGGGCGGTTTCACGCGCTATCGACGGCGAGCGCTGGCAGAACATCGCCGATGCCCTGCCGGGTATTGCCCGTGCGGCACAGGAGGCGAACACGACCACCTTCAGCGCATCGCTTTCCGCTCGTATTGAGCTGGCCCTGAAAACCGTGCGCGAAGCCAACGGTACCGAGACCGCCAGCGAGCAGATCTATCAGCTTATTGGCGCGGGCACGAGCACCCTTGAGTCCGTTCCGGCGGCGATTGCGATGGTCGAACTCGCGGGTACCGATCCGAACCGCTGCGCGGTGTTATGCGCCAACCTGGGTGGTGATACTGACACTATCGGCGCGATGGCAACAGCCATCTGCGGCGCGCTGCACGGTGTACAGGCCATTGATCCGGCACTCAAAAACGAACTTGATGCCGTAAACCGGCTCGATTTCGGCCACTACTGTGAAAAACTGCTGCACTTCCGGGAGCACAGGGAGGGCGTATGAGTGCTTTTGCCCGCCGTCTCGAAACCCTTCACGCCACGCGTCCCGTAACGGTGCTCGGCGCGGCGGTCATCGACGTGATTGCCGACGCCTACGCTCTGCCCTGGCGCGGGTGTGATATCGAACTGAAGCAACAGGGAGTGAATATTGGCGGCTGCGCGCTGAATATCGCCATCGCCCTGAAGCGGCTCGGCATTGCTGCGCAAAACGCGCTTCCTGTCGGCCACGGCGTGTGGGCCGATATTATCCGTAACGCCATGGCGAAGCAGGATCTGCACAGCGCCGTGGAAGCGGAAACGGGCGATAACGGCTGGTGCCTGGCGCTGGTGGAGCCTGACGGTGAACGGACCTTTATGTCGTTCAGCGGCGTGGAGAATCAGTGGCAGCAGCGCTGGCTGGACGGGTTAAGCGTGCCGGCAGGGAGCCTGATCTCTTTGTCCGGCTACCAGCTGGCGTCCCCCAGCGGTGAGCTGCTGACGGCCTGGCTGGAAAGTCTTCAGGATGCGACGCTCTTTATCGATTTCGGTCCGCGCATCGCGGATATTCCCGACCCGCTGATGGCAAGGATTATGGCCTGCAAACCGATGGTCTCGCTTAATCGTCAGGAGGCGGAACTTGCCGCAGAATGGCTTGGCGTAAGCGTGGAAGAGCTCGGCACACGGTGGCAGCAGAGGTTTGGCGCTGCGCTGATCGTACGCCATGATAAAGACGGGGCGGTCTGGTATGACGGTGACGCTTCCGGACACGTTCCGGCGTTTCCTGCTACCGTGGTCGATACCATCGGCGCGGGTGACAGCCATGCGGGAGGTACCCTTGCCGGTCTGGCCGCGGGATGGTCACTGCCAGAGGCGGTGCAGCTTGGCAATGCCGTAGCCGCCTGGGTAGTCAGCCATCGCGGTGGCGACTGCGCCCCCACGCGCGAGGCCCTACTCCTCGCACACAAAGACGTATAGGTCGCTGCGGCAGTAGCTGATGCTGTACTCAATTGGCCGGTGCTGTTGATCGAGCGCGACTTGCTTGATCACCAGCACCGGTATCTTATCGTCCATCTTGATATGCGCCTGAAACTCGCTGTCCGGCATCCGGGCGCTGACGCGGGACCGGGTGCGCTGCGGAAAGATATTCTGGCTGCGGAAGTAATCATAAAGCGAGACGCCAATGTCGTCCGGGTTGGGAATTAATCCTACTGGTACCCAGGACTCCTCTATCGATACCGCATCGTCATCCACGTAGCGGATGCGCTTAAGCAGAAATACATCACTGTCCGGCGCAAGGGAAAGGTGGCGGGCGATCTCCTCCGGACATTTCACGACGCGTTTATTAACCCACAGCGTGTTGGGCGTTTTGCCCCGCAGCACCACCTGCTGAGAAAACCCGCGCGCCTCTTTTAGCGAATATTCAAAGATATTGTTGATTTGCGTACCGTATCCACGCGCGCGGGTGACGACGCCAGCCTCTTCCAGCGCCTGCATCGCTTTACGCACCGTAATGCGCGACACACCGGCAAGCTGGCTCAGATCGCGCTCGCCAGGCAAAATATTACCGTGCGCGAGCACGCCGCTGCGTACCGCGTTTTTAACCGTTTCGGCAAATTTCAGATACAGCGGCGTGTTGTCCGGTGCGGCAATTCGTTCCTTGAGTTGAGCAATTAACCGGGTATGCGCTTGTTCCATCTCTGTTTTTCTCTGGCATAAGGTTTTATGCCAGTATACGGCTTACCACCATGCATGAAAATGGTGAACCGGCCCAATACCGTGACCCACTTCCAGAGAATCGGCTTTTGCCAGCGCGTCCGAGAGCCAGATCTTCGCCTCCTGTACCGTATCCGCCCAGTTCGCGTTTCGGGGACGCAGCGCCGCCAGCGCCGCCGAGAGCGTACAGCCCGTGCCGTGGGTGTTTTTGGTCTGTACGCGCGGGGCGGTGAAACGTTGCGCGCCATCGTGGGTGAAGAGCCAGTCCGGGCTTTCTGCATCATCGAGATGACCGCCTTTCATCAGTACCGCGCGACACCCCATCGCCAGCAGCGCATTGCCCTGCTCTTTCATTTCACGTTCGTTTTGCGCGTGTGGCGCATCCAGCAGCGCGGCGGCCTCAGGCAGGTTTGGCGTGATCAGCGCCACCTGCGGCAGCAGCTTTTTACGCAGGGTGTCGACGGCCGAGGCGGAGAGCAGCGGATCGCCGCTTTTGGCCAGCATCACGGTATCGAGCACCACGTTTTTTATCTGATAACGTTTGAGACGTTCCGCGACCGCTTCAACAATGTCCGCCTCTGCGAGCATGCCAATTTTGGTGGTGTCGATACGTACATCGCTGAATACCGAATCCAGCTGTGCGGCGACAAAATCCGGCTCAATGCGATACACCGACTGTACACCGCGCGTGTTTTGCGCCACCAGCGCGGTGATAACCGAACATCCGTAAGCGCCGAGCGCAGAGAAGGTTTTCAGGTCTGCCTGGATCCCCGCTCCGCCGCTGGGATCGGTTCCCGCAATAGTCAGGGCATTTATGCGTGTCATACCTGTTCCTCCAGCGCGTAAAGCGCGTCCAGAAACGCGGAGGAAAAGCTGCCGGGCCCCCGGCTTTGAGTCAGGGCAACTGACCCTGCGCGCTTCATAAAGCCGCAGGCAGCCGTCGCGTTATCAAGCCTGTCGCCAGGCAGCGAGCAGCAGGCGGCGACGACCGCCGAGAGCGCACAGCCAGTTCCTACCACGCGGGTCATCAGCAGGTCGCCGCCCGCGACCGTACGGGTTCGCTGACCATCAGTGATGTGATCCACTTCTCCTGTGACGACCACAACGGCATGGGTCTGACGGGCGAGCGTCTGCGCAGCGGTCAACGCGCTCGCTGCCGTATCGGTGGAATCAACCCCCCGCCCGCCCGCACTCATTCCGGCAAGGGCGAGGATTTCGGAGGCGTTTCCACGAATGGCCGCAGGTTTAAGGGATAATATTTGCTGGCAAAAACGGGTGCGGAACGCCAGCGCGCCAACCGCAACCGGATCCAGAACCCAGGGTGTGCCCGCGGCTACAGCGCTCTCAATAGCCCGACGCATCGACTGGGCGCGCGGTGCGGTGAGTGTACCCACGTTGATGAGCAGAGCATCGGCAAGCGCGGCAAACTGTTCCGCTTCCTCGGCTTCGATCACCATTGCCGGGGAAGCGCCCAGCGCGAGCAGCACGTTGGCGGTGAAGGTCTGCACGACATCGTTGGTCATACAGTGCGTGAGCGGGGAACGGGTTCGGAATTGATGTAAAACGTGTGAGTCGAGCAGGTCAGGCTGCATGGTTTCGCTCCTGCCGTGCGTGAAGAAGCGATGACCGGGTAGGCATCTGACTTCCCTACGCTGGCATTATCCAGATCAGGTAATACGGGTATTTCTCAGCCTTCACAAAGAAGGGCACCCCGAGTCAAATTACTTATAAAACAGTTACTTACAAAATGGCGTTTCGTAGTCATGTAGTGTAACCGGGGGGTAACCCGGGTGCAAGGAGTTTTGGGCTGTCCGTTAACCCCCTGTAACGAACAATAAACGACAAGATATTAACTACGCTCAATATGTATACATTATTGTTCAGTTAATTATCCCGCCATATTTGTTAAGAACTCATTAAATATAATATTCACTTTCTGTGCTGAGAAATTTTATTTTTATCCATAATGACTCACCGGGAGTGATTTTATAAGACAGCCCACCTGCTTTCGTATGAAATAAACTCAGGCATCAATGTAAACATTTATTTTGCAGAAATTTATTTCTGTCAATTACTTAATCTGACCCTCTCATTTTCCTCGTCATTTTCACTTTAATGTTTACATTAATAACAACCGCAAAATGACTTTTACGCCCTCGGAACTATTCATAGTATTTATGACTTAGATCAACATCATTGGTTTGCGTTTAATTGATAGTTCACTCTCGTTACTAAATAAGATTTAGATAATCTTCAACCGTTTTTTAAATCCAAAAAATAAAGCTGTTCAGCTTCAGTATTTTCGATAATTAATGATGTGAGCTTTTTAAATGAAATCTATGAATAAAAACTTTACTGCTATTTTTGTAATGGGCATTGTCTTAGCGGGTACAATGAGCCAGGCTGAAGCCGCGAATACGGTTTGGGACGATCAGCAAATCACTAATATTGTAAATGACCATCAAGATCAAATTACACAAAACAACGCTGATAGTATTAACCGTGATAGCGCAACGGATAACCGCTTAACGCAGGTTAACGACGACCTTCAGTCCACAAAACTGGGCGTGTTAGTCGTGGATAAAATGGCTAACGACGCACATCAGAAAGCGTTGCTTGCTGGCGCACTTGCCGATACCGCCAGTCTGAAAAGTGAGACGGCCTTACAGGGTGTGGCGACTAACGGCACAGCCATTATCAACCTTCAACACGTCGATAATATTCAGGATAGCCGCCTTACTGCTCTCGAAAATGCACCTAAACCCATCAACGGTGCAGATGGAGCGAAAGGTGATAAAGGGGATACCGGTGCGACTGGCGCAAAGGGTGATAAAGGGGATACCGGCGCAAAGGGCGATAAAGGGGATACCGGTGTAACTGGCGCGAAGGGTGAAAAAGGCGATGCTGGCGCGACAGGTATGAAAGGTGATAAGGGTGATACTGGCGCACAAGGCATTGCGGGAAGAAACGGTCGCGACGGTGCAGACGGTCATAACGGTAAAGATGGTGTGACAACCACCGTGACACAACGACAGCTGGATACAGCTACCCAGGCGAAGGTCGCTAAAAATAGCCTGGCTGTTACTGCCGCCACGCAGGATCTGCAAGCCACCAGGCAGTCATTACAGGCAATGAATACTAACACCAGCCAGCAATTTAAATCTCTGCGTGATGAAGTGGACAATAATAAGAAGCAGGCTAATGCCGGTATTTCAGGGGCGATGGCGATGGCGGGTTTGCCACAAGTGCAAACCAATCAGCGCGTCATGTTCTCTGCTGGTGGTGCGACTTACAACGGTGAGAGCGCGCTTGCTGTCGGTGCGTCCGTTAACTTTAATTCCCATGTCATCGCGAAAGTGAGCTTCTCAGATGACACTGCGAATAATATGGGCGCTTCGGTTGGGATTGGTATGGGCTTTTAAAGCGTAAAACAATCGTCGGGACAAGTATAAAGCCTCATTTTGCGGATGAGCATTTCGTTGATACAAAAAGATGTCTAAATATATTTTTATTTCGGTAGCCCTGTACCTAATGCTGATTTCGTTCGGGATCTGGATCGGCGTGATGTATGTCTCCTGGTATTTGTGTCGTTTTTAAGGCAATAAAATGAAAAAATTAATGATGTTAGTCATAAGTGGTACCGTGCTTGCAGGTTGTGTCTCGCCTGCGCACGCCATAAACGCCCATTATCGCGCTCAATTAGAGCGTTCGGGATGCACGCAAATTAGCGCTGGCAATGGCTCTTGCGATGTCAGCAAAACCAAAGCGGAAAACACGGCACAACACGAACCAACGGCATCCGTTCACGATCCCCTGCGTGAAGCCTCGTTCTCGTCGGATACGGTTAACGCCACGCTTTCTAACGGCTTTTTTAGCGCTACCGTGAACGGCAAAAAAGCCAGCGTTAAACGTCTGAATGCGAATTTCTATGAGATCCATGGTAACGGTTTTGTGATATCGATAAGCCTGGATGAAAACGGTATTACGGACGCGTCATGGAATAAAACGAAGGGACGCGAACACGGCGTTTTACGCGTTAGTCAGAAATAAACAGCGTAAGGAGGCTCTCTGCCTCCTTTTCGCCTGCCAATCGCACGATTTGTCACACTCTTTTGTCTGATTTTACAATGCTGACAAATCATACGTAAGCTGCTGTTTTTATTTAGCATGAAGTGCAATCTTCCCCATACAAACGGCGTTCTTCCCTGCCCTGCGCCCTGTGTCACAAAACAGTAAACAAATTAACCATTGAGCCCGGTGACAAAAGGCTCTATATTGGCGGCGTTTTTTTCAGGCCCCATCTGTTTTTTAACTTTTTATTCAATCGTGGCTCATAACGAAGCGGCGGTTGTAGGAGTGATATGATGACGGATAAAGTCCGTATTGACACCGTAGATGCCCACAAAAGCAACGAAACCTATCTGGCCCGTCAGGCCGAATTTGAATCTAACGTCAGGAGTTATCCGCGCAAACTGCCTTTAGCGATCACAAAAGCAGAAGGCGTGTGGATCACCGATGCAGATAATAAAGAATACCTTGACTGTTTAGCAGGCGCAGGCACCCTCGCGCTTGGACACAATCATCCTGATGTGCTGAAAAGCATCCAAAATGTCATTACCAGCGGCTTGCCGTTACATACCCTGGATCTGACCACGCCGCTGAAAGACGCGTTTTCAGAATACCTTCTCTCTCTGTTGCCTGGTCAGGGCAAAGAGTACTGCCTGCAATTCACTGGCCCGTCCGGGGCTGACGCCGTTGAAGCGGCGCTGAAGCTGGCGAAAAAAGTGACCGGTCGTAGCGGTATCATCAGTTTCTCTGGTGGTTACCACGGTATGACCCACGGCGCACTGTCCGTCACCGGCAACCTGTCTCCTAAAGAAGCGGTTGACGGTATGATGCCAGAAGTCCAGTTCATGCCTTACCCACACGAGTACCGTTGCCCACTGGGTATCGGTGGTGAAGCGGGCGTGAAGGCGCTGACCTACTACTTCGAAAATCTGATTAACGACGTTGAAAGCGGCGTGCGTAAACCTGCCGCGGTGATCCTCGAAGCCGTTCAGGGTGAAGGTGGCGTGAACCCGGCACCTGTTGAGTGGTTGCAGCGCATCCGTAAAGTCACTCAGGAACACGGTATCCTGCTGATCCTCGACGAAGTCCAGGCTGGCTTTGCCCGTACCGGTAAATTCTTTGCCTTCGAACACGCAGGTATCGAGCCAGACATCATCGTGATGTCTAAAGCAGTCGGTGGCGGTCTGCCGCTGGCCGTGCTCGGTATCAAAAAGCAGTTCGATGCATGGGCGCCAGGCCACCATACCGGTACCTTCCGCGGCAACCAGCTGGCGATGGCAACCGGTCTGACGACGCTGAAGATCCTGAAAGACCAGAATATCGCGAGCAAAGTGGCCGCACAGGGCGAATGGCTGAAAGGCCAGCTGAAAGAGATGGCGAAACGCTATCCGGTTATCGGTCACGTTCGCGGTCTGGGCATGATGATCGGTATTGAGATCGTTAAGCCGCACGAAGCCGCTGACCACATGGGTTGCTTCCCGGGCGACGGCGAGCTGTCTGCACTGATTCAGAAGAAGTGCTTCGAAGCAGGCTTGATTCTGGAGCGTGGCGGCCGTAACGGTATCGTTCTGCGTCTGCTGCCTTCTCTGCTGATCAGCGATGACGAGCTGAAAGTCTTCCTGGATAAATTCGAGCAGGCACTGCTTGCTGCGGGCGTTAGCCCGGCGTAACCGGAGTTATTGATTACGATGTCTGATTCAAACCCAATTTTGTTCTCCTCTGCGCAGAGCATTGAAGCTTACCAGCAGGCGATTGAACAAAGCACTCAGGCTGTGATGCAGTGGCTTAAACAGCCTGAGATGTACCAGGGCAAAACGGTCGCGGAGCTGCGCGACCGTATTAAGCTGGATTTCAACCCGAAAGGGCTGGGCAACGAAGCGGCGATTGAACGCGCCGTGGAGTTCTTCCTGAAAGACAGCTTGTCCGTTCATCACCCGCAGTGCGTGGCGCATCTACACTGCCCAAGCCTGGTGGTTAGCCAGGCGGCGGAAGTACTGATTAACGCCACCAACCAGAGTATGGACTCCTGGGATCAAAGCCCGTCCGCAACCATCATTGAGATCAAACTGATCGAGTGGCTGCGTACCCGCGTGGGTTATCAGGCTGGCGACGCAGGCGTTTTCACCAGCGGCGGTACCCAGAGTAACCTGATGGGGCTGATGCTGGCGCGTGACGCGTTCTTTGCGCGTCAGGGCCATTCTGTTCAGCAGGACGGTCTGACAGGCGATCTGCGTAAGATCCGCGTTCTGTGCTCGGAAAACGCACACTTCTCCGTGCAGAAAAACATGGCGCTGATGGGTCTGGGCTACCAGTCCGTGGTGCAGGTGAAAACGGACGAATTCTCCCGCATGGATCTCACCGATCTGGCGGCGAAAATCGAACAGTGCAACGCGAACGGCGAGCAGATCCTGGCGATTGTGGCCACGGCCGGTACGACCGATGCGGGTGCTATCGATCCGCTGCGTGCTATTGCTGAGCTGGCTGCGAAACAGAATATCTGGGTGCACGTTGATGCGGCCTGGGGCGGCGCGCTGCTGATGTCTGAGCAGTATCGTCACTACCTGGACGGTATCGAGCTGGTGGATTCTGTCACCCTGGACTTCCACAAGCAGTTCTTCCAGACCATCAGCTGCGGTGCGTTCCTGCTGAAAGAAGCGCGTCACTATGAGCTGATGCGCTATCAGGCGGCCTATCTGAACTCTGAGTTCGATGAAGAAGCAGGTGTACCTAACCTGGTCTCCAAATCTCTGCAAACCACGCGCCGTTTCGACGCGCTGAAACTGTGGATGAGCCTGGAAGCGCTGGGTCAGGAGCAATACGCGGCAATCATCGATCACGGCGTGACGCTGGCACAGCAGGTTGCGGCTTACGTGAAAGAGCAGTCTGCTCTGGAACTGGTGATGCAACCCCAGCTGGCAAGCGTGCTGTTCCGCTTCCGTCCGCAGGCGCAAATGGATGACGCCGGTATTGCCCTGCTGAACCAGAAAATTGGCGATGCGCTGCTGGAGTCTGGCCGTGCAAACGTCGGTGTGACCGAGCATAACGGTATCACCTGCCTGAAGCTGACCCTGCTGAACCCAACCGTGACGCTGGAGGACGTAAAAATCCTGCTGTCTCTGGTTGAGCGTACCGCGCAGGAAGTGATGGCGAAGTAATGCTTATCCCTCTCCCACCCGGGAGAGGGATTGTTTTTCCCGCGCTAACGCCTGTCTCCTTTTTTCCTCGAAGCATAACCGTAGTCACACTGGCTGTACCCCGAGCTGTAAAACAGCGCTGCGGATTTAACAATATCGTTGAGGATTGTGCCGCTGACCTTCACACCAACATGCTGGAGACGTTTAACAGTATTCTCCATCTCTTTCACGCTGGTTTTATCGAAACGGGCAACCATTAGCGTTGTTCCGGCTGCTCTGGCGACCAGCGAGGCATCGGTGACGGCCAGGACTGGCGGTGTATCGATGATGACAATGTCATATTGCTCGTTAACCCAGGACATGATGTCAAGGAAGCGTTCGCTTAACAGCAATTCTAACGGGCGCAGGGGTTCCGGGCCGCAGGTGATGACGTCAATTCCCGCTTTTTCAGCATGCTGAATGACCTCCGTAAAGTCGCATTTCCCTTCGAGCAGGCAGGACAATCCGTAGCGGTTCTCCAGGCCAAAAATATTATGAACATAGCCCTGGCGCATATCCGCATCAATAAACAGCACCCGCTGACCGCTCTGCCCGGCGACGGCCGCCAGATTCGTCGCCACCAGCGTTTTTCCGCAGTCCTGAGTGGGGCCAGAAATCATCACAATGCGGTTCTCAGCCTCCATCATGGCGAAATACAGACTGGTTCGCAGCCCGCGTACCGCTTCAACAAACATATCAGCAGGGCGATCGACGGGCAGGAAAGGCACATCCGAGGTTTTGTGTTTCCAGCGACGAGAGAACGGATTTTTTCTGCGCAAATGCGTTTTACTCCACAGCCACTGGGAACGTGGCAACGTAGCCAGAACCGGCAGCCCCTGCGCTTCCAGCTGCTCGGAAAGCGTGATCCCACGTTTGAACGCCTGGCGTACCAGCACGGTCCCCATTGCGAGCATTAGGCCGAACAGCGCGCCAAGAATGATGATTAACGCTTTTCGCGGCTTTATCGGATCCGGGTGCGTAACCGCCTCATCAATGATCCTCACGTTCCCGACAGCGCTGGAGCGGGAAATATTCAGCTCCTGCTGACGCGTCAATAGCTGTAAATAAATGGTGCGGCCCGACTCAACATCGCGGCTCAGGCGTAAAATCTCCTGCTGCGTGGAGGGCATAGCTGACACACGGTTATTCAGGCGATCCCGTTCCCGCTCAAGGGTCTGTCTCTTTTCATGCAATGCACGATAGGTAGGGTGACTCTTTTTAAAGAGCTGGGAGATCTCTGCCTCCCGGAACGTCAGCTCATTTAGCTGGTTCTCAACGTTCACTACCTGATCCAGTACGGATTTTGCCTCTAAAGACAGATCCACCGAGTCACGCTGCGCCCGATAAGCATTCAGCCGTGCTTCAGCCTGATCCAGATCCGCTCTGATTTTCGGCAACTGCTCTTGTAAAAAATCCAGACTACGAGAATCCTGAGCCTCCTGGCGCGCGATATTTTGCTGAAGATAATTGTCAGCAATCGCATTCAGCACCCGGGCGATGTTGTCAGGATCTTCACCCGTCAGGGTTAAGGTCACGATACCACTCTGTTTCTCCGACTCCGCAACCGTGAGGCTCTTCTTCAGGGCGTTGATCGTCTCCAGCCGCGTCAACGATTTAAGCGAAAATTGCGTGCCTGGCGTCGCCTCAATCGACGTCACCAGCAGAACGATCCCTTGCGTGACCAGCGTTTTCCCAACCCGACCGTCTGCCTCAATGTTTTCGCCCGTCAGGTGATATTTTCCCGCTTCCTGTACGGTCAGCGTGAGCTCTTGCGCTTTGCCTTCCACCTGCGGGATCTGGAGTTCGCCTAACGTGATCTTACCCTGCCCACGCCCTTGCAGACGCTGCCAGAGACGCCCCACCACAGGCAAAACGCGCTGCTTTGCCTGCTGCGTCAGACCTAATTTGTCGACGGTCTCGCCGAGGATCATGCGTGATTTCAGCAGTAAAATTTCAGGGGCAACATCCGGCGAAACATCGGTGCCCAGCTGACTCAACCCTTTAAGCAGACTGTTATCCTGTTTGCTTTCTATTTGCACCATGGCATCCGCCTGATAAACAGGGGGCGTAACCCAGGCATAGAGACCGGCGCATAGGGTGAACAGGAATGTCACGCACAGAATCATCGTGCGGTGGTCGATCATCTCGACGAGCAAACGAACGAGATCGACTTCATGTTGTTGGGGTGCCGCTGCACCATAATTGTCTGTTGTGTAAGACGACATTAATGCTTCATTCCTTTCTGACCTAAACGACGTGCCCATTCCTGGCTGGCTTTACCCAATAGCCCGAACACATATTCAAACGCTTCCCGGCTTTTACGGTAGGGATCGGGGATATCCTGCGGCTCCAGCCATTGCCCAAAAAGCAGCGACTTTCCCCTGCTCTCCGGCGCCATGGCCGCAATGAAGCGAAGATGTTCCGGCTCCATCACCAGGATAAGATCGGCTCCCTGCATCAGATTGCGTGTCAGCCGGCGCGCCACATGACCGTCGAGGGAGATCCCATGCCGCCAGGCGACGTCCTGGGCGCTGTCATCCGCCGGGCACCCCTCAAGCCCGTATATCCCCGCCGAGGCGATATGTCTGTCGGGCAGGTGCTGGCGTAAAAGCCGCTCCCCAATCGGAGAACGGCAGACATTTCCGGTGCAAACCACGAGTATTGATTTGAACATTATTGCGGCCACGATCTGATGTAACGAACCGTTTCGGTAAGGTCATGCACCCCGCTGATGGTCGGAACAAGCTGTGATATCACGCGATTCCAGCGGGACAGTGGTGCAGTGGTGACATAGACAATGTCATAAGGCTCAAGCTGAAACTCGGTGCCTAACACCATGGCTGATGCGTCCTGAGCATTGAGCTGGTAGATGTTGGCAATTTTCTCTGAACGCTCGCTTTTCGGCAGCGAACGAATGACAAAAATTCCGGTGGCATCGGCCATATTCTGGTTCAGCCCACCCGCATTGCCCAGCGCTTCGGCCAGGGTCATGCCGCTGCGATCCATTTTCAGCGTGCTCTGTTTAACGACCTCGCCCATGACGAACACTTTCAGCGCATCGTTACGGGGGACAAACAGAATATCGCCGGGATAGAGCAGCTTATTTTGGGTGAGATCGCCATGCTGCATCAGCGCATATAGCGAGAGGCGCATATCCTTCCCATTATGCGTCAGCACGACATTGCGCCAGTCCGCGTCGGCAGAGAGCCCCCCTGCGGCGTTCACGGCATCCATTACCGTTAACGGGATATTGGTGATAGCCTGCTGCCCCGACTTCACCACCTCGCCCGTCACATAGGCTTTTTGCGAGCGGAAAGAGGCGACGCTGACGTCCACCTGCGGACTTTCAATGACATTGTTCAGCCGGGCCGTGATCTCCTCGCGTACCCGTGCGACCGTTTTGCCTGCCACCTGCAATTTACCGACATAAGGATAGAAAAGCGTACCGTCGGCATTAACCCAGTTACCGGTGTCACTGGCGCTGCGATACTGCCCTGCCGGGGTTGTCAGTTCAGGGTGATCCCAGACGGTGACAGTCAAAATATCCCCAACGCCGATACGGTATTCCCAGTTTTTGACCTGTTCATCCAGCTTAGGATTTGCCTGAGATTTCAGGGCCGATGGTCGCAATTTTTCAATTAACGAAGGCGTAAGAGGATAAACATCAATCCGCTTCTCCAGACGATCGTTTGCATTTTCTGTGGCCATCACCTGTTTTCCAGCAAGATCCAGATGCTGACCCGGTGAAAATACGCAGCCAGATAATGGCGTAATAATTAAAAACAATATCGAAAAGACTGTTGTGTTTTTCATTGAGTAAAAATATCTTTTTATAGTATTGATTATCGAATACGTGCCGAAATGATGCTTTCCATTCTAAAACAACCCCTTACCGCTAAATTAATTAACAGTGATGGCAGTAATATTTAAAAAACCACAGCATTCCTGCGGCCTGGCTTTTACAGCCATGCATCGTCTGACTTACGGATTAGGAATGAGGGTTTCGGGCAATCTTAAATGTTCTATTCGTTTAATGCATGCCTGGATCTTTGTAAATTTGCTTTGAAAAAGTTTTTTCAGAATTAATTAATAAACCCATAATTATGTTATCTGCGTAAGCCAATATTTATTCATCGAAGAAATAATTAATGACGGTTGCGACTACACAAAACCGTGCGCTTTTGTTACATTTTTTGCAAACTCACCCTGTGAGGATACTTAAAATGAACTGTCTGCCATCCGTTTGCGGATCTGCACACAAAAAGTATCAGTAACGATATGACTGGAGAAAAAATGGCTAAGCGTAAATTGTTGCTTCTGGGTGTATTAGTGTCACTGGCGGGGGCCGCGCACGCTGCACCGCAAGCGTCGACAGCGCCTTCCGGCATCAAGGCCTACGAAGAACAAGAGTTTATTGCCGATTTTACGAAGTTCAAAATTGGCGACACCGCGCCCGCGCAGTATCAGACGCCCGAGTACACCATCAAACAGTACCAGCTACGTAACCTTCCTGCGCCCGATGCCGGCACACACTGGACCTACATGGGCGAGAATTATGTTCTGATTGGCGATGCCGATGGCAAAATCTACAAAGCCTATAACGGAGATATTTTCTATCACCGCTGATACGATCCTAATCCGTCCGTGGCAGGAGAGCGATCGCCCTTTCCTGCGCACGCTGTTCCTCCACGCCCGGCGTGAAGCCTGGCCGTGGCTGGACAGTTCTGCGTGGCAGCTTGAAGATTTTGACGCGGCAACCCTGGACGAAGAGATTTGGGTGGCGGAGCAGGATGGGCACCGACTTGGCTTTGCCTCAGTCTGGACGAACGATAATTTTCTGCACAACCTGTTTGTCGATCCGCAGTATCAGCGTCTGGGAGTGGGTCATTTGTTACTGGAACAGGTACAGAAGACGTTTACCAGTACAGGCGCGCTGAAGTGTCTGGTGAAGAATGAACGGGCTATTGCGTTTTACCATCGCCACGGCTGGCACATTGAAGCGACGGGAGATTCTCCGGACGGGGAGTATTATTTGATGCACTATCGGCTTGGGTAAAGTCAGGTGGCGCTATGCTTACCTGACCTACAAAATCGAGGTAGGCCGGGTAAGGCAAAGCCGTCACCCGGCACTAACGCGCAGAGGCGTTACACCGCGCGGAAGGCGATTTCACTCGGGATCACTTCCCCCTGCCAGTAGAGCTGCGCCGCAACGCGCCCTGCAAGCTGGCGATACATCTGGGCAAATTCGCTGTCCGGGCGGCTGACCACCGTTGGTTTCCCGCTGTCCAGGTCTTCACGCAAGGAAATATGCAGCGGCATCTGCCCCAGCAGCTGGGTGTGATACTGCGCAGCCAGCTTCTCCGCACCGCCGGTACCAAAGATGGGCTCATGGTGCCCGCAGTTGCTGCAAATATGCATGCTCATGTTCTCGACGATACCCAGTACCGGCACCTCTACCTTCTCGAACATGACGATGCCTTTTTTGGCGTCGATCAGCGCGATATCCTGCGGCGTGGTGACTACGACGGCGCCGGTAACCGGAATGTTCTGCGCCAGCGTCAGCTGGATATCACCGGTGCCCGGCGGCATGTCCAGCACCAGATAATCGAGGTCAGGCCACATTGTCTCCTGCAACATTTGCAGCAGCGCCTTGCTGGCCATCGGGCCACGCCAGACCATTGCGTTATCGTCCGTGACCAGGTAACCAATGGAGTTGGTCGCCAGACCGTGCGCCACGATTGGCGCCATGTGGGTGCCGTCCGGCGAAGTTGGACGCTGGTTTTCCGCCCCCAGCATGTTTGGAATGGACGGGCCATAGATATCCGCATCCAGAATGCCGACCTTCGCCCCTTCTGCCGCCAGTGCAAGCGCCAGATTCACGGCGGTAGATGATTTACCCACCCCGCCCTTGCCAGAGCTGACGGCGATGATGTTCTTCACGCCGTTAACGCCCGGCTGATTTTTCACGCGCTTGAGCGTGGCGATGCTGTGGCTTAGCTTCCAGTCAATTGCTTTTGCGCCGGTAATGCGCAGCAGCTCAGAGCTGGTTTGCTCTTTCAGGGCATCAAAGGCGCTGGTCCAGACGAACGGCATCTGTAGCTCGATGTGAAGCGTATCGTCCAGCCATGCGACGTGATGAAGCGCTTTCAGCGTCGTGAGATTGTGCTTCAGGGTTGGATGCTGAAAATTAGCCAGCGTCCCGGCGACCATTGCTCGTAAGGCTTCCGGTGATTTGGCCTGGGATTGAGAACTCATCCCGACTCCTTTGTTCTTGTGAATAAGACCTTAGACAAACAAGTTTACCTGAAAGGCCGCGGTTTGTGCTTACTTAATAATGCCCCTTTTGGTAATATCGAAAACCCTTTTCACAGTTAAAAGAAGTAATGCCTACTATGACTCAAGTCGCGAAAAAAATTCTGGTAACGTGCGCCCTGCCGTACGCCAACGGCTCAATCCACCTCGGCCACATGCTGGAGCATATCCAGGCTGATGTCTGGGTCCGTTACCAGCGAATGCGCGGCCACGAGGTGAACTTTATCTGTGCGGACGATGCCCACGGCACGCCGATCATGCTGAAAGCGCAGCAGCTGGGCATTTCCCCGGAACAGATGATCGCCGAAATGAGTCAGGAGCATCAGACCGATTTTGCTGGCTTTGACATCAGCTATGACAACTATCACTCCACACACAGCGACGAAAACCGCGAGCTGTCGGAGCTGATCTACACCCGTCTGAAAGAGAACGGTTTCATTAAAAACCGCACCATTTCTCAGCTGTACGATCCGGAAAAAGGCATGTTCCTGCCGGACCGTTTCGTTAAAGGCACCTGTCCGAAATGTAAATCCCCGGACCAGTACGGCGATAACTGCGAAGTGTGCGGCGCGACCTACAGCCCCACCGAGCTTATCGAACCGAAATCCGTGGTTTCCGGCGCGACGCCGGTGATGCGTGACTCCGAGCACTTCTTCTTCGACCTGCCGTCGTTCAGCGAAATGCTGAAGGCGTGGACCCGCAGCGGTGCATTGCAGGAGCAGGTCGCGAACAAAATGCAGGAGTGGTTCGAATCCGGTCTGCAACAATGGGATATCTCCCGCGATGCGCCATACTTTGGCTTCGAAATCCCGAACGCACCGGGCAAATATTTCTACGTCTGGCTGGATGCGCCGATTGGCTACATGGGCTCCTTCAAGAATCTGTGTGACAAGCGCGGCGACACCGTAAGCTTCGACGAATACTGGAAGAAAGATTCCGATGCCGAGCTGTATCACTTCATCGGTAAAGACATCGTTTACTTCCACAGCCTGTTCTGGCCAGCAATGCTGGAAGGCAGCAACTTCCGCAAGCCGACCAACCTGTTCGTACATGGCTACGTAACGGTGAACGGCGCGAAGATGTCTAAATCTCGCGGGACGTTTATTAAGGCCAGCACCTGGCTGAACCACTTCGACGCGGACAGCCTGCGCTACTACTACACCGCGAAGCTCTCTTCCCGCATCGACGATATCGACCTGAACCTGGAAGATTTCGTGCAGCGCGTGAACGCGGACATCGTCAACAAGGTGGTGAATCTGGCGTCCCGTAACGCAGGTTTTATCGCCAAACGCTTTGACGGCGTGCTTTCTGCCGAACTGGCCGATCCTGAGCTGTATAAAACCTTCACCGACGCCGCCGCTGCGGTTGGCGAAGCCTGGGAAAGCCGTGAATTCGGTAAAGCCATTCGCGAAATCATGGCGCTGGCAGACGTGGCCAACCGCTATGTGGACGAGCAGGCGCCGTGGGTGGTGGCGAAACAGGAAGGTCGCGACGCCGACTTGCAGGCGATCTGCACCATGGGTCTGAACATGTTCCGCGTGCTGATGACCTGGCTGAAGCCGGTTCTGCCGCAGCTGGCAGCCCGCGCGGAAGCATTCCTGAACACCGAACTGACCTGGGATGCCATCCAGCAGCCGCTGCTCGGCCACAAGGTGAACACCTTTAAAGCGCTGTACAACCGCATCGAGATGAAGCAGGTTGAAGCCCTGGTGGAAGCATCCAAAGAAGAGGTGAAAGCGGCTGCCGCACCGGTGACCGGCCCGCTGGCGGACGATCCGATTCAGGAGACCATCACCTTTGATGATTTCGCTAAAGTCGACCTGCGCGTGGCGCTGATCGAAAACGCGGAGTTCGTGGAAGGCTCTGACAAACTGCTGCGTCTGACGCTGGATCTGGGCGGCGAGAAACGTAACGTCTTCTCCGGCATTCGTTCCGCGTACCCTGATCCGCAGGTGCTGATCGGTCGTCAGACCGTGATGGTGGCAAACCTGGCGCCGCGTAAAATGCGCTTCGGCATCTCCGAAGGGATGGTGATGGCCGCAGGCCCGGGCGGAAAAGACATCTTCCTGTTAAGCCCTGACGAAGGCGCGAAGCCGGGTCAGCAGGTGAAGTAATAAAAAAGCCGGATGAGAATCCGGCTTTTTTTTGCCTGGCGGCGCTACGCTTGCACGGGCCGACGGGTTTTGTAGGCCGGGTCAGGCGAAGCCGCCATCCGGCTAAAAATCACCCCTTCTGGTTATGCACCCGCTGCGTCAACCCACGCAGGAAATAACGCAGAAATTGATCCCCACACTCGCGGTAATTTTTATGATCCGGCGCGCGCATCATGGCGGTGATTTCCGGCATCGACACGCGAAATTTCTGCTCGGTCATGATCGCCAGAATGTCGTCAGTTTTCAGGCAGAAAGCAATACGCAGCTTTTTCAGCACCGTGTTGTTATTCACCCGACGCTCCAGCGCCAGCTCAGGAGCAGATTCATCTTTGCCGCGCTTGTCGTAGATCAGGCCGTTCAGAAAGCCCGACAGAATGATGTCCGGGCAGCGAACAAAACCCTCTTCATCTTCTTTAGTCATCCAGGTGTCGAACCCGGCGGACGTGGATTCCATGTCGGAAAGCGCAAGAATGCGCACCATGTCATTATTGTTCGCTTTCAGGGTGTAGCGCAGGCTACGAAGAATATCGTTACTTAGCATAGAGCCTTCGAATGTCGATGATGCAATGGCGCGCAGTGTACCAGTTTTACAGCCCTATCGCCTCTTTCAAACTTTTCAGGTAGCGACGACTGACGGGAACGGTTTGCCCGGCACGTAACACCAGCTCGGCCTGGCCGTTATCTTCCAGGCGGATCTCCTTCAGGTGCGCCATGTTCACCAGATACTGACGATGGCAGCGGATCAGCGGCGTGCGGCTCTCCAGCGTGCGCAGGGTCAGCTCGGTAAAGCCTTCGTTGCCTTCGGCGCTGGTGACGTATACCCCGCTCAGACGGCTGCTGACAAAAGCAACGTCGTCCATTTGCAGAAGGTAAATCCGGCTGTGCCCGGTACAGGGGATAAACTTCAGGGGCTGCTGATGCTCCGGCAGCAGCGTCACGTCCTGCGCGGTACGCTCCTGGCGCAGACGGGTCAGGGTCTTTTCAAGCCGTTTCTCTTCAATCGGTTTCAGCAGATAATCAAACGCGTGCTCTTCAAACGCCTTTACCGCGTACTCATCAAAGGCCGTCAGAAAGACGATATAGGGACGGTGCTCCGGGTCGAGCATGCCGACCATCTCCAGCCCGCTGATGCGCGGCATCTGAATATCGAGGAACAACACGTCAGGGCGCAGTTTATGCACCGCACCGATGCCTTCAATGGCATTGGCACATTCCCCCACAACCTCGATATCACTCTGCTCCTGCAACAGGACACGCAGGTTTTCCCGTGCTAACGGCTCATCATCAACAATCAGCACTCTTAACATGCGTTCTCCTCCAGCGGCAATCGTAAGGTAATTCGGGTATAGCGGTCTGGCTCACAGGCGACGGTGATACCGCAGTCGTCACCAAAATGCGCGCGCAGGCGTTTATCCACCAGGCTCATGCCCAGACCGCCTGACGCGGAAGCTTCATACAGCCCCGCGTTGTCTTCAATATCCAGCACCAGATGGTGGTTAAAACGGGACGCGGAAATCATGATTTCTCCGGTACCCAGCAGCTGCGAGGTCCCATGCTTAATGGCGTTCTCTACAATCGGTTGCAGGGTAAAGGCCGGAAGATGCTGATACGCCAGCTCATCCGGGACGGATAACGACACCTGTAAACGTGACTGGAAGCGCGCTTTTTCAATTTGCAGATAGGCGTTTACGTGCTCAATCTCGTCCGCGAGGGTGACGATCTCCGAGGGACGCTTCAAATTTTTGCGGAAAAAGGTCGACAGAAATTGCACCAGCTGCGCGGCCTGATCGCTGTCGCGGCGGATCACCGCTTTCAGCGTGTTAAGCGCGTTAAACAGGAAATGCGGATTCACCTGAGCGTGCAGGAGCTTAATTTCTGACTGCGTCAGCAGCGCTTTTTGCCGTTCATACTGCCCCGCCAGGATTTGCGCCGAAAGCAGCTGGGCGATCCCCTCCCCCAGCGTGCGGTTGATGGAGCTGAACAGGCGGTTTTTGGCTTCGTAAAGCTTAATGGTGCCCATAACGCGCTGATTTTCGCCCCGCAGGGGAATGACCAGCGTAGAGCCGAGTTTGCACTGCGGATGCAGGGAACAGCGGTACGGCACTTCATTTCCGTCGGCATACACCACTTCACCCGTTTCAATAGCGCGCAGGGTATAGGCCGATGAGATCGGTTTGCCCGGCAGATGGTGGTCGTCGCCGGTGCCGGTAAACGCCAGCAGCTTTTCGCGATCGGTAATCGCCACGGCCCCGATATCCAGCTCTTTATACAGCACCTGCGCCACCTTCATGCTGTTCTCCTCGTTGAATCCCTGCCGCAGGATCCCTTCCGTCGACGCCGCAACTTTTAAGGCGGTGGCAGAAAATGCCGAGGTGTATTTTTCGAACATGGCGCGTTTGTCGAGCAGAATGCGCATAAACAGCGCCGCACCTACGGTATTGGTGACCATCATCGGTGCGGCAATGCTGCTGACCAGATGTAACGCATCGTCAAACGGGCGCGCGATCAGCAGGATGATCGCCATCTGCGCCATTTCCGCCACGAAGGTGATCGCCCCGGCGGTAAGGGGACTGAACACTTTATCCGGCCGTCCGCGCTTAATCATATAGCTGTGGACGAGACCACCGAGCAGCCCTTCGACAATGGTGGAGATCATGCAGCTTAGCGCCGTCATACCGCCCATCGAATAGCGGTGCAGGCCGCCGGTTAACCCCACCAGACCGCCGACAACCGGGCCTCCGAGCAGCCCGCCCATTACCGCGCCGATGGCACGCGTATTGGCGATGGAATCCTCAATATGGAGACCAAACCAGGTCCCCATAATGCAGAATATGGAAAATACGACGTAGCAGAGGAATTTGTGCGGCAGACGGACGGTGACCTGCATCAGCGGGATAAACAGGCGCGTTTTGCTCATCAACCAGGCGATGACAAGGAACACGCACATCTGCTGAAGCAACAGCAGCACCAGATTAAACTCGTACATACTCACAAACCGCACATTCTAAAAACGCGTAACATACACTGATAGCGGTTAACTTTCTTTGAAACGTGCCAAAAAAGCGATAAATCGTGTCCGTCATCACACCTTTTGCCGGAGATAACCTTTCTTTCGTATAATTTGTACAAAAAAAAATCAAATCTTCCTGGTTCCGCAAAGTGGGTCTACAGTTAAGCTGGGGACGCGCAAGCCTGGGGGCGAAAATGGCGCTTTACACAATAGGTGAAGTGGCACTCCTGTGTGATATCAATCCCGTTACGCTACGGGCGTGGCAGCGACGGTATGGATTGCTTAAGCCGCAAAGAACGGACGGCGGGCACCGCCTGTTTAACGATGCGGATATTGACCGGATCCGCGAGATCAAAAGCTGGATCGACAACGGCGTACAGGTCGGCAAGGTAAAATCGCTTCTGAGCCAGGACGATCCTGATACGCAACATCTCTGGCGCGAGCAGCAGGAAACGCTGCTGAGGCTGTTGCAGACCGGCAATTTGCAGCGTCTGCGCGGCTGGATCAAAGAACAGGGTCGAGACTACCCGGCGCAAACCCTGATCACTCATCTTTTTATTCCCCTACGGCGTCGGCTTCAGTGTCAGCAAACCACCTTACAGGCGCTGCTCAGCATGCTTGATGGCGTGCTGATTAACTATATTTCCGTCTGTCTTGCCTCAGCGCGGAATAAAAACAGCAAAGATGCACTGGTGATCGGCTGGAACGTACACGATACCACCCGGCTGTGGCTCGAAGCCTGGATTGCCACCCAGCAGGGCTGGCGCGTTGACGTGCTTGCCCACTCCCTGGCCCAGCTCAGGCCGGAACTGTTTGAGGGACAGACGCTGCTGGTCTGGTGCGGCGAAGTCCCCTCCGCTTCCCAGCAGCAGCTCCTTACGGAGTGGCGCGAACATGGTTATCCCGTTTACTCACTGGGTCCAAATGCGTCGTAACGGCATTTAATGGTTCATTAACAGCTGCGCTTCACCGTATAATTGTTCCGTTAACAACAGGAGCACATGATGAAGGCAACGAAACTGGCCGTAATTACCCTTTTTGCACTGATGGCTGTCAGCGGTATCGGTGGCGTTATGCTTGCAGGTTATTCATTTATTGTTCGCGGCGGTGTTGGCTGAGGTATCCGGCCAGGCGTTCAAACAGGCGATCCACCACAATTGCCGCCAGCGCAACCAGAATCGCCCCCTGAATAATGTAAGCCGTATTAAACCCGCTTAACCCGATAATGATCGGCGTTCCCAGCGTATTGGCTCCGACCGTCGAGGCGATGGTTGCCGTACCAATGTTGATTATCACGGACGTTCGCACGCCAGCGATAATCACCGGTGCGGCCAGCGGCAGTTCGACCTTCACCAGCCGCTGCCAGGCGCTCATCCCCATTCCTTCCGCTACGCTCAGCACCGATGCAGGCACCGCCGCAATCCCTGCCAGCGTCCCTTGCAGAATGGGCAACACGCCGTACAAAATCAGCGCAATGATGGCAGGCTCCTGCCCAAAACCGATCGCCGGCACGGCAATCGCCAGCACGGCCACCGGCGGGAAGGTCTGCCCCGTTGCGGCGATGGTCTCCACCAGCGGACGGAACTCCCTGCCCGCAGGCCGCGTCACCGCAATACCGGCGCCTGTGCCCAGGACGATGGCAATCACACTTGACACTGCCACCAGCCAGAAGTGCGCCAGGGTGAGATTAACAAAGCTCTCCTGCTGGTATACCGGACGTGGCAGCCCGGGAATAAGCGCATTAAACAGCGCCGCGCTGTGCGGCATCAGGTAGAGTAAGGCGATAAACAGCCCTGTCAGCCAGAGTAACGGATCACGGACCCACTTCACGCGTCACCTCCCCCGCCAGCAGATCGCGAAAATGGATCGTCCCGCATGGTGTCCCCTGCCCGTCCGAAACGGGTAACACCTCACACTGCCGGGCGACAAACGCCGACAGGGCATCGCGCAGGCTCATCCCATCGTGCAGCGGTTCACCACCGATTTGCGCATCCTGCGGACGCAGATAGTCCCTGACGGTGCGCAGCGAGAGCAGCCTGACGCCCAGCTCGCTGCGGCCAAAAAATTCACGCACAAAATCATTCGCCGGCGAGGTTAACAGCTCAAGCGGCGTACCCTGCTGGACGACTTCGCCGTGATCCATCAGTACCAGACGATCGGCCAGCCGCAGTGCTTCGTCGATATCATGCGTCACCAGCACGATGGTGCGCCCGAGAATACGGTGGATACGGCTCATCTCGGCCTGAAGTGCGCCGCGGGTGACCGGATCCAGTGCGCCGAAGGGCTCATCCATCAGCAGTACCTGCGGGTTAGCGGCCAGCGCGCGCGCCACCCCGACCCGCTGCTGCTGTCCGCCGGAAAGCTGGTGCGGATAGCGGTTACGAAGCGACGCGTCCAGGCCCAGCAGCGCCATCAGTTCGTCGACACGCTCATTGATCTTCCCCCGGGACCATTTTTCCAGCTGTGGCACGGTGGCAATGTTCTGCGCCACCGTCCAGTGGGGAAACAGGCCGATGGACTGAATGGCGTAGCCCATACGCCGCCGCAGCTCCAGCACCGGCAGGCTGCGGATCTCCTCTCCGGCAAAGCGAATCGTCCCGCTGTCGTGTTCCACCAGCCGATTGATCATCTTCAGCGTCGTGGATTTTCCCGACCCCGATGTCCCGATCAATACCGAGAACGCCCCCTCGGCAAAATGCAGATTAAGGTGGCTTGCCGCCGGACGGCCCGCAAAGGTTTTACTCACATCATGAAATTCAATCATTGGCTCTTCTCCTGAGCAGCGCGAGCCACAGGGCAAACAGGGCATCCAGTACGACCGCCAGCGCAATTGTGGGCACGACGCCCAGCAACACCAGATCCAGCGCGCTACTGAGCAGCCCCTGGAAGACCAGTGCCCCAAAGCCGCCCGCCCCGATCAGCGCGGCAATCACCGCCATCCCCACGGTTTGCACTGTCACCACCCGCAGGCTGCGAACCAGCAGCGGAAGCGCAAGCGGCAGCTGTATTTTCCAGAAACACTGGCGCGCGCTCATCCCCATCGCATGGGCGCTTTCCAGCACGTCGGGCGGAACCTGGCTTAACCCCGCCACCACGCCGCGCACCAGCGGCAGCAGCGCATACAGCACAAGGGCAATCAGCGCTGGCGTCAGCCCGGTTCCGGCAATGCCTGCCGCAGCCAACGCAGGGAAGGATTTCACCAGACCGGCGAGGGGGGCAATCAGCAGGCCAAACAGGGCGACGGAGGGGATGGTCTGAATAACGTTGAGCACGGTAAAGACGGCGCCCTGGCGGCTGGTATGTCGGTAGCACCACATGCCCAGCGGCACGCCCAGCAGCAGCGCCGGGATCAGCGTCCCGAACAGGATCGTCAGATGTTGCGCCAGCGCGTTGTCAAATACCTCCTGGCGGTTGACGTACTCTTTTAACAGCGAGAGCTGATTCAGATCGCCGCTGAAGAGGATCAGCAGAGGGATAACCCAGAATTGCGCGTTCAGCAGCCAGCGCCAGACGGGTTGCGGCGTCAGACGGCGAATGGCATCGCTACAGACCAGCAGACAAAGTGCCAGCCACAGCCACAGCCCGCTACCAACCGACGTGCGCGCCAGCGGGCTTTCAACCGCGGCCATCTGCGTTGCCGCCTGTCCCGCGCTCCAGAACAGTACGATAAACAGCGCTTCGCTGAGCAAAAACGTCAGCCACAGGGCGGTTCGCCCCGGCCAGAAGGCTAAAGCAACAGTACTCGCCAGCGCCGCGCCCAGCAGCAGCGGCGTAAATGCCCAGATCTGCCAGAGCGCGCGCGGTTCGCCCGACACCAGACGGTTTGGCGCGACATTCACAAAAGGTAACGCGACCGCCGCGATGGCCACACAGGCCAACAGCAGCAGGACGCGGTTATGGCATTTTATTGGCACAGCCTTATCCCGTTACTTCACAAGCCCTTGTTGTTTCAGGAAGTCGGCAGCCACTTTTTTGGCATCCAGCCCCTCAACGGCAATGCTGGCATTCAGCTGTTGCAGCGTTTTCGCATCCAGTTTTTCAAATACCGGTTTGAGCCATTCCGCAATATCCGGGTAGGCTTTCAGCACCGCCTCGCGCACGACCGGGGTTGGGGCGTAAATAGGCTGAACGCCTTTCGGGTCGGTCAGGGTTTGCAGGCCAAGCGCCGCGACCGGGCCGTCTGTGCCGTAGGCCATCGCCGCGTTGACGCCGGAGGTTTGCTGCGCCGCCGCCTTAATGGTCACTGCCGTGTCGCCGCCTGCCAGAGAGAGCAGCTGTGCCTGATCGAGCTTGAAATCATAGGCTTTTTCAAACGCTGGCAGGGCATCAGCGCGCTCGATAAACTCTGCCGAGGCCGCGAGCTTAAACTCGCCCTTCTCTTTCAGGTAGCGGCTGAGATCGTCAAGCGAGGTGAGCTTGCCTTTCTCGGCGATATCTTTGCGCACCGCGATGGTCCAGGTGTTGTTGGCCGGTGCCGGCGTTAACCAGACCAGCTTATTTTTTTCTGCGTCCAGCTTTTTGACTTTTTCGTACCCGGCTTTGGCATTTTTCCAGGCCGGATCGTTTTCATCCTTGAAGAAGAATGCCCCGTTGCCGGTGTATTCCGGGTAGATATCCAGCTCGCCGGAAGTGATGGCACCGCGCACGACAGGCGTGGTGCCAAGCTGTACTTTATTGACCGTTTTCACGCCGTGGCTTTCGAGTACCTGCAAAATGATATTGCCGAGCAACGCGCCCTCGGTATCAATTTTGGAACCCACCTTAACCGGCTCTGCGGCCTGTAACGGCAGGCTCAGCGCCGCCAGAAGCACCGCCGACCCTGTTATCCCCTTAATCATCGTCATTCTGCTTTCCTCATTATTTTGTGGCCTTTTTCATAGGCTTGAGAGAAAAGCGTAGCTTAAAACAGTGAATTTAACCGTTTTTCGTACAAGATGAGAGGCATCCCCCGCCAGGCGGGGGAAAGGGAGAAAGGTAAGATTATTGCAGTTCGAACTCGGCTTTGTTCACGCGGGCGGAATCCACGCCGATGAAGACGTTGAATTTGCCAGGCTCAGCATCGTATTTCATCTGCTGATTCCAGAACTTCAGCGCATTTACGTCAATCGGGAAGCTGACCGTTCTGGTTTCGCCCGGTTTCAGGTTGACCTTTTCGAAGCCGCGCAGCTGTTTCACCGGACGGCTCATGGAGGCCGTGACGTCCTGAACGTACATCTGGATCACCGTCGCGCCTTCGCGTTTGCCGCTGTTGGTCACCTCTACGCTGGCGGTCACTTTGCCGTCACGCTTCAGGGTCGGCGCCGACATTTTGACGTCAGACACCTTGAAGGTGGTGTAACTCAGGCCATAGCCAAACGGATAGAGCGGGCCGTTAGCTTCGTCGAAGTAACGGGACGTGTACTTGTTCGGCTTGTCGGCGTTATACGGACGACCGGTGTTCAGGTGGCTGTAGTAAACCGGGACCTGCCCGACGGAGCGCGGGAAGGACATCGGCAGCTTGCCGGACGGGTTGTAATCGCCAAACAGCACGTCGGCAATGGCGTTACCGCCTTCGGTACCGGCGAACCAGGTTTCCAGAATGGCGTCAGCCTGCTGATCTTCTTTCACCAGCACCAGCGGACGCCCGTTCATCAGCACCAGCACCAGCGGCTTGCCGGTGGCTTTCAGGGCCGCGATCAGATCGCGCTGGCTCTGCGGAATGGTAATATCGGTACGGCTGGAGGCTTCGTGCGCCATCCCCTGCGCTTCACCCACCACCGCGACCACCACGTCGGACTGCTTCGCGGCGTTAACCGCTTCGTCGAGCATCTCTTTCGGCGTGCGCGCATCCACCTTCACCGCTTCCTCATACTGGTTGAGGAAGGTCACGATGTCTTTATCGTCGGTGACGTTCGCACCTTTGGCGTAAACCACTTTTGCGTTATCACCCACGGCGCTCTTAATGCCGGTCAGCACGGTAACGGACTGATCCGCCACGCCTGCGGCGGACCAGCTGCCCATGACGTCGCGCTTGCTGTCGGCCAGCGGACCGACCACGGCAATGGTGCCGGATTTTTTCAGCGGCAGCGTGTCGAGACGGTTTTTCAACAGCACCAGGCTTTCGCGAGCTACTTCCCGGGCTTCTTTACGGTGCAGACGGCTTTCGGCGTTGGTGTCCGCCGGGTCTGAATCCTTCGGCCCCAGATGGCTGTAAGGATCGTTAAACAGTCCCATGTCATATTTCACGTTCAGCACGTGGCGAGCGGCGTCGTCCAGCTCTGCCATCGTCACCTTGCCGCTCTTCACCAGCCCCGGCAGGTATTTGCTGTAGTACTCGTCGCTCATGCTCATGTTGATGCCGGACTTGAGCGCCACGCGTACCGCATCTTCCGGGTCAGACGCCGTGCCGTGTTTGATCAGCTCTTTAATCGCGCCGTGGTCAGAAACGGTGATGCCCTTGAAGCCCCACTGGTCGCGCAACACGTCTTTCAGCAGCCACGAATCGGAGGTGGCAGGCGTGCCGTTGAGAGAGTTCAGCGCTACCATCACCGCCCCGCTGCCCGCGTCCAGCCCTGCCTTGTATGGCGGCATGTAGTCGTTAAACAGGCGCTGCGGGCTCATGTCGACGGTGTTGTACTCTTTACCGCCCTCCACCGCGCCGTAGGCGGCGAAGTGCTTGACGCTGGTCATCACCGAGTAACGATCTGCCGGACTTTTGCCCTGCATCGCTTCCACCATGGTTTTGCCCATCGTGGCGGTTAAATACGTGTCTTCTCCAAAGCCCTCCGAAGCGCGGCCCCAGCGCGGATCGCGAGAGACGTCAACCATCGGCGCCCAGGTCATGTTCAGGCCGTCGTCTGCGGCTTCATATGCCGATACGCGCCCGACGGTTTTCACCGCATCGAGGTTAAAGGAGGAGGCTAAGCCGAGGCTAATCGGGAAGACGGTACGCTGGCCGTGCACCACGTCATAAGCGAAGAACAGTGGGATTTTCAGGCGGCTCAGCTCCATCACCTGATCCTGCATCTTGCGGATATCCTGGCGGGTAACGGTGTTAAAAATGGCGCCTACCTGCCCGTCTTTGATCATCTCGCGAATTGCTTCTTTCGGGTTATCCGGGCCGACGCTGATCAGGCGCAGCTGGCCGATTTTCTCATCGACCGTCATCTTTTTGAGTAAATCCGTGACAAAGGCGTCGCGGGCTTCGGGCGTGAGCGGGTGATTACCAAACAAATCCTCTGCCAGCGCAGGTTGCAGCGCCAGGCTGACGGCGACACCTACAGAACATAGCCATTTCATGTTGTTATTCTCTCTCATCAATAACCGCGGGAAGCACCCGGCCAGACCGTGCGAAAAGCGCAGTGTGCCACAAAGCCTGAAAACCTTGCAGGGTTATTCTCTGATTTTTCTCATGAATACCCGACCGCTCAACGGCTAATCGCGCTATGCTTTACAGCGAGAAATTTGCCCCACCACAAGGAGTGGAAGATGTCTTCTGTTCGAACTGACGATAACACTACATTTATTAACGAACTGTCGCGCCTGGTTGGTCACTCTCACCTGCTTACCGACCCGGCTAAAACCGCCCGCTACCGCAAGGGCTTCCGCTCCGGTCAGGGCGAGGCACTGGCGGTGGTCTTCCCCGGTACGTTGCTCGAACTGTGGCGCGTGCTCAGCGCCTGCGTTGCGGCAGACAAGATTATTTTAATGCAGGCTGCTAACACCGGCCTGACTGAAGGCTCCACGCCGAACGGCAACGATTACGATCGTGACATCGTGATTATCAGCACCCTGCGCCTCGACAAACTGCACCTGCTGGACAAGGGCGAACAGGTACTCGCCTTCCCCGGCACCACGCTCTACTCGCTGGAAAAGGCGCTTAAGCCGCTGGGTCGCGAACCGCACTCGGTGATCGGCTCGTCGTGCATTGGTGCCTCGGTGATCGGCGGGATCTGCAATAACTCCGGCGGCTCGCTGGTGCAGCGCGGCCCGGCCTACACGGAGATGTCGCTGTTTGCCCGTATCGATGAAAACGGCAAGCTGACGCTGGTTAACCATTTGGGGATCGATCTGGGCGTAACGCCAGAGCAGATCCTCAGCAAACTTGACGATGACCGCGTGAAGGACGAAGACGTTCAGCACGATGGCCGTCACGCGCATGACCACGATTACATCACCCGCGTGCGCGATATCAATGCCGATACACCGGCGCGCTATAACGCCGATCCGGATCGCCTGTTTGAATCCTCCGGCTGCGCGGGCAAGCTGGCCGTTTTTGCGGTGCGCCTCGATACCTTCCCGGCAGAGAAAAAGCAGCAGGTGTTTTACATCGGCACCAATCAGCCGGAGGTGCTGACGGAGATCCGCCGTCATATTCTGGCCGAGTTCACTCACCTGCCGGTGGCGGGCGAGTATATGCACCGGGACATTTACGACATCGCCGAGCGCTACGGCAAAGATACCTTCCTGATGATCGACAAGCTCGGCACCGACAAAATGCCGTTCTTCTTCACCATGAAGGGCCGCACCGATGCGATGCTGGAGAAAGTGTCGCTCTTCAAGCCGCACTTCACCGACCGCTTTATGCAGAAGCTGGGCAACGTCTTCCCGGCGCATTTACCGGAGCGGATGAAGACCTGGCGCGACAAGTATGAGCACCATCTGCTGCTGAAAATGGCCGGGGACGGAATTGACGAAGCGCAGAGCTGGCTCACCGAATTCTTCAAAACCGCCGACGGGGATTTCTTTGCCTGCACGCCGGAAGAAGGCAGCAAAGCCTTCCTGCATCGTTTCGCCGCGGCGGGTGCCGCTATCCGTTATCAGGCGGTGCATTCCGAAGAAGTGGAGGATATTCTGGCGCTGGATATCGCCCTGCGTCGCAACGATACCGAGTGGTTTGAACATCTGCCGCCGGAGATCGACAGCAAGCTGGTGCATAAGCTCTATTACGGCCACTTTATGTGCTATGTCTTCCACCAGGATTACATCGTGAAAAAAGGGGTTGATGCACACGCGCTGAAAGAACAGATGCTGGCGCTGCTGCACGAGCGTGGCGCGCAATATCCTGCCGAGCACAACGTGGGACACCTGTATAAAGCGCCGGAGACGCTTAAACAGTTTTATCGCAAAAATGACCCTACAAACAGTATGAACCCCGGCATTGGTAAGACAACGCGGAAGAAATACTGGAAAGAGAGTGCCGAATCAGAGCAGCACAATACGCAAGCCTCTGATGAACTCATATAGCCAAATTTAAGAGATTGTTAAGCTCTCCTCAAACGTACTAGAGTATCTGCCTGTTGCCAGAGAAACGTTTCTCTGGCTTTCCAAACAAGGAGCGGGCAGAACATGTCGGCTGTAGAAACTTTCCCCGAAACTGAAATCGAGGTGCGCGACGCCCTTCCTGACGATGCGCATGCCATCTCGGCGATATACGCCTGGCATGTGCTTCATGGCCGTGCGTCCTTCGAGGAAGTTCCCCCCACCGTCGATGAGATGCGTCAGCGGATGAAGAGCGTGACCGACAGCGGTTTACCGTGGCTGGTTGCGCTGTATCGCGGCATTGTTGTCGGCTACTGCTACGCCACGTTTTATCGTCCACGCCAGGCTTATCGCTATACCCTTGAAGAATCCATTTATGTGGATGCCAGCACCACCGGCCGCGGGTTTGGCTCGGCCTTACTCCAGGCACTGATCGCCCGTTGTGAACAAGGACCGTGGCGGCAGATGATTGCCGTGGTCGGCGACGGGCAAAATAACCCCGGGTCGTTGCGGCTGCATAAAAAGCACGGTTTCGAAATTGTGGGTCAGCTCAGAAGTGTGGGATATAAAAAAGGCGACTGGCGGGACACGGTGATGATGCAGCGCCCGCTCAACGACGGGGACTGGACGCTGCCGGAATAAACGCAGTGCGGTCTGGTGCCCTCACCCCGGCCCTCTCCCACAGGGAGAGGGAGAAAACATAAAAAACGGTAACATGCGTTACCGTTTTGCTTTTTCCTAATCGTTCTGCGCCGTCGCCATCTGTTCCGCTTTCTGCTTTTTATACGCCAGCGCTGAAGCCGGCACCGGCTGCACTTTCCCGGTTTCAATCCAGGTGCGCAGGCGGCTGGCGTCCGCAAAGTGGGTATATTTGCCGAAGGCATCCATCACCACCAGCGCCACTGGCTTACCGTTAAACACGGTGCGCATCACCAGGCAGTGCCCTGCCGCATTAGTGAATCCGGTCTTGGTTAACTGAATATTCCAGTTATCGCGATACACCAGATGGTTAGTGTTGCGGAACGGCAGCGTATACGCCGGGCTCGAGAATGTCGCCATCTCCTCACGCGTGGTGCTGAGCTGACCAATCAGCGGGTATTGCTTACTGGCGATCAGCAGCTTGGTTAAATCACGCGCCGTCGAGACGTTATGGATCGACAGACCGGTTGGCTCCACGAAATGGGTATTTTTCATCCCCAGCGCTTTGGCTTTGGCGTTCATCGCGCGAATAAACGCGTCGTAACCACCAGGATAATGATGGGCAAGGCTCGCCGCCGCGCGGTTCTCAGAGGACATCAGCGCCAGCAGCAGCATATTTTTACGGCTGATTTCACTGTTCAGACGCACGCGAGAGTAGATCCCTTTCATCTCTGGCGTGTGGCTGATATCCACCTTCAGCTTTTCGTCCAGCGGCAGTCGTGCATCAAGCACTACCATCGCGGTCATGACTTTGGTTATGGAAGCGATCGGGCGCACCAGATCCGGATGACTGGCGTAGATCACCTTGTTGGTATTCAGGTCAACGATCATCGCGCTGCCGGACGCAATCTGGGGTTGCGCAGCAGCGGTGGCGACTGCGGTCGTTTTGGCGATGGCTGGCGCGGCAGCGGACGCACCCAGCAGCAGCGCCAGGCTCAGTAATGAAACTCGGAATTTCAGCATGGTGAGACTTCTGATAATTATTCACGCACGTAATGACGTACACCGCCTGCGTCAACGGATAAACGCAGGCTGGCATCGGCATCATAGCGGTCACCGTGCGTTGTCGCCAGCGGAGAATCGTGAACAGATGCTGCATTGCTGGCATTTACGCCAGCAATGCAGTGAGCTTAAAAGAGACGGTATCCATAACCCCACAGAATAACCGTCAGGGCCAGTAGCGCCTCAAGAACCAGTACGCCGATGGCAAGCGTGGAGCTGGAGAAGCTCAGGCCCTCTTCTTTATTGATATTGAGGAAGGTTGGCACCCCTACATACAGCAGATAACCGGTGTAAAAGAGGGCAACCGTACCGATCAGCGCGCACAGCCAGACCAGTGGATAGAGCGCGACAATACCGCTTAAAAACAGCGGGGTCGCGACGTATCCGGCGAAGACCATACAGTGTGCCAGCGACGGGCGCTGCGGATAGTTGCGCGCCATCCAGTGGATGACCCGCCCCATAACCGCCACCCCGGCCAGCATCAGGCCATAAAACAGAATGGCCAGGTACAGTCCGGTAAACCAGGAAAGCTGAACCACGGTGCCGTCACCAAAGTTCCAGCCTATCTGCGTAGTACCAATAAACGCGCAGACCACCGGCACCGCTGCCATCAGCAGGACATGGTGGGTATAGTGATGCGCGACCGTTTCGTTCTCGTTACGGATCACCTGCATTTCACGATCGGGATGGGAGAAAAGTCCCCAGACATGGTTCATAACGCCCCCTTGTTGTCGGCCCGTCAGCGATAGCTTAAGTATAATGCAGGCTTTAGATTATTTTATGTACAGTGGGAAATTTCCGTTGATTGCCGCGCGGTTGATGGATGGGGTATATGCTTAACGCAGGCACAGTAAGGGAGATGACGTTTACGTAATGGATATCAACGGTCTTATTGAACAATATGGATACGCCGCGCTGGTGATCGGCAGCGTCGCGGAAGGCGAAACCATCACGCTGCTGGGCGGGGTGGCCGCACATCAGGGATTGCTGAAATTCTCGCTGGTGGTCGCCGCCGTCGCGTTGGGCGGTATGATTGGCGATCAGCTGCTCTACTTTCTGGGGCTGCGCTTTGGCCCGACCCTTTTGCAACGTTTTACTAAGCATCAAAAGAAAATTCGCCGTGCTCAGCGGCTTATCCAGCGACGTCCCTGGCTGTTTGTGATTGGCACCCGCTTTATGTACGGCTTTCGCATCATTGGGCCAATACTGATTGGCGCGAGCCGCTTACCGCCGAAAATCTTCCTGCCGCTGAACATTCTCGGGGCGATTGCCTGGGCGCTGATTTTCACCACGCTTGGCTACGTGGGTGGCGAAGTAATAGGTCCGTGGCTGCATAATCTCGATCAGCATCTAAAACACTGGGCCTGGTTGATCCTGGTTGTTGCGGTGGTGATTGGGGTACGGCTGTGGATGCGGCACAGAGAGAAGAGGCGGGATCAGGAGTGAGTGCGGCCTGATGCCCTCACCCCGGCCCTCTCCCACAGGGAGAGGGGGTTTTTAGTTCCCTCTCCCTGTGGGAGAGGGTTAGGGTGAGGGGAACCTATCCCTCCGGCTTAAACTGCGGATTCGCCAGCATAAAACCGCCGTCGACGATAAACGACTGCCCGGTGGTGTAGCTGGCGTCGCTGTCACACAGCCACGCCACCAGGCTGGCAATTTCTTTGGTATGCCCTGGCCGTGCCAGCGGGATTTCCGGCATTGAGCCTTCTTTCACTTCGCTGTCGTCCATATCATTCATCGGCGTGGCGATCGCTCCGGGCGCAACGGCGTTCACCAGAATCTTATGTTTGACCAGCTCCAGCGCCATCGACCTGGTTAACCCGCCCAGCGCATGTTTGGCCGCCGTATAGGCGCTGGCGTCCGGCAATGGCGTATGTTCATGCACCGAGGTGATGTTCACGATCCGCCCCCCTTCCCCCTGCTTCACCATCTGACGCGCCGCGATTTGCGAGCAGAGAAATGCGCCGTCCACGTCAACGGTGAATATGTGCCGCCAGTCGTCAAACGACAGGTCCAGAAATGGCGCTTTATTCATCGCCCCGGCATTGTTAACCAGCACATCCAGCCGCCCGAAACGCGTAATCAGGGTTTCAATGGCCTTTGCACCTTCCGGCAAATTGCTTAAGTCGAGATGGATGGCCTCGGCACGCTGCCCACGCGCTTCAATTTCACGGCAGGTTGCCAGCGCCCCTTTCTCATCTGAATGCCAGGTTACTCCGACATCAAACCCGCGTTCGGCCAGCATCAGGGCCGTCGTTTTGCCAATTCCTGAATCCGATGCGGTAACAATTGCGACTCGCGTCATATCCACCTCCTGAAAATCTGCAAAGAGGTAAGTATAGATAATGCGCAACTTTAGCCGTGATGATATCCGCCACCGAGCGCGGAAGTGAGCTGGAGCGTGGCATCCACGTACTGACCTTTCAGCATCAACCCGGCAATACGCTCTTTGAGCGCCGGAATTTTTGCTTCACTCACCCGGGAGCCGGCAATGATCCCCGCGCTGAAGCGCGCCTGTGCCAGCGCAACGACGCGCGCCGCATCTTTTTCGATCTGCTGCTGGTGCTGATTTTTGGCGGTCAGCGTTTCCACTTCGCTGGCCGTCCGGGCGACCTGGTTTACGGCATCTACCACGGCCTTGTTGTAGTTCGCCACGGAGAGGTTGTTTTGCGCCTGGGCGATATCCAGGTTCGCATTCAACCGACCGCTGTCAAAAATTGGCAGCGTCAGCCCCGCGGTTACGCCCATTTGCTGCGCAGATGAGCGGAACAGGTCGCTCAGGTGCAATGCATCCTGCTGCAAAAACGCCATCAAATTGATGTCAGGGTAGAACGCGGCTCTGGCGGCATCGACTTCGCTCATGGATGCTTCGATATACCAGTGCGCCTCCTGCAAATCCGGGCGCCGAGCCAGCAGTTCATAACCGAGCGTTGATGGCAGCGATGCCTCTGCGTCAGGTAAGGCATGCCGTGCGAGCGTGACTGAAGGGGTATTGGTCAACGCATTCAGACGCGCCTCAATGGCCTTCATTTTGCCGTGCACGTCAGCGAGCTGTTCATCGGTTTTGCTGGCACTGATATCCGTTTCAACCCCTTCCACCGAGGAGGTAATGCCGTGCTGATAAAGCTCCCTATCGGCACCGATGATATTTTCCTGCTCCCGTTTGATCTGCGCGAGCACGTCACCCACCGCGGCCTCGGTCTGCCAGTCCCAGTACAGCCGCGCGACGCTGCTGGCGAGCAGCTGGCGGGTCTGCTCCAGCTCCGCTTTTTGCGCATTCACCTTACCGATGCGGGCCTCAATTTGGGCGCGGTTTTTACCCCATAAATCCAGATCCCAACCCGCCGTCAGACCAAAGGTGCCGTTGGTATACCAGGGGCCGGTGGTCCCCGCTGCCGGGTCGGTCAGTGCAAATGGCCCCATCAACCCCTCTGCCGACATCTTTTGCCGTTCCACATCTGCGGAAAAATCCATTTGTGGACCCTCAGCAGCGACAGCGGCTTTCGCCAGTGCTTCCGCCAGGGTGATACGCTGACGGGCAATTTGCATATCCGGCGCATCCGCCAGCGCTTTGTCGATCAGCGCGTTGAGCTGGGGGTCGTTAAAGTCTTTCCACCATTCGCTTTTTGGCCAGTCGGCATGACGCAGTTGGGTATTTACAGTTGCGGCGGCGGCTTGCGTTTTTACTGGAGACACCGTGGCATGTTCCGGCGCGCAGGCGGCCAGCATAAAAACAAGAGGAGCACTCAGAGATAAAGTAAGAGAACGTTTCATTACGCCATGAACTCAAAAAAAATAAAGGCGCAACTTACGCTTACTGACGTTCCGTTTTTTAGTAACGCGTGGCAATCCGCATATTGTTATACATTTTCATATCCGAAAATTTATTCCCCAAGACAATGAGTTAATTTCATGTATTCATGCTAATTATGAATTGACTGCTACACTTACTTCGACAGACATATGCAGGAGAGGCGAATGAAAATATTATTGTGGGTTATTTTGATTATATTTCTGATAGGGCTGCTGGTGGTAACCGGCGTATTCAAGATGATTTTCTGATTCCGTTGCCCGGCTCCGCGCCGGGCAAACTCTTCACACTTCGCTCAGGACTTCGACTGGATCACCCGGGCAATATCCGCAGACGTCTGTAGGGTACGGATCTCCTGAAATAATCCCAGCGCGTCGTCGTACTCTTTACGCAAATAACTCAGCCACTGTTTAATGCGCGCGACGTGATACAAGCCGGTATCGCCCTGCTTTTCCAGCCGCGTGTATTTTTGCAGTAGTTTCACCACATCCGCCCACGGCATCCGCGGTTCATTATATTTCACCACCCGGCTGAGGTTCGGCACGTTCAGCGCACCGCGGCCAATCATCACGGCATTACAGCCGGTCTCTTTGAGGCAGGCCTGCGCGCTCTCGTAATCCCAGATTTCGCCGTTGGCAATCACCGGAATCGTAAGCCGTTTGCGGATCTCGCCAATCGCCTGCCAGTTAATGCGCTCGGCTTTATAACCATCCTCTTTGGTTCGCCCGTGCACCACCAGCTCGGTGGCGCCCGCCTGCTGCACCGCGTCAGCAATTTCAAACTGCTTATCGCCGCTGTCCCATCCCAGACGGACTTTGACCGTCACCGGCAGATGCGATGGCACTGCCTCACGCATGGCCTTTGCGCCGCGATAAATCAGCTCCGGATCTTTAAGTAGCGTCGCCCCCCCGCCGCTGCCGTTGACCAGCTTTGACGGACAGCCGCAGTTAAGATCGACGCCGTACGAACCAAGCGCTACCGCGCGGGCGGCGTTTTCAGCCAGCCACTCAGGATACTGGCCGAGCAGCTGGACGCGCACCAGCGTACCGGACGGCGTGCGGCTCTGACGATGCAGTTCCGGACAGAGACGATAAAATGATTTTTCTGGCAGCAACATATCGACCACGCGCAGAAACTCCGTCACGCAGAGATCGTAATCGTTCACCTCGGTAAGCAGCTCGCGCACGAGAGAGTCGAGCACGCCTTCCATCGGGGCCAGTAAAACACGCATTCTGAGTACCTGTGAAAAAAGACGCGCTATAGTAGCTGCTCTCTATGTATGTTGAAAGCCCGGCGTTCCATTCCGGAATGTCTGGTATGCCCAAAATTCATGATGTGATCCGTGGCACATTTTCAGGTTTAATTGTATGATGAATACGTCTCAGCAAGGACTTTCACCATGAGCAAATCACTGAATACTATCTGGCAATACCTTCGCGCCTTCGTCCTCATTTATGCCTGCCTGTACGCCGGCATTTTTATCGCTTCGCTGCTGCCGATTACGATACCTGGCAGCATTATCGGCATGCTGATCCTGTTTGTACTGCTGGCATTACAGGTGCTGCCCGCAAAATGGGTCAACCCAGGGTGCTTCGTTCTCATTCGCTACATGGCCCTGCTTTTTGTGCCTATCGGCGTTGGGGTTATGCAGTATTACGATGTGCTTAAAGCGCAGTTCGGCCCGATTGTGGTCTCCTGCGCCATCAGTACGCTGGTGGTTTTCCTGGTCGTCAGCTGGAGTTCACACATTGTGCATGGCGAACGTAAGGTCGTCGGGGAGAAAACAAAAAAATGATGGCGAATATCTGGTGGTCCCTGCCGTTAACCCTGGTGGTGTTCTTTGCTGCGCGTAAGCTTGCGGTGCGTTTCAAAATGCCGTTGCTCAACCCGCTGCTGGTCGCCATGGTGGTGATTATTCCTTTTCTGCTGCTCACCGGCATTTCTTATGAGCGTTACTTCGCCGGGAGCAAGATCCTTAACGATTTGTTGCAGCCTGCCGTGGTGGCGCTGGCGTTTCCTTTATATGAGCAACTGCATCAGATCCGCGCGCGCTGGAAATCCATCATAACCATCTGCTTCGTGGGGAGCCTTGTTGCGATGATCACCGGCACCTCGGTGGCCTTAATGATGGGCGCATCGCCGCAGATCGCCGCCTCTATCCTGCCTAAATCCGTCACCACGCCGATTGCCATGGCCGTGGGCGGCAGCATCGGGGGCATTCCGGCCATCAGCGCCGTGTGCGTGATTTTCGTCGGTATCCTGGGCGCGGTGTTTGGTCATACGCTGCTGAATATCATGAAAATTCGTACCAAAGCGGCACGCGGTCTGGCGATGGGTACCGCCTCGCACGCGCTGGGCACCGCACGCTGCGCGGAACTGGATTATCAGGAAGGGGCATTCAGCTCGCTGGCGCTGGTGATCTGCGGGATTATCACTTCCCTGGTCGCGCCGTTTATCTTCCCGATTATTCTGGCAGTAATGGGCTAAAATTTGCGATGCGTCGCGCAAATTTCATTTTCATTTCATAAGTTGCACACATAATGAGATTTGGATCACATATAAAGGCCGTACGGCTCCGTACACTACCGATCCATTAACCTTGATGAGGCAACGTCATGCATCCACGTTTTCAAGCTGCTTTCTCTCAGCTTGCAGAGAATTTGCAATCAGCCCTGGCTCCGGTTCTGGCGGATGCGCATTTCCCCGCCCTGCTGACGGCAGATCAGGTCACGACGCTTAAACAGGCAACGGGGCTGGACGAAGACGCGCTGGCTTTCGCCCTGCTGCCCCTGGCGGCTGCCTGCGCCCGCGCTGACCTTTCCCATTTTAACGTAGGCGCAATTGCGCGCGGTGTGAGCGGGACCTGGTACTTCGGCGGAAACATGGAGTTTCTCGGTGCGACCATGCAGCAAACCGTCCATGCGGAGCAGAGCGCCATCAGTCACGCCTGGCTACGCGGCGAAAAAGCCCTGCGCGCCATCACCGTCAACTATACCCCTTGCGGCCACTGCCGCCAGTTTATGAATGAGCTGAACAGCGGTCTTGAACTGCGTATCAACCTGCCGGGACGCGCACCGCATACGCTGCGTGATTACCTGCCGGATGCTTTCGGCCCGAAAGATCTTGAGATCAAAACCCTGCTGATGGACGAGCAGGACCACGGTTATGCGCTCTCAGGGGATGAGCTGAGCGAAGCGGCCATTGCCGCCGCCAATAAAAGCCACACGCCATACAGCAAATCACCAAGCGGCGTCGCCCTTCAGTGCCGCGACGGCCGCATCTTCACCGGCAGCTATGCAGAGAACGCCGCGTTTAACCCGACGCTGCCTCCGCTCCAGGGCGCCCTGAACCTGCTTAGCCTGAACGGGTATGACTACCCGGATATTCAGCGCGCAATCCTGGCTGAAAAGGCCGATGCGCCGCTGATCCAGTGGGATGCGACCGCAGCCACGCTGAAAGCGCTGGGCTGTTCAACCATCGACCGCGTGCTGCTGGCATAATCTGTTCGGCGGGCAGAGTTGCCCGCCAGTCTGACGAAAAACCCCTCAGTTGAATCGCTGTTTCTTGCGCTAACCAGGCGGGTACAGTAGCCTGAGGGAAATTTCATCATCGGTACGAGCCATTTGCATGTTAAAGCGCGTGTTTTACAGCCTGTCTGTCCTGGTCGGCATACTGCTGTTGATCGTGCTGGGTCTCGACCGCTGGATGAGCTGGAAAACAGCCCCCTACATTTTTGATGACCTACAGGACCTCCCCTACCGTCAGGTTGGCGTGGTGCTTGGCACCGCCAAGTATTACCGCACCGGCGTCATAAATCAGTATTACCGGTATCGTATTCAGGGCGCGCTGAACGCCTATAACAGCGGCAAGGTGAACTATCTGCTGTTGAGCGGCGATAACGCGCTGCAAAGCTATAACGAGCCGGTGACGATGCGCAAAGATCTGATTGCCGCAGGCGTCGACCCGGCCGATATCGTGCTCGACTACGCCGGATTCCGCACGCTTGATTCCATCGTGCGTACCCGCAAGGTGTTCGACACCAATGATTTCATCATCATTACCCAGCGTTTCCACTGCGAGCGGGCGCTGTTTATCGCCCTGCATATGGGCATTCAGGCGCAGTGTTATGCGGTGCCATCGCCAAAAGATATGCTGAGCGTGCGCGTGCGTGAGTTTGGCGCCCGTTTCGGCGCGCTGGCTGACCTGTACCTGTTCAAACGTGAACCGCGCTTTTTAGGCCCGCTGGTGCCGATCCCAACGATGCACGAAGTGCCGGAGGATGCGCAGGGTTATCCGGCGGTAACGCCAGAGCAGTTGCTGGAAATTCAGAAGAAGTAATCCAGATCTACAGTGCGTGATATAAAACGCATTACTCTCTTTTTAGATACCTAATGAGTGATATAAGTAGCAATACTTGTTTATATCACTGACTATGAGTAATATTTTACACATTGTCGCGTTATGGAGGTGAGATGGAGACGTTAACCGTACAGGCATATCTGAACGAAACATGGACGGATATCGCTCTCATCAAATATCCTGGAAGTGAAAAAAATGACTGGAATATCACGCAGTTAGACTATCTTACTGAGTATGCGATTAATTTTCTCGACTATGATGATTTTCACGCAGTCTCAGTCAATCACCCTGTATCACTCTTTTTTGATGACCATGGCCAACCGGGCTGGCTGCGATTTATCGACGATATCATTCCCGCCGGAGCAAGCCGCCGTTACTGGATTAATGCGCTCGACATCAGTGAGTTACCCGTTGGCCAGCAAAATTTCTTATTGCTGAAATTTGGCACAATGTCCCCTGTGGGGAATTTGCGCATAAAGGAATCCGTCCCAGAATGGAATAAATTCGCCAGCACTAAAACGTTTACGGTTGCGGACGTCATCGATCGTGCGGCCGATTTTTTGGATTATGCCCAGGAAAGAGGCGCGGCGGCGGGTGGTGCAACCGGTGCTGGCGGTGAAGCGCCTAAACTTTTGCTGCGCTGTAGTGAAACTGATGCCATCTGGATCGATACCTGGCAAAACGAGCCGGATAACCGGGACCGCTATTATTTGGTTAAATATCCACGCGGTAACAGGACAGAAGTGGATTGTAATATTCTGCGAGCTGAATTCCATTATTATCATGAGCTTAACGCGATGGGTTTTTCCACGATCCCAGTGGAAACAATGCGCCTTGAAGAAGGTAGCCATTACCCGTCTCTGTGGTTACCGCGTTTCGACATAGTGAGAAATGAGCAGGACCAACTGGTCAGGCTGGGTATGGAATCGGTGTATTCGCTATTACAAAAGGCACCCGGCACCCTCCTTGATCATGAGACAACGTTGCGCGCGTTAATTAATAAAATCACCTCCAGCCATATGGTCCAGCAGCAGGGTTATCAGTTTGATATTCCGGGATTTGTAACAGAATGGGTGCGTCGCGATCTGCTAAATATTATTTTTGGAAATAGTGACAACCATGGGCGAAATACCGCCTTTGTGAAGGCTGAAAATCAAATTATGCTCTCCCCTGTATATGACTTTGCGCCGATGAAAGCCGATCCTGAAGGGATACCAAGAACCCTGAAGTGGTCATTATCTTGCGAATCAGGGGGGGATTATAATTTCAACACTATCGCACAAACGCTGGCGGAGTGGATCCCTCCCGCAACATTACTTGATGCTCTGCATGAAACAGCCGTTCAGCTTATTGATCTCCCGGAAAGGCTGGCGGCGCGAGGCGTTCCCGAACAGATAATGGAAATGCCCGCGATGGGTTTTCGCTACATCCCGGATAAACTTTCCCGTTGGGGTTTATTATGAAAACACCTAATGAAGCTGAATCAGAGCTTTTACAGACATTAGCTCAAGTACGCAGCGTAAATAAAAAGCGACATCATGACGAGGCGGAAGAGCCGGATAAACCATCGGTAGTGAAGAGGCAACGCGTTACACAAGGCTTAACGCGGATTAGTACTCTCGATCGCCAGGCTGTACTGCATGCAGCCATACGGGACATTTTGCTGGGGAAAATCACACAGGGAGAGGCGCTGAAAAGGCTCAGGGTCGAGGTGTTAGGGCTGAAGCAGGATGAATATGCAAAGCTGGTCAGCGTATCCCGGAAAACATTGTCGGATGTAGAAAATAACAGAGGCAATTATTCCGCTGACGTCATAAATAAAATCTTTAAACCCTTTGGGCTTCAAACCGGACTAGTGCCCGTTTCAAAATCGCTTATCGCTTCACTTTTCTCATAAAAAAACCCGCATCGCTGCGGGTTCTTTCATTCCAGCGCTTATTTCTTACGCGCGTACTTCAGTGAATCCAGGGCAACTGCGAAGATGATGATCGCACCCTTGATAATGTACTGCCAGTACGGGTTCACACCGATGTAGGTCAGGCCGTAGTTGATAACGGTGAAGATGATCACACCGGTCACCACGCCCAGCACGGTACCCACGCCGCCGCTGAAGGAGACGCCGCCAACCACGCAGGCCGCAATCGCATCCAGTTCGTACATAAAGCCGAGGTTGTTGGTTGCAGAGCCGATACGGCCTGCTTCCAGCATCCCGCCGAAGGCGTAGAAGACCCCGGACAGGGCATAAATCATCAGCAGGTTCAGAGCCACGTTGACCCCGGAGACCTTCGCCGCTTCCGGGTTACCGCCGATAGCAAAGATGTTTTTACCGAAGCGGGTTTTGTTCCACAGGATCCAGACGAATGCCACCGCAATCAGCGCATAGAAGGTGATATAGGAGAGACGGAAGCTGCCGAGCGCAACAAACCCCTGCGTGAAGGTCGAGAAGCCGCTGTCGAAGCCAGAGATTGGAGACGCGCCGACGAAATCGTAGTACAGGGAGTTGATACCATAAACGATGATCATCGTGCCAAGCGTAGTGATGAATGGCGTCACGTTCAGGTAAGCAATGATGATGCCGTTAATCAGGCCAATTACCGCGCCGATGGCACACACGATCAGGATCACCACGAAAATCGGCATGGTCGCCATCTCCGGGAATACCTTGTTGGCGTTTTCCATCGACTGCAACAGGGTCGCCGCAATGACCGCCGCCAGACCCACCTGGCGCCCTGCCGAAAGGTCAGTCCCCTGGGTAACGATAAGCCCCGCCACGCCAAGCGCGATAATAATACGTACGGAAGACTGGGTCAGAATGTTACTCAAGTTCAGCAGACTTAAGAACGTAGGGTCCTGGAAAATAATAATCGCCAGCAAGACTAAAAGAACAACGTAAATACCGCCTTCTTTCAGATAAGTGAGAAAACTTTTTTTATTTAACGCACTCATGAGGAGCCCCTGATCTTAAAGGTGCAAAGACGCAAGACGCAAAATTTCGTTTTGCGTTGTCGTTTTGGTTTCAACAATACCGGCAACGAGACCATTGCTCATAACCAGAATACGGTCTGTGATCCCTAACAATTCCGGCATTTCGGAAGAAATAATAATGATCCCTTTATCTTTTTTCGCCAGCTCTGCGATAAGCTGGTAAATCTCAAATTTTGCACCCACGTCGATACCGCGCGTAGGTTCATCCAGCATCAGAATTTCAGGCTGGGTTAATAGCCAGCGACCAATAATGACTTTCTGCTGGTTTCCTCCCGAAAGTGAGCCAATTTGCGTGCGGTGGCCCGGCGTTTTCACGCGCATGGAGTCAATCACCCACTGGGTATCGCTCTTCATGCGGGAATTATCCAGCAGCCCGACCTTGTTTTTGTAATTGCGAATATTAGAAATTAACGAGTTAAAGTTAATATCCAGATAAGCGTAAATACCGGTGGAACGACGCTCTTCCGTCACCAGCGCAAAGCCATTATTAATGGCTTCGTTGGCGTTGTGGTTGTTGATCTTCTTACCGTGCAGCGTAATGGTGCCTTCGGCTTTCTCACGGATACCAAACAGGGTTTCCACGATATCGGTGCGCTTAGCGCCCACCAGCCCTGCGATGCCAAGGATCTCCCCCTTGTGCAGATCGAAAGAGACATCGCGGATAGACGGCTGACGCAGCGAGGTCAGGTTACGCACCTCCAGAATCACTTCGCCTGGCTTGTTTTCTTTATCCGGGAAGCGCTGGTTCAGAGAACGGCCAACCATCATGGCGATGATCTTGTCCATGTCCAGCCCTTCCAGCGGCTGGGTGGCAATCCACTGACCGTCGCGCAGGATGGTGATTTCATCGCACAGCTGGAAGATCTCTTCCATTTTATGTGAGATATAGACAATGCCACAGCCGCGATCTTTCAGCTTACGAATAATGGTAAAAAGGTGGTTAACCTCTTTTTCCGTTAATGACGATGTCGGTTCATCCATGATCACAATTTTCGCATCATAGGAGAACGCTTTGGCAATTTCGATCATCTGCATCTGGGAAACGGATAATGTCCCGACGCGGGCGCGCGGGTCGATATCAATATCCAGCTCATCAAAAATGGCTTTGGTGTCGCGATACATTTTATCCTGATCGACAAAGACACCTTTGGTTGGATAACGACCCAACCACATATTATCCATAACTGAACGTTGCAGGACCAGGTTTAATTCCTGGTGTACCATCGAGATACCGTTCTCCAGCGCTTCTTTCGCTGAATGGAAGTCGATCTCTTTTCCCTGAAAAAGAATGCTGCCAGAATCTTTTTGATAGATCCCAAAAAGGCATTTTAATAATGTTGATTTACCCGCACCGTTTTCACCCATTAATGCATGAATAGAGTGAGGACGAACTTTTAAATTAACATTATCGAGCGCCTTAACACCGGGGAATGACTTATTGACACCGGTCATTTCCAACAAGTATTCACCGGACGACTGAGTAGTTGTGCTGACCATAATTATACCTTGTTGGCCTCGCATATCGCGTTATAAAAGGGCGCAACGAATTGCGCCCAGTGAAGACAATGCAGATAACTTATTTACCGATAAACTCAGCCAGGTTGGACTGGTCTACGCCCACGTAAGGAACGCGAACGATTTTGTTGTCAACTTTCCAGTTAGTCCCGTCAGCGGCACCTTTACCATCGGCCAGGTTTTTCGCCAGATCGAAGGTGGCTTTCGCCTGGTTGTTGGCATCGTTCAGTACGGTACCGGCCATAGCGCCAGATTTCACCAGCGCCAGCGCTTCTGGCAGGGCATCCACACCGAATACAGGAATCGCGGATTTGTTGTGTGCTTTCAGCGCTTCTACCGCACCCATTGCCATCGCATCGTTGTTGGCAATGACCACTTCAATTTTGTTGGCGTTAGGGCCGGACAGCCACGCGTCCATCTTATCTTTCGCCTGAGCGGTATCCCACATTGCGGTGTCTAACGCCAGCTGCTGGGTTTTAAGGCCCTTGTCGTTCAGCTCTTTAATAACGTAGGTGGTACGTGCTTCAGCATCTGGATGGCCCGGTTCGCCTTTCAGCAGAACGAACTGAATCTGACCATCTTTGTTCAGATCCCAGTTTGGGTTCGCCGCCCAGTGTTTCGCAATCAGATCGCCCTGGATAATCCCGGACTCTTTGGAGTCGGTACCCACGTAATACGCTTTGTCGTAGCTGTCCAGCGCTTTACGGGAAGGTTCTTTGTTGAAGAAGACAATTGGCACGTTCTGGCCGCGCGCTTTCTCGATCACCGTGCCTGCCGCAGCCGGGTCAACCAGGTTAATAGCCAGCGCTTTCACGCCTTTTGCCAGAAGAACGTCAATCTGATCGTTCTGTTTGGACTGGTCATTCTGGGAGTCATTCATCAGCAGCTGCACGTCTGGCGCTGATTTAGCATCTTTTTCAATTGCTTTACGCACAACGGACATGAAGTTATCGTCGTATTTATAGATAGTCACGCCAATACGGGTATCCGCTGCGTGTGTTGCTGCGCCAAAAAGCATGCTTGCCATGACAGCAGACAGAGTCAACACCTTCTTATTCATGGTATCTCCGGTTTTTTTTATGCAGGGTAGTTCTTGTGAAAAACGGTCGGCGGGCAGATGTTAATAAAACGTTACTGATCGCCGAAGTTCACTTATAAAATGTCCAGCTTCCGTGTTCGGTAACGCTCCAGAAATGCGTTTTATTCGTTGTTTGAGGCATTGTGACAACGGTAAAAGTGAATAATCACCGTTACATTGTGTTTCAGCCCCTAAAACGCTGACATCATAGACAGCGGCTTGTTAAGATACTGTGAATTTACTCACAGATTGAAAACGGTTACATCACGTGATGTTATCAGTTAGTGATCGGAGCCACAGTTTGCCGGATAGCGACCGAATGGCGGCGTACTAAAGTCGGCATAAAACAATGCGTTGCGTCAGGATCTAACAGCCCAGCCGCCCCCTGTAACGCCAGCTCTGTCGCCAGTTTCGCCATCGACGCAATGGGATAACGCACCGTTGTCAGCTGCGGATCGGTGTAACGGGCAATCGGGATATCATCAAAACCGATCAGCGATAAATGCTGCGGCACCGCAATGCCATTATCTTTCAGCGCGGTAAGCGCACCTGCCGCCATGCTGTCGTTATAGGCAAACACGGCCGTCAGCTGAAGATTACGCCCCAGCAGTTCCACCATTGCCGCTTCACCGCCCTGCATGTCCGGCGAACCGGTACCTACCCAGCTTTCCAGCGGCGCAATGCCCTGCTCTTTCAGGGCGTTTTGCCAGCCCTCGCGGCGCATCATGTCGTCTTCAATACCGTGGCTGGAAGCCAGATAACCTATGCGCTGATGGCCGTTGCTGATGAGCATCCGCGTCGCCATCATCGCGCCGCTGATGTTATCCAGACCGACGCAGCGATGCGCGTAGCCGGTGACGATACGATTGATCAGCACCATGCCGGGGATCTGCTCCATAAACCCGGCCAGCTCTTCATCGCTCAGGGCTTTAGAGTGCACAATCAGGGCGTTACAGCGCTGGCGGATCAGTACCTCAATGGCATAACGCTCTTTTTCAGCCTCGTGATAGCTGTTGCCAATCAGCACATATTTCTGGTGCTGCTGGGCAACCACATCCACCGCTTTGACCAGCGCGCCGAAGAAAGCGTCCGACACGTCCATCACCACTACGCCAATGGTATCGCTGACCTGCGTCGCCAGCGCCTGGGCATTGGCGTTTGGCCGGTACCCCAGCTGGGTCACGGCTTTCATTACAGTTTCACGCGTTTCAGGGCTGACCAGCGCACTGTTGTTCAGCACACGGGAGACAGTAGCAACAGAAACACCCGCCTGGCGGGCGACGTCACGAATGGTGATCATATTCACCACCCTTTAAAGGATTGCAGCAACTCACAGACACCCCCTGTGTTTAGCAAGGTGGCTATTCTGGCAGCGAGAGAGAGGAGACTACGTGAAGAAGCTCACACAGATGAAAACGCTTACATCCGTTTTGTTAATGATTGTGATCCAGATCGTTATCTGGATGTATTACGCAATGACACGCCCGAAGCACGAGCGGTTAACTGTCGCCATGCCCATTCCAGCGGGCCCTGACGGAAAAAACGCAGCCAGACAACTGAAAACACCACGTTAACAATCCAGACCGGAATAACAAACGCCAGCAGCGTCAGGCGATCGAATTTCATAAACAGGCCGAATCGGTAGAAAAGCGTGGTGCATATCAGCGTTTGCAGGATGTAATTGCTTAACGCCATCCGCCCAACGCAGGCCACCGCACTGACGATCCACAGGCGAGAAAGCTGGGGCCAGAAGCCATAGATCAGCGCCGCATAGCCAATGGTCTGGAACGGCGCGCTCAGTTCGCGCGGCACCTGCAACAGGAACGCACACCAACGGTAATCCCATTGTAGATGCCACTGCATCATCACCGCCGGGAGGTTGATGATCACGCCGAGCAGCACCAGCCCTGCACCCGTACGACGATAGTGTCGCAGGCTAAATTCCCCTTTCAGCCAGCCGGTGCGCATCAGGGCTGCACCCATCAGCATCATCCCCGCCAGCTGCCAGCCGTATTGCGCGCCCAGCGCCAGCAGGTTATCGCCGAGCATATCGGCCCGGTTGCCGATCGCTTCCATGCCGCCTTTCAGCTTCCAGAACTGCTCATATTGCAGGTTGGCCGCATCCGGGATCCATGAACGACTGGTGGAATCATCGGCAATCATGCCAAGCAGCAATAACACGGCCAGTCCCATGACATAGAGCATCACGCCGGTGTTAAACAGGCTTTTCACACCGGGTGCGTCGCGGATCAGCCGCCAGCAAATCAGGCCCACCAGACCATACGCGAGCAGAATATCGCCGTCCCAGAAAAGCAGCCCGTGAATAAAACCGAGGATAACCAGCAACGTTAAACGCGACTGGATCCAGCGCGTACCGCGTTTGAGGAGAAGCTGAAGTCCCGCGCCAAACAGAAGCGCAAAGAGGGTCAGGAATTTCACCTGTGCAAAGAGATCGAGGATTGCCCACGTCCAGGCGTCGCTACGCGTGATGTCGCCATACCACGCAGGATTCAGATAGGCGGCCTTCGGCAGACCGAAGGCGCTGATATTCAGCAGCAGGATACCGAGAATGGCGACGCCGCGAACAAAATCGAGCGTGACGTTTCGCTCCATGGTCCCTGCCCTGTCTGATTAGTTGTGGTGACGCACGGCGCGCAGGAACTCCTGGCGGGTGTTCTGGCTCGATTTGAACAGGCCGCCCAGCGAAGTGGTGGTGGTTGCGCTGGTAGCATCACGCACGCCGCGCGCTTTCACGCAGTAGTGCACCGCGTCGATAGACACCGCCACATTGTTAGTCCCCAACAGGGTTTGCAGTGCGGTCAGGATCTGCTGCGTCAGACGTTCCTGCACCTGCGGACGCTGGGCAAAGAACTGCACGATGCGGTTGATCTTGGACAGGCCAATGACCGTATCTTTTGGAATATAGGCCACCGTCGCTTTACCATCGATGGTCACAAAGTGATGCTCGCAGGTGCTGGTCAGCGTGATATCGCGTACCGTCACCATCTCATCGACCTTCATCTTATTTTCTATGACGGTGATTTTCGGGAAGTTCGCGTAATCCAGGCCGGAGAAAATTTCGTCGACGTACATCTTCGCGATGCGGTGCGGCGTCTCCATCAGGCTGTCGTCGCTCAGATCGAGATTCAGCAGTTGCATGATCTCCGTCATATGGCCGGCGATCAGACGCTTGCGGGTAACATTGTCCAGCTCCTGCACGGGCGGGCGCAGTGGCGTTTCAAGACCGCGCGCAACCAGCGCTTCATGGACAAGGGCTGCTTCTTTACTGAGTGATGACATTCTTTTCTCCTGCAGGTGTGGCGTCTTTTGCCCTCGTTGTGGCAAAAGTGTGCGCTCATTGTGCGTGAGGCGACGCACATAATCCAGTATTCACGACGATAATTATTGCAATTGCTGTTGCCTTTCAGCCTGACGGTTCCAGACTAACGCTCCGCCAACGAACAGCGCGATCCCCGCCAGCCCCAGCGCAGGTTCCAGACGGTGCGTGAGCCAGGTCGACAGAGCCGACGTGACCGGACCCACCAGCTGACCAATGGCATACCCGGTGGTGAGCAGTCCCGCCATGTAACGCGTGTGGTCTGGCGCCAGCTCGCGACCGTACAGAAGAGAGAGCTGCACGGCGCAGAGGAACCCGCCGCCCACCAGCAGCCCACCCGTCAGCAAGCCGCCTATGCCCGGCAGCAACCAGGCCGCCAGCACGCCAATCCCCTGTAACCAAAGAACAATCGCCAGCCTGCGGTTAGCGCTTGATGTATGCCGCAGGGCAATGCTCAGCGCAATCCCCACCACCGAGGCGGCGCCAAATATTGGCCAGACAAACTGGGCAAACAGGCTGCCGGGAAAACGCACCGCCGCCATTTGCGATAAAAAGGTCGCCGGGAGGATATAGCCGAACCCTGCCAGGCTGTAGCTCCAGACCAGACGCCTGAGATCCGCAGTCAGCAGCAACGGCTCAGGCGCGGTACCTGGGCGATGAAGCTGACCTGCGCGCGGCAGGTAGCGCGCCACCAGTACGATCAGCACCAGCGCCAGTACGCCGTAGATTTGCCATGCCGCCCCGGCGGACAAGGATTTCGCCTGAATATAGACCGCCAGCAGGCCGCTCAGGGCGATGCCGGCCCCGGGTCCGGCAAAGACGGCCGCACTGAGTCCCGGTTTGCCCAGCTGCCCCAGCCGCTCGTTGGTCCAGGCGGCAATCAGCACCATCGACCAGCCGCTCATGCATCCGATCACAAAGCGCAGCAGACCGTGAACAACGGCATTCTCTGCCGCCGCGGAGAGCAGCGTCAGCGCCACCGCACCGGTGATGCCAAGCCAGAGGCGCGTTTCAACGAAGCGATGGGCGCGCATGGCATCCCATGCCCCCACCAGATAGCCCAGATAGTTCATTGCCGCCACCAGCCCCGCGCTGGTAAGCGTGAGTTGCCCGGCGGCTATCATCAGCGGCACCTGAGGCGTGAAGGCGAAGCGCCCTATCCCCATCGCCACGACCAGAACCACAAATCCGCTGAGCGCGATACGCAGCGCCATGATCGCTCCAATTGTTAAAGAAAAGTAAATTTATGATGCAACATCTCGCCGTCCTGCGAAAGTGAAAGTTGCTCACAGGTCAATGAAAACTCTGTATTATGCGTTTTATGAATCGTCTTACCTTTAAGGAGCCCTGCATGGAACTGCTCGAAGAGCATCGTTGTTTTGAAGGTCGACAGCAGCGCTGGCGGCACGACTCCACCACGCTGAATTGTGCTATGACGTTCAGCATTTTCCTGCCCCCTGCGGACACCCCACCGGTGCTGTACTGGCTTTCAGGCCTGACCTGCAACGACGAAAACTTCACCACCAAAGCGGGCGCCCAGCGTATTGCCGCCGAACTGGGCATTGCGCTGGTGATGCCAGATACCAGCCCGCGTGGCGAGGACGTGGCCGACGATGCCGGATACGATTTGGGTAAAGGCGCCGGCTTCTATCTCAACGCCACGGAACAACCGTGGGCGCGCCATTACCGCATGTATGACTACATTCGCGATGAACTGCCTGCCCTGGTGCACTCTCAGTTCGCGGTCAGCGAGCGCTGCGCGATAAGCGGACATTCGATGGGTGGCCACGGGGCGCTGATAATGGCGCTAAAAAATCCGGGGAAATACACCAGCGTGTCCGCATTTGCGCCGATTGTGAACCCAACGCAGGTGCCGTGGGGGCAAAAAGCCTTTAGGCACTATCTGGGTGAAGATGTAGAGAAATGGCAGGAATGGGATAGCTGCGCGCTGATGCTGGCGAGCCAGTCAGAAGACGCTATCCCGATGCTGGTGGATCAGGGTGATGCCGATCAGTTCCTCGCCGGGCAGTTACAGCCTGCGGTGCTGGCGGAAGCCGCGCGCCAGAAGGACTGGCCGCTAACGCTGCGCATTCAACCGGGATACGACCACAGCTATTACTTCATGGCGTCCTTTATTGAGGATCATCTCCGCTTCCATGCGGAGCATCTGTTCAGGTAAGTTCCGCCTTTTGCCCGGTAGCGCCTCCTGCCTGCCGGGTCTTTCCCCTCCCCCTCTTTACATACTTCTATCCGCTTGAATCCAGCCTGTTTTCCGTCGCCATCTCTCAAACACAAATGATTTCAATTATCATTTGTGTTTACAATTCTACATTCTTTTGTACAATTCCAGGCTCTTCTCCATCTCAAAGAGTTCTTACAAGACAAAAACATACAGTTCTCAGGGTTATCCCGATGGAGTTTTTTTCATTTTTATACGGAATGTACAAATGACAATACCACGCATTAAGCTCCTGGCCGTCGCCATTGGCGCTGCCACATGTTCCCCCTTCGTTCACGCAGCCGATCAGGACACCGTTGTCGTCACTGCAACGGGTTTTGAACAAAAGATCCAGAATGCCCCCGCCTCCATCTCTGTGATTTCAAAACAGCAGATTGAAGATAAAGCCTACCGTGATGTTACCGATGCCCTGAGAGATGTCCCGGGTGTTGTCGTCACTGGCGGCGGGAGCAGCAGTGATATCAGTATTCGCGGCATGGCCTCTCAGTACACCCTGTTCCTGGTGAACGGCAAACGCGTCAGTACGCGAAGCACCCGCCCCAACAGCGACAACTCGGGTATTGAACAAGGCTGGCTGCCGCCGCTGGAGTCCATTGAGCGCATCGAGGTCATCCGCGGCCCGATGTCCTCGCTTTACGGCTCCGATGCGATGGGGGGCGTCATTAACGTCATTACCAAAAAAGTCTCGAACACCAAAGCCTGGACCGGTTCGTTGCATGGCGATGCAACCTTCCAGGAAAATCATGATTCCGGCGATATCTTCCAGACCAACGCCTACGCCTCTGGTCCCCTGATCGACGGACTTCTGGGCGCAAAGGTGACGGGGCTGTTGTCACGCCGCGCAGAAGATAAAATCGTGAACGGCTATAACGAGCAGAAAATGCGTAACGGTGGCATTACGCTGAACTTCACGCCGGACGAGAAGAACGATTTCGACCTCGACTTTGCTCGCGAACTTCAGGACAGAAACAGCACCCCGGGGATGTCGAAAGCGGCTGAAACCTGCCGGGGAACAACCTGTACGCCAAATACCAAAAGCGACTCGCGCTATGAGCACACGACCTACTCGTTAACCCACAGTGGTTATTACGAAGACTTCAATACCACCAGCTATATCCAGCAGGAAGAGACCAATAATCCAGGTCGCGAAATGCGCTCCTATAACACCACCTTCAACAACCAGAACCAGATTTTCCTCGGCGATCATACGTTGACCCTCGGCGGGCAGTATCGCTATGAGAAACTGCGCGACAACGGTAATCAGCTGGAAGCTGCTGACGGCCTGAACAAACTGACGCGCTGGAGCTGGGCCCTGTTTGCCGAAGATGAATGGTCAATGACGGAAAGCTTTACGTTGACCAGCGGCCTGCGTATGGACAAAGACCAAAACTACGGTACTAACTGGACGCCGCGCGGTTACGGCGTATGGCACCTGGCCGATCAGTGGACGTTGAAAGGCGGGGTTTCTGCTGGCTATCGTGCGCCGGATCTGCGTCAGTCGTCTGCCAGCTGGGGCCAGGTGACAGGTGGCGGCCGTCTTGACGGTATCATCGTCGGCAACCCGGATCTGAAACCAGAGAAGAGTCTGAGCGAAGAGCTCGCCCTGCTCTGGGATAACAACGATAACCTGAATGCCGGCGTAACGCTGTTTAATACCGACTTCAAGGATAAAATTACGGAAGTTCGCCGCTGTAACAGCAGCGCCGATCCCGCCTGTACGATTGGCGGTCACAGCTATGATTTCGTCAGCGATCGCGTCAACGTGGACAAAGCCAACATGCGCGGTGTGGAGTCCTCCTTCGGGTGGAAGATCACGCGTGATGTGAACTGGACTGCAAACTACACCTATACAGAGTCCGAGCAGAAGAGCGGCCAGTTCTCCGGCAAGCCGCTGAACAAAATGCCGAAACACATGTTCAACACCACCCTGGACTGGCAGGCGACGCCAGACGTCGGGTTCTGGAGCCGTCTGAACCTGCGCGGTAAAACGTCTGAGTACCTGAGCCGCACGTCAATGTCCCAGGGTACGCCGTCCTACACTCAGGTTGATGTCGGTATGCGCTACAACGCCAACAAAAACCTGCTGGTTACTGCCGGTGTGTATAACGTGCTCGATAAGCAGATTGATTACGATACGTATGACACCGTGCTGGATGGCCGCCGCTATACCGTTGGCATGACCTACAGCTTCTGATCTGCCATAAAAAAGCCCGCTCAACTGAGCGGGCTAAAAGAGAGGAAGTGCGGTTATTATTTAAATCGTTCCGGGAAATCCATTTCACTGTAGCGAACGAAGCGTGTTCCTTTCGTCAGTTTGTAGCCAAACCAGATGATCAGGAACAGCGGAATGCCAATATAGGTGGCCGTGACGGCGCCCCAGTCAATGGTGTCCGCAAGGAAGGCCTCATAGTTCTGACCCAGGGTAATAATCAGGCACAGAACGAAGGCGAAGATCGGCCCCAGCGGGAAGAATCCTGACCGGTACGGCAGGTTATTCAGATCATGCCCCTGCTTGACGTACCCGCGACGGAAACGGTAGTGGCTGATGGCAATGCCCAGCCAGGCAATGAAGCCCGTCATACCAGAGGTGTTCAGCAGCCACAGGTAGACCGTCTGGTTGCCGAACATGGAGGTCAGGAAACAGAGACCCGCAATCACCGTGGTCGCATACAGCGCGTTGCGTGGCACGCCACCGCGAGACAGTTTCGAGAAAATACGCGGTGCTTTACCGTCGCAGGCCAGGGTGTAGAGCATGCGGGTGGAGGCGTACATCCCGGAGTTACCCGCAGACAGTACCGCCGTCAGGATCACCGCGTTCATCACCGCCGCCGCTGAGAGCAGACCCGCGTGCTGGAAGACCAGCGTGAACGGGCTGACGCTGATGTCTTTTACGTCGTTACGCAGCAGGCTTGGGTCGGTATACGGAATGATCAGGCTGATAATCAGGATCGCGAACACATAGAACAGCAGGATACGCCAGAACACCTGACGCACCGCGCGCGGAATATTCTTCTCCGGGTTTTCGGATTCACCGGCCGCAATGCCAATCAACTCGGTACCCTGGAAGGAGAAGCCGACAATCATCGCCACGCCAATCATCGCCGAGAAGCCCCCGGCAAACGGCGCATCGCCTATTGTCCAGTTACTCCAGCCCGCCGGTTCAGCCCCTTTGAAAATACCAACGATCATCGCCACACCGACGACGATAAAGATGATGACGGTTGCCACTTTAATCAAAGAGAACCAGTATTCCGCTTCGCCGAAACCGCGCACGGAGATGTAGTTCAGCAGGAAGATGACCGCCAGGAACAGGGCGCTCCAGATCCAGCCGGGCGTGTCCGGGAACCACCAGGTCATCACCAGCTGTGCCGCGACGAGGTCAACGGCGATGGTCACCGCCCAGTTGTACCAGTAGTTCCAGCCCAGCGCGAAGCCGAAGCCTTCCTCAACGTATTTTTGTCCGTAGGTCGAAAACGAACCAGACACCGGCATGTATGCCGCCAGTTCGCCCAGGCTGGTCATCAGGAAGTAGACCATCAGGCCAATCAGGATATAAGAGAATAATGCCCCACCCGGGCCGGCTGCCGAAATTGTTGCGCCAGAGGCAACGAAAAGACCCGTACCGATGGAGCCGCCAATGGCGATCATCGTCAGGTGACGCGCCTTAAGTGCGCGACGTAGCGCGGGCGCTTGTGTGGTTTTAGTTTCTGAAACCATGTGAAAATGCTGTCCATTCAATAAATGAGGCGCGATTGTAGCAGACGATCTGCGTTGCTTCCGGCAGAAATACTCAGTTATAAGAGAGCTTCATGACTCGGCCAGGATTATAAGTAAAGCATAATTTTTCCCTCTCCCCTTTGGGGAGAGGGCCAGGGTGAGGTGCGCTTTTACATCTCGCAGTAGCGCAGAAAACGCTGGAGCGAGCTGGAAAGGTGTTTCTGACGATGATGGATGCACCACAGCGTGCGCACCAGCTTCGGCAGCGGAACGGGGATCTCAACCAGTGAGCCGGTTTCCAGCTGTTCGGCAATCACCCGTCGGGAAAGACAGCTAATGCCCAGACCATGGCGTACGGCATGCTTAATGGCCTCGGAGTTACCTAATTCCATCCCTAACTGGAACTGCGGTAGATGGGACAGCAGCAGATAATCGACAATCTCACGCGTGCCGGAGCCCTGCTCTCGCAGGATCCACTGCGCTTGCGCCAGCCGCTCCAGCGTGACCTCGCCCTGGAGTAAAGAAGAGGCCGGAGAGGCAAACACCACCAGCTCATCCTCCAGCCAGGGCTCCGCAATGATATCCACGTTGTGGCACGGCCCTTCGATAAGCCCGATGTCCACGCGGAAATCAATCACCGCGTTGATCACGTCCTGGCTGTTGCCGACGCTCATCTCCAGCGGCAGGGTCGGAAAATCCCGGCGGTAGCGGGCAATCACTTCCGGCAGGATGTAGTTACCGATCGTGCTGCTAGCGTAGACGCGAATAGCGCCGTTGTCCTCGCGGAACAGCTGTTCGATCTCCGTCGCCTGCTCCAGTAAAGCCAGGGCACGCGGATACAGCAGGCGGCCATGTTCGTTCACCACCAGCCGCTTCCCTACCCTGTCGAAAAGCTGGACGCCCAGTTGCCCTTCAAGATCGGTCAAGGCCGCGCTAACGGCGGACTGCGAGAGCGCCAGCATTTGTGACGCCTGGGTTGTCGAGCCGCTTTTCAGCACCTCGGCAAAAACTTCCAGCTGACGCAATGTAATGTGCATGGTTGCTTACCACTTATAAAGATTGATTATAAATATATAATCAATTTTATTTTTAAGCCAGAGCGCCGTAACCTTTAGCCAGACAAAGGAGAAGGTTATGTCAGAAATCACCTTACAACATCATCGTACAGTGTGGCACTTCGTGCCGGGTCTCGCGCTCAGCGCCGTGGTTACCGGCGTGGCCTTATGGGGCGGCAGTATACCGGCGGTTGCCGGTGCAGGGTTCAGCGCCCTGACGCTGGCCATTCTGCTCGGCATGGTGGTCGGGAACACCGTTTACCCGCACATCTGGAAATCCTGCGACGGCGGCGTGATTTTCGCCAAGCAGCATTTATTACGTCTCGGGATCATCCTTTATGGCTTCCGTCTCACCTTTTCGCAGATTGCGGATGTGGGGGTCAGCGGGATTGCCATTGACGTCCTGACCCTTTCGAGCACCTTTTTACTGGCGTGCTTTATCGGCCAGAAGATCTTTGGGCTGGACAAACAGACCAGCTGGCTGATCGGTGCGGGTAGCAGCATCTGCGGCGCGGCGGCGGTACTGGCAACAGAACCCGTCGTTAAAGCCGAAGCCAGTAAAGTCACGGTTGCCGTCGCGACGGTAGTTATCTTCGGTACGCTGGCGATCTTCCTGTATCCGGCCATGTATCCGCTGGTGGCGCACTGGTTTAGTCCGGAAACCTACGGCATTTATATCGGCTCAACCATGCACGAAGTGGCGCAGGTGGTGGCGGCAGGTCACGCCATTAACCCGGAAGCGGAAAACGCGGCGGTCATCGCCAAAATGCTGCGCGTGATGATGCTGGCCCCGTTCCTGATTTTCCTCGCGGCGCGGGTTAAACAGCTTGCTCCGGCAGGCGGCAGCGAGAAAAGCAAAATCACCATTCCGTGGTTTGCGATCCTGTTCATCGTGGTCGCTGTCTTCAACTCTTTCCACCTGCTGCCAAAAGCGATGGTGGATATGCTGGTCACGCTGGATACGGTCCTGCTGGCGATGGCAATGGCGGCGCTGGGCATCACCACGCACGTCAGCGCGCTGAAAAAAGCCGGGGCGAAACCGCTGCTGATGGCGCTGGTGCTGTTCATCTGGCTGATAGTTGGCGGCGGTGCGATTAACCTTGCGGTACACAGCCTGTTGGCATAAACCATCTCGTCCTTCTCCTGTTAACCCGTTATCATAGGCATTTCGGGTTAACAGGAGTCTTTTTATGAAATATGTTGGAGCGCACGTCAGCGCTGCCGGTGGCCTTGCGAATGCCGCCATTCGCGCCGCCGAAATCGAGGCGACCGCTTTCGCCCTGTTCACCAAAAACCAGCGCCAGTGGCGCGCAGCTCCCCTCACCGCGGAAGTGATTGATGACTTCAAAGCCGCCTGCGAGAAATACGGCTACGGGCCTGGCCAGATCCTTCCCCATGACAGCTACCTCATTAACCTCGGTCACCCGGTTGCCGAGGCGCTGGAAAAATCCCGCGAAGCGTTCCTGGATGAGGTTCAGCGCTGTGAGCAACTGGGGCTAACGCTGCTGAATTTCCATCCCGGCAGCCATCTGATGCAAATCGACGAAGACGCCTGTCTGGCGCGCATCGCCGAGTCAATTAACATGACGCTGGATAAAACCCAGGGCGTGACGGCGGTGATTGAGAATACCGCCGGTCAGGGCAGCAACCTCGGCTTTAAGTTTGAGCATCTGGCGGCGATCATCGACGGCGTGGAAGACAAATCCCGCGTGGGCGTGTGCATTGATACCTGCCACGCGTTTGCGGCCGGTTATGACCTGCGCACAACCGAGGCCACAAAAAATACCTTCGAGGAGTTCGAGCGTATTGTTGGTTTTAAATATCTTCGCGGTATGCACTTAAACGATGCGAAAAGCGCCTTTGGTAGCCGCGTTGACCGCCATCACAGCCTGGGCGAAGGCAACATCGGCCACGATGCGTTCCGCTTTATCATGCAGGACGCTCGCTTCGACGGTATTCCGATGGTGCTGGAAACCATCAATCCGGACATCTGGGCAGAAGAGATTGCCTGGCTGAAGGCACAGCAAACCGCTGAACAGGCGGCATAAAAAAAGCCGGGTTGCATTAGCACCCGGCTTTTTTATTGCTTACCGCTTACGCTGCTTTCGCCACAACTTCCGCTTCCGGACGTTTCAGCACCGCGTAAGAGAGGCCCGCCACCAGCGTACCGGCAACAATCGCCAGCAGATAACCCAGCACCGGCGTGATGGCGCCAGGGATCAGCAGGACAAACAGACCGCCGTGCGGCGCCATCAGTTTCGCACCTACGGCCATGGAGATAGCCCCCGTCACCGCACCACCCACGATACAGCACGGCAGAACACGCATTGGATCGCGCGCCGCAAACGGAATTGCGCCTTCGGTGATGAAGCACAGGCCCAGCACCAGCGCAGCTTTACCGCCTTCCTGCTGCGCTTTATCGAACTTACGACGGGCAATGATCGTCGCCAGGCCAAGCGCCAGCGGTGGCACCATACCTGCCGCCATGATCGCCGCCATCGGCGCGTAGGTCTGGGTACTCAGCAGGCCAACGCCAAACGCATATGCCGCTTTGTTCACCGGACCACCCATGTCGGTACACATCATACCGCCGAGGATTGCGCCCAGCAGCACCGCGTTCGCCGTCCCCATGGTTTGCAGCCAGTGGGTCAGACCTTCCAGAATGCCCGCGACCGGCTTACCAATCAGGTAAATCATCGCCAGACCGACCACCAGGCTGGAAATCAGCGGGATGATCAGAATAGGTTTCAGCGCTTCCATACTCTGCGGCAGCTTCAGCTTCGAGCTGATCAGCTTCGCCACATAACCGGCGAGGAAACCGGCAATGATACCGCCGATAAAGCCAGAACCAGTGCTCACGGCCAGCATACCGCCGATAAGACCCGGCGTCAGACCCGGACGGTCAGCAATGGAGAAGGCGATAAAGCCCGCCAGCACTGGCACCATCAGCGCAAACGCGGAGCCGCCGCCAATCTGCATCAACGCGGCGGCCAGCGTGCCCGGCTCTTTAAACGCCTCGATACCAAAGGCGAAGGAGAGCGCAATACACAGGCCGCCCGCCACCACCATCGGCAGCATGTAGGACACGCCGGTCAGCAGGTGACGATACGCACCCGCAGACTCTTTTTTCCCTTCAGTCGCAGTTTTAGCCGCACCGGTTGTCTGATACGGTTTGGCTTCTGCCAGCGCCTTATCAAACTCCTGCGCGGTTTTCTTCAGCGCCAGGCCGGTAGAGGTACGGTACATAGGCTTGCCGGCAAACTTCGCCAGATCCACTTCGATATCCGCCGCCACAATCACCAGATCGGCTTCCGCCACCTCTTCAGGCGTGATGGTATTGCCCGCGCCAACAGAGCCGCGGGTTTCAACCTTCACCCACCAGCCACGTTTTTTCGCTTCGGTTTCAATGGCTTCAGCCGCCATAAAGGTGTGCGCCACACCTGTCGGGCAGGCCGTTACCGCAACAATGCGTTTCGGCCCAACGGCGGCAACCGGCGCCGCCTCAACAGGTGCGCTGTAAACCGTCGCATGACCTTTTGCTTCGCTCAGAAACAGTTCAGGATGTGCCACCGCGCGATTAATATCACCCAGCCACACTTTTTTGCCGTTCAGGGCGCTGTCAGCGGGGATTTTGTCGCCCAGAACAATCGCCATTTCAGCATCACCCGGGTTATCAATGATATCCAGGTGCGCTTTTTGTGCCGCCGCGCCCAGCAGGGTCTTCGCCATATAGGCACGAGCCTGTCCGAGACCGGAGTCAATGATCAGCAGCGTTTTCATTATTCCTCTCCTGCTGTTAGTTAAAAGGTTTTAAGTCAACGCGCGCCATCATCGCGGCTAACTGGGTACGATCGGTAATACCGACATTGCTCTGGCTCACGGCCAGGGCCGCAACGGCGGTAGCAAGACGTAAGGTATGTTCACTGGATTCGCGCATCAGCAGACCGTAGATCAGACCGCCAACCATCGAATCCCCGGCACCCACGGTGCTGACCACCTCCATTGAAGGCGGTTTGGCAATCCATTCCCCGGAGGCGTTAACCCACAGGGCACCTTCTGCACCCAGCGAAATCACCACGTGAGCGATACCCTGCTCGCGCAGCGCATGGGCAGCGTCAATCACATCCTTTAATTCTGGCAGCTTACGGCCCGCCCAGATCTCCAGTTCGCGGCGATTAGGCTTAACCAGCCATGGCGAGGCTTTCAGACCGGCGACCAGCGCATCGCGGCTGCTGTCGAAAATAATGCACGGGCACTGGCTGCGCAGGCGCGTCATCCAGTCGGTGAACGCTTCCGGGCTGACGCCGGAGGGCAGACTGCCGCTGACGCACACCATGTCAAACTGGCCCAGCCAGCTCAGGGAATCGGCAACAAAGCGCTCCCAGTCAGCCGGGGTCACTTCGAAGCCGGAGAAGTTCAGATCGGTCACTTCACCGTCTTTCTCGGTCAGCTTAACGTTAATGCGGGTACGGCCCTGCACAACCTGAAAACGGTTGGCGATGCCCAACTCGCTGAACAGCTGCTGAAAACCGTCCTGGTTGTCTTTACCGAGGAAGCCGCCAACGGTGACGTCGATGCCGAGATCTTTCAGCACTTTCGCCACGTTAATGCCTTTCCCTGCGGCATGCAGGCCGGTCGTCCGCACCAGGTTAACTTCGCCACGCTCAATTTCCGGGCAGAAACCCACCAGATCGTAAGCCGGGTTCAGCGTAATGGTCGCAACACGTCTGCTCATTATGCGCCCTCCCCCAGACCAGCCGCGATGGCGTCGCCAATCGCTTTCAGCGCCTGTTCAGCATCCGCACCCTGCGCGGTAAAGCGCAGACGATGGCCTTTCTTCACGCCCAGCGCGACAACTTTCATCAGGCTGCGCCCGTTGGCTGGTTTACCCGAACCGTCCAGATTGGTCACGGTGATCTCACTTTCAAATTGTTTAATGGTATTCACCAGCATGGTGCCCGGACGGGCATGCAGGCCATGTTCGTTACGCACCACGTACTCTGCGCTCAGCAGGTCATCCGTCAGCGCATCGTCGCTGGTCAGCAGAGCCAGCACCGTCGCCGCGTCTGCGTTCAGCAGTTTTTCAGCTTTATTGTTCAGCAGCAGATCGCCCAGACGCTTCAGCACGGAAACCGGCTGATCGTCAGTCATGGCAACCGTTACCAGCATCGCGGCGCGTTCACCGTCGGTCTCAAAGGCAACCGCAGCACGGCTGACCGCGATAGCGCTGCGCAGGTTACCTTCAGCACTGTCGTTCAGCCAGATGCCCTGCCCCAGGTTTAATGGCTTATCATTGATTGCGCGCGTCACAAAAGCGGTATCCGCCGCACCGACCTCTTTCAGGCGAGCCGCATTCAGCGCCTGGAGCGTTACCAGATCGGACGCAACGACGTCCAGCGTCAGGGTTTCATTATCCAGCTTCAGCGCTTCGCTCTGTTTTTCGCCCATCAGCAGGGCACGCAGTTCTTCAGCAGTGGTGGCGGATTTAAGCTGTTCCGCGACGGCATCATCACTCAGTACGTGCGTCAGCTGACGCAGCAGGCCCAGGTGTTCGTCACCGCTGGCCGCGATGCCGATCGCCACATAAGCCACCTGACCCTCGCCCCACAGCACGCCCTGCGGGAACTGGAAGACCTGCACACCGGTTTTCAGCACCTGATCGCGGGTGTCCGTGGTGCCGTGCGGAATTGCAATACCGTTACCGAGGAAGGTGGAGGTCTGCTGTTCACGCGCCAGCATGCCGTTGACGTAGCCGTCAGCCACGTTGCCAGCCTGCACGAGCGCAGCGGCGACCTGGCGAATAGCCTCTTCTTTATTCCCGGCCTGTTCGCCCGGGTGAATATCCTGAACAGATAACTGGAACATGATTCTCCTCTCCTGCTGAAATTGAATCGTTTCAGCTTAACTGAGAAAATAGGCGCTAACCTGCTTTTTCAGGACATGCCAGATAGCGCTGAAACGTTTCAAGAAGTCTTGTCTTTTCTACAAAAGGTTGCAAGAAAAGTTACATTTCTTGTTGCAGAATTTAGAAGTGCAGCACATTTCTTCTTAAGTCGGGAGGTTTTTGCTGATGTTCAGCAAACAGGTTCAGCACGCTTCAGCGAAACGGCGATAAACTGAAATGCTATTTTGATTTATTGTGGCAATCTTGATTTTGCCCTCTGTTTATTTAATGACGGGCGGCGTAAACTCCGCCTCTCTCTGTTACTCGCAAAGACTGAACATGCATAACACCCCCGCTGCCGCCTCACCAAAGCCCTTTGATTTGACGTCAACGGCGTTTTTGATCGTTGCTTTCCTCACCGGTATTGCCGGTGCGTTACAAACGCCTACGCTGAGCCTCTTTCTGACCAACGAAGTCCACGCCCGCCCGGCGATGGTTGGCTTCTTCTTTACCGGGAGCGCCATCATTGGCATTTTTGTCAGCCAGTTTCTTGCCGGTCATTCAGACCGCAAAGGCGATCGCAAAAGCCTGATCGTTTTTTGCTGCCTGCTCGGGGTATTTGCTTGCCTGCTGTTTGCCTGGAACCGTAACTACTTCATTCTGCTGTTCGTGGGCGTCTTCCTGAGCAGTTTCGGCTCGACCGCCAACCCGCAGATGTTCGCCCTTGCCCGCGAGCACGCCGACCGCACCGGGCGGGAAGCGGTGATGTTCAGCTCGATACTGCGCGCGCAGGTGTCGCTGGCGTGGGTGATTGGCCCCCCGTTAGCCTACGCGCTGGCGATGGGTTTTGGCTTTACGGTGATGTACCTCAGCGCAGCTGTGGCCTTCGTTGTGTGCGGCGCAATGGTCTGGTTCTTCCTGCCCTCCATGCGCAAAGAGCCGAAAGTGGCGACTGGTACGCTGGAAGCTCCGCGACGCAACCGCCGCGACGCGCTGCTGTTATTCATTATCTGTACGCTGATGTGGGGAACGAACAGCCTCTATATCATTAATATGCCGCTGTTTATTATTGATGAGCTGCATCTGCCGGAGAAGCTGGCCGGGATCATGATGGGAACCGCCGCGGGGCTTGAGATCCCCACCATGCTGATTGCGGGCTATTACGCGAAGCGCTTCGGCAAGCGCTTTTTGATGCGCGTCGCCGCCGTAGCCGGGCTGCTGTTTTATGTCGGTATGCTGACGGTTCATACGCCAGCCCTGCTTCTGGCTTTACAGCTGCTGAACGCCATTTACATCGGTATTCTGGCCGGTATCGGCATGCTCTACTTTCAGGACCTGATGCCGGGTCAGGCAGGCTCTGCCACCACCCTTTATACGAATACCACCCGCGTGGGCTGGATTATTGCAGGCTCACTGGCGGGCGTTGTGGCTGAAATCTGGAACTATCATACGGTGTTCTGGATTGCGCTGGTGATGTGCGTCATGACGCTGAGCTGCCTGACGCGAATCAAAGACGTTTAAGGCGCGGTGAGCGCTTCCAGCTCAAGCAGATAAGTGATGGCCTGCTGGCGCGTACTGCCGCACATTTCGGCGGTTGGCTGGAGCCCGGAGCACACCTTCGGGCGCAGGGGCGAGCCAAAGATCATGCACAGGTTAGTGTCAGAGAGCTGAACGCAGCGGGTATTGGCAGGCTTGCCCTCCGGCATGCCTGGAATGGGGCTTGAGATGGACGGTGCGGTACAGCACGCGCCACAGTCGGAACGACAATCCATACATGCCCTCTGTTGGTGGCTGATACCCGCGCAGTCGGGCATTGCGCGCACAGTAACACCTTTTATGTATTGATAGCAAAACCCACGAATTCCGCTTGCCTGAAAGGCCGCGCGCGAGTAATTTGGCGCGATATTTTTTACCTCCCGTAAACAGGATTACTGCAATGCCAAGAGCGAACGAAATTAAGAAAGGTATGGTACTGAATTACAACGGCAAACTGCTGATTGTGAAAGATATCGACATTCAGGCACCCAGCGCCCGTGGCGCAGCAACGCTGTACAAAATGCGTTTCTCCGATGTCCGCACCGGCCTGAAAGTGGAAGAACGTTTTAAAGGCGACGATATCGTCGATACCGTAACCCTGACCCGTCGCTACGTTGATTTTTCCTACATTGACGGCAACGAATACGTGTTCATGGATAAAGAAGATTACACCCCGTATATCTTCACCAAAGATCAGATCGAAGAAGAGCTGCTGTTTATTCCTGAAGGTGGGATGCCGGACATGCAGGTGCTGACCTGGGATGGCGTGCTGCTGGCGCTGGAACTGCCGCAGACCGTTGATCTGGAAATTGTTGAAACGGCACCGGGCATCAAAGGCGCGTCTGCAAGTGCGCGTAACAAACCGGCTACCCTGACTACCGGTCTGGTCGTACAGGTGCCAGAGTACCTGTCGGCGGGCGAGAAAATCCGTATCCATATCGAAGAAAAACGCTATATGGGTCGTGCTGACTGATTGTGGCATTTGCCGGGTGGCGGCTACGCCTTACCCGGCCTACAAAAACACAAAAACCGGCCTCAGAGCCGGTTTTTCGTAGGCCCGGTAAGCGTAGCGCCACCGGGCAATCAGACTTAAAGAAGCTCAGGATACTTCGTCATTTTCAGCGCCAGCTCGATACCGCGCACTTCCGCCATCCCTTTCAGACGGCCAATCGCCGAATACCCTGGATTCGTTTTCTTGCGCAGATCGTCCAGCATCTGGTGCCCGTGATCCGGACGGAACGGGATAGGACGAACATCTCCCGCCTGCTTACGACGAACCTCTTCAGAGAGAATGGCATCCACCACCGCAACCATGTTCACGTCGCCGCCAAGATGGGCTGCTTCGTGGAAGGTTTTCGGGTTCTCTTCACGGCAGGTTGCACGCAGGTGGGTGAAATGAATGCGATCGCCGAAGGTTTCGATCATCCGCACCAGATCGTTATCCGCCCGCACCCCATACGAGCCCGTACACATGGTAAAGCCGTTGTAGATGCTATCCACCGTCTCTTTTAGCCACTGCATATCTTCAATCGTAGACACAATACGCGGCAGGCCGAGGATAGGACGCGGTGGATCGTCCGGATGAACCGCCAGCCGCACGCCGACTTCTTCTGCCACCGGCACTATAGCGCGCAGGAAGTGCGCCATGTTTTCACGCAGCTGGTTTTTATCGATATCGCCATATTCCGCCAGGCGCGCGCGGAACTGATCGAGGGTATAGCCCTCTTCCGCCCCCGGCAGGCCCGCGATGATATTGCGAACCAGCTTCTCAATGTCCGCTTCACTGGCGGCATTGAACCACGCCAGCGCCTGCTGCTGCTCTTCGGCGGTGTAGTCTGCTTCCGCCCCCGGACGCTTCAGAATGTGCAGCTCGAAAGCCGCAAAAGCGATTTGATCGAAACGCAGCGCCTTCGAACCATCGGCCATTACATATTCCAGGTCGGTACGCGTCCAGTCCAGAATCGGCATAAAGTTGTAGCAGACGGTATCAATACCGCAGGCTGCCAGGTTACGAATGCTCTGCTGATAATTCGCAATCCAGGTATCACACTCACCGGAGTGGGTTTTGATATCTTCGTGAACCGGAATACTTTCCACAACAGACCAGGTTAACCCCTTCTCTGCCAGCTGAGCCTGACGCTTTTGGATTTCCTCCACCGGCCACACCTGACCGTTCGGAATATGATGCAGCGCCGTGACCACACCCGTTGCGCCAGCCTGACGCACATCATCAAGAGAAACCGGATCGTTCGGCCCGTACCAACGCCAGGTTTGTTCCATTGCCCCACCCTCTCAAGTTGTTATACCAATACGTGTTACCTCAATGACGACTACCATACATGTTTAATCGAAGTGGTCAATACAGCGCGTGACATTGATTGATCAAACTCACATAACAGGGATATTTACGGCTTACCAATTTAATTTGTTGTCATATAACTTTACACTGGCATTGTTAATTAATGGTTAATCAGGTGTGTACTACATGAAGACTATTGCCTCCACCGCGCTTCCTGCTCATGTCCAGCAGCCCCGCTACGATCGCGAGCAGTTACGCTCCCGCATCGTCCATTTCGGTTTTGGCGCGTTCCACCGGGCGCATCAGGCGTTGTTAACAAACCGGGTACTAAATGCCAGAGGAGGCGACTGGGGAATTTGTGAGATTAGCCTCTTTAGCGGCGATGTCCTTATGGGCCAGCTCCGGGCGCAGGATCATCTGTTTACCGTGCTGGAGAAAGGTGCCGAAGGCAATCAGCCCATTATTATCGGTGCGGTAAAAGAGTGCCTTAACGCCAAACTCGACTCGCTGGCAGCCATTATTGAGAAGTTCTGCGAACCACAGGTGGCAATTGTCTCCCTCACCATTACCGAAAAAGGCTACTGCATCGATCCGGCGACGGGAAAACTGGATATGCAGAACAGCCGCATCCTGCACGATCTCGAGCATCCGTCTGAACCGCATTCCGCACCGGGTATTCTGGTCGAAGCGCTTCATCGCCGCCGCGAGCGTGGCCTGCCGGCGTTTACCGTGCTCTCCTGCGACAATATTCCCGACAACGGCCACGTGGTGAAAAATGCCGTTCTCGGCATGGCCGGAAAGCGTTCCGCAGAGCTGGCCGCATGGATCGAGGCGCACGTGAGCTTCCCTGGCACCATGGTCGACCGAATCGTGCCCGCCGCCACCGACGCCTCACTCGCGGAAATCACCCAGGAACTTGGCGTTGAAGATCCCTGCGCCATCAGCTGTGAACCGTTCATTCAGTGGGTAGTGGAAGATAACTTTGTCGCCGGACGTCCGGAGTGGGAGGTTGCAGGCGTACAGATGGTTGAGGATGTCCTGCCCTGGGAGCAGATGAAGCTTCGGATGCTGAACGGCAGCCACTCCTTCCTCGCGTATCTGGGCTACCTTGCTGGCTACGCGCACATAAATGAATGTATGCAGGACGACAGTTTCCGCGAGGCTGCCCGCAGGCTGATGCTGAATGAGCAGGCCCCTACGCTGCGCATCACCAACGTTGATCTGACAGCCTATGCTGACAGCCTGCTTAACCGCTTCGCCAACCCGGCCCTTCAGCATCGTACATGGCAAATCGCCATGGACGGCAGCCAGAAACTGCCTCAGCGCATGCTGGATGGGATCCGCGTGCATCTTGAGCTTAACACCGCCTGGCCATTACTGGCGCTGGGGGTGGCGGGCTGGATGCGCTACGTCAGCGGGACGGACGAACAGGGCAACGCCATTGACGTCCGCGATCCGCTGAGCGACAAGTTCCAGGCCATTGTCGCCACCAGCAGCGACGCAGAACGCGTTAGCGCCCTGCTGACGTTAAATGAAATCTTTGGCGACGACCTGCCGCAAAACCCTGTCTTTGTCGAGGCAATTACCGGCGCGTACCAGCGCCTCGTCCGGCTCGGCGCGCACCAGGCCGTTATCGAAACGTTAAAAATTTAGCGATTATTGCGTTTATGGCGAACGGCATTACGCTCCGTTCGCCCTCCCTCTTCTCAATGCCCGATTTTTTCGTCAGGATGATAGGTAGTTGTTACTACATCACAATTATTTATCGGAGCGCACGTGACCAAAACCAACCTGATCACCGGTTTTCTCGGCAGCGGTAAAACTACGTCCATTCTGCATTTGCTGGCCAATAAAGATCCGGCGGAAAAGTGGGCCGTGCTGGTCAACGAATTTGGGGAAGTCGGCATCGACGGCGCGTTGCTCGCCGACAGCGGCGCGATGGTGAAAGAGATCCCGGGCGGGTGTATGTGCTGCGTGAATGGTCTGCCGATGCAGGTCGGGCTGAATACGCTGCTGCGTCAGGGCAAGCCGGACCGGTTGCTGATTGAGCCTACCGGGCTGGGTCATCCTAAGCAAATCCTTGATTTACTGACCGCCCCGGTATACGAGCCGTGGCTTGAGCTGCGTGCGACGCTTTGCCTGTTAGACCCCCGCCAGCTGCTGGATGAAAAAACGATCAACAACGACAATTTCCGCGACCAGCTCGCCTCGGCAGATATTATCGTGGCGAATAAATCCGATCGCGCGACGGCTGAGAGTCAGGCCGCGTTCGAGTCCTGGTGGCAGCAGGCTGGCGGTGGACGTCAGTACGTGCAGACCACCCAGGGCAACATTGATGGCGCCCTGCTCGATCTTCCCCGCCTCAACCAGACGCAACTGCCTGCCAGCGCAGAGCATTCGCATAGCCACGGCACGAAGCAAGGCCTGGCTGCACTGAGCCTGCCGGAACATCAGCGCTGGCGTCGAAATTTGAACAGCGGTCAGGGGCACCAGGCCTGCGGGTGGATCTTCGATGCCGATACGGTTTTCGACACCATTGGTATACTGGAATGGGCGAGACTGGCGCCGGTTGAGCGGGTAAAAGGGATCATGCGCACTCCGGATGGTCTGGTGCGCATTAACCGTCAGGGCGAGGATTTCTTTATTGAAACCCAGAATGTCGCGCCACCCGACAGCCGGATAGAGTTAATTAGTGCGGTTAATACCGACTGGAATGCTCTCCAGTCAAGCCTGTTGAAGCTTCGTTTAAGTTTGGGCGGCTAACGTTGCCCCTGATTTCACACATTGCTGAAGACTATGACGACTCGACTTCCTGCTATTTTATTGCTCAACGCTGCCGGTCTGGCGCTCTTTTTCTCCTGGTATATCCCGGCGGATCACGGTTTCTGGTTCCCGCTGGATTCCGGGCTGTTCCACTTCTTTAACCAGGCGCTGGCGAAGAGTGAAGCCTTCCTGTGGCTGGTGGCGATCACCAACAACCGCGCGTTTGACGGCTGTTCGCTGCTGGCAATGGGCTGTCTGATGCTCTCCTTCTGGCTGAAGGAAGACAAAACGGGTCGTCGCCGTATTCTGATTATCGGCCTGGTGATGCTGCTGACGGCCGTGATTATCAACCAGCTGGCGCAGCATCTGATGCCGGTTAAACGCGCCAGTCCGTCGCTCTTTTTCCCGAATATTAACCGCGTCAGCGAGCTGCTTCATATTCCAACCAAAGATGCCTCGAAGGACAGTTTCCCGGGCGACCACGGTATGATGCTGCTGATTTTTGCAGGCTTCATGCTGCGCTATTTTGGTAAAAAAGCCTTCGCCATCGCCCTGGTTATTGTGGTGGTATTTGCATTCCCGCGGGTGATGATTGGTGCTCACTGGCTGACAGATATCGCCGTAGGCTCCCTCACAGCGGTGTTAATTGGTTTACCGTGGGTGCTGATGACCCCACTGAGCGATCGCGTAATAGGTATTTTTGATCGCTATCTTCCCGGTAAATTTAAACAAGTCAGAAACAAATAAATAACGCAAATTAACACCATTCATCAGGGATCGTTTTCGGTCCCTGAGTCTCTTCTTTCGGGCGTCATTCAACGCTGTCATCATCCTGTCATACAATTCGTGATAAAAATGAAGCAATTGCAGGGATTATCTGTATGAATGGCGGCATTTTGAGCAATTCCGCGCTGTAACTTTGTGTATCACATTTTCTTATAAAAAATCGGACTTTTTTGCTCGCAATACCCCGTGCAATCGGTTAACCTCAAACTCGTTTTGCCCCACTGAGATAATTATTATCATGGTGAATAATTTTGTGCGTTGAGCCACAGTTTTCACCATAAAGAATTGTCTCATTGTGAACAGATAATTAGTCTCGTCACGGTTGGCATTTTTATAACGATATTTTCGTTAAGGACTTCAAGGGAAAACAAACAAAATGGTCAAATCTCAACCAATCTTGAGATATATCTTGCGGGGGATCCCGGCGATTGCAGTGGCGGTTCTGCTTTCGGCATGTAGTACGACGAATACCGCGAAGAATATGCATCCTGAGACGCGTGTTGTGGGAATGGAAGATTCCTCTTCACTGCAAGCCTCTCAGGATGAATTTGAAAATATGGTACGTAATCTCGACGTTAAGTCGCGTATTATGGATCAGTATGCTGACTGGAAAGGCGTGCGTTACCGTCTGGGCGGCAGCACCAAGAAAGGCATCGATTGTTCCGCTTTCGTACAGCGTACGTTCCGTGAGCAGTTTGGGTTAGACCTTCCGCGTTCTACCTATGAACAGCAGGAAATGGGCAAGTCCATTTCGCGTACTAAACTACGCACGGGCGATTTAGTCCTGTTCAGAGCAGGTTCAACCGGTCGACACGTTGGCATCTATATCGGTAACGATCAGTTTGTCCATGCTTCCACCAGCAGCGGTGTGACGATTTCCAGCATGAACGAACCTTACTGGAAGAAACGCTACAACGAAGCTCGCCGCGTTCTGAGCCGTAGTTAATATTGTTGTCGTATCGTTGGTTATCCCTTGGCTGGCGATACGATAAAAAAAGCACTGCTCCGGCAGTGTTTTTTTTTGCCCGTTACACTGATAACTATCCAGCGGCATTTCAGGAATCACGACATCTATGTTAACCCGCTACTTCTCCAGCAACCGCAAGATACTGTTTATCAGTTTCCTTACAGGGTTATTCACTGCCCTGCTTCTGGGAGCATTACAGTTTTACTGGAGTTATCACAAGCGAGACGTCAGATTCGATACTCTCATTACCGATTTAAGCGTTTACATGGAGAGCTATTTCGATGAGCTCAAAATGTCGATTGATACGCTCCAGCCACTCACGCTGAACAGCTGCGAGGAAGTGAGTGCCGCCCTGACCTCCCGGGCGGCCTTTAGCATCAACGTGCGCGCCTTTTTGCTGGTCAGGGATAAACAGGCCTTCTGCTCCTCGGCAACAGGCCCGATGAATACCCCGATGGAAAAGCTTATCCCTCAGCTACATATCAGCAAACCTGTTGATATCGCGCTCCTGCCGGGCACGCCAATGCTGCCGGATAAGCCCGCGATCGCCATCTGGTATCGCAATCCGCTGGTGAAAGACGGCGGCGTGTTTACGTCCGTCAACCTCAACCTGTCGCCTTATCTTCTCTATACGTCACGTCAGGATGAATTTGCCGGGATATCGATCGTCATTGGCGATTCCGCGTTATCTACACAGTCCGGAATGCTGATCCAGGCGCGGGATTTGCCTGACGTCCCTGCCCGTAGCGCCACGCTGAAAAATATTCCATTGACCGTTAACGTTTATGCGCAAGCCTGGACAACCGATGAACTGCTCTACGCGGTGTTTTTCGGCCTGGTCTGCGGTATCGCGGCGGGCCTGTTGAATTTCTATATTCTTACTATCCGTCTCAATCCGGGGAAAGAGATCCTCACGGCCATCAAGCACGACCAGTTTTACGTGGTCTATCAACCCGTCGTGGATGCGCAGTCGCTCAGAATGACCGGGCTGGAAGTCCTGATGCGCTGGAAGCATCCGGTGATGGGCGAAATTCCACCGGATGCCTTTATTAACTTCGCTGAAGCGCAGAAGCTGATTGTCCCGCTGACGCTGCATCTTTTTGACCTGATTATCCGCGATGCCCCTGTCCTGCAAACGGTGCTCCCGCCTGGGGCCAAGTTTGGGATCAACATCGCGCCCGGGCATCTGCATGCGGAAAGCTTTAAAGAGGATATGCGCGCGTTTCTCGCCGCCCTTCCGCCCGATCACTTCCAGATTGTGCTGGAAATAACCGAGCGCGACATGATTAACCACCGCGAGGCAAATCAGCTGTTCGAATGGCTGCACAATGAAGGTTTTGAAATCGCCATCGATGATTTTGGCACTGGCCACAGCGCGCTGATCTATCTGGAACGCTTCACGATGGATTACCTGAAAATTGACCGTGGCTTCGTGAATGCCATCGGGACTGAAACCGTCACCTCGCCAGTGCTTGACGCGGTGCTGACGCTGGCAGAACGTCTGAATATGATAACCGTCGCCGAGGGTGTTGAAACGCCCGAGCAGGCGGCGTGGCTGCGCGAGCATGGCGTAAACTATCTTCAGGGCTACTGGATTGGCCGCCCGATGCCGCTGGAGCAGTTCAGGACGTGGCAACCCGATATCACGCTCGGGGAATAATTTCACAATCACGGCGCTGTCCCTTATTATTCTGTTCAACCGAGCCTGTCTGTGAACAAAGGGATCCGCCGCACTATGATTATGCGCGTTGTGTTGACGCTGTTGGCGCTGGTGAGCCTGTCGAGCCAGGCGCAGACCATCAAAGAGAGCACGGCCTTTGCCGTCATTGGCGAGCCGAAGTACGCGGTTAACTTTAACCACTACGATTACGTCAACCCAGCCGCCCCGAAAGGCGGAAACGTGACGCTTTCCGCCACGGGAACATTTGACAACTTTAACCGCTTTGCCCTGCGCGGCGTAGCGGCAGCGCGTACCGAATCCCTCTATGACACGCTGTTCGTCACCTCCGACGACGAGCCCGGCAGCTATTATCCCCTGGTCGCCGAGAACGTACGTTACGCCGAAGATTTCAGCTGGGCAGAAATCGCGATTAATCCGCGGGCGCGTTTTCACGACGGTACGCCGGTTAGCGCCCGCGACGTGGCGTTCACCTTTCATAAATTTATGACCGAAGGCGTGCCGCAGTTTCGTCTGGTGTACAAGGGCACCACGGTGAAAGCCATCGCCCCGCTGACCGTGCGAATCGAACTCCCTGAGGCGAACAAAGAGAATATGCTGAGCCTGTTCTCCCTGCCCGTCATGCCCGAATCCTTCTGGAAAAACCATAAGCTGAGCGATCCCCTCTCTACCCCGCCGCTGGCCGAGGGCCGTATCGCATTACCGACTGGCGAATGGGCCAGTATGTGATCTATTCCCGTGTGAAAGATTACTGGGCAGCCACGCTGCCGGTAAACCGGGGCCGCTGGAACTTCGATACAATCCGCTACGACTACTACCTGGATGATAACGTGGCCTTCGAGGCATTTAAGGCAGGCGCATTTGATTTACGTGTCGAGAACAGCGCCAAAAACTGGGCGACCCGCTATATCGGAAAAAATTTCGCGAAAGGCTATATCGTTAAAGACGAACACAAAAACGAATCCGCGCAGGACACGCGCTGGCTGGCGTTTAATATTCAGCGCCCGGTTTTTTCCGATCGTCGGGTGCGTGAAGCCATTACTCTGGCGTTTGATTTCGAATGGATGAACAAAGCGCTGTTTTACGGAGCCTACAGCCGGGCGAACAGCTATTTCCAGAATACTGAATATGCCGCCCGTGATTATCCCCACGCGGACGAGCTGGTTTTGCTGGCGCCATTGAAAGCGGAGCTACCGCCGGAGGTGTTCACCCGCATATTTGAACCGCCCAAATCCGACGGAAACGGGTTCGACCGGGACAACCTGCTGAAAGCCAGCAGCCTGCTGGATGACGCTGGCTGGGTGCTGAAAAATCGGCAACGGGTTAATGCGCAAACCGGTAAACCGCTCAGCTTCGAACTGCTGATTGCCTCTGGCGCAAACGATCAGTGGGTGCTGCCGTTTAAGAAGAACCTTGCCCGGCTTGGCGTCACTATGAATATCCGCCAGGTCGATATGGCCCAGTTGACTAACCGCAAGCGCAGTCGCGATTACGATATGATGCAGACCCTGTGGGCCGCCCAGCCGTGGCCGAGTTCAGATCTGCAAATCTCCTGGGCATCGGGGTATATCGACTCCTCCTACAACGCCCCGGGCGTAAAGAGCCCGGTGATTGATGCGCTGATTGCAAAAATTGTGGCCGCTCAGGGCGATAAGAACAAGCTTCTGCCGCTTGGCCGCGCGCTCGATCGGGTATTAACCTGGAACTATTACATGCTGCCGATGTGGTATATGGGCGAAGATCGCGTGGCCCGCTGGGATAAATTCTCCCTGCCTGCCGTTCGCCCGGTTTACACCCTCGGCTTTGACACCTGGTGGTATGACGTGAATAAAGCCGCAAAATTGCCCGCAGAGCGGCGTTAAGGAGTGACGATGGGCGCTTATCTTATCCGCCGGCTGCTGTTAGTGATCCCGACGCTGTGGGCCATCATTACCATTAACTTTTTTATCGTCCAGATCGCCCCCGGCGGTCCGGTGGACCAGGCGATTGCGGCAATAGAATTTGGTCACGCTGGCGGCATGCCGGGCGGCGGCGGCGAAGGAATGGGGGCCAGCCATGCCCGGACGGGCGTGGGCAACATCAGCGAAAGCCACTACCGGGGCGGTCGGGGACTGGATCCGGAGGTGATCGCCGAGATCACCCATCGCTATGGTTTTGACAAGCCGCTGCACGAGCGCTATTGCAGGATGCTATGGGATTATGTCCGTTTCGATTTTGGCGACAGCCTGTTTCGCAGCGCCTCGGTGTTAACCCTGATCAAACAAAGCCTGCCGGTTTCCATCACGCTCGGACTGTGGGGGACGCTGATTATTTATCTGGTCTCCATTCCGCTGGGGATAAGGAAAGCGGTCTACAACGGTAGCCGTTTCGATATCTGGAGCAGTACGTTTATTATCATCGGCTACGCTATTCCGGCGTTTCTGTTTGCCGTGCTGTTGATTGTGTTTTTCGCAGGCGGCAGTTATTTCGACCTCTTCCCGCTGCGCGGGTTGGTCTCCGCGGATTTCAGCACGCTGCCGTGGTATCAGAAAATCACCGATTACTTCTGGCACATCACGCTGCCGGTGCTGGCGACGGTCATCGGCGGTTTTGCGGCGCTTACGATGCTGACCAAAAACGCCTTTCTTGATGAGATCCGCAAACAGTACGTCGTCACCGCGCGCGCCAAAGGCGTCGGTGAAAAGCAGATCATGTGGAAGCACGTTTTTCGTAACGCCATGCTGCTGGTGATTGCAGGTTTCCCCGCCACGTTCATCAGTATGTTTTTTACCGGCTCGTTGCTGATAGAAGTGATGTTCTCGCTCAACGGATTAGGGCTGCTGGGCTATGAGGCCACCGTCTCCCGTGATTATCCGGTTATGTTTGGCACACTCTACATTTTCACCCTGATCGGCCTGCTGCTGAACATCATCAGCGATATCAGCTATACGCTGGTCGATCCCCGTATCGATTTTGAGGGCCGCTGATGTCGCGTTTAAGCCCCGTCAATCAGGCCCGCTGGGCGCGCTTTCGCCACAACCGTCGCGGCTACTGGTCGCTGTGGATCTTCACCGTCCTGTTCGCCTTAAGTATGTGTTCGGAACTGATTGCCAACGATAAACCCCTGCTGGTGCATTTCAAAGACCGCTGGTACGTGCCGGTGCTTACTACCTATAGCGAAAGCGATTTTGGCGGCCCGTTTGCGACGCCAGCCGAGTACCAGGATCCCTGGTTACGTGAGCAGATAGCGCAGCACGGCTGGGCTATCTGGGCACCGATTCGTTTTGGCGCGAACAGTATTAACTTCGCCACGTCTACCCCCTTCCCTTCGCCGCCTTCCGCGCAAAACTGGCTGGGAACGGACGCCAACGGCGGCGATGTGCTGGCGCGCATCCTCTATGGCACCCGCATCTCGCTCCTGTTTGGGCTGCTGCTGACGCTCTTTAGCAGCGTAATGGGCGTTGTGGCGGGCGCCGTGCAAGGCTATTACGGGGGTAAAATAGATTTATGGGGACAGCGCGTGATTGAAGTCTGGTCCGGTATGCCAACGCTGTTTCTGATTATCCTGCTGTCCAGTGTGGTACAGCCTGGCTTCTGGTGGCTGCTCGGGATCACCGTCCTGTTCGGCTGGATGGCGCTGGTCGGCGTGGTGCGCGCGGAGTTTCTGCGCACGCGGAATTACGACTATATTCGCGCCGCGCAAGCGTTAGGCGTGAGCGATCGCGCAATCATCTTCCGCCACATGCTTCCCAATGCGGTGGTGGCGACCCTCACCTTCCTGCCGTTTATTTTGTGCAGCTCCATTACCACCCTGACGTCGCTTGATTTTCTTGGTTTCGGTTTGCCACTGGGCTCACCGTCCCTTGGCGAACTGCTGTTGCAGGGCAAAAACAATCTCCAGGCCCCCTGGCTGGGCATCACCGCATTCCTCTCCGTGGCGGTGCTGCTTTCCCTGCTGATTTTTATTGGCGAAGCCGTGCGCGATGCCTTCGATCCCAACAAGGCGGTATGACATGACCCGGCCTCTTCTGAGCATAGAAAACCTGTCGATTGCGTTTTCAAAGCAGGGCGAATCACGCACGGTAGTGACGGATTTATCGTTGCAGATCCAGCGCGGAGAGACGCTGGCGCTGGTCGGGGAATCCGGTTCCGGTAAAAGCGTCTCGGCACTTTCGGTGCTGCGCCTGCTCCCCTCCCCGCCGGTCAGCTATCCGCAGGGGGATATTCTGTTCCATGGACAATCGCTGCTGAACGCTGACGAGCAAACCCTGCGCGGCATTCGTGGCAATAACATCGCCATGATTTTTCAGGAGCCGATGGTGTCGCTCAACCCTCTGCATACGCTGGAAAAACAGCTCTATGAAGTGCTGTCCCTTCATCGGGGAATGCGTAAAGAGGCAGCGCGGGGTGAAATTCTGGACTGCCTTGAACGCACCGGTATTCGTCATGCGGCGAAACGGCTGAACGATTTCCCGCACCAGCTTTCCGGCGGCGAGCGCCAGCGCGTGATGATCGCAATGGCCCTGCTCACGCGCCCCGAACTGCTGATTGCCGATGAACCCACCACCGCGCTGGACGTCACGGTGCAGGCGCAAATTCTGCAACTGCTGCGCGAGCTTCGCGACGAGCTGAAAATGAGCCTGTTGTTCATTACGCACAACCTGAGCATCGTGAAAAAGCTTGCTGACACGGTGGCCGTGATGCAAAACGGCCGCTGCGTGGAACAGAACCGGGCATCCGCCCTGCTGAGCGCGCCTCAGCACCCGTATACACAGCGCCTGCTCGATAGCGAACCCGCTGGCGACCCGGTTCCGCTTAACGCTGACAGCGCGCCATTGCTGAGGGTTGAGGGGCTGTCGGTGTCATTCCCGATCCGCAAAGGCATTCTCCGTCGCGTGGTCGATCACAATCATGTCCTGAAAGACATGAGTTTCGCTCTGCGTCCGGGTGAGTCGCTTGGGCTTGTGGGCGAATCCGGCTCGGGCAAAAGCACCACCGGCCTGGCGCTGCTGCGCCTGATCGCCTCTCAGGGAAGCATTGTCTTTGACGGCATGCCGCTGCAAAACCTGAATCGCCGGATGATGCTTCCTGTCCGCCCGCGGATGCAGGTGGTATTTCAGGATCCAAACTCTTCGCTTAACCCGCGCCTGAGCGTATTACAGATTATTGAAGAGGGCCTGCGCGTCCACCAGCCGACAATGACGGCGCAACAGCGTGAAATCGACGTGAAGCGGGTGATGGAGGAAGTGGGTTTAGATCCCGAGACCCGGCACCGGTATCCGGCTGAGTTTTCTGGCGGACAGCGCCAGCGTATAGCGATTGCCCGCGCGCTGATCCTGAAACCGGAGCTGATCGTGCTGGACGAGCCAACCTCTTCCCTGGACCGCACCGTGCAGGCGCAAATTCTGGCGCTGCTGAAGGGGCTACAGGAAAAGCATCGGCTGGCCTATATCTTTATCAGCCACGATTTACAGGTGGTGCGTGCGCTTTGCCATCAGGTGGTGGTATTGCGGCAGGGAGAAGTCGTGGAGCAGGGAGAGTGCCAGCGCGTATTCACCGCGCCGACGCAGGATTACACGCGCCAGCTATTGTCCGCTGACTAGCACTCAGAAAGGGTATTGACCGGAGAACGGCTCGGCAATGGCCACGCCGAAGTTTTTCAGACGACAGGTGGCGGCAAACTCATCCTGGCTGTTAACAAACAGGCACGGCTCACCTTCGCATTCCAGCACGGAGCTGTCCACTTCGATGTCCGTCAGCGCCTGGCTGAGACGTTCCATAACCGGCCACGCATTTTCATCGCTCGGGCTGAGCAGTTTGAGCGCCACCAGGCAATTATCCTCCCCGGCAACGCTTTGCGGAATCGGTTCAACTTTCGAACCTGCAAAACCCGTCGACCAGCGATAGCTCTGGGGCAAGCGATGGACAATGGAGAGTTGTAATGTATTCACGTTCAGATCCCCGGAAGCAAATTTACTTCACAATTTATTTACATTTATAGTAACACATCATCGACAACCTGCACTGTTTAGCGGATTTTATAGGCGTTGCAGGCTCGCGTCGGCGCTATATGTACCCGTTTCTGCGATCTAACTCAACCTTTTTAAATACAATGATGTGACTTTTTACATAAATAGATTTTACATAAAAGAAACAAACACAGGGTAAACGAACGTAGGGTTGGTTGATATGGGTCAACAAAAAGGCCCGTATCGGGCCTTAAGTGGTCATTTATGCGCCGTCTTTCGCGGCCGGCTGGCGTAAAGATAAAAAAGAATGGAGCAGGTCGCGCAGAGGGCAATCGCCCACAGCATCGGCCAGGCGGTATTAAACGTTGCCGTCGAGAGCAGCGCCCCGACTATCGCGCCAATCCCGAAACGGAACGTTCCTGCCAGCGACGAGGCGGTACCCGCCATATGCGGGAATTCGTCGAGGATCACCGCCATCGCGTTGGATGAAACCATCGACACGCAGCCGACAAACGCCGCCACGCCCACCACCAGCGCCCAGAAACCGACGCCCAGCAACGCGCTCAATACCAGCCAGATAGCCATCACGAACTGGATCCACAGCCCGGCGCGGAACATATTCAGCGCCCCAACCCGCCGGACAAAGCGGCTGTTGATAATGGTCATCACAAACAGGAACACAATATTCAGCGCGAAGTAGTAACCAAAATGCTGGGGTGACACATGGTTCAGTTCGATGTACACAAACGGCCCCGCGCTCAGGAACGAGAACATTCCGGCAAAGCTGAAGCCGCTGGCAAGCATATAACTGAGCACACGCTTATGGCGAAACAGCGAGGCAAAGTTGCCAAGCGTGGTGCGAACGTGGAACTTCTGTCGTCGCTCGACCGGCAGCGTTTCATCGATAAAGACGAAGATCATCACCGAGGCCAGCAGCGCGGCAATCGCCAGGATCCAGAAAATCGCATGCCAGCTGAACCAAACCAGCACCGCCCCGCCCACCATGGGGGCGACCAGCGGCGCAATTGTCGTGACCAGCATGACGAACGACATCATGCGTGAGAACTCTTCCTTCGGGTAGACGTCGCGCATCAGCGCGTTAATTACCACGCTTGCCGCAGCCGCCGCCAGGCCATGGAAGAAACGCATCACAATCAGCTGATCGATACTCTGCGCCAGCGCGCAGGCCACCGCCGCCGCGGCAAATATCAATGTCCCCCCCAGAATAACGGGTTTACGCCCCAGGCTGTCTGCCATTGGGCCATAAAAGAGCTGACCGAGGGCAAAACCAAGAATGTAGGTGCTGAGCGTCATCTGCGCGCTGCCTGCCGGTACGCCAAACTGCGCGGAAATCACCGGCAGCGCGGGCAGATACATATCGATAGACAGCGGCATCAGCATGGCCAGCAGGCCAAGGATAAATACAATTTTAAACGACGAGTGTGGCCTGGTGGTCACAGAGTTCTCCTGAATTTAGCGTGAAGGCAGCCCGACGCTGGCAATCTCTTCTTCCGTCAGCGGGCGATATTCCCCTGGCGCCAGGTCTGGATCGAGTGCAATCGCGCCGATACGTTCACGATGCAGCCCCACAACGTGGTTGCCCACGGCGGCAAACATCCGTTTCACCTGGTGATAGCGGCCTTCACTGATGGTCAGGCGCACGTCGGTTGGAGTGATGATTTCCAGCACCGCCGGTTTGGTCAGATCTTTTTCATTATGCAGCTGAACGCCTTTTGCGAACTGCTCTGCCGTGTCATCCGAGACCGGAGACTCAAGCGTCACCCGATAGGTTTTCTCACAGTGATGGCGCGGGTAGGTGATGCGATGCGACCACTGGCCGTCATCGGTCATCAGCACCAGGCCGGTGGTATCGATATCCAGTCGCCCTGCCGCATGCAGCTTGTGCGCCACAGGTTCGTCGAGGAAGTAGAGCACCGTCGGGTGATCCGGATCGTCCGTTGAACAGACGTAACCTTCCGGTTTGTTGAGCATGAAGTAGCGCGGGCCATTCTGCTGGGTCAGCGGGTTGCCGTCATACTCCACCTGGTGCTCAGGCTGGAGTTTAAAAGCGCTGTCTTTCACAATGTCGCCGTCCACGGTTACGCGGCTGGCGCGAATTTCACGCCCGGCAATAGCGCGGCTTACGCCGAGTTGCTGAGCGATAAACTTATCAAGTCGCATGAAATCTTTTTAGCCTTAATGGTGCTGGAAGTCGGACTACGCGTCCGAAAAAGAAGCAGTCAGAAACAGTTCAGTATAATGGTCTGGTTGCGCCACTCAAGGGAAAAAGTTTCGTGGCATACTATATGCGAGTTAACTGAATAGAGAAGCCATGACGTTCACATTACGCCCCTATCAGCAGGAAGCCGTTGATGCCACCCTCGCCTGGTTTCGCAAGCATCGGGAGCCCGCCGCCATCGTACTCCCGACCGGAGCCGGCAAAAGCCTGGTGATTGCCGAACTGGCGCGCCTGGCCCGCGGACGCGTGCTGGTGCTGGCGCATGTCAAAGAGCTGGTGGCGCAAAACCACGCCAAATATTGCGCGCTCGGCCTGGAGGCCGACATTTTTGCCGCCGGACTGAAGCGCAAAGAGAGCCACGGAAAAGTGGTGTTTGGCAGCGTACAGTCCGTCGCGCGCAACCTGGAACTGTTTCGCAGCGAGTTTTCCCTGCTGATTGTCGATGAGTGTCATCGCATCAGCGATGACGACGACAGCCAGTATCAGCAAATCCTCACTCATCTGAAAAAGGTGAATCCTCACCTCCGTCTGCTTGGCCTCACCGCCACGCCGTTTCGTCTGGGCAAGGGCTGGATTTATCAGTTTCATTATCACGGCATGGTGCGTGGCGATGAAAAGGCCCTGTTCCGCGACTGTATCTATGAGCTTCCGCTGCGCTACATGATCAAGCACGGCTACCTGACGCCGCCGGAGCGGCTGGATATGCCCGTCGTGCAGTACGATTTCAGCCGCTTACAGGCGCAGAGCAACGGGCTGTTCAGCGAGGCAGATCTTAACCATGAGCTGAAAAAACAGAAGCGGATCACGCCGCATATCATCAGCCAGATTGAAGAGTTCGCACAAACGCGCAAAGGGGTGATGATTTTTGCTGCCACTGTCGAACACGCGCGCGAAATTACGGGGCTGCTGCCCGCCGACGACGCGGCGTTAATTACCGGTGAAACCCCCGGCCCGGAGCGCGACAGCCTGATCGAGGACTTCAAAGCTCAGCGGTTCCGCTATCTGGTGAATGTCTCCGTACTAACCACCGGCTTTGACGCCCCGCACGTCGACCTGATTGCGATTCTTCGCCCGACGGAATCCGTCAGCCTGTATCAGCAGATTGTTGGCCGCGGGCTGCGTCTGGCGCCGGGCAAAACCGACTGTCTGATCCTTGATTACGCCGGTAACCCGCACGATCTCTATTCGCCAGAAGTAGGCACGCCAAAAGGCAAGAGCGACAACGTTCCCGTTCAGGTTTTTTGCCCTGCCTGCGGGTTTGCCAACACCTTCTGGGGGAAAACCACCGCCGACGGCACGCTGATTGAACATTTTGGCCGCCGCTGTCAGGGCTGGTTTGAAGACGATGAAGGCCATCGCGAACAGTGTGATTTCCGCTTCCGCTTCAAAAACTGCCCGCAGTGCAACGCTGAAAACGACATTGCCGCCCGCCGCTGTCGGGAGTGCGACACGGTCCTGGTCGACCCGGACGACATGCTGAAAGCAGCGCTGAAACTAAAGGATGCGCTGGTGCTGCGCTGTTCCGGCATGGCCTTACAACCCGGCGCGGATGAAAAAGGCGAGTGGCTAAAAATCACCTATTACGACGAGGATGGCGCAGACGTCAGCGAGCGGTTCCGGGTCCAGACGTCCGCCCAGCGCACCGCGTTCGAGCAGCTCTTTATCCGCCCGCATACCCGCACGCCTGGCGTACCGCTGCGCTGGCTAACCGTTGCCGATATCGTGCGCCAGCAGGCGTTGCTGCGGCATCCTGATTTTGTTGTCGCCCGCAAAAAAGGGCAGTTCTGGCAGGTACGTGAGAAGGTCTTTGACTATGAAGGACGCTTTCGCCGGGCAAACGAATTGCGCGGTTAACGGGACTTTTCGTTGATGCGCGAGCCATTTGAGTATAAAATGCCGCCCGCTTCACATCCGTGAGGCAGAACACTCACCTGCTGCTGGGTCGCCTGTAGTAGGGTTTTAAATACAGAGAGAAATCAATGTTCACTATCGAAGCAGAAGTACGTAACGTGCAGGGTAAGGGTGCGAGCCGCCGCCTGCGTACCGCAAACAAGTTCCCGGCTATCGTTTACGGTGGCGAAGCTGCTCCAGTTGCTATTGAACTGGATCACGACAAAGTATGGAACATGCAGACCAAAGCTGAGTTCTACAGCGAAGTTCTGACCATCGTTGTTGGCGGTAAAGAAGAAAAAGTGAAAGTTCAGGCTGTTCAGCGTCACGCGTTCAAGCCAAAACTGACTCACATCGACTTCGTTCGCGCGTAATCGCAAACCTGTCGAGAAAAACCCCGCGTTTGCGGGGTTTTTTTATGGCTGTTACTTACCGCCTGAGGTGCGACGCTGAAGCTGGTCGCGCAGATTCGGCGGCGTGCCTTTAATGGTCAGCGTGTCGGTGGCCGGGTCCCAGAAGATACGTTCCCCGAGCAGCATGGCATCAAAGTTAATGGTTAACCCACCGCCGCTACCGGCAAATTTCGTCAGCTGACGCAGCGTACTGCGATCCGCCGGGAAGCTCTCTTCCAGCTCATAGCCTTTTTCCGCGGTAAATTCCTGGAAGCTGACTTCGCTGACGCCTGCCAGCTCTTTGGACAGCGACTCCAGCTCAATCTCTTCCCCGGCCTGTAACTGCTCGTTGCAGTAGCTGTAAACCTGCTGACGCACGTTTTGACGCTCAGATTTATCAAGCTGCGCCTCAGCCGTAAAGTCATCCACCGCCTGGAGGAGACCTTTGTTCTGCGCTTTGGCATTCAGCCCTTCGCTGGCACCGAGGAAGTCCATAAAGAAATCGGCCACTTTGCGGCCCACGCGACCTTTAAGGAAGGTCAGGTAGCGCGTCGATTCCGGGTTGGTTTCCCATTCGGTTAAATCGATACGCGCCACAATATCCGCATGGTTGATATCCAGGTAGTGCGTTGAGCTGATATCCAGCTGCTCGTTCACGCGCATGCTGCTTAAGTTATTCAGCACGGTGACCAGGAGATACTCTACCGCCAGATAGCGGTAGTGGCAGAACAGGACGATACCGCCATCGGCGAAGGGATATTTCGCCAGCTCGTCACGCAGACGGCCAGTAGCAGCGCGGCTGAATGCCAGGAAATCCTCTTCGCCCTGACGTTGCAGGCGCAGGCTATCCGCCAGTTCGCTCTCTTCGCTGAACAAGCCATAGGCTTTATTTTTCGCGCTGTAGACGCGATGCAACTCCGCCATCATCTCGACAACGGTAGGCGTTGGTTCCAGTAACGAATCGCGCAGCACCACTTCAAGGGTTTGCTCATCACGCTTGATAAGCTGGTGCAAGGCAATCTGGTTGATTTCCAGACTCATGATAAACTCTCCTTTTAGACCGGGCGGTATTCAACCACCACCAACGCATGTGTGCAACAGAAGATAAAAAAGGGGAAAAAAAGCTGTTGCTACGGTAATATGTCGCCCTTCTCCCAACAAACTGATTTTGATTTATGCCACAACATTCCCGCTACAGTGACGAACACGTTGAACAACTGCTCAGTGAGCTGGTCAACGTACTGGAAAAACATAAAACGCCAACCGATCTCTCCCTGATGGTTTTGGGAAATATGGTTACCAACCTGATCAATACCAGCGTTGCTCCGGCTCAGCGTCAGGCGATCGCCAAATCTTTCGCCCAGGCTTTGCAGTCCTCCGTTAGCGACGACCAGGCACACTAAGGGAAACGAACAACAGTTTATGGTGACGAATCGTCAGCGCTACCGTGAAAAAGTCTCCCAGATGGTCAGCTGGGGGCACTGGTTTGCCCTGTTCAACATTCTGTTGGCGATGGTGCTCGGCTGCCGTTATCTGTTTGTGGCGGACTGGCCAACCACATTAACCGGGCGCGTCTACTCGTGGATGAGCCTTGTGGGTCACTTTAGCTTTCTGGTCTTCGCCACCTATCTGCTGATCCTGTTCCCACTGACGTTTATCGTCATGTCGCAGCGGCTGATGCGCTTCCTGTCTGCCATTCTTGCAACGGCGGGCATGACGCTGTTGCTGATCGACAGCGAAGTCTTTACCCGATTCCACCTGCACCTGAATCCTGTCGTCTGGGAGCTGGTGATTAACCCGGATCAGAACGAGACCGCGCGCGACTGGCAGCTGATGTTTATCAGCGTGCCGATTATCCTGCTGATCGAAATGCTGTTCGCCACGTGGAGCTGGCAAAAACTCCGCAGTCTGACCCGACGCCGCCATTATGCGAAGCCCGTCGCGGCGCTCTTTTTCGCCTCATTTATCGGTTCGCACCTGATGTATATCTGGGCAGATGCGAACTTCTACCGCCCGATTACCATGCAGCGCGCAAACCTGCCGCTCTCCTATCCGATGACGGCGCGTCGTTTCCTCGAAAAACACGGCCTGCTGGACGCGCAGGAGTATCAGCGTCGTCTGGTCGAACAGGGTAATCCGGAAGCGGTCAGCGTGCAGTATCCCCTGAGCGATCTGAAATATCGCGACATGGGGCGCGGTCAGAACGTGCTGCTGATTACCGTCGATGGCCTGAACTATTCCCGCTATGAGAAGCAGATGCCAGCGCTGGCTGAATTCGCTGAGAACAATATCGTATTCACTCAGCATATGAGCTCCGGTAATTCGACCGACGCGGGTATTTTCGGCCTGTTCTATGGCATTTCACCGAGCTATATGGACGGCGTGCTGTCGGCCCGTATTCCGGCGGCATTGATTACCGGGCTTAATCAGCAGGGCTACCAGCTGGGGCTGTTCGCCTCTGATGGTTTCAACAGCTCGCTGTACCGCCAGGCGCTGCTGTCTGATTTCTCACTGCCCGCCGCGCAGAGCCAGTCTGACGATCGGACCGCTGACCAGTGGATAGACTGGCTGAAGCGCTATGCGCAGGAAGATAACCGCTGGTTCTCCTGGGTTGCGTTTAACGGCACAACGCTTGATGACAGCAATCAGAAAGGCTTCGCGCGCCGCTATAGCCGTGCGGCGGGCGATGTTGATGCGCAGATCGGCCGCGTGCTGACCGCCCTGCGCGACGCGGGCAAGCTGGATAATACGGTCGTGATTATCACGGCGGGGCATGGCGTGCCGCTCGGCGACGAGGCGAAGGGCATGGAGTGGTCGCGTCCGAACTTGCATGTTCCCCTGGTGATCCACTGGCCGGGCACTCCCGCGCAGCGCATCAACATGCTGACCGACCATAAAGACGTCATGACCACGTTAATGCAGCGGCTGCTGCACGTCAGCACACCGGCAATTGAGTACTCGCAGGGCCAAGACCTCTTTAGCGCCACGCGGCGTCATAACTGGGTCACGGCTGCTGGCGGAAACACGCTGGTGGTGACCACACCGACGTTGTCCCTGGTGTTGAACAGCAACGGCAATTACCAGACGTATAGCCTCGAAGGTGAGAAGCTGAAAGACCAGAAACCGCAGCTCAGTTTGCTGTTGCAGGTGCTGACAGACGAGAAGCGCTTTATCGCTAACTGATTATTTATGAATCAGTTAGCGTTGCTTGCCCCTTGCATTCAAAAAGGAATAGAGTACTATTCCTTTTATGCGTCGGCACGTAGCGCAGCCTGGTAGCGCACCGTCATGGGGTGTCGGGGGTCGGAGGTTCAAATCCTCTCGTGCCGACCAAAACTACACAAAAAAACCAGCCGCTTATGGCTGGTTTTTTATTGCCTGTCTCCGCATGCGCAATGCTTAGTGTTTTTCACGCCCACCGAGAAAGAAAATCCCCAGCGGAATCGCCAGCAGCACGGTGAACACCAGGCTGTAAACAAAGATCATCGCCGATTGCAGGACAAACATGCTGGTTGTCCAGGCAGAGAGCGGGATGTTGTACTGCTCAATCACACCGACAATGGTTGCTCGCCCCACGCATGCAGCAGCAATCATAAACACAACCAGTAACGCCAGCAGGAACTTGCGGCCTTCAGGTGTCTTCAGTTTTTCCCGTACCATCTCTCCTCCCTTTACAGATAAATAACAATAATTAACGCGTAAAATAACACGATCGCCGCACCGACTCCACTACAGCATTAAACACCAACAAAAGAACACAAAAGCAGTGAATTACTCCGTTTAAAATGAAAATGTGAGTAAATTACGCCAACCATTCACGTATATTATGTTAGTCTTTCCAGGATCGTTTTAACAAAAAGGAATGACAGTGAAAAACGCACCTAAATTTGCCATCGCCCTCATCACCGCCGCGTGCGCCAGCAGCAGTGCTTTCGCCAGCGAAACCCAGAAAGAGCAGCCGCTGGAAAAAGTTGCTCCGTATCCGCAAGCGGACAAAGGGATGAAGCGCCAGGTTATTCAGCTCCCGGCTCAGCAGGATGAAGCAAATTTCAAAGTTGAGCTGTTAATCGGCCAGACGCTGGAAGTGGACTGCAACCAGCATCGTCTGGGCGGCCAACTGGAAAGCAAAACGCTGGAAGGCTGGGGCTATGACTACTATGTCTTCGACAAAGTAACCTCACCAGTCTCCACCATGATGGCGTGCCCGGACGGCAAGAAAGAGAAGAAATTTATTACCGCGTATCTGGGCGATAACAGTCTGCTGCGCTATAACAGCAAGCTGCCGATCGTCGTATATACGCCGGAAAACGTGGATGTGAAATATCGCGTATGGAAGGCGGATGAGACGGTAGGACAAGCGGTAGTTCGTTAAAAATAAGTCGGGTGGCGCTCACGCTTACCCGACCTGGAAAGGGTGCGTTCTGGCGCCCTCACCCCAACCCTCTCCCACAGGGAGAGGGAGAAAACACTAGAAACGGTAACGGATGTTACCGTTTTGCGTTTATCTTACAGCGCGATATCCGCTACCGGCTTGCTTTCCGCCTGAGGCTTCAGCTCTGCCTTTGGCGCAGCATCCGCAGCCTGCGGTTTGACGTATTGCAGTTGCAGAACGCGGCTGGTGTATTCCAGCTCTTGTTCCGTGGCCTCAACGTTACCGTTCAGCTTCGTACCGTAGGATGGAATAATGGTTTTCAGCTTCGCATGCCATTCCGGGCTGGATACTTTGTCCTTAAACACTTTTTCCATCAGGTGCAGCATGATTGGCGCAGCGGTAGAGGCCCCCGGAGATGCCCCCAGCAGCGCGGCAATGGTGCCATCCTTATCGCTCACCACTTCGGTACCCAGACGCAGCACGCCGCCCTCTTTCGGATCGCGCTTGATGATCTGTACACGCTGACCCGCCTGCCACAGACGCCAGTCTTCTTTCTTCGCCTGCGGATAGTACTCTTTCAGCGCCTCGAAGCGTTCTTCATCAGAGAGCATCACCTGGCTAATCAGGTATTTCACCAGATCGAAGTTATCCAGCCCCACGTCCATCATTGGCTTAACGTTTGACGTCGTGGTCGCGCTCAGTAGATCCCACAGGGAACCGTTTTTCAGGAACTTGGTGGAGAATGTGGCGAACGGCCCGAACAGCACTACACGCTTACCGTCCAGCATGCGGGTGTCGATATGCGGAACGGACATCGGTGGTGCGCCCACAGAGGCCTGACCGTACACTTTCGCCAGATGACGGTTAACCACTTCCGGGTTTTCCGACACCAGGAACTGGCCGCCAACCGGGAAGCCCGCGTAGTCGTCTGCTTCCGGAATGCCGGACTCCTGCAACAGTTTCAGCGCCGCGCCGCCCGCACCGATAAACACGAACTTCGCCTTAATCACATGCTCGGCTTCGTTGTTTTTCAGATCGGCAACGGTCACGCTCCAGCTGTTATCCGCGTTGCGCTTGAAACCACGCACTTCGGAGCTGAGTTGCAGGTTAAAGTTCTCTTTTTTCTTCAGAGAGGCCACCAGCTGACGGGTGATTTCACCGTAGTTAACGTCAGTACCAATTTCAGTGCGGGTCGCCGCTACTTTCTGGTTCGGATCGCGGCCTTCCATGACCAGCGGCGCCCACTCTTTGATTTGAGCGTGATCTTCAGAGTATTTCATCCCGCGGAAAAGCGTGCTCTGTTGTAGGGCAGCGTAGCGCGCGCGCAGGAAGTTGACGTTTTGATCGCCCCACACAAAGCTCATGTGCGGTACGGTGTTGATGAAGGAGTGCGGATTGTGCAACACACCGCTATTCACCTGGTGAGACCAGAACTGACGTGAGATCTGGAACGCTTCGTTGATCTCTACCGCCTTCTCGATACTAATGGAACCGTCCTTTTTCTGCGGCGTATAGTTCAGTTCCATGAGTGCCGAGTGCCCCGTCCCGGCGTTGTTCCAGCCGTTAGAGCTTTCCTGTGCCACGCCATCGAGGCGCTCGACCATGGTCATGGACCAGTTCGGCTCTAATTCCTGAAGATACGTTCCCAGCGTGGCGCTCATGATGCCGCCACCAATTAAAAGGACATCCGTTTCCTGCTCTTTTGGTGCGTCAGCCTTCGCCGCCAGCGAGACGGCGTTCAGCCCCACGGCCAGAGAAAAGAGCACGGCAGTCATTTTTTTCATCATTTATGCCTTAGTTGAATAGTGCTTGATGCGTGGAAATTACAGGTGAAACACGCTGCGGTGGCACGGTAGCAACTTTTAAATATTGTTTAAAGGTTACGAAATTATTGTAATTGTGAAATTTAATGATGGATTGTTTGTAGGGTTTTGGCAGACAGGCTGGCACCCGACGATTTTCCTGGCTATGATGCTGCACTTTGTGATCGCGCGCACGGAAGCCTGCCCCTACCAGCGAATTGTTATGTCATTACCCCACTCGTCTGTACCTCAAGAAGGCCATGTCGCCACTGTTTTACGTTCGCCTCACCGTCTGATGCGCGAAACCCTGGCCGGTGTGATTACCGCGCTGGCGCTGATCCCGGAAGTGATTTCGTTTTCCGTGGTCGCGGGCGTGGATCCGAAAGTGAGTCTTATCGCCTCCGTGGTGCTCTGTTTCGCCCTTTCCCTGCTCGGCGGGCGTCCGGCCATGGTGACGGCGGCGGCAGGTTCCGTCGCGCTGGTGATTGGCCCGATGGTCCATCAACACGGCGTACAGTACATTCTGCCCGCGGTGGTGATGGCAGGCATGATTCAGATCCTGTTCGGCGCGCTGGGTATGGCGCGGCTGATGCGCTTTATTCCCCAGTCGGTGATGACCGGGTTTGTTAACGCCCTTGGCATTTTGATTTTCTTTGCCCAGGTGCCCCATTTCTGGAGCCGAAGCCCGGTGATTGTGGGCCTGTTCGTGCTGACGCTGCTGATTGTGCTGTGGGTGCCACGCTATATCAAAAGCGTGCCCTCCCCGCTGATTGCCATTGTGCTGCTGACTTTGTTCACCGTCACCAGCGGGCAAATTCTGCCGACGGTAGGGGATGAAGGCTCCATGAGCGGCGGTTTGCCGGGCTTTACGCAACTGCTGGTGCCGCTCAATCTGGAAACCCTGAGCATTATCTGGCCGTGCGCGCTAAGTATCGCTTTCGTTGGCCTGCTGGAATCCTTGCTGACGGCAAAACTGGTGGATGAACTGACCGCTACCCCCTCCAGTAAGCGTCGCGAGAGCATCGGTCTGGGCGTGGGGAATATTATGGCCGGGTTCTACGGTGGCATTGCGGGCTGCGCGATGATTGGGCAGACCATCGTAAACGTGGAGATGGGGAAAGGCAGAAGCCGTATCTCCACCCTTGCGGCGGGTATCGTACTGCTGGTGCTGGTTACGGCGCTCAGCGAGGTGATGGCCAAAATCCCGATGGCGGTACTGGCGGGTATTATGGCCATTGTGGCCGTCAAGACCTTTAGCTGGCATAGCGTTCAGCCCGGAACGCTGAAAAACGCGCCGGTGGCTGAAACCGTCGTGATGCTGGTGACGGTTGTGGCAACGGTTTACACCGGCAACCTGGCGATTGGCGTGCTGGGCGGGATTGTGATGATGTTCATCCTCCCTGCCCGACTTAAGCAAAAAGCACTGGCTACAGAAGAAAAATCGTCGCCAGTCCAAGAAAAATAAAGAAACCGCCGGTATCGGTAATGGCGGTGATCATCACGCTCGACCCCACCGCGGGGTCGCGCCCCAGCCGGGTCATCGTCAATGGGATAATCACGCCCATCATCGCCGCCACCAGCAGGTTCAGCACCATCGCCAGCATCATGACCCCGCCCAGCGCCATATCATCGTACAGCCACCAGGTAATGCCGCCCATGATGCCGCCCCAGACCAGGCCGTTAATCAGCGCGACGCCCATCTCCCTGAAAATCAGCCACGAAAAATTACCCGGCTGAATGTTTTCCAGCGCCAGGGCGCGAACGATCATGGTGATAGTCTGGTTGCCGGTGTTCCCGCCGATCCCCGCCACAATCGGCATCAGCGACGCCAGGGCCACCAGCTGGGAAATGGTATGTTCGAAGCCGTCAATAACGCGGGACGCCACGAACGCGGTGCATAAATTGATGGCGAGCCACGCCCAGCGGGTTTTGACGGCCTTGCCGACGGAGGCATGAACATCGTCTTCGGCACTGATCCCGCCAAGGGCACGCAGGTCGTTATCGGTCTCTTCATAGACCACGTCAACGATCTCATCGATGGTCAGACGCCCCATCAGCTTGCCCACCGAATCCACCACCGCCGCGCTCACCAGGTCATCACGTTCGAAAGTACGCGCCGCTTTTTCGGCATCGTCTTCCGGCGAGAAGACCATCGGCTCGGTTTCCATGACCTCACTCACCCGCTGCTGGGTGCTGTTCAGCAGGATCGTTTTCAGCTCCAGCTCCCCGAGCAGGGTTTTATCCCGCGAGGTGACGAACAGTTTATCGGTGTTGTCCGGCATACTGCCCAGGCGACGAAGATAGCGCTGCACCGTACCCAGGGTGACGTCCGGACGCACGGTGATGACGCCAAACTCCATGATCGCACCGACGCTGTTTTTCTCGTAGTGCATCACCTGACGCACGCGCGCCCGCTCTTCGGCAGGCAGGGAAGCCAGCAGGCGTCCGGTCAGGTTGCGCGGAAGATGCTGAACGAGGTAAATCTGCTCATCGATATCCAGCGTTTGCAGTGCGTCAAGAATGTCCCGGTCGCTCATCTCATCGATAAGGTCATCCCAGACGTTTTCCGAGGCTTCCAGCAGCACCTGACCGCGCTCGTGATCCTGCACCAGCCGCCACAGGGCGTGGCGCTCCTCGGAAGGCAATGCCTCCAGGGTGTCCGCCAGATCCGGAGGTGGTAAATGTGCAACCAGCGCACCTACCTCAGCAATATCGTCGGCCAGCGTGCCGACATCATATTGCTCAGCCAGGGTTAGCTTACCCAATAACGTTGACGTGACCGCTTTATCGGTCGTCAGGAGCCAGATGAGCCGCGCACGCTCCTGGTCACGCTGCCTGGCGCTGTTTTTCTTTAATACCGACATCAATCATAAATCCATTAAATGAGTTGGCGTTAAGCATAGCGCGGGGATATGTAAATAAGAATAAACGGCGGGTCGGGATGGAGAAAAAAACGGCATATATGAAAAATTAGTGTGCCGGGGTTCACCCGGCACAATTGCAATCAGGCCGTACGCGCCACCGCGTCCCGTGACGCCGCATCGCGCTCATCGCCGGTCAGCTCGCTCAGCTTGCCGTCGCGCATCTCCAGCAGACGGTCGGCGTGAATGAAGTAGTGATCGTCATGGCTGATGGCAAAAATGGTTTTTCCCATCGCCTGCATCAGCGGCAGCAGGACCTGATAAAACTCGCGACGGAAGTGCGGGTCCTGATCGGCGGCCCATTCATCCAGAAGGATGATGTCGCGCTCTTCGGCCAGCGCCAGCAGCAGCGCCACGCGCTTCTTCTGCCCTTTCGACAGCTTGAGATTCAGGATTTTGCCATCCTGAAGCTCCAGCTTGTGCGACATTTGCAGGTGCGCAAGCCACTTCTCCACCAGCGCCGGATCCGCCTGCTGCCCTTCCGGTCCCAGCAGCCGGTCGAACAGCCAGACGTCGGTAAATACCGCCGAGAAGAGCTTGCGGTAGTCCTCCGGTTTCTCCGCGCTCAGCGCTTTACCATCCAGCAAAATTTCACCCGACTGCGGCTGGTAGAGGCCCGTCAGCAGCATCGCCAGCGTGGATTTGCCGCTGCCGTTACCGCCGATCAGGAACAGCAGTTCGCCGCGGTGAATGGTCAGGTTGATCGGCCCCACTGAGAAGGCGTTATCCTGATAGCGGAAGGTAACGTTACGCAGCTCCAGCGTTTGCCAGTTCGGGAAGGCCTGCGGGCGCGGGAACTCAGCCTTAAACGGCGCAAGGTCGAACTTCTTCAGCTTGTTGAAGGCCACCTGTGCGCTCAGCAGCGTCGGCAGTGCGCCAACGGCCGACAGCAGCGGCGTGCGTAAAAACAGCAGCGTCAGGGAGTAGGTTGCCGCCACGTTGGTATCCGCCCACCCCAGGCTGTTCGCCATCCAGAACACCAGGCCAATCGCGCCCAGCATCATGATGTTGGACCAGTTCACGGCGCTCAGGTGGAACGTATCGGCGCGAATAATGTGATGACGATATTCGTGCGCATCCGGAATATAGAGATGGTTGAAGATATGTTCGGCGCGCTCGCGGTTCAGCGTCAGCTCTTTACGCCCTTCCAGCACCGTCTGGTAATCGTTATAGAGCTTGTCTTCCGTTTCGCGCAGCACCGCCATGTGCTTATAGACGCGTGATACCAGCAGGAACCCGCCCCAGATGGTAATAACAATCCACAGCGCCGTTACCGCCAGCATTTTGCTGGAGAGCCAGGCGAGATAGGCTGCCGAGCCAAAGGTCAGGATGATCCCCTGCACCAGCTCCGGCAGGCGCACAAAGGCGATGGTAATGGCGCGCACATCGCTGGTCAGCCCCGCCAGCAGAGAAGCACTTCCCAGCTGTTCGATGCGTTCCACTTGAGTATCAAGGATCCGTTTGATGAACTCACTGCGCAGACGGAAAACGAAGTGGTGGCCGAGCGCGGTCAGCGCCAGCTGTGACCCGAGCGTGACTGCCATCAGCAGCAGCAGTAAACCCAGAAATTCCGGCAGGACGGAGAGTGACGTGTCGACCATTTCGATCAAACGCACGTTAATGAAGGCAATCAGGCCGATCCCCAGCGCCGCGCTGGCAAGGCTTAACGCCATCACCGCGATAAAAGGCCAGCGATACTGCCGCCAGACAAGAAGAAGTAGTTGCATGCAGAGCAATCCGGACAAGAAAAATCAGCCAGCAGTGTAAACTGCCTTTCACACACATCAAGAATAATTCTTATTTTTATTCTCTGTACGCTGCCTGGCGGAACGTGAGGTTGTAGCGAAACTCCCCCGCCACCGGGTGATCGCCTGGTTTAAGCGGCTGAATACCGTGATAAAAAAGCCGTGATTCACCGCCCCAGACCACCACATCGCCATGCTCCAGCATCAGCCGTTTGAGCGGGTCGTTGCGCCGCAGGCCGCCAAACTGAAAGACAGCGGGCAGCCCAAGGGATACCGAGACAATCGGCGCGCGCAGGTCCGGCTCGTCCTTATCCTGATGCAAGGAGAGCTTTGCCCCAACGGCATAGCGGTTAATAAGACAGGCATCGGGTCGAAAATCAGGATAGCCGGCCGCCACGGCGGCATCATGACACAGCGCCTGAAACGCCTCCGGCATCGGCGGCCACGGCTGATCCGTCAGCGGATCGTACGCGGCATATACATAGCCCCGCTCATTCGTCGCCCATCCCAGTTCGCCGCAGTTGGTCATCGCCACGGACATGGTATACCCGCCCGGCGTAACCATATGGCGAAACGGCGAACGGGCGGTGACGGCTTTAATGCCGTCGAACAGCGCCGCCGCGCGGGAAAGCGCGAAGCGTCTCAGGATCGTCGCCCCCGGCGCGAGCGACTCCTGCCAGGGTTCAGCATCAGCAAAAAGATCGAGCATTATTCCTCCGGGTTGTTCGCCTCACGTTTCAACAATAGCACCTTACGCGCTGCGCCCCAGCGATAACCCGACAGCGCGCCGTCGTTACGCACCACGCGGTGACAGGGGATGACTATCGCCAGTTTGTTGGCACCGCAGGCCCCCGCCACGGCACGTACGGCATTGGGTTTACCAATGGCCTTTGCCACCTGCTGATAGCTTGCCGTTTCTCCGCAGGGGATAGCCCGCAGCGCCTGCCAGACCTGCTGCTGGAAGGAGGTACCCCGGATATCCAGCGGCAGCGTCAGCGGCGTCGCGCGGCTGTCGACAGAGGCAATCACCTGACGTACACGCCCGGCAAATGCGCCTTCCATCGGTTCACGGACGGCAAGCGGAAACAGTGACAGCAGCTCAGCCGTCAGCCCGGCATCGTCATCACCCAGCAGTATTGCGCAGATCCCGCGCTCGCTTTCCGCCACCAGACAGCGGCCTAGCGAGCAGTCACTGATGGCATAGCGGACCGCAGCCTCTCCGTTGCGGTACTGTTTTGCCGTCATGCCTAGCGCGCCGTTGGCTTTACGGTAGTAACTGCTGCCGCCCGGAAAGCCAGCGGCCAGTACGGCGTCGGTGATTTTACCGCCCTGTGCAAGCAGGGTGCGCAGGCGTTGTTCACGCGCGGCCTGCTGCCATGCTTTCGGCGTCATGCCGGTGACGGATTTAAACAAGCGGTGGAAATGGAACGGACTCATGGCAACCTGCTGCGCCAGTGCCTCCAGGTTCAGCGCGGCATCCTGTTCAAGCAGTCGACAGGCCAGCGCAATGTTGGCCTTTTTCTGCGCCATAGGGTCGACCTGGTCCGGCCTACAGCGCTTACAGGGGCGGAAACCCGCCTGCGCGGCCTGGTGAGCATCAGGATAAAAGCAGACATTTTTACGCAGCGCGTGGCGGGCGCGACAGGACGGACGACAATAAATGCCGGTCGTCTGCACGGCAAAGACAAACTGGTTATCCGCACGCGGATCGCGGGCCAGTACGGCCTGCCAGCGATCCTCATCGGTAAGATAGGTTGTGTTTTTCATTATCGGCTCCTCTTACAAGCATACGCTCAGCTTGCCTGAACGCCACCGAACAAAAACCCGCAACCTTGCTTTTTAATTTTTTTCGCTCACCAGGAAGCTATTGAACTGCGGCGAACTCCAGGTTTTAAACCCGTCAGCCTCTTTAGTGATCATATAGACGGCCAGCCCTTCCTGACGCACTACCTCTTTGGCCTTCTCCGTGCCGAGCACCATCAATCCGGTATCCCAGGCATCCGCCTCCAGCGCGGTTGGGGCTATCACCGTCACGGACACCAGGTTATGGGTAATCGGGCGTCCGGTTTGCGGATCAATCACGTGCGAGATACGTTTTCCATCCAGCTCGTAATAGTTGCGGTAGCTTCCGGAGGTGCTGATACCATGCCCGTTGATGTCGACAATCGCCTGCACCGCGTTCTGCTGATCGGTTGGTTTTTGGATGGCCACTCGCCACGGCCTGCCGCTGGCGTTCATGCCCCGGCTGACGAGCGCGCCCCCGACGGAAACCAGATAACGCGGAATGCCTTCCTGCGCCATCAGGGCCGCGAGATGATCCGCAGCATACCCCTCGCCTACCGTGGAGAGATCGACAAACAGGTCGGGAATATCTTTTTGCAGGTATTGCTGACCGTACTGGGAGATCACCGCCAGATGCTGTAACCCTGTACGGGCGCGGGCGTCGTCGATGGCGGCTTGATCGGGTGTAGTCACCGGCTGCTTGTTGGGGCCAAATCCCCACAGGTTCACCAGCGGCCCCACGGTCACATCCATTGCGCCATTGGTTTTGTAGCCCACGCGCATGGCTTCCGTGACGATATCGGCCATTGCTTCGCTCACCGGCCACAGCGAGGTGCTGCTGGAGCGATTGAAACGCATCAGCGCTGAGTCATTTTTATAGGTAGAGAGTAGCTGATCGTCGGCATCCAGCTGCGCCTGAATTTTACCGCGTAATTCTTCAGCGCGGGATTTATCAATATCCATCACGCTGACGCGCCAGAAGGTCCCCATGGTTTTCCCTTCCAGCACCGTCGCGGCGGGTGCGTCGATTTTTGCGGGCTGTGTGGAAGAGTCACACGCGGTCAGGAGTAAAAAAGTCGCCAGAACGCTGGCGCGTAAAAAAGTCATATCCATTGGTTATTATCCTCATGCCAGGGCGGCAAGAGTACACTAAAACAGCGTATTTGTAAGACCCTAAAAAAGCATGAAAAAAGGGGCCTGATGGCCCCTTTGTTGCTGTATGAGCAATTAGAACTGGTAAACCAGACCCAGCGCGACGATATCGTCAGTACCGATACCTGCTGCGCGAGTGAAGTCGTTCTCATCAACCAGGTTGATTTTGTAATCAACGTAGGTGGACATGTTTTTGTTGAAGTAGTAAGTCGCGCCAACATCAACATATTTCAGCAGATCCTGGTCGCCGTAGCCGTTTTCCAGGTCCTTACCTTTAGATTGCAGGTACGCCACGGATGGACGCAGACCGAAGTCGAACTGATACTGCGCAACCACTTCGAAGTTCTGCGCTTTGTTAGCCCAGCCCAGGTCGCCCGCACGGGTCGCGTTGTAAGTCTGAGTATACTGTGCAGCCAGGTAGATGTTGTTCGCGTCATATTTCAGACCACCGGTGTAGGTCTCTGCGCGATCGCCTTCACCGTAGTAGCCCGCAGCGTTCTGGTCAGCAGTACGTTTAGAACTGGTGACTGCCGTACCGATAGCGAAGCCTTCGCCCAGATCATAGGTCAGAGAGCCGCCGTAGCCATCACCGTTCTGACGCAGTGCCTCACGACCGTTGTTGGTCTGGCCTTCGCCGCTTGCGCTGCCGTTTTTACCCTGGTACTGCAACGCGAAGTTCAGACCATCAACCAGACCGAAGAAGTCCTGGTTACGGTAGGTCGCGAAGCCGTTACCACGCTGCTGCATGAAGTTGTCAGAACCGTAGGTATCGCCGCCGAATTCCGGCAGAACGTCGGTCCAGGAAGTTACATCGTAAACAACGCCGTAGTTACGACCATAGTCGAATGAACCCGCATCCGCGAATTTCAGACCTGCGAACGCCACACGCGTCCATGAGTTGTTTTCGTTCTCACCAGAGTTACCCTGGATCTGGTATTCCCACTGGCCGTAACCGGTCAGCTGGTCGTTAACCTGAGTTTCGCCTTTGAAGCCCAGACGCATGTAGGTCTGGTCGCCGTCTGCACTGTCGTCATCAGAGAAATAGTGCAGGCCATCCACTTTACCGTACAGATCTAATTTGTTGCCGTCTTTGTTATAAATTTCAGCCGCATTTGCTGCGCCTGCCACCAGCAGAGCTGGTACCAGGAGGGACAGTACTTTAACTTTCATTTTATTAACCCTCTGTTATATGCCTTATTATTTACCACTGCTTACTGGTCAACCCTCTTAACCAGTCGGCAAGTTCATTCTCCTCAAAAATGCAGAATAATCCAACAGGAATATGATACGAAAACTTTGAAGATGTTTCACTTTGCCATCAAGATGTTTCAATTTGTAAATTTGGAGGAACTTTTACAGAGCATTAATAGTTTAAAAATATAGCACGGATAATCAAAACAAAAATATATCGCATTAAATTCAGCAAATTGCCGTAAAAAACAGTACAGCACTGAATGACAAAAAAATTCCCTTCAACACCACTAAAATAACCCTCGCTATCATCATTAACTTTATTTATTACCGTCATTCAGTTCTGAATGTCTGTTTATCCCTAATTGAACCGGATGCTTCGCATTCGGTTTTTTTTTACCTTTCTTTACGTCAACCTACATTTAATATGCTACCGCTGGGTAATGATAACGACTATTAACTAAATCCCGAATACGGCTTGCACTTAATTGTTTTTATGCTATCGAAATTAATTTCTTGTTTATTCGTGCTATTTTTCTGCCGGTGCGATGGCGTATTTATACATTTCACGGGGTTTTGTACACCTTTCACCCGGGGACGTTGAAGCCGGTTACCCGGATAAAAAGTCAAGGTTATACCGATAACGACGCTGGAAATTCAGTTATTACCCTTTATACTGCCCTATCCCATTACCGCGCGGCCATTACGGGTTAAACACATCGATGAGTCAGACTGAAACTACCGCCCCGAGCAAATTCTCCCTTCTACCGGGCAGCATCACCCGTTTCTTTCTTCTGTTGATCGTTGTGCTGTTAGTCACAATGGGAGTGATGATCCAGAGCGCCGTTAACACCTGGCTTAAAGATAAAAGCTATCAAATCGTCGATATCACCCATGCGGTGCATAAGCGCATTGATACGTGGCGCTATGCGACCTGGCAAATCTACGACAATATCGCTGCCGCGCCCGCCACCTCATCAGGCGAAGGGTTGCAGGAAACGCGCCTTAAGCAGGATGTGTATTACCTTGAAAAACCGCAGCGCAAGACGGAAGCACTGATTTTCGGCTCGCACGACAGCGCAACGCTTGAGATGACGCAGCGGATCTCCTCCTATCTGGACACCCTGTGGGGCGCCGAGACCGTACCGTGGTCAATGTATTACCTGAACGGTCAGGACAACAGCATGATCCTGATCTCAACCCTGCCGCTTAAGGATCTCTCGTCGGGCTTTAAAGAGACCACCGTTGGCAGTATTGTCGATTCCCGTCGGGCAGAAATGCTGCAACAGGCCAACGCGCTGGACGAGCGCGAAAGTTTCTCGTCATTACGCCGTCTTGCCTGGCAGAATGGTCACTACTTTACGCTGCGAACCACCTTTAACCAGCCGGGCCATCTGGCGACCGTGGTTGCCTTCGACCTGCCGATTAACGATCTCATCCCACCGGATATGCCGCTGGACAGCTTCCGTCTGGAGCCAGACAATAGCACCCAAAATATGCGCTCGCCGTCGGATAAAGAAGGCGCGGACAGCGTAGCGATCTCATTTAATGGCTCAAAGATTGAGATTGCCTCATCGCTCAACTCAACCGGTATGCGTCTGGTGTGGCAGGTGCCTTTTGGCACCCTGATGCTTGATACTCTGCAAAACATTCTGCTGCCGCTGCTGCTGAATATCGGCCTGCTGGCGCTGGCGCTGTTTGGTTACAGCACCTTCCGTTTCCAGTCGGGCCGCCAGAGCGACTCGACGTCGGTATCAGCCGGGACCAGCAACGAGCTGCGCATTCTTCGTGCCCTGAATGAAGAGATTATTTCCGTGCTGCCGCTTGGGGTGCTCGTTCACGATCAGGAGGCAAACCGCACGGTAATGAGCAATAAAATTGCCGATCACCTTCTGCCGCATCTTAACCTGCAAAATATTACGGCCATGGCGGACCAGCATCAGGGTGTCATCCAGGCCACCATTAATAATGAACTATATGAGATCCGTCAGTTCCGCAGTCAGGTCGCGTCGCGCACGCAAATCTTCATCATTCGCGATCAGGATCGCGAAGTGCTGGTGAATAAAAAGCTCAAGCAGGCGCAAAGACTGTACGAGAAAAACCAGCATGGCCGCGCCGCGTTTATGCAAAATATTGGCGATGCCTTTAAACAGCCGTTGAAGTCACTCGCCACGCAGATTGCTGATCTGAGCACGCCAGAAAGCCGACAGCTAAGCAGCCAGGCCGATTCACTGGTTCGTCTGGTGGACGAAATCCAGCTTGCGAACATGCTGGAGAATGACATCTGGAAGGGCACCTCTACGCTCTTCTCCATCCAGGACCTGATTGATGAGGTGGTGCCGGAAGTCCTGCCGGTGATCAAGCGCAAGGGACTCCAGCTGCTGATCAACAACCATTTACCGGCCAACGACGAACGTCATGGCGATCGCGATGCCCTGCGTCGCATCCTGATGATGTTGATTCAGTATGCCGTCACCACGACGCAGATCGGCAAGATCACCCTTGAAGTCAGCACCGATGAGTCCACCGACGATCGTCTGACGTTCCGCATCCTGGATACGGGCGAAGGCGTGACCGTGAGCGAAATTGATAACCTGCACTTCCCGTTCCTGAACGATACCCAGCGCGACCACTACGGTAAGGCGAATGCCCTCACCTTCTGGCTTTGCGATCAGCTGGCGCGTAAGCTGGGCGGTCATCTGAACATTAAGGCGCGCGAATCCCTCGGCACCCGCTACTCTTTACACGTTAAAATGGCGGCGAATCCACAGGAAGAGGATGAAGAGCGTCTGCTGGACGATGTGGTGGTGATGGTGGATGTGACCTCCAGTGAGATCCGAAATATCGTCGTACGTCAGCTGGAAAACTGGGGTGCGTCCTGCATTACCCCGGACGAAAGGCTCGCGAGTCAAGAATTTGATCTATTTTTAACTGATAATCCGTCTAATCTTACTGCCTCAGGCTTGCTTTTAAGCGATGATGAGCCAGGCGTGCGGAAAATCGGCCCTGGGCAGCTGCGCGTCAACTTTAATATGAGCAATGCAATGCAGGAAGCTGTATTACAACTGATTGAAGAGAATCTGGCGCAGGAAGAGATCCTGGAGTCACCGTTAGGCGGCGATGAAAATGCCGAACTCCATGCCAGCGGATATTATTCGCTCTTCGTTGATACAGTACCAGATGATGTTAAGCGGTTGTATACTGAGTCCGCTGCGCAGGATTTTGCAGCGCTGGCACAGACAGCACACCGGCTTAAAGGGGTGTTTGCCATGCTTAATCTGGTTCCCGGCAAGCAGTTATGTGAAACGCTGGAACATCTAATTCGTGAGAAAGATGCCTCTGGCATTGAAAAATACATCAGCGACATTGACGCTTACGTCAAGAGCTTGCTGTAGCAAGGTAGCCTTATACATGAACAATATGAACGTAATTATTGCCGATGACCATCCGATTGTACTGTTCGGTATTCGCAAATCACTTGAACAGATCGAGTGGGTGAATGTAGTCGGTGAATTTGAAGATTCCACAGCCCTCATTAACAACCTGCCTAAACTTGATGCGCACGTGCTCATTACCGATCTCTCCATGCCTGGAGATAAATACGGTGATGGGATCACGCTCATCAAATACATTAAACGCCACTTCCCGGACATTTCGATCATTGTTCTGACCATGAACAATAACCCGGCGATCCTGAGCGCCGTTCTGGATCTCGATATTGAAGGGATTGTGCTGAAACAAGGCGCACCTACCGATCTGCCAAAAGCGCTGGCGGCGCTACAGAAAGGGAAGAAATTCACTCCTGAGAGCGTCTCACGCCTGCTTGAAAAAATCAGCGCGGGTGGTTATGGCGACAAGCGTCTCTCGCCTAAAGAGAGTGAAGTTCTGCGTCTGTTCGCTGAAGGTTTCCTGGTCACTGAAATCGCCAAGAAGCTGAACCGCAGTATTAAAACCATCAGTAGCCAGAAAAAATCCGCGATGATGAAGCTGGGTGTGGATAACGATATCGCCCTGCTGAACTATCTCTCTTCCGTGACGCTGAGCGCAACGGACAAAGACTGATCTTCGCTGTCTATGCCGGGTGGCGCTCGCGCTTACCCGGCCTACAAACCCCGCAGGCCCGCGCAAGCGCAGCGCCGCCGGGCACATAAAAAAGGCCCTTTCGGGCCTTTTTTATTGTCTCGCTTTTCGTACCCGCTCCGCATAGACGGATAGCGTCTGCTTCAGTACATCCAGCGTGACCGGCTTCGACAGGCAGCTGTCCATTCCCGACTCCAGACAGCGCTGCTTCTCCTCCGCCAGCGCGTTGGCTGTCACCCCCACCACCGGCAGCGTCAGCCCCAGCTGTCGGATACGCTGCGTCAGACGGTAGCCGTCCATGTTAGGCATGTTCACATCGCTGAGCACAATATCAATATGGTTCTTACTTAAGACATTCAGGGCATCCACGCCATCATTGGCCGTTTTACACTGATAGCCCAGAGAGCCAAGCTGGTCTGCGAGCAGACGACGGTTAATCGGATGATCGTCGACGACCAGAATCATCATATCGTCATTCACCGACGCCAGCTCATCAGGGGAAGCCAGCACGGTGGCGCCGTCGCTGTCTTCAAGCTGCACGCTGTAAATGCGCGCCAGCAAGCCCAGCAGCTCGTGCGGTGTCGCCACGCTGTGCACCCATACTCCAGGCGAACGCTCAAGCGGAATACCGATATGACGGCGGCAAAACATCACCACGCCGCGCCCCGCCCACGCCTGTTCCGGCTCAACGTCGGTGATCAGCATGTCATCCGCGCCCGGCGTCTGGCCTTCGTAGCGCGAAACCCGCACGCCGCTGCTGGTCAGCATTGAGGTCAGGAAATCATGTAAGGAGGCGTTGTGCACCGCCAGCCAGCAGTGCTTATCGCTCAGGCCGTCGACCGTGGTTTTCGCCGGATAATGCGCCGAATAGAGCGGAATACGAATGGTGAACTGGCTGCCCATACCCGGCTCAGTATCGACAGAGATATCCCCGTCCATCATGCTGATAAGCTTCTCGCAAATAGCCAGACCAAGCCCGGTCCCCTGGAAATTACGCTGGACGCCGGTTCCCACCTGGAAGAACGGATCGAACAGGCGAACAACTTCTTTCGCCGGAATCCCCACCCCCGTGTCGCGCACGCGAATGGTCAGGTACTCCCCTGCCCGACAGACGTGCAGCACAATACAGCCGATATCGGTGAATTTGATGGCGTTGCTCAGCAGGTTTGAGATGACCTGTTGCAGACGCATCGGATCGCCATGCAGCGTCAGGGGCACATCCGGCTCGATAAAGCAGTACAGCCCAAGCTGTTTACGCACCACCAGCGGCAGATAGTTAGCGCAGATATGGTTCATCACCTCGCGCGGGGAGAACTCGCGCGGCTCTATTTTCAACTGCTCGGATTCAATTTTAGAGAAGTCGAGAATATCGCTGATGATTTTCAGCAGCAGGCTGGACGAGTTGTTCATGGCCGTCACCAGCCGGTCGACCCCTTTCGGCAGCTCTTTGGTCTGGAGCAGATCGAGGTTACCGATAATACCGTACAGCGGCGTACGCAGCTCATGACTGACGGTCGCGAGGAACATCGATTTCGACTGACTGGCCTGCTCCGCCGCCTGCGCCATATCCTGCAACGACTCTTCCATTTTCACGCGCGCAGAGACGTCCACCAGCACGCAAATCGCCACGTTTTCATTACGGTAGCGCGAATGGACAAAGCTGATTTGCAGGTTGGTGTGGGTGCTGGTCAGCACATCCACAAAGTTAACCTGTTGCCCACAGATGATCTGCGTTAACCGCTGACGGTCTTCATGCGTTAGCATGTTCAGGTAGTTATGGGCAAGCTCGTTACTGAGGATATTTGTCCCGTCCTGAGTACGCAGGATGCAGATCCCCACCGGTGCCGAGGCGACAATTTTACGGTTAAACTGCTCGTGCTCCTCCAGACGCTGAGCATCCGCCTCCGCCGGAATAAAGATCCGCCGCTCATACATTCTCGCCAGCATAAACAGCGCGACACCTACCGCGATGTTCAACAAAATGGCGTTAAGGATCAGGATGCGAATGCGCTCCAGCACCTTATCCACCGGCAGCGAGTAGACAATGCTCAGCGACGATGGCGGTAAACTTTTCTTCAGCACCAGCTCGCGGAACCCGGAGGTATAGCCAAACCATGACCGCTCCTGCATCCAGCTGGGTTCCACCTTCAGGCGGTTTTCAGGCCCGGTAAGGGAGATGAGCGGATGGCCGTTTTCATCCAGAATGGTCACGCCCATCGGCAGACTGCCCGGCGTGAAGAAGTTTTCCATGCGGATGGTTTGTTCAATCCCCAGCAGCGCTTGCAGGCGGTTTCCGAGGTAAACCGGAGTCAGGGCATAGAAATAGCCGACCCCCATGCGCGGCCCCTGGCTTATCCAGAAGATGTTGTTCCCGCGCTCTTCCTGAGGCGCATTGCGGTATTTCACTATGCGCTCATGCAGGCTTTTCAACGCGTCTTCACGTTCGACGGGCATATCCCGCAGGCCGAAATCTGCCATGCAGAGATTTTCGTTGCTAATCAGATAGACGCGGTTCAGATCGTAAGCGGCCGAGAAGTTATCGCGCCAGTAGCGCATAAACCATGACAGGGACTCCAGTGAACCACGCCAGGCTTTGCCCATGGCGGAACAATCGGAATCCGGGAAGAGCGGTTCGAAATCAGGCACTTCGGTTTTTTCATCCCGACCGCGGATGGCAAGAATGCCGTTCTCCGCCGTCAGTCGATTCTCAGCAATATACTTAAGCTCTTTCATCACGTCAGACGTACGCTGGATATAGCGCTGAGCCTGATCCGAGCTCAAATTAAACTCCTGGCGGATCTCCGCTTCTTTCTGGTGTAACGCGTTAACGATGTAAAACACCGAGAGCAGTGCCACCAGCAACCATAGCAGTAGCGCAAGCGCCCGAAACAGATAGCGGGAGACTTTTAACGTGGTACGAAAGGAGACGAGGTATTTCAAAGGGGCGAGGCTCCGCCGTCGGGGTCAAAAAGAATGTGGTTAAGGTAGCGGTAAACGCGGCTTGTCGCAACGTTCACTTGTCTGCTTGCGCAAAACAAAAGGGCCGGAAACCGGCCCTTTATGCGTCAGGAGACGTTACTCGTCAGCGTCATCCGCTGCTTCATCATCGGTGTCCGCTTCCGGGGCGATTTCATCATCCCCTTCCGCGACGCTGCCGTCGATAGAGTCAAGCTCTTCGTCATCCACCGGCTCAGCAACGCGTTGCAGACCGACGACGTTTTCATCTTCCGCAGTGCGGATGAGGATAACGCCCTGGGTGTTACGACCTACCACGCTGATCTCTGACACGCGGGTACGCACCAGCGTACCGGCATCGGTGATCATCATGATCTGGTCCGCGTCGTCCACCTGCACCGCGCCAACAACGGAACCGTTGCGCTCGGTCACTTTGATGGAGATAACGCCCTGCGTGCCGCGAGACTTGGTCGGGTATTCGCTTTCCGCCGTACGTTTACCGTAGCCGTTCTGGGTGACGGTCAGGATTGCGCCTTCGCCACGAGGAACGATCAGGGAAACCACGCTGTCTTCACCCGCCAGCTTGATACCACGCACGCCGGTCGCCGTACGACCCATTGCGCGCACGGCGTTCTCTTTGAAGCGCACCACTTTACCGGCGGCAGAGAAGAGCATCACTTCATCAGAACCGGACGTCAGATCCACGCCGATCAGTTCGTCGCCTTCGTTCAGGTTCACCGCGATAATCCCGGCTGAACGTGGACGGCTGAACTCGGTCAGTGCGGTTTTCTTCACGGTACCGCTCGCGGTCGCCATAAAGACGTTCACGCCCTCTTCGTACTCGCGTACCGGCAGTATGGCGGTGATACGTTCGTTCGCTTCCAGCGGCAGCAGGTTGACGATTGGACGTCCACGCGCGCCACGGCTTGCTTCCGGCAGCTGATAGACTTTCATCCAGTACAGACGGCCCCGGCTGGAGAAGCAGAGGATCGTGTCATGGGTGTTCGCCACCAGCAGACGATCAATGAAGTCTTCTTCTTTAATACGCGCCGCAGATTTGCCTTTACCGCCCCGACGCTGAGCTTCGTAGTCGGTCAACGGCTGATACTTCACGTAGCCCTGGTGAGACAGCGTCACTACCACGTCTTCGCGGTTGATCAGATCTTCAATGTTGATATCAGAGCTGTTGGCCGTGATTTCGGTGCGACGCTCATCGCCGAACTGATCGCGAACCAGCTCCAGCTCTTCACGGATCACTTCCATCAGGCGCTCTGCGCTACCCAGGATATGCAGCAGCTCGGCAATCTGCTCCAGCAGCTCTTTGTACTCGTCGAGCAGTTTTTCATGCTCAAGGCCGGTCAGTTTCTGCAAACGCAGATCCAGAATCGCCTGGGCCTGCTGTTCAGTCAGGTAGTACTGACCGTCACGCACGCCGAATTCCGGCTCCAGCCACTCAGGACGCGCAGCGTCATCGCCGGCACGTTCCAGCATCGCCGCCACGTTGCCCAGATCCCATGAACGCGCAACCAGCGACGCCTTCGCTTCTGCTGGCGTCGGCGCACGGCGGATCAGCTCGATGATCGGGTCGATGTTCGCCAGCGCAACGGCCAGTGCTTCAAGGATATGGGCACGGTCGCGCGCTTTGCGCAGTTCGAAGATGGTACGGCGAGTCACCACTTCACGGCGGTGACGCACGAACGCGCTCAGGATCTCTTTCAGGTTCATGATCTTCGGCTGGCCATGGTGCAGCGCAACCATGTTGATACCGAAGGAGACCTGAAGCTGAGTCTGGGAGTAAAGGTTGTTCAACACAACTTCACCCACCGCGTCGCGCTTGATTTCAATCACGATGCGCATACCGTCTTTGTCAGACTCGTCACGCAGCGCGCTGATGCCTTCAACGCGTTTTTCTTTTACCAGCTCGGCGATTTTTTCAATCAGTCGCGCTTTGTTCACCTGATACGGGATCTCGTGAACAATAATGGTTTCACGGCCGGTTTTGGCGTCCGCTTCCACTTCGGCGCGGGCACGGATGTAAATCTTGCCGCGACCGGTACGGTACGCTTCTTCAATACCGCGACGGCCATTGATGATTGCCGCCGTCGGGAAGTCCGGGCCCGGGATGTGTTCCATCAGCCCTTCAATGCTGATGTCTTCATCGTCAATGTAGGCCAGGCAGCCGTTGATCACTTCCGTGATATTGTGCGGCGGAATGTTGGTTGCCATACCGACGGCGATACCGGACGAACCGTTCACCAGCAGGTTTGGGATCTTCGTTGGCATGACGTCAGGAATTTTTTCCGTGCCGTCGTAGTTATCAACGAAATCAACCGTCTCTTTTTCCAGGTCAGCCATCAGCTCATGGGCAATCTTCGCCAGACGGATTTCCGTATAACGCATTGCCGCGGCGGAGTCGCCGTCGATAGAACCAAAGTTACCCTGACCATCTACCAGCATGTAACGCAGCGAGAAGGGCTGCGCCATACGGACAATGGTGTCGTACACCGCGGAATCACCATGAGGATGGTATTTACCGATTACGTCACCAACGACACGGGCAGATTTTTTGTAGGCTTTATTCCAGTCATTGCCCAATACGTTCATGGCGTATAGTACGCGACGGTGTACCGGCTTCAGGCCATCGCGGACGTCCGGCAGCGCACGGCCAACAATGACCGACATCGCATAGTCCAGATAGGAGCTTTTCAGCTCTTCCTCGATGTTAACCGGTGTAATTTCTCTCGCAAGGTCGCTCATCTAACCGCTATCCCTCTACTGTATCCCGGATTCAAAGGTCGCAAATTATAACACAGCCACGGTGATACAGGTAAACCTATACGCTTTATTCACAGGGATTGCCTGATATACTCATTTGTCTTGCTAAATAAGGAGTAAAAGCGCCCATGAATGCCGAAAAATCCCCGGTGGCTCACAACGTTGACCACGAAGAGATTGCCAAATTTGAAGCGGTGGCGTCCCGCTGGTGGGATCTCGAAGGTGAGTTCAAACCTCTGCATCGTATTAACCCGCTGCGTCTGGGCTATATCGCGGAGCGTTCCGGCGGTCTGTTCGGTAAGAAAGTGCTCGACGTCGGCTGCGGCGGCGGCATCCTGGCGGAAAGTATGGCGCGTGAAGGGGCCACCGTCACCGGTCTGGACATGGGCTTCGAACCTCTACAGGTTGCGCGTCTTCATGCGCTGGAGTCCGGCATACAGGTAGAATACGTTCAGGAAACCGTGGAAGAGCACGCGGCAAAACATGCGCACCAGTATGACGTGGTGACCTGCATGGAGATGCTGGAGCACGTTCCCGATCCGCAGTCGGTCGTCAGCGCCTGTGCAAACCTGGTGAAACCGGGTGGACAGGTCTTCTTCTCGACCATCAACCGCAACGGCAAAGCCTGGCTGATGGCCGTGGTAGGCGCGGAATATGTGCTGCGCATGGTGCCGAAAGGGACGCACGACGTGAAGAAGTTCATCAAGCCTGCCGAACTGCTGGGCTGGGTTGACCAGACATGGCTTAAGGAGCAGCACATGACGGGCCTGCACTACAACCCGTTGACCGATAAATTCAAACTTGCCCCGGGCGTGGATGTTAACTATATGTTGCACACAACCGCCAAAAACGACTAACGTCATTCGTTATTCTTATAAAGATTGCGCGACATCATGTTGCGCAATTCTGACCTCCCGTTGAAGAAATCAGCACTCGATCAAATTTTGAATTTTTTTTCTTAATTATTGACATCTCTTCCAGGCCTTACGGCACGAGGACTTAGCCTTTTTTACCCTTTCACAACCTCAATTTAACGTCAAAATCAACCCTTGTACTGAAAAGAATCCTTACTAGAATACTCACCATATAGCGTTCTTCTTATCGCAAAACCCCTATATGTAGTATTTATCCACAGAGTTAGTCACAAGACGGGTCTGTGGATAAGCGGGGGATATTTTTTATTTCACGGACAGGTAAAAACCCACATGAATCAGAGTCTGCTGGTGACAAAGCGCGACGGTACCACCGAGCGTATCAATCTGGACAAAATCCATCGAGTTCTCGACTGGGCAGCAGAAGGACTGAACAACGTATCTATCTCCCAGGTTGAACTGCGTTCTCACATTCAGTTCTACGACGGCATCAAAACGTCTGATATCCACGAAACCATTATCAAAGCAGCGGCAGATCTGATCTCCCGCGACGCACCGGATTATCAGTACCTCGCTGCGCGTCTGGCGATTTTCCACCTGCGTAAAAAAGCCTACGGTCAGTTCGAGCCGCCGAAGCTTTACGATCACGTAGTGAAAATGGTTGAGCTGGGCAAATACGACACGCATCTGCTGGAAGACTATACGGAAGAAGAGTTCGAGCAGATGAACGGGTTTATCGATCACTGGCGCGACATGAACTTCTCCTACGCGGCGGTGAAGCAGCTCGAAGGCAAATACCTGGTTCAGAACCGTGTAACCGGTGAGATCTACGAAAGCGCCCAGTTCCTCTATATTCTGGTGGCCGCCTGCCTGTTCTCTAATTATCCACGCGAAACCCGTCTGGACTACGTGAAGCGTTTCTACGATGCGGTCTCTACGTTCAAGATTTCTCTGCCTACGCCAATCATGTCTGGCGTGCGCACCCCTACCCGTCAGTTCAGCTCCTGCGTTCTGATCGAGTGCGGTGACAGCCTGGATTCCATCAACGCGACTTCCAGCGCCATCGTGAAATACGTTTCCCAGCGTGCCGGTATCGGCATCAACGCCGGTCGTATCCGTGCGCTTGGCAGCCCGATCCGCGGCGGTGAAGCGTTCCACACCGGCTGTATCCCGTTCTACAAGCACTTCCAGACGGCAGTAAAATCCTGCTCTCAGGGCGGCGTGCGCGGTGGCGCTGCGACCCTGTTCTACCCGATGTGGCACCTGGAAGTGGAAAGCCTGCTGGTTCTGAAGAACAACCGCGGCGTGGAAGGCAACCGCGTGCGTCACATGGACTACGGCGTGCAGATCAACAAGCTGATGTACACCCGCCTGCTGAAAGGGGAAGACATCACCCTGTTCAGCCCATCCGACGTCCCGGGCCTGTATGACGCGTTCTTCGCCGATCAGGATGAGTTCGAGCGTCTGTACACCAAATATGAAAAAGACGACAGCATCCGTAAGCAGCGCGTGAAGGCGGTCGATCTGTTCTCCCTGATGATGCAGGAACGTGCTTCTACCGGCCGTATCTACATCCAGAACGTTGACCACTGCAACACCCACAGCCCGTTCGATCCGGTGGTTGCGCCAGTGCGCCAGTCCAACCTGTGCCTGGAGATCGCCCTGCCGACCAAACCGCTGGACGATGTGAACGACGAAAACGGCGAAATCGCGCTGTGTACGCTCTCTGCGTTCAACCTGGGTGCGATTAAGAGCCTGGACGAGCTGGAAGAGCTGGCGGTGCTGGCTGTTCGTGCCCTCGACGCCCTGCTGGACTACCAGGATTACCCAATCCCGGCGGCAAAACGCGGCGCAATGGGTCGTCGCACTTTAGGTATCGGCGTAATCAACTTCGCCTACTGGCTGGCGAAAAACGGCAAGCGTTACTCCGACGGCAGCGCCAACAATCTGACGCACCAGACGTTCGAAGCGATCCAGTACTACCTGATGAAAGCCTCTAACGAGCTGGCGAAAGAGCAAGGCGCGTGCCCGTGGTTCAACGAAACCACTTACGCGAAAGGCATTCTGCCGATCGACACCTATAAAAAAGACCTGGATGCGATCGTCAGCGAGCCGCTGCACCTCGACTGGGAAGGCCTGCGCGAGTCCATTAAAACTCACGGCCTGCGTAACTCCACGCTCTCTGCCCTGATGCCGTCCGAGACCTCTTCGCAGATCTCCAACGCCACTAACGGTATTGAGCCACCGCGCGGGCACGTCAGCATTAAAGCGTCGAAAGACGGCGTGCTGCGTCAGGTGGTACCGGATTACGAAACGCTGGGTGACAACTACGAGCTGCTGTGGGAAATGCCAAACAACGACGGCTACCTCCAACTGGTGGGTATCATGCAGAAGTTTATCGACCAGTCGATCTCTGCCAATACTAACTACGACCCGACGCGCTTCCCGTCCGGCAAGGTACCGATGCAGCAGCTGCTGAAAGACCTGCTGACCGCCTACAAATTTGGCGTGAAAACGCTGTACTATCACAACACCCGTGATGGTGCGGAAGACGCCCAGGACGACCTGGCGCCGTCAATTCAGGACGATGGCTGCGAAAGCGGCGCATGTAAGATCTAATAAATTCCCTCACCCTAACCCTCTCCCACAGGGAGAGGGAACTCTTTCCCCCTCTCCCTGTGGGAGAGGGCCGGGGTGAGGGGAAATAACACCACAGGACTCACCGCAATGGCATATACCACCTTTTCACAGACGAAAAACGACCAGCTCAAAGAGCCGATGTTCTTCGGCCAGCCGGTCAACGTGGCACGCTACGATCAGCAAAAATATGACATCTTCGAAAAGCTGATTGAAAAGCAACTCTCCTTCTTCTGGCGTCCGGAAGAAGTTGACGTTTCCCGCGACCGTATCGATTTCCAGGCGCTGCCGGAACACGAAAAGCACATCTTCCTCAGCAACCTGAAGTACCAGACGCTGCTGGACTCCATTCAGGGACGTAGTCCGAACGTGGCGCTGCTGCCGCTAATCTCGATTCCTGAGCTGGAAACCTGGGTAGAAACCTGGGCGTTCTCCGAGACGATCCACTCCCGCTCTTACACCCACATCATCCGCAACATCGTGAACGATCCGGCGGTGGTGTTTGACGATATCGTCACCAACGAACAGATCCAGAAGCGCGCGGAAGGCATTGCGCACTACTACGACGAGCTGATCGAGATGACCAGCTACTGGCATCTGCTGGGCGAAGGCACGCATAACGTGAACGGCAAAACCGTTACCGTAAACCTGCGGGCCCTGAAAAAGCAGCTCTATCTGTGCCTGATGAGCGTCAACGCGCTGGAAGCAATCCGCTTCTACGTGAGCTTCGCCTGCTCCTTCGCGTTTGCCGAGCGCAAGCTGATGGAAGGTAACGCCAAAATTATCCGTCTGATCGCCCGTGACGAAGCCCTGCACCTGACCGGCACCCAGCATATGCTAAACCTGCTGCGCAGCGGTGCGGACGACCCGGAGATGGCGGAAATCGCCGAAGAGTGCAAGCAGGAGTGCTACGACCTGTTCTTGCAGGCCGCCCAGCAGGAGAAAGAGTGGGCAGACTACCTGTTCCGCGACGGCTCCATGATTGGCCTGAACAAAGACATTCTGTGCCAGTACGTGGAGTACATCACTAACATCCGCATGCAGGCTGTGGGTCTCGATCTGCCATTCCAGACGCGCTCTAACCCAATTCCGTGGATCAATACCTGGCTGGTGTCCGATAACGTGCAGGTTGCGCCGCAGGAAGTGGAAGTGAGCTCTTATCTGGTCGGTCAGATTGATTCTGAAGTCAACACCGACGACCTGAGCGACTTCCAGCTCTGATGAGCCGCGTAACGCTGAGCCTTTCTGGTACAGAGGTGTTGTGCCAGGAAGAGCATCCTTCTCTGCTGGTGGCGCTTGAAGCGCATCAGGTTGAGGTAGAGTACCAGTGTCGTGAAGGCTATTGCGGTTCGTGCCGCTGCCGTCTGGTCGCAGGCCAGGTGGACTGGCTGACCGAACCGCTGGCCTTTATCAATGAAGGGGAAATTTTGCCCTGCTGCTGCCGGGCAAAAGGCGATATTGAGATCGAGATGTAAAAAAGGGCCTTACGGCCCTTTTTCTATTTTAAGAACGTCACCGCTTTATCCGGGAAATCCGTAAACAGCCCGTCCACGTCCGCCTGCTTATACAACACCTCGTAAAGCTGATTCACATCGGTGGCATATGGCGGCAGCTGATCGGCACGCACCGTGTACGGATGCACCTGCATCTTGCTGGCGTGCGCCTCTTTCACCATCGCCGTCAGCTTCACGTGGCCAGGCGTTGAGCCTTCCGCCACCAGCATGTGATAATCCGGCCCGATGCCGTCAGCGTACTGCGCAATCTGCTTCATCGCGCCCGGCTTAAACATCCAGTCGTAGCTGTAGTTCACCCACTTCCCGTCCGGCTGTTTTTCCTGGGTTTCATTCCAGTCGGTATAGGCAATCAGCTGCACCAGATTGAGATCCATCCCCATCTTCGGCTCCAGCTCAGTTTTGATGCGCTTCAGTTCCGCGGCATCGAAACATTGCAGGAAAACCTTATCCTGCTTGCTGGTGTAGCCGTACTTTTTCAGTACCTCCAGCGTCTTCGCGGCAATGTCCTTCCCTTCCTGATGGTGGAACCACGGCGCTTTGATTTCCGGGTAGATGCCGATGTTTTTACCGGTGGAGTGGTTCAGTCCCTGAACAAACTCAATCTCTTCCTGGAAGGTATGGATCCGGAAGTCAGATTTGCCCATCGGGAAACGTCCCGGATAGACCTGCACCTTCTTGCCGTTTTCAATCTCGAAGCCTTCGGTGAACTTCAGGGAGCGGATCTCCGCCAGCGTGAAGTCGATAGCGTAGTAGCGACCATCTTTACGGGCGCGATCCGGGAAACGCTCTGCCACGTCCGTCACGCGGTCAAGATAATGGTCGTGCAGGACGACCAGCTGGTCGTCCTTCGTCATCACCAGATCCTGCTCCAGATAATCCGCGCCCTGGGCATAGGCCATCGCTTTTGCCGGCAGCGTATGCTCCGGCAGATAACCGCTGGCGCCACGGTGGGCGATAACGATTTTATCCGCCGCCAGCGCGGAGCCTGTCATCAGGCCCGCCAGCAGCAGGCCGGTTGCTAACTGAGTTAATTTCATCGCAATGCTCCTTATTGACGACGCGCCAGCACTTCGGCGTGGTGACGTTTTTCACCAATCATCACAACAACCAGCAGCAGTACCGCCAGCACGCTTCCGCCGATCATCACCATAAAGCCGCCGTCCCAGCCGAAGAAGTCAACGGTATAGCCCACAATGGCGCTCGCCGCGACCGAACCGCCGAGATAGCCGAACAGACCGGTAAAGCCCGCAGCCGTGCCTGCCGCTTTCTTCGGTGCCAGCTCCAGCGCGTGCAGGCCGATCAGCATAACCGGACCATAAATCAGGAAGCCGATGACGATCATACAGGCCATATCCACACCCGGATTACCCGGCGGGTTAAGCCAGTAAACGACCGTCGCGATGGTCACCAGCGCCATAAAGAACACGCCCGTTGCCCCACGGTTGCCCTTAAACACTTTGTCCGACATCCAGCCGCAGATCAGCGTGCCGGGAATGCCCGCGTATTCATACAGGAAATAGGCCCAGGAAGATTTATCCAGCGCGAAATGCTTCACCTCTTTCAGGTAAGTCGGGGACCAGTCGAGGATGCCGTAACGCAGCAGGTAGACAAACACGTTCGCCACCGCGATGTACCACAGCAGCTTGTTCGGCAGCACGTACTTCATGAAGATTTGCTTCGCGGTCAGCTCTTCTTCGTGCTTCTCGCTGTAATCATCCGGATAGTCATTTTTGTACTCTTCAATCGGCGGCAGGCCGCAGGACTGTGGGGTGTCGCGCATCAGAGCGAAGGCGATAATCGCCACCAGAATGGCGCCAAAGGCAGGCATATAGAGCGCCGCGTGCCAGTCGTTGAACCAGGCCATCCCCAGCAGGAACAGCAGCGGCGGAAGCCCGCCCCCGACGTTATGCGCACAGTTCCAGACCGATACAATTCCACCACGCTCTTTCTGTGACCACCAGTGAACCATGGTGCGTCCGCATGGCGGCCATCCCATCCCCTGGAACCAGCCGCAGAGGAACAGCAGCACGAACATGATGGCAATGCTTGAGGTCGCCCACGGCACAAAGCCCATGAACAGCATCACCGCTGCCGCGAGGATCAGACCGGCGGGCAGGAACACGCGCGGATTCGAACGATCCGACACCGACCCCATAATGAACTTTGAAAAACCGTACGCGATGGAGATCCCCGACAGCGCAAATCCCAGATCGCCGCGAGAGAAGCCCTGCTCCACCAGGTACGGCATGGCGAGCGCAAAGTTTTTACGTACCAGATAGTACGCCGCATACCCGAAGAAGATCCCGAGGAAGATTTGCCAACGCAGACGGCGGTAGAGAGGATCAATCTCTGCCTCTGGCAGTCGCGCCCGATGTGGCGCAGGTTTAAAGATACTGAGCATAACAGCCTCCGTGGCCTTTCAAAAAATGACCGGGCATCTCGCGCCCGGCTACAGAGGCGGCGATGTTAAGAAATCACGGTGAATGTTACTGTGAATCAACGCACAGATTGTTACAGAAATATGACAGAATGCGCAAAAAAGCGCATGAAATCACGTTTCACTTTCGAATTTCGCGCGTTTATGTTCGAAATCAAACAAACCACACGATCAATGTGGCTAAATGCAAAAAAACGAACATAGAGGAAAGGCAATGACAATTCACGATCCACGCTTCAGCGATGTGATTATCATTGGCGGTGGCGCGACGGGTGCCGGCATCGCACGCGACTGCGCCCTGCGGGGATTGAGCGTCACGCTTCTGGAACGCCACGATATCGCCACCGGCGCGACGGGACGTAACCACGGTCTGTTGCACAGCGGCGCCCGCTATGCGGTCACTGACGCTGAGTCAGCGCGCGAGTGTATCGCTGAAAACCAGATCCTCAGGCGCATCGCCCGCCACTGCGTTGAACCGACCAACGGTCTTTTTATCACCCTTCCAGAAGACGACCTCGGCTTTCAGCAAACCTTTATCACCGCCTGCACGGCGGCAGGCATTCAGGCCGAGGCGATCGATCCTGCGCAGGCGCGCCGTCTTGAACCCTCGGTAAACCCGGCGTTACTGGGCGCGGTAAAAGTACCGGACGGAACCGTTGATCCTTTCCGCCTGACCGCCGCCAATATGCTTGACGCGCGGGAACATGGCGCCCAGATCCTGACCGGGCATCACGTCACCGGGCTTATTCGCGAAGGGAATACCGTGCGCGGAGTGCGCGTGTTTGATGCGCAGTACAACGAACACCGCGAGCTGTATGCCGCCGTCGTGGTCAACGCGGCGGGGATCTGGGGCCAGCGCATCGCGGAATACGCGGACCTGTCGGTGCGCATGTTCCCGGCGAAAGGCTCGCTGCTGATCCTCGACCACCGCATCAATAACCATGTCATCAACCGCTGCCGTAAACCGTCTGACGCCGATATCCTCGTGCCGGGGGACACCATTTCGTTAATCGGCACGACCTCAATGCATGTGGACTACAGCGAAATTGATTACAACCGCGTCACCGCTGAAGAGGTGGATATCCTGCTGCGCGAAGGGGAAAAGCTGGCCCCGGTGATGGCGCAGACGCGTATTCTGCGTGCCTACGCGGGCGTGCGTCCCCTCGTCGCCAGCGATAACGATTCGAGCGGGCGTAACGTCAGCCGCGGCATCGTACTGCTCGATCACGCCGAACGTGACGGCATGGACGGATTTATCACCATTACCGGCGGCAAGCTGATGACCTACCGGCTGATGGCCCAGTGGGCCACCGATGCCGTCTGCCGTAAGCTCGGCAACACCGCGCCGTGCGTGACGGCGGAACAGGCCCTGCCCGGCTCGCAGCAATCGACAGAAAAAACGCTGCACAAAATCATTTCACTCCCTGCCCCGCTTCGCGGTTCGGCGATTTACCGCCACGGCGACCGCACCCCGACCTGGCTCGGTGAAGGGCGACTCAGCCGCAGCCTGGTGTGCGAATGCGAAGCCGTGACCGCAGGCGAGGTGCAGTATGCCGTGGAAAACCTGACGGTAAACAACCTGCTCGATTTACGCCGCCGCACGCGCGTCGGGATGGGCACCTGTCAGGGGGAGCTGTGCGCCTGCCGTGCCGCCGGGCTGCTGCAACGTTTTCACGCCACCACGTCAACCCAGTCGCTTGCCCAACTCAGCGATTTTTTAAACGAGCGCTGGAAAGGCATTCAGCCCGTCGCCTGGGGCGATGCCCTGCGCGAAAGCGAATTTACCCGCTGGGTCTATCAGGGGCTTTGCGGTCTGGAGAAGGAGCACAACCATGAAATTTGATACCGTGATTGTGGGTGGGGGGCTGGCGGGCCTGCTGTGCGGCCTCAAACTGACGCAGCGGGGTCTGCGCTGCGCCATTGTCACTCGCGGTCAGAGTGCTCTGCACTTCTCCTCCGGCTCGCTGGATTTACTGGGCGCGCTATCGTTCGCCGATCTGCCGCCTGAACATCCCTACCGCCTGACGGGCGCAGAGAATATGGCCCGCTTTGCCTGCGAAACCGAACACCTGCTCACTGCCTGCGGCGCACGCATGCAGGGTGACGCCGAGCAAAACCATCAGCGCGTCACGCCACTCGGCACCCTGCGCGCCGCCTGGCTTAGCCCGGAAGAGGTGCCTGTCGCTCCCATCGCTGCCGAGCGCGTGCGGGTGGTGGGGATCAGCGGTTTCCTTGATTTCCAGCCACATCTGGCCGCCGCGTCTCTCAGACAGCAGGGTGTTCAGGTGGATACAGCGGAGATTGATCTCCCCGAGCTCGACGTGCTGCGCGAAAACCCCAGCGAGTTTCGTGCGGTGAACATTGCCCGCCTGCTGGATAATGAAAGTTACTGGCCGCAGCTGTACGCGGCGCTTCAACCGCTCGGCGAGACCTGCGACGCCCTGTTTATGCCCGCCTGTTTTGGCTTAACGGACAACCGGCTCTGGCGCTGGCTCTCGGCGCGCCTGCCCTGTACGCTCGGTTTACTGCCGACGCTCCCCCCTTCCGTGCCCGGCATTCGTCTGCATACCCAGCTTCAGCGTCAGTTTGTCGCCCAGGGTGGCGTCTGGATGGCAGGCGACGAGGTGAAAAAAATCACCCTGGTTGAGGGCGCGGTAAGCGATATCTGGACCCGCAACCACGGCGACATCCCGCTTCGCGCACGCTATACGGTGCTGGCAAGCGGCAGTTTCTTCAGTAACGGTCTGCTGAGCAGCCGGGATGGCGTGCGTGAGGCAATACTCGGGCTGGATGTCCGGCAAAGCGCTTCCCGCGCGGACTGGTATCAAAGCGATTTCTTCACCCCGCAGCCCTGGCAGCAGTTCGGCGTGATCGTCGACAGCCAACTGCGCCCGCGGCTGGGCGGGGAACCGGTTGAAAATATTTACGCCATCGGCTCGGTTCTGGGCGGGTACGATCCCGTGGCGCAGGGCTGCGGTGGCGGCGTCTGCGCCGTCACCGCGCTGCATGTCGCGGAGCAGATTATCCAGCGCAGGGAGAGAGCACAATGAACGACACCCGATTTGAAAGCTGTATCAAATGCACGGTCTGCACCACGGTTTGCCCGGTCAGCGGCGTCGATCCGCGCTATCCCGGCCCGAAACAGGCCGGTCCCGACGGGGAGCGTCTGCGCCTGAAGGATGGCGCGCTCTACGACGAGGCGCTGAAATACTGCATCAACTGCAAACGCTGCGAAGTTGCCTGCCCGTCGGACGTGAAAATAGGCGATATCATCCAGCGCGCCCGCGCCCGCTACAGTACGCAAAAACCGACGCTGCGTGACGCGATACTGAGCCACACCGATCTAATGGGCAGCCTCTCGACGCCTTTCGCGCCGGTCGTCAATGCCGCCACCGCCCTGAAGCCGGTGCGCAGGCTGCTGGATGCGACGCTCAAAATCGACCATCACCGCAGTCTGCCGAAATATTCTCACGGCACCTTCCGCCGCTGGTATAAATCCGTGGCGGCAGAACAGGCGCAGTTCGCTGAGCAGGTCGCCTTCTTCCACGGCTGCTACGTGAACTACAACCATCCGCAGCTGGGAAAAGACCTGCTGAAAGTGCTGAACGCCATGGGGACGGGCGTTCAGCTGCTGAGCAAAGAAAAGTGCTGCGGCGTTCCGCTGATTGCCAACGGTTTCATCGACAAAGCGCGCAAGCAGGCGAGCAGCAACGTCACCTCTTTACGTGAGGCGATCGTCGACAAAGGGATACCGGTACTGGCGACGTCGTCAACCTGTACCTTCACGCTGCGCGATGAATATCCGCATCTGCTGGATGTGGATAACACCGGCCTGCGCGAGCACATTGAGCTGGCGACCCGTTTTCTCTGGCGCAAACTGGACAGCGGGCAGACGTTACCGCTGGGCAAATTGCCGCTGAAGGTGGTATATCACACGCCATGTCATATGGAGAAGATGGGCTGGTCGATCTATACGCTTGAGCTGCTGCGGCTGATCCCGGGGCTGGAGCTGACGGTGCTGGACTCACGCTGCTGCGGCATCGCTGGCACCTACGGATTCAAGCGTGAAAACTACCCAACGTCACAGGCCATTGGCGCGCCGCTGTTCCGGCAGATTGAAGAGAGCGGCGCAGATATCGTGGTGACGGACTGTGAAACCTGCAAGTGGCAGATCGAGATGTCCACCAGCAAACGCTGTGAACATCCCATTACCTTGCTGGCAAAAGCGCTGGCGTAACCGTTGCCGGGGACACTGCCCCGGCACACTCTCACTCTACGAACAGCGATTCCACGACGTTGATCCAGCCGTGCTCACTGGGGACCTCTTTCCCGTTCAGCCAGCGGCGCAGCATGTTCAGCGCCATCATCGCGCACACCTCCTGACGTACGGCCAGGCTGTGGCGGGTAATGCTCATCCTGACGCGCAGGGCGTGCGTTCCTTCCGGCGTTGCCAGGGCAAAGTTGAGGTGCTCCTCATCCAGCCCGCCCACAAACAGCGCCAGTCCGGCGAAATGCTTCACTCTGCGCTCGGATGCCCAGCGCGCCGTCTGCGCCAGCGTCTCCTGCTGGAACGGCACCACTTCACTGGCCAGCAGCGGCGCATCCGCCCGGGTAAGCTGAAGCGCCAGAAGCCCACCGGTAAACTGCTCGCTTAACGTCACGCTCAGCTGGCGGGACTGCAAATGCGCTGCGATCTGCGCCGGCAGCCCTTCCGTGCCTTCGAAAATCAGGCTTTCCCCGGCGACGCGCCGCACTTCCGGCCACAGTGCCAGCATAGCGGCTTTCTCTGACGCCGGTCCGGTCAGCTTCAGTTCAATAATCGGCATGGAGGAGCGATAGCCCATCGACACGCCGGGAGGCAGTTGCAGGTGATCGAGGCTCTGAGCCAGATCGCTTTCCGAGCGACCAAAGGTGGTCAGACGCAGGCACAGCGGCGGTTCAGGCAGCGTAAAGCGCGCGCGCAGGCGCGGCAGGATCTGCTGCTCGACCATCACTTTAAATTCCGACGGCACGCCCGGAGTGAAGAACATCAGGCAGCGGTTCAACTGAACGGCAAACCCGCAGGCGGTGCCGACCGGGTTATCAATCAGTTCCGCGCTGGCGGGAATTTCAGCCTGCTTGCGGTTGCTGGGGGCCATCACGCGGCCACGCCCGGAGAAAAAGCGCTCCATCTGCGCCAGCCACGCCTCGTGCAGGACCAGGCCTTCGCCTTTGGCCGTGGCGGCGGCCAGCGCGCTGAGATCGTCGCTGGTGGGTCCCAGCCCGCCGTTCACAATCAGCACGTCGCAGCGTTCGCTGCGCTCGCGCAGAACGTTGACCAGCGACTCAAGGTTGTCACCTACGGTGTTGCGGCGCGTTAACGGTAATCCTTGCTCAAAGAAGAGATCGGCGAGCCAGGCGGCATTGGTATCAATGATTTGCCCATGAAGCACTTCGTCGCCAGTGGATAACATTTCCACGTTTATCATTGTGTTCTCCCATTTCAATGGTCAAAACACTATAGCGCAATCAAAGACCGGGGGAAGAGAGAAACTGGCGCGACTGAACGCCGCGCCGAGAGGATTAGAAACCGGCGCTAACGCCAACGTACGGGCCGTCTGCCAGGGCGTTGTCGCGGTTGCCGTCTTTACCGGCCAGGTTCAGATAGCGATAACCCGCTTCGATGGTGATTGGACGCACGATGGTCCAGCGCGCGCCGGCGTTAGCTTCCTGATAGCTGTCGATGCCGCTGGAGAGGGAATCAGGAGAGTAGTAGTACTCACCGAACAGGCCAAAGCTGTCGCCAATTTTCCACTGCAAGCCGCCGCCCACTGCCGCCGCGTAGCCTTCGTCGCCGTCGTTCGGGTTGGTGTAAATGCCTTTACCCCCGACGGTCGCCAGGAAGGGACCCAACGGCACGTTGAAGCCGAGGCCCAGGCTTGCCGCATCGCCGTCGTCGTCGTTATGCGTCCAGCCGCCGGTCATTGCCAGGCCTGCGCTGTCCGTGCCAAGACCGAAGCCCAGATGGGTATAATCTTGTCCCGCCGAGCCGTTGAAGGAAATTGCGTTTGCCGCTGCTGAAACAAACATCAGGCCGCTTAAGCCCATTAATGCCACTTTTTTCATTGTCGTGATCCCGCACAATTTATTCAGAGATGTCCAAAAACCGCGAGATTTTAACCTGCCTGCCTGTGTGATCAATGGACTCCACGTGCGGCAGGCAATTAGTTTGTAACGATTTGATAATATCGGCATTTATATCAGCATCAGAAAGCGCATTTTCACGCTCAGCCCACCCAGATTTTCACTGGGCATCAGCTGAAGATGGCTGCGGTGCAGGCGGGCAATATCGTTAGCCAGCGCCAGGCCAATGCCGGACCCGGCGGCATCACCCACGTTTTCCAGACGATGAAACGGCAGCATGGCCTGGGAGATCTGGTCTTCAGCAATACCCGGTCCGCTGTCCTCCACGCTCAGCTCAACGGCATCGTTAGCCGTGCGCAGGTACACCGTCACGATGCCCTGCTCCGGCGTGTATTTGATCGCGTTCTCCAGCAGGTTGGCGCAGAGTTCACCCAGCAGCACGTCATCACCCTCAATCATTACCGGCTGCTGTACGCCGTCATAACCGAGATCGATACCCTTGCTGCGCGCCTGCGCCAGCCGGGAAAAGCAGCAGTTTTGCACCACCTGCACCAGATCGACAGGGGCAAACTGTCGCTCCCCCTGCTCTTTTCGCTTCACCGCTGAAAGCTGCAACAGCCTTTCTGTCAGCACGATGGTGTTATCCAGCGTGACGTTCATCGCCCGTAAGCTCTCCTGCCACAGGGCCGGATCGTTACGCGTCAGGGCAACCGATACCTGGGTTTTCAGCACCGCCAGCGGCGTTTTGAGCTGGTGTGAGGCGTCAGCATTAAAGCGCGCCTGTCGCGAAAGCACGCCGCGTAACCTGTCGATATAGCGGTTAAATGCCACAATCAGCAGCCGCGTTTCCGACCAGGGCAGCAGCTCCGGCAGCGGAGCCAGCAGCCCGGGCTCACGGCGCACCATCAGCGAAGAGAGCTGCCGCATCGGGCGCAGCACGCGACGCAGCAGCCACGCGGTCAGGACCAGCGTCAGCAGCACCAGCAGCCCCTGCGACACGAGCGAGGAAAACAGCAGCTGAGTGGCCAGATAGCGCCGCGACTGCAACGTTTCGGCGACGTAGATTTCCGCCATGCCGAACACACTGTCCTCGTTAACCGGCTGGAGCAGCTTCGCCACGCGGATCGCCTGCCCGCGATACTCGGTATGATAAAACCACGCCAGCGCCGGATAGTGGGAGGTGCGCGACGTGGAGGGGGGCATATTCGGCAGATCGTCATAGCCGGAGATCGTCCGCCCGTCAGGGTCCACGACCTTGTAGTAGAGGCGATCGTTCATGTTCAGCTCGAAGCTGTCGAGCACGACCCACGGCACGTTCACCTGGAGCTTGCCGTTGTGCACCACCAGCCGCTCTGACACCGTGCGCGCCGAGGATAACAGCGTGCGGTCATAGGCCTGCGTCGCCGCCTGTAGCGCGCTAACGTAGCTGTTAAAGGCTGACAGCCCCCATAACAGCAGCAGCGGCAAACCCAGAAAAAGCAAAAGTTGCAGGTAAAGCGACTGCGGCTTAACCCACTTCATCGCCGCACTCCAGCACGTAGCCCAGCCCCCGGAGGGTGGTGATCCGCACGCCGCTGCCGGTCAGCTTCTTACGCAGGCGGTGAATATAGAGATCGATGCTCTCGGGGCTGACGTCGTCGTTCAGGCTGAACACCTGGTCGAAAAGCTGTTGCCGGGAGACGGGACGGGTCCGACGGTGCATCAGCACCTTCAGCAAAGAGAGTTCGCGCGGCGTGAGGGAAAGGGGTTCATCGCGCAGCAGAAAAAAGCCTTCATCATCGTACTCCAGCTCTCCCAGCCGCTGGCGCTCCTGGGTTCGCCCTTCACTGCGGCGCAGCAGCGCACGCAGGCGGGCATCAAGCTCCTCCAGCTCGAACGGTTTCGGCAGGTAGTCATCCGCCCCGGCATTCAGCCCCTTAACCCTGTCTGCCACGTTGCTGCGGGCGGTAAGAAACAGCACGGGCAACGTCTGCCCGCGCTTTCTCAGCCGATGCACCACCTCCAGCCCGTCGAAACCGGGCATGCCGATATCAAGGATCGCGACGGCATAGTTTTCTCCCTGCAAAAGATGATCGGCCGCCCGTCCATCGTTGACGCAATCCACGGCAAATCCGTTTTGTACCAGCGCTTTTTCCAGCCAGTGAGCCAGCTCACGATTATCTTCCGCCAGTAAGAGACGCATATCACATCCTGTAAAGTTGGTGTCGCAGTGAAAGGGAAATGAAAGGTTATTGTTTTAACAATCACGCAACGGAACCGCTACAAGGTGGTTCACATAATCAGAAAAAAGACACCCGTACCCGTACTCCCGGTTCTCCGGCGTGAGGATAAACGATGAAAAAACAATTACTTTCTACCCTTGCTGCAAGCGTATTGCTGTTGAGTGCCTCTGTCGTCCAGGCGCAGGACGCGCCATCCCGTACCGAATGTATCGCCCCGGCCAAACCCGGCGGCGGCTTCGACCTGACCTGTAAGCTGATTCAGGTCAGCCTGCTGGAGACGAAGGCCATTGAGAAACCGATGCGCGTTACCTACATGCCCGGCGGCGTGGGCGCGGTAGCCTATAACGCCATCGTCGCCCAGCGCCCTGCCGAAGCGGGCACAGTGGTGGCCTTCTCCGGCGGTTCGCTGCTGAATCTGTCACAGGGGAAATTTGGCCGTTATGACGTGGACGACGTGCGCTGGCTCGCCACCGTAGGCACCGATTACGGCATGATCGCCGTGCGCGCGGACTCTCCGTGGAAATCCCTGAAAGATCTGCTGACCGCCATGGAAAAAGATCCGAACAGCGTGGTCATTGGCGCAGGCGCCTCTATCGGCAGCCAGGACTGGATGAAAGCCGCGCTGCTGGCGCAGCAGGCCAAAGTGGATCCGCACAAGATGCGTTACGTGGCCTTTGAAGGCGGCGGCGAGCCGGTGACGGCGCTGATGGGCAATCACGTCCAGGCGGTATCGGGCGATCTCAGCGAAATGGTGCCCTACCTGAGCGGGGATAAGATCCGTGTGCTGGCGGTCTTCTCAGAAAACCGTCTGCCGGGCCAGCTGGCAGACGTCCCAACCGCCAAAGAGCAGGGTTATAACCTGGTCTGGCCGATCATCCGCGGCTTCTTCGTCGGGCCAAAAGTGACCGACGCCGAATACCAGTGGTGGGTGGATACCTTCGCAAAACTTCAGCAAACCGAGGAGTTCAAAAAACAGCGCGATCTGCGCGGGCTGTTTGAGTTCAACCTGAACGGCAAGCAGCTGGACGAGTATGTCAAAAAACAGGTGAATGACTACCGCGTACAGGCGAAAGCCTTTGGCCTGGCGAAATAACCGGAGGCGCTATGAGCGATCGCATTTTTGCCGGGATATGGCTGCTGCTCTGCATTGGCGGCATGTTCGTCGCCTGGCAGATCCACAGCGAATACAGCTATGAACCCGTGGGGCCACGCCCCTTTCCCGTCGGCATTGTCGGCCTGATGCTGCTCTGCTCGGTAGCGCTGCTGCTGCGCCATCCGGATACCGTGGAGTGGCCGCCACGCCGAACGCTGCAACGTCTGCTGGTAATGGTGATTGTCCTGCTGATGTACGCGTGGGGCTTTGAATGGCTCGGCTTCCCGATTGCCACCGCCCTGCTGACGATGGTGATTGGCATACTATTTAACGCCTCGCTGCCTGCGGCGGGGATCTCCGGGGTCGTACTGGGCATTTTACTCTGGTACGCCTTCGACCGCCTGCTGGACGTGACCCTGCCGCTTGGCGCATGGTTTAACTAACGGAGCACGCTATGGATACCTGGATCTATCTCTCTCAGGGGTTCGCGGTAGCAATGACCCCGGAAAACCTGGTGATCGCCCTGATCGGCTGTTTCGTCGGGACCATCGTCGGCCTGCTGCCGGGCCTTGGACCTATCAACGGCGTGGCGATTTTACTGCCGCTGGCCTTTGCGCTGCACCTGCCTGCGGAATCGGCGCTGATCCTGCTGGCGACGGTTTATATCGGCTGCGAATACGGGGGGCGTATTTCCTCGATTCTGCTTAACGTGCCCGGCGATGCCGCCGCCATTATGACCGCGCTGGATGGCTATCCAATGGCGCAGCAGGGACGCGGCGGCGTGGCGCTCTCTATTTCCGCCGTCAGCTCGTTCTTTGGCTCCCTGATCGCCATTGGCGGCATCATCCTCTTCGCCCCGGCGCTGGCCCAGTGGTCGCTGGCGTTTGGTCCGGCCGAGTATTTTGCCCTGATGGTGTTCGCCATCGCCTGTCTCGGCAGCATGATGGCGCAGAATCCGCTGAAGTCGTTTTTGTCTGCGTTGATTGGCCTCAGTCTGGCCACCGTCGGCGTGGATGCCAACACCGGGGTTTATCGTTTTACCTTCGACAGCGTTCATCTCTCCGACGGCGTGCAGTTTATCGTCGTGGTGATTGGTTTGTTCTCTGTCTCAGAAATCTTACTGATGCTGGAACATACCAGCAGCGGGCAGACGCTGGTGCGTAAAACCGGACGTATGCTCTTTAATGCCAAAGAGGGGGCGCAGTGTGTGGGTGCCACCCTGCGTTCGTCGGTGATCGGTTTCTTCGTCGGCATTCTGCCCGGCGCGGGGGCGACTATCGCCAGCGCCATCACCTACATGACCGAGAAAAAGCTGAGCGGTAACAGCGACAGCTTCGGCAAAGGCGATATCCGCGGCGTGGCTGCGCCGGAGGCGGCGAATAACGCCTCGGCCTGCGGCTCGTTTATCCCGATGCTGACCCTCGGCGTGCCGGGCTCCGGCACCACGGCGGTAATGATGGGCGCGCTGACGCTCTATAACATCACCCCGGGTCCGGCGATGTTTACCGAGCAGCCCGATATCGTCTGGGGTTTGATTGCCGCCCTGCTGATCGCCAACGTGATGCTGCTGGTAATGAACATCCCGCTGATCGGCCTGTTCACCCGCATGCTGACCATTCCCCTGTGGTTCCTGGTCCCGGCCATCGCCGCCGTCTCTGCGGTTGGGGTGTACGCGGTGCACAGCACCACCTTCGACCTGGTGTTGATGGTGCTGCTCGGCGTGCTGGGCTACATTCTGCGCAAGATGCACTTCCCGATGTCGCCGCTGATTTTAGGGTTTGTGCTGGGGGAAATGCTGGAGCAGAACCTGCGCCGCGCCCTCTCCATCAGCAACGGCAACATGGGGATCCTGTGGGAGAGCAGCGTAACGAAGATCCTGCTGGCAATGGCGATTATGGTGATTGTCGTGCCGCCGGTGCTGCGCTGGATCCGCCGACGCCAGCACAAACCGCAGCCGGATATCGGCTGATTAGCCCCTCAACAGGGCATTGACCCACTGCTTTAACGCCTGGCGGGAGATTTTAATCCCGCCATTTTTCAGTTCTGACGGCAGCGCCAGCCAGTGTACCGGCTGCTCAAAGCGCGCCAGCCTGCCCTGAACCCACTCCGGCAGCAGCGTGATATCCGTGCCCGGCTCGCATTCCACTACCGCCACCGGACGTTGCCCGTACTCAGCATCATCCAGCGGAACGACAAACGCCTGGCTTACCTGCGGATGCGTGGCGATAACGCGCTCCAGCGCTTCCGGCTGGATCCCTTCTCCGCCGCTGAAAAAGAGATTGTCCATTCGGCCCAGAATGGTCAGGCGTCCGTCATGCCACTCGCCGCGATCGCGGGTGGCGAACCAGCCCTGCGCATTGACCAGCGGCAATAATGCGCCGTCTCGCCAGTAGCCCGCCGCCATGCTTTCCGCCCGGATCCAGACTTCACCGTTTACCACCTGAACGTCTCTGCCCGGCAGCGCGCTGCCCACGTCCGGCGCGCCGTCGGCCTCTTTGGCGCAGACGGTGGAGGCGAACTCGGTCAGACCGTAGCCGCAGAATGTACGGATCCCCTGCTCGCGCGCCTGTTCGGTCAGCGCAATGGGGATTTCCGCCCCGCCGAGCAGCACGGCTTTCAGCGCGACGGGATGGTGTGAATTAAGCAGTCGCCACAGCTGCGTTGGCACCAGCGAGGCGTGGGTACAGCCCTGTAGCGCCTGCTCAAGCGGCTGTTTTTCGCGTACGGTGAGACGGCCTCCGCCCTGTAACCAGCGCCACAAAATCCCCTGACCGGAGACGTGAAACAGCGGCAGAGAGAGCAGCCAGTCGTCGCTTTCGCCGTAAGGCATCAGCGCCAGCACCCCTTTTGCGCTGGCAAGGTGGGCGGCACAGGTGTGCACCGCCGCTTTTGGCAAACCGGTGGAGCCGGAGGTGAGCGTCATTGAGGCCAGTCGTTCTGCCCGCCACGTCACGCCCCCCTGCCCCTCGCCCTCTCTTAATGCCAGCGCGGGCAGACCGTCATACTCACCGTTAAGCACCAGCGCAAAACGCAGGGTCATCTGCGGCAGGAGGACGTCCAGCAGCGGACGGGGAAGCTGAGGGTTCACCGGCAAAATGCGGGCGCCGCACTGAAGCAGCGCCAGCCAGGCCAGCAGGGTCTGCGGGTGGTTGTGGGCGAGCAGCATGACGCCGTCACCGTCAGCAACGCCCTGAGACTGAAAACCGGCTGCCAGACGATCGATACGCTCGCCCATCTGAGTCCAACTGAGCGTTACATCGTCTAAACGCAGCGCGGGTTTATCGGCACGCCGGGTGCGCCAGTGCCGCCACGGCCAGTCGGTAAAACTCATCGCAATGGCTCCAGCGCCCCGACGTCGAGGCACGGCAAGGTGCTGCCAGGCCACTGGCGAATCAGCTGGGCCTGCATCAGGTTTAGCGTATCGAGACCGGGAACGGTGTCCGGCGTTAACCATGCAGCGATGCGCGCCAGCTGCGTCAGGCCGAGGCTGGATTCGATGGATGAACTGATCACCGCCGTCAGCCCTGCGGCATGGGCCGCCGCAACCTGCTCGCGCACCTTGTCGAGGCTGCCGGTCAGCGTTGGCTTAATCACCACGGCCCTGACGCCCGGCTCGGCGGCAAACGCGAAATCGGCTTCGCGCAGGCTCTCATCCCAGGCGATGGCGATGCCGGTTTCCCGGGCGAAGGCGCGAGAGTCGTCGCGCGTTTTGCACGGCTCTTCGAGAAACGCGATGCGGCTGCGGTACGCCGGGTTGACGTACTTCGCAAACTGCTGCGCCCCGAGCGGTGTCCAGGCGCGGTTGGCGTCCAGGCGCAGGTGCAGATCGGGAATGGCTTCCAGTAACAGATTAACCACCATCCCGTCGCGCACCGCTTCGTACAGGCCGACCTTTATTTTCGCCACCTTCTCGCCAGGCATCGCGGAAAGGAGCGCGAAAAGTTCATCCGGATCGCCAGTACAGAGCGGCGCGGCGCGATAGTTCGCCGCCTCCGGCAAACTGCCGTCCAGCTCTGCCAGCGCGCAGCTGATGCCGAACGCGACGGAAGGAACGTCCGGCAGCGCCGGATCTTCTCCCTCGCGCCAGGCGTGCGTCCAGGCCATCAGCGCGGCCTGCGCCTCGTCGAGCGTTTCCAGGCTAAAGCCCGGAAGTGGGGCTATCTCGCCCCACCCTTCCCGCTCGCCCTGCCGGAGATGCATGAAAAAGCCGTCACGGGTTTTTAACCGCCGTTCACGCAGCACCACGCCCGCGTCCATCGGTATCTGCCAGCGGTAAACCTGCGCGCGACGCATTACGGGTTCCGTTTGTATTTGCTGAAGTCCGGCTGGCGTTTTTCGTTGAACGCGTTGCGCCCTTCCTGACCCTCTTCGGTCATATAGAACAGCATGGTGGCGTTACCTGCCAGCTCCTGAAGGCCCGCCTGACCGTCACAGTCGGCGTTGAGGGCCGCTTTCAGGCAGCGCAGCGCCATTGGGCTGTTTTGCAGCATTTCGCGACACCAGCGCACGGTCTCTTTTTCCAGATCGGCGATCGGCACCACGGTGTTAACCAGCCCCATATCCAGCGCTTCCTGGGCGTTGTACTGACGGCACAGGAACCAGATTTCGCGGGCTTTTTTCTGGCCGACAATGCGCGCCATATAGGACGCGCCCCAGCCGCCGTCGAAAGAGCCGACTTTCGGGCCAGTCTGACCGAAAATGGCATTTTCCGCCGCGATCGTCAGGTCACACATCATGTGCAGCACGTGACCGCCGCCGATGGAATACCCTGCCACCATCGCGACCACCGGTTTTGGACAGGTGCGGATCTGGCGCTGGAAATCCAGCACGTTCAGGTGGTGCGTGCCCGCATCATCCTGGTATCCGCCGTAGTCACCGCGGACTTTCTGATCGCCGCCGGAGCAGAAGGCTTTCTCCCCTTCCCCGGTGAGGATGATGACGCCGACAGTGTCGTCATAGCGGGCATCCGCCAGCGCCTGGATCATCTCTTTTACGGTCAACGGACGAAACGCGTTGCGCACCTGTGGACGGTTGATGGTGATTTTGGCGATACCATCGGCGGATTTGTGGTAACGAATGTCGGTGTAGCCTTCGGAGCAGTCCTGCCATTCAACCGGCGCGTAAAGCATGTGTTCATCAGGATAGATCATAGCGTGTCCTTTGTTCGATAACGCAGTATCTGAGCCAGACTCGCGGCAACAGCTTCCGGGTTGTCCCGGTGGGCGTTGTGTCCGGCGTGAGGGATAGCATGACGCGTGGCGTTAAGTTCAGGGGCGATAGCTGCAAACTTCCCGTCACGTTCGCCATAGAGATAGTCAAAAGAAAAATCACGCGCGGTGAGCGCGGGACGTAAATCAGGCTGAACGGCAAGCGAGGTGGCTTCCAGCATCTCTGCCAGCCTCGGGCCGTTGTTCCGGCTGCGCAGCGCGATCAGCGCCCTGCGCTGATCATCCGTAAGTGAGGCAAAGACCGGCTGTTGATACCAGTCGGCAAAGACGGCCTCCAGCGGCTCACTGCGTAAACGTGATGCCCAGCGGCGGTCAGAGGTCAGCCGCGCCTGGCGCGCATCGGGGTCTTGCAGGCCCGGGTGTCCACCTTCCACAATAACCCCGTCTAACCCCGCTGGATGCTGGCAGGCATGGAACATCGCAATGCGGCCGCCGAGGGAGTACCCTATCAGCCAGTACTTTAGTATGTTGTAACTAAAAAGGGTGTGCGTGAGCAAATCGCTCACCTCTGCAAACCCCGTCACGTCCGTATCCGCTGAACCACCGTGCCCGGGCAGGTCAAGGTAGAGCCGGGGGTAGTCATGCAGCGACGCCCCGACAGCCTGCCACTCGCGACAGTCGCCGGAAAAACCGTGCAGGAAAACCAGCCAGGGGTAGCCTGGATTTCCTGGCTGGGTGACGCCTGCGAGGATCACAGGTGACTCACCTGCGCCAACAGATGTTGCAGCTTCTGCGCGCCGTCAGCATCGTTTACCACCAGCTCAATGAGCGTCGCGCCAGGCTGCCGCCAGGCGGTGTTCAGTGCCGTCTCCAGCGCGTCCCAGTTTTCCGGGCAATGGTATTTAAGGCTGAACATGGCGGCGGCGTGTTCGAACTGCACGTTTTGCGGCATCAGATAGAAGCGCTCACGCTCGCTTTGCGGCGTCGGCAGCAACGAGAAAATCTGCCCGCCGTTATTGTTCACAATAATCAGCACGAACGGGGCCGACGCCTGACGCAGGAGCGCCAGCGCGTTGAGATCGTAGAGGGCTGAGAGATCCCCCACAATCGCCAGCGTGGATTTCGCGCTGGCCCTCTGTACGCCAGCGGCGGTGGAGATCAGGCCGTCAATGCCGCTCGCGCCCCGGTTGCTGTACACCGGATAACCCGCCGGCAGCTGCGAAAAGGCGTCAATCAGGCGCACCACCAGGCTGTTACCGACAAAAAGTTGTCCCTGCTCGGGAAGATATTTGCGGATACGGTGCGCCAGCCCGGCTTCACTGAACGCCTCGCACTGCGCTTTGGTGAGTTCCCACGCCTGACGTGACAGCGCCGGGATCTCCACCGCCCAGGGTTTGCGTTTTTCCGCCGGATGCAATTCCAGCCAGCTGTTAATATCGCTCACCAGGCGGCGGCCACGATGGTGCGCCGGGTCAAGGCGTCCTTCGAGCGGGTCCACCAGCCAGTACTCTTCAGGCGTACAGGTGGCCTGCCACTGGAGCAGACGCTTCCCCGTCAGGCTCGATCCCAGCTGGACGACAATCTGCGCCTGCGCCAGCTCGGTGACCGCTTTCGCGTTCCCCAGCCAGAGGTCGGCGCAGGGCAGCGGCTGGCCCGTCTGGGAAAGCACGTCACCAATCAGCGGCCAGCCAAGCGTTTGTGCCCACTCCGCCGCAAGCTTACCTTCCGCCGCACTCATCCGCCCGGCTATCACCACGCCGCGCTTCTGACGCCAGAAGAACCAGTCGCGCTGTTTAGCGCTTTCCAGATGCGTCTGCTCGCGCAGCCAGGGTTTTTCGCTCTCCCACCAGTCTCCCAGCTGCTGTTGCCAGACGAGGCCAGTATCGTTCATTTCACCGTACAGCGGCTCGGCAAACGGGCAGTTAATGTGTAGCCCGCCGCTGCGCAGTGCGTTCATGGCGTGGTCGAGGGTTGAGACCAGCCAGCTGGCGGGAATGTCCTGGGTGGGGCGCGGCAACGAGACCGTCTGTGAAGGATGCGAGGCAAAAATGCCAGGCTGACGAATCGCCTGGTTAGCGCCGCAGTCGATAAGTTCCGGGGGACGGTCGGCGGTGAGTAAAATCAGCTTTTCGCCGGTTAATCCCGCTTCTATCAGCGCCGGATAGAGGTTCGCCACCGCCGTGCCGGAGGTGACGATCACCGCCACGGGCGCTTTACTGACTTTCGCCAGCCCGAGCGCCAGATGGCCCAGACCACGCTCATCAAAATGGGTGTGGTGAATAAAAGCCCGGTTTTCCGCGGCAGCAAGGGTGAGCGGCGTGGAGCGAGAGCCCGGGGCAATACACACATGCCTGACACCATGACGGGTCAGGGCTTCAAGGATCACCGCCGCCCAGCGTCGGTTAAAAGAACTTACTGACATGAGATTGTCCAGTATCAAGAATGCGACACAGTATAAATAATAGAAAAAGTCAGAATTTTGATATGAATCGGGATTGCACGAATCAGTATTAATCCCTTAGGAGAAGGGAACGCAGCCCGGCGGCCTTGTTTTCGATCTCCTGCCACTCCTGCTCAGGATCGGAGCCGCTGACGATGCCCGCCCCCGCATAAAGACGCAGCGCAGCGTTGTGAACGCGGGCGGAGCGTAATGCCACACAGAATTCGCTCTGATCGCGCGATAAATAGCCCGCCGAACCGGCGTACCACTCCCGGTCAAACGGCTCGACTTTCGCAATAAATTCTCGGGCCGCCTGTCGCGGCAGCCCGGCCACCGCCGCCGTCGGTTGCAAAATATGCAGACACTGTTCGTCGTCAGGCTGTTTAAGTTCGGTCCAGATACAGCGGCGTAAATGCTGCACCTTGCGCAGACGCAGCACCTGCGCAGGCAGGATCTCCAGCGTCCGGGTATGGTGCTGAAGACGCTGGCAGATATCTTCCACCACCAGCATATTTTCCCGCTGATTTTTATCGTCGTTCATCAGCCAGTCGCCCAGACGCTGGGCCTGCTTATCGTCAGAATGGCTGGCGACGGTGCCTGCCAGCGCTTCAGTGCGCAGCAGCGTGCCGCGTCGCCGCCACAGGCGCTCGGGCGTCGAGCCGAGGAAGGCATTGCTGGCGTCAAAGACCATACAAAAATGATAGCAGTTGAGGTTTAGGGCGCGGCTGGCAGCCATCAGCGCGATGGCGTTCACGGGCTGCTGGCACTGAACGTCTGTAGCACGTGCGAGCACCACTTTCTCAAAATCGCCGCGAGCAAGGGTATCCGTCGCCTGACGAATCAACGCCAGCCAGTCCGGTTTTTCCGGATGATGGGTTTCCTGCACAATCTGCACGGACAACGGGCGGATCGGCGCGGCGTCGCGCAGGTTATCGACAAAATTCAGCGCCTCACGGGCATCTTCCCGCAGCGACGTTTCGCTCCACAGTTGCAGACGCAGCGTGGCGACCCCGCCAGACCGTCGCCAGAGAAGGCGCGGTAAAAACAGCTTGCCCTGCGCCGGGTTGAAGGCGTTCAGGCCGCAGATACGGGTGTCATTGGCTACGTCATGGGCGTGCAAAAACCGCGAGGCCGAAGCCAGAGAATCAAACTGGGCGAGGCTTCCGAGCGCGGCAAGTTCTTCATCGCCGCTGCGCTGTTGCCAGTAAAACTGAGGATAGCATCGCTGCACACCCAGCCAGGCCAGCGGATCGAAGGCGTCGTTTAACGGGAAAGAGACATCGAAATGGCGTAAACCGGGTATAGCAGGCAATGCTTGCGCAAGCTGAGTGCGCAGGCTTTGCAGCGCGAGGAAAATCGAGTGCACGCGAACCTCTCCCTGTTAAAGCCTTATATTATACGGGGTACTGACGATAAATAGCAGTACCCACGTGTAAGGAGTGGTTTACCGGCTTAACGACGGGCTAACAGCAGACCCAGCACCAGCCCTACGGCCGCACCGACCCCAATGCCCTGCCACGGTTTTTCATGCACATAATCGTCGGCACGATAAACCGCCTGTTTGGCGCGGTAGTAGTAATTGTCGGAGGCGTTACTGACGCGGTTTTTCACGTCATGCAGCGCCTGCTCGGCGCGGGCTTTGAGCTCAATGTACTTCTGATCGGCAGGATCGCCTGAAGAGCGCAGCACTTCTTCCAGCGTTTCGCTTAGCAGCGTCAGGTCGTCGTCGACTCGGGTATCCCAGGATTGAAATGACATTTTTTTCTCCATGTTAGTACACCAGTCCGGTAACTATAGACAACGTCTTGCTATTGCGCCTGTTTCGCTTCGAGCGCCATGCCGATGTGTGGGATGCCATCTTCGTCGTAAATGTCCGTGACCGGGGTAAAACCAAAATGGCCATAGAATGATTGCAAATGCGCCTGCGCGCCCAGGTATAACGCCTTGTCCGGCCACTGTTTCTGGCATGCGTCCAGCGTTTTTTCCATCAGCTGATAGCCCAGCTTTTCACCGCGCGCGCGGCCACTGATAATGACGCGCCCAATGACGACAGGGTCAAATTCCTCTTCGCTTTTCAGAATCCTCGCATACGCCACCAGCTCGTTATCGCGCCAGCCGAGGATGTGCCGGTTCTCGCCGACCAGGTCATCGCCGTCGATATCCTGATACGGGCAGGTTTGTTCAACCACGAAGACTTCACAGCGCAGTTTGAGCAGGGCGTAGAGTGACTGCACGGTCAGTTCGCTGTGGTGTAGATCTTGCCACTGGATCATGTGTTTCTCCTTCCTGGGGTTCATCACGTTATACTAAACCCCTTCCCATTCGGCAAAGGGCTGATTGCGTTATGGAACTGATTTTTCTGGGTACGTCCGCCGGGGTGCCAACCCGCTCACGAAACGTGACGGCGATTCTGCTGGATCTTAAGCATCCTACCCGCGGTGGGCTGTGGCTGTTTGACTGCGGCGAGGGTACGCAGCATCAGCTGCTGCATACCTCATACCACCCGGGGAAAGTGGATAAAATATTTATCACCCATCTACACGGCGACCATCTGTTTGGCCTGCCGGGCCTGCTGTGTAGCCGTTCGATGGCCGGTAACGCTAACCCGCTGACCATTTATGGCCCCGCGGGTATTCAGGAATTCGTTGAAACCACGCTGCGCCTGAGCGGCTCGTGGACCGATTATCCGCTGGAGGTGTTACAGATCGGCGAGGGTCTGGTGTTCGATGACGGAGATTACCTGGTGCGCGCTTACCCGCTTAACCATCCGGTGGAATGCTACGGCTATCGCGTTGAGGAGCATGACAAGCCCGGGGCGCTGAACGCCGCCGCGTTGCAGGCCGATGGAGTGAAACCTGGCCCGCTGTTCCAGCGTCTGAAGCACGGCGAGACCGTCACGCTGGAAGACGGGCGCGTCATCAACGGTCAGGATTACCTCGCGCCGCCTCAGCCAGGCAAAAAACTGGCTATTTTTGGGGATACCGCCCCCTGCCCTTCGGCGCTCAGGCTTGCCGGGGGTGTGGATGTGATGGTGCATGAGGCGACGCTGGAAGCGGCGATGGAAGAAAAAGCCAACAGCCGGGGGCACAGCTCAACGCGTCAGGCGGCGCAGCTGGCGCGTGAGGCTGGCGTCCGAAAACTGATTGTTACTCACGTCAGCTCACGCTATGACGTCCGCGGCGCTGAAAGCCTGCTGGCAGAGTGCCGGGAAGTATTTCCGGCATGCGAGCTGGCGGAAGATTTTGCTCAGGTCAGCGTTTAGTCCTTCATTTTTCCCTCAGCGTGCCGATAACGATTAAAAGGCCAGCATTTCTCTTGAGGGTAGAATGGATAATTTCCAGAAAGATATTGATGACAGGGCGAACCTGACCCTGTCCAACCGTTTTGAACTGTTGCTGTTCCGTCTTGGCACCTCTCTGAACGAAAATAAATCCGAGCTGTTCGGCATCAACGTGTTCAAATTGCGCGAAATTGTGCCGATGCCGACCTTCACCAAACCGGCGGGAATGAAGTCTCCGCTGATGGGGATGGTGAACATTCGCGACCAGGTGATCCCGGTGATCGATCTGGCCGCCGTCGCCGGCTGCAAGCCAGCCACCGGGCTGAACATCCTGCTGATCACCGAATATGCCCGCAGCGTGCAGGCGTTTGCTGTGGAATCGGTGGAAAACATCATGCGTCTGGACTGGAAGCAGGTGCATGCTGCGGAAACTGCCGTCAGCGGTCGCTACATTACCAGCATTGCCTGCCTGGACGAGAAGACGGATACCAACGATCTGGCGATGGTGCTGGACGTGGAGCAGATCCTGTACGACATCACCCCGGCGAACCACGATCTGCACGCCACCCATCTGGAAACCACCAAATTCAACATCAAGCCTGGCTCTGTCGCGATTGTTGCAGAAGATTCGAAAGTGGCGCGCTCAATGCTGGAGAAGGGATTGCAGGCGATGGAGATCCCGGCCCAGCTGCATATCACCGGCAAAGACGCGTGGGAGAAAATCACTCAGTTGGCCGCGCAGGCTCAGGCTGAGGGCGTCCCCGTTACCGATAAGATTGCCCTGGTATTGACCGACCTCGAAATGCCGGAGATGGACGGCTTTACGCTGACGCGCAAAATCAAAACCGACCCGGTACTGAAAGATATTCCGGTGGTGATCCACTCGTCTCTTTCCGGCAACGCGAACGAAGATCATATTCGCAAAGTGAAGGCGGACGGCTATGTGGCGAAGTTTGAGCTAAATGAGCTATCGTCGGTGATTGAAGAGGTGCTGGACCGCTCGATGAAGAAGATTGAAGGGCCGCTTATAAGCAGGAAGCAGTTAGCTTAGTCGGGTGACGCTTCGCTTACCCGACCTACAAGACCCGTATGCCCTGCAAGCGTAGCGCCCTGGGCATGTTTTACTCTGTGCGGGCTGGTGCCCTCACCCCGGCCCTCTCCCACGGGGAGAGGGAGAAAACAATAAAAAACCCGCCGAGGCGGGTTTTTTGTTTTTACATCAGCGGCATCGCTCGCTGCACGATATCAATCAGCGGCTGCGGATAGATACCGAAGATCAGCACCAGCAGCGCGGAGATTAGCACCACGATACCGCCGGCGCTGTACTGCCAGTTGGACGGCGCATCGCGGTTGAGCTGCTGAGGCGCGCTCAGGTACAGGCTCACCGCTACGCGCAGGTAGTAGTAGAGACCAATCGCGGAGCCGATAACGACACCCGCCGTCAGCCACCACAGACCCGCCTGCACACCGACGGCCAGCACGTAGAACTTACCGATAAAGCCCAGCGTCATCGGGATACCCGCCAGAGAGAGCATCATCACGGTCATTACCGCAGACAGAATCGGACGGTGCCAGAACAGTCCACGGTAGGAGAACAGGGAATCTGCATCCGGGCCACGGTACGGGCTGGACATCAGGCTCACCACGCCGAACGCGCCGAGGCTGCTGAACAGGTAACCGGCCAGATACACACCCACGGTTTCCATCGACATCTCACCGCTTTGCAGCGCAATCAGCGCCACCAGCAGGTAACCCAGATGGGAGATAGAGGAGTAGCCCAGCAGACGCTTGATGTTGGTCTGGCTCAGCGCCATCAGGTTACCGAAGATGATAGAAACGAACGCGATAATGCCCAGCACCACGCGAACCGCTTCGCTATCACCCACCGGGGCGTACAGGAACAGACGCATAACCACGCCGAAGATAGCGATTTTACTCGCCGTCGCCAGGAAGGTAGAGACCGGTGCAGGCGCACCCTGGTAGACGTCTGGCGTCCACAGGTGGAACGGAACCAGAGAGAGTTTAAAGCCAAGGCCAACAATCATCATGCCCAGACCCGCCAGCAGCAGCGGCTCATGCATCATGCCGTCGCCGAGGCTCTTACCGATGGCCAGGAAGGAGAGGTTACCCGTCTGTGCATACAGCAGCGCGATACCGAACAGCAGGAACGACGACGCGGCAGCAGACAGAATGGTGTACTTGATAGCCGCTTCCAGAGAGCGCTTCTGACGGAAGGCGTAACCAATCAGGCCGAACAGCGGCAGTGAGATCAACTCAATACCAAGGAACAGCGCGGCCATGTGGTTCGCGTTCGCCAGCAGAATGCCGCCCAGTGCAGCAATCAGTACCAGCAGGTAAAACTCTTCTTTGTTGTCGTTGTACCCTTCGAGCCACGGGTACGCAAAGGTACAGGTTGCCAGGCTCGCCAGCAGCACCAGACCGGTGTAGAGCATGGCGTAGCCGTCAACGCGCATCAGCGGCGTGACGTCCATCGCTCCCGCCTGGCCAACAAACCAGAGGGAGACTAACGCAGCGTTCAGACCCAGAACGGACAGGGTCGCATTCAGGAAGTGATTGCGTCGCCACGCAATGGAGAGCATCACAACCACCACCGTCAATCCGACGATCAGCAGCGGTAGCAGCGCGATCAGTTGTTGTGGAGTTATTGTCATGGCGAATTACGGCCTTGTAGTAGAAGCAGAATTAACAAACCACTGCTGGATGTTACCCATCGCGGAGTGCGAGGTATCCAGAATCGGCTGCGGATAGAAGCCCAACAGCACCAGCAGTACGACCAGCAGCAGGATGATGAACAGCTCTCGCAGCGACATCCCCGGCAATTCTTGTGCAGCAATTTCACTCTTCGCTTTACCGAAGTAAGCGCGGTGCAGCATCGCCAGCGAGTACACGGAGGCAAACACCAGACCAAAGGTGGAGATGACGGTGATCGTCGGTACCACGTTGAAGCTGCCGAACAGGATCATAAACTCGCCGACGAAGTTACCGGTACCCGGCATACCCAGAGTCGCCACCGCAAAGAACATGGAGAGCGCCGGCAGCCATTTCATTTTGCCCCACAGACCGCCCATCATACGCATGTCGCGGGTATGCAGACGTTCGTACAGCTGACCACACAGGATGAAGAGACCGGCAGCGGACAGGCCGTGCGCAATCATCTGGATCACCGCGCCCTGGTACGCCAGCTGGCTGCCGGTGTAGATGGCAATCAGCACGAAGCCCATGTGGGAAACGGAGGTGTAAGCAATCAGACGTTTGATGTCGTACTGCGTGAAGGCCATCCATGCACCGTAGAAGATACCGATCACGCCCAGCCACATGGCAATCGGCGCGAACTCTGCGGAGGCGTTCGGGAACAGCGGCAGGGAGAAACGCAGCAGACCGTAAGCCGCGGTTTTCAGCAAGATGCCCGCCAGGTCAACGGAACCTGCCGTTGGCGCCTGAGAGTGCGCGTCTGGCAGCCAGCCATGCAGCGGAACCACCGGCATTTTCACCGCGAAGGCGATAAAGAAGCCCAGCATCAGCAGGTATTCCACGCCGTGGGACATCGGGGTCTTCAGCAGGTCTTCGTAGTTGAAGGTCCAGACACCGGTCGCGTTGTAATGCACAAACACCAGCGCCAGGATGGCAATCAACATCACCAGACCACTCGCCTGGGTGTAGATGAAGAACTTGGTGGCCGCCGTGATACGCGTTTTACCGTCGGACGCCTTATGGCCCCACAGCGCGATCAGGAAGTACATCGGCACCAGCATCATCTCCCAGAAGAAGAAGAACAGGAACATGTCGATGGCCAGGAACACGCCGATCACGCCGCCCAGGATCCACATCAGGTTCAGGTGGAAGAAGCCCTGGTATTTTTCGATTTCTCGCCAGGAGCAAAGTACCGCCAGAACGCCGAGCAGACCGGTCAGCACCACCATCAGCAGCGACAGACCGTCAATCGCGAGGTGGATCGTGATACCGAAACGTGGGATCCACGGCAGAATGAACTCAGACTGCCACTGCGGAAGGCCCGCAGACTGGGTCAGTGAGTAGCCACCCTGCAACCACAGTTGCAGGCCAAGCGCGAGCGTCAATCCCATGGTGATCAGCGCGATCCAGCGCGGCATCTTCACGCCAAAGCGTTCGGTCTGCCAGCACAGGAAGCCGCCGATGAAGGGAATTAATATTAGCCAGGGTAGTAACATGGCGATTTACATTCCTTTTTAAGGCCCCCAGCAGGGGCCTGATTTTCAACGAATTCGAATAAAATTCACTTTACGATCAACGCAACACCATCAGCAGCGCCAGCACGACAACCGCACCGATGCTCATGGACGCCACATACCAGCGCAGATAACCGTTCTCGCTAAACAGCAGGCCTTTACCTGCAAAGCGAGAGAGGATCGCCGGGATATTCATCAGGCTGTTCAGTGGATCGCGCTTCAGCAGCCACGCAATGCCCAGGAACGGCTTCACGAAGATCATGTCGTACAGCCAGTCGAAGCCCCACGCGTTGTACCACCAGGTGCCCAGCAGACGGCCCGGCGCGCTGTTGGCAACGGCAGTTACCAGCGTGCGTTTGCCCAGCCACAGCCATGCGGCAATCAGGATGCCCGCTATAGCCACTACGCCGGAGGTGATTTCAAGCGTCAGAACGCGACCGTGCTCAAGCTCGGTTGTTGCCGGCAGTACACCCTGCAACGGTGGCACAATCATCGCGCCAACGAAGGTGGACAGGACCAGCAGCACAATCAGCGGCAGGTGGTGGGTAATCCCCTTCCCTGCGTGAGCGTGAATTTGTTCTTTACCGTGGAAGACGATGAAAATCATACGGAAGGTGTACAGGGAGGTCATGAACGCACCGACCAGACCCGCAACCATCAGATTGATATGACCATTCGCCATGGCGCCCGCAAGGATTTCGTCCTTACTGAAGAAGCCCGCGGTAATCAGCGGCAGTGCCGCCAGCGCCGCGCCGCCCACCAGGAAGCAGACATAGACCAGCGGGATGGACTTACGCAGTCCGCCCATTTTGAAGATGTTCTGCTCGTGGTGGCAGGCCAGGATCACCGAACCGGATGAGAGGAACAGCAGCGCTTTAAAGAACGCGTGCGTCATCAGGTGGAAAATGGCCGCATCCCACGCCTGAACGCCCAGCGCCAGGAACATGTAACCAATCTGGCTCATGGTGGAGTACGCGAGAACGCGTTTGATGTCGGTCTGCACCAGCGCGGCAAAGCCTGCCAGCACCAGCGTAACCGCACCGACAATACCCACCAGATGCAGAATTTCCGGGGTCATCAGGAACAGGCCATGGGTACGCGCAATCAGGTAGACACCGGCGGTAACCATGGTCGCGGCGTGGATCAGCGCGGAGACAGGGGTTGGACCCGCCATCGCGTCGGCCAGCCATGTCTGCAACGGCAGCTGCGCGGATTTACCCACGGCGCCACCCAGCAGCATCAGCGTTGCCCACCACAGCATGTTGTTGCCTGCTTCGAAGTGCGCCGGCGCCAGTTCCACCATTTCGCGGAAGTTCAGCGTGCCCAGTTCGTTGTAGAGAATGAACAGCGCGAAAGCGAGGAAGACGTCACCCACGCGGGTCACGACGAACGCTTTCATGGCCGCTGCGCCATTCTTCGGATCGGTGTAGTAGAAACCGATCAGCAGGTAAGAGCACAGACCCACGCCTTCCCAGCCCAGATACATCAGCAGCAGGTTATCGGCCAGCACCAGAACCACCATGCTGGCGATAAACAGGTTGGTGTAGGCGAAGAAGCGGGAGTATCCCTCTTCACCGCGCATGTACCAGGAGGCGAACATGTGGATCAGGAAGCCGACGCCGGTGACCACGGAGAGCATGGTCAGAGACAGACCATCCAGCACCAGGTTGAAACCGATGTTGAAGTTACCGACCGACATCCAGTTCCACAGCGGTACGCTGTAGGCCTGACGTCCATTGTTAAAGAAGTCGATACCCGCATACGCTGTGACCAGCGCAGCCAGGCCGATAGAGCCAATGCCCACGGTGGCAGACAGATTCTCAGACCAGCGGCCGCGAGAAAACGCCAGCAGCACGAAGCCAATCAGCGGAAAAATAATGGTTAAGGCAAGCATGTTCATCCACGCAACTCACTTACTGAATCGATGTTCAGGTTCTGGCGGCGACGATGGAGCTGTAGCAACAGCGCCAGGCCAATACTCGCTTCAGCAGCCGCGAGGCTGATGGCGAGAATGTACATCACCTGACCATCGGTCTGGCCCCAGTAGCTGCCGGCGACCACAAAGGCCAGCGCGGAAGCGTTGATCATGATTTCCAGACCGATCAGCATAAACAGCAGATTGCGGCGGATAACCAGACCGGTTAAGCCCAGAACGAATAAAATCGCAGCGAGGATCAGTCCATGTGTTAAGGGGATCATGCGCGTTCCTCCGTTTTTCTTTTCGCGCGGTCGTCAGTGCGGTTGCTCAGCACCTCGCCGACACGCTCTTCGCGGCCAACGTGGAAGGCCACAACCAGACCCGCCAGCAGCAGCATCGAGGCCAGCTCAACCGCCAGAACGTACGGACCAAACAGGGTGATACCCACGGCTTTCGCGCTGATTGGCGTCCCGTCGATACCCTGGTCGTTGACGCCCAGAATGGCGTAAACAATCACCGCCAGCATGATGGCCGACAGAATCGCCGGGCCAATCCACACCTGCGGTTTTAACCACTGACGTTCCTGCTCAATTTCAGAGCCGCCCAGGTTGAGCATCATCACCACGAACACGAACAGCACCATGATGGCCCCGGCGTAGACGATGATTTCCAGCGCACCGGCGAAGTGCGCGCCCAGCGCAAAGAACACCCCGGAAATAGCCAGCAGCGAGATGATTAAATACAGCAGCGCATGCACCGGATTGGTGTGCGTGATCACTCGCAGCGTAGCCAGGATGGCGATAAGGCCACAGATATAAAAAGCGAATTCCATTGCCCTCTCCTTACGGTAACAGGCTCTTGACGTCGATAGGCTTAGCTTCGTTCTCTGCTTCGCCTTTATCTTTGCCGTCGATTGCCATACCCGCCATCCGGTAGAAGTTATATTCCGGGTATTTGCCCGGACCGGAAATCAGCAGATCCTCTTTCTCGTACACCAGATCCTGACGCTTGTACTCACCCAGCTCAAAGTCTGGAGTCAGCTGAATCGCCGTGGTTGGGCACGCTTCTTCACACAGACCGCAGAAAATGCAGCGTGAGAAGTTGATGCGGAAGAACTCAGGATACCAGCGGCCGTCTACCGTCTCTGCTTTTTGCAGAGAGATACAGCCCACCGGACACGCTACCGCACACAGGTTACAGGCAACGCAACGCTCGGAACCGTCCGGGTCGCGCGTCAGCACGATACGTCCACGGTAGCGCGGCGGCAGATATACCGGCTCTTCCGGGTACATCCGGGTTTCGCGTTTGGCAAACGCATGCAGGCCGATCATCCAGATACTGCGTACCTGGGTGCCGAAACCTACCAATAATTCTTTTAAGGTCATGATCTCAAAGCCCCTTATGGCTGCTGCCAGAGAATGACAGCCGCCGTTACCAACAAGTTGACGAGCGTCAGCGGCAGGCACACTTTCCAGCCGAAGGACATTACCTGGTCATAACGCGGACGCGGTAACGCTGCGCGAATCAAAATGAACATCATCATGAAGAACGCGGTTTTCAGCGCGAACCAGATGAACGGCGGTAAGAACGGGCCATGCCAGCCACCGAAGAACAGCGTTACCATCAACGCCGAAATGGTGACGATACCGATGTACTCGCCCACGAAGAACAGACCGAACTTCATACCGGAATATTCAATGTGGTAACCGTCGGCCAGTTCCTGTTCGGCTTCTGGCTGGTCAAACGGGTGACGGTGACACACCGCCACGCCCGCGATGGCAAAGGTAATAAACCCAAAGAACTGCGGGATAACGTTCCAGATGTCGGCCTGGTTGTTGACGATGTCGGTCATGTTAAATGAACCGGCCTGCGCCACCACGCCCATCAGGGAGAGACCCAGGAACACTTCGTAGCTCAGCGTCTGCGCGGAAGCACGCATCGCACCCAGCAGCGAGTATTTGTTGTTACTGGACCAGCCTGCGAACAGCACTGCGTAGACCGCGAGGCCTGCCATCATCAGGAAGAACAGAATGCCGATGTTCAGGTCAGCGACCACCCAGGTCGGGCTGACCGGAACGATAGCAAACGCCAGCAGCAGCGAGGTGAAGGCGATCATCGGCGCCAGCGTAAAGATCACGCGGTCCGAGAAGCGCGGAACCCAGTCCTCTTTAAAGAACATCTTGATCATGTCCGCCACCAGCTGGAGTGAACCACCCCAGCCCACGCGGTTCGGTCCGTAACGGTTCTGGAACAGACCGAGCAGACGACGTTCACCAAAGCTCATGAACGCGCCGCAGGTGACCACCACCAGCAGAATCACAACCGCTTTCAGAATGCTCAGCAGGATGTCGATAAGATCCGGCGTTAACCAACTCATGCTTTTGCCTCCTGAAGGTTATCAAGATGCGCACCCGCCAGGACCGGCGCGATGCCAGGCATACCCATCGGCAGACCCACCTGCCCTGCTGAGAGGCGTTCAGAAATAATCAGCGGCAGGCTGATTGTCTGGCCGTCGTAGCTAAAGGCAATGTTCGCACCCGCGTTAACGCCAAGCTTCGCGGCATCCGCCGGGTTGAGCTTGATGTACGGCTGCGGCATACGCTGCTGGAATACCGGAGAACGCTGGGACATTTCGTCGCTACCGAACAGATGGTAGTACGGTGCAATGCGCCAGTGACCTTCCTGCGCCTGGAAGCTCGCCGGAACGGTGGTGAAGAAGTCCAGACCGGTTTCGGAGGCTTCAATCAGACGCACGCCTGGATCGCCGTGGCGCAGGTGACCGCCCACTTCAGCCTGGAATTTGTTCCATGCCTGCGGGGAGTTCCAGCCCGGTGCCCATGCAAACGGGATTTGCGAACGCGGCGCAGACGGCTGGTTGTTCCCTTCCATCGAGAAGGCGAACATGGTGTCTTTATCCTGCGGCTGACGCGGTTCGTGCACGCTGATGTTGGCGCGCATCGCGGTACGACCGCTGTAGCGGTGCGGCTCACGCGCCAGTTTCTGGCCGCGAATGCGGAAGCTTGCGTCCGGCGCGGCATCTTTAATACCCGCCAGCTGAGGCAGTTTCTCAACAACCGCGTCGATAACGTGGTCGAGCTGCGTCCAGTCCACTTCACGGCTCTGCACGGTGCTGTGCAGAGAGTGCAGCCAGCGCCAGCTTTCCAGCATCACGGTGTTGCTGTCGTAGTAGGCCGGGTCATAAACCTGGAAGAAACGCTGTGCGCGGCCTTCGTTGTTGATCACCGTCCCGTCACTTTCTGCGAAGCTTGCCGCAGAGAGTACGAGATGCGCTTTGTCCATGATCGCGGTGCGCTGATGGTCGATAACCATCACCAGCGGCGCTCTGGAGAGCGCGGCGTCAACGCGAGCGGCGGAAGCGTGGCGATGCAGGTCATTTTCCAGCACCACAACGGCGTCAGCGGCACCGGATTCCAGTTCGCTTAACGCGTCTTCCAGCGAGCCGCCGCCAATCATACCCAGACCGATGCTGTTCACCGCACGGGCAATCATGGTCACACCAACGTCAGCGCCGCGGCCCTTCAGGGCTTTGGCAACGTTAGCTGCGGCCTGAATGATTTCAGCGCTACCGGCGTTGGTACCGGAAATAATCAGCGGTTTCTTCGCCCCCGCCAGCGCCTGAACAATCACGTCGACCTTGTTTTGCAGGTCGCGATCCAGTTCAACGGCCGGCGAGTTGCTGTCCAGCGCGTGGGCAATGGCAAATCCGAGGCGCGCCTGATCTTCAACCGGCGCGCAGTAGGTCCACGCTGCGATATCGTCCAGACGGGTGTTGTCGACGTTAGTCACAAACAGAGGATGCTTCGCGCGCTGACCGATGTTGAGGATGGCCGCAATCTGCCAGTCAGCCACTTTCTGCGCCGCTGCCATTTCACGTGCTTTGCCTTTCACCGCCTGACGAACCGCCAGGGCCGCGCGTGCGCCAGTCTGCGTCAGATCTTCACCCAGCACCAGAACCGCATCATAAGATTCGATTTCGCGCAGCGCAGGCGTGTGAATGCCGCCTTCACGTAGCACTTTCAGCACCAGCTGGAGACGTTCCTGCTCGCCCTGGGCGATACCGGTGTAGAAGTTTTCCGCCCCAACCAGCTCGCGCAGCGCGAAGTTGCTTTCGATGCTGGCGCGCGGGGAGCCAATGCCGATCACTTTCTTCGACTGACGCAGAATATCTGCCGCGCCCTGCATCGCCTGCTCAGCGTTGAGGGTAATGACGTCATCGCCACGGCGCTGAACCGGCTGACGCGGACGGTCTTTCAGGTTCACATAGCCATAGCCGAAACGACCGCGGTCGCAGAGGAAGTAGTGGTTAACGGTACCGTTGTAACGGTTTTCGATACGACGCAGTTCGCCGTAACGTTCACCCGGGCTGGTGTTACAGCCAAGGGAGCACTGCTGGCAGATGCTTGGCGCAAACTGCATGTCCCATTTACGGTTGTAACGTTCAGAGTGGGTTTTATCCGTGAATACGCCGGTCGGACAGATTTCTACCAGGTTACCGGAGAATTCACTTTCAAGCGTACCGTCTTCCGGACGACCGAAGTAGACGTTGTCATGCGCGCCATACACGCCCAGATCCTGACCGTCTGCATAATCTTTGTAGTAACGCACGCAGCGGTAGCAGGCGATGCAGCGGTTCATTTCGTGAGAGATGAACGGCCCCAGATCCTGGTTACGGTGGGTACGCTTGGTAAAGCGATAGCGACGGAAGCTGTGACCGGTCATGACGGTCATATCCTGAAGGTGGCAGTTACCGCCCTCCTCACACACCGGACAGTCGTGCGGGTGGTTGGTCATCAACCACTCCACCACGCTTTCACGGAACTGTTTGGCTTCTTCGTCATCAATCGAAATAAAGGTGCCTTCGGCGGCTGGCGTCATACAGGACATCACCAGGCGACCACGCGTGTCTTCCGCGTTTTGATATTGCTTCACCGCACACTGGCGGCAAGCACCGACGCTGCCCAGCGCCGGATGCCAGCAAAAGTACGGAATATCGAGGCCAAGAGACAGACAAGCTTCCAGCAGGTTGTCCGCCCCGTTGACTTCGTATTCTTTGCCGTCTACATGAATCGTAGCCATTAGCATGCTTCCAGTTGGCTCGGCCGAAACCGAGCGTTAATCAAAATTCTGTTTTTACCAGCGCGCTTTCAGCAGGTTCGGCTGAATACCATTGATCGAATGGGTATTGCTGAACGGCTGCTTGATGCCTGCTTCGAATTCGTCACGGAAATATTTAATCGCGCTTTGCAGCGGCTCGACGGCGCCCGGTGCGTGGGCACAGAAGGTTTTACCCGGTCCTAAGAATCGACACAGTTGCTCAAGTGTCTCGATATCGCCAGGCTGGCCTTCGCCACGTTCGATAGCACGCAGGATCTTCACGCTCCACGGCAGACCATCACGGCACGGTGTGCACCAGCCGCAGGACTCGCGGGCGAAGAACTCTTCCAGGTTACGCACCAGGGATACCATGCCGATCTCGTGGTCGACGGCCATCGCCAGCGCGGTACCCAGACGGCTACCTGCTTTACCAATGCTTTCGAACTCCATTGGCAGGTCAAGGTGGGCTTCGGTCAGGAAGTCCGTCCCTGCCCCACCCGGCTGCCAGGCTTTGAATTTCAGGCCATCGCGCATGCCGCCGGCGTAGTCTTCAAGAATTTCGCGTGCGGTGGTGCCGAACGGCAGCTCCCAGACGCCAGGGTTCTTCACGCGACCGGAGAAGCCCATCAGCTTGGTACCAGCATCTTTGCTTGAGGAGATGCCCTGATACCACTCCACGCCGTTCGCAAGGATCGCCGGGACGTTACACAGGGTTTCGACGTTGTTGACGCAGGTCGGTTTACCCCACACGCCGGAGCTTGCCGGGAACGGTGGCTTGGAGCGCGGGTTCGCGCGGCGGCCTTCCAGGGAGTTAATCAGCGCGGTTTCTTCACCGCAGATATAACGCCCGGCACCGGTGTGCACGAACAGCTCGAAGTCAAACCCGGTGCCCAGGATGTTTTTACCCAGCAGTCCCGCTTCGGTGGCTTCGGCAATCGCGCGACGCAGGTTTTCCGCCGCTTCGATGTATTCGCCGCGCAGGAAGATGTAGCCACGGTACGCTTTCAGCGCGAACGCGGAGATCAGCATGCCTTCCACCAGCAGGTGCGGCAGCTGTTCCATCAGCAGACGGTCTTTATAGGTACCCGGCTCCATTTCATCGGCGTTACACAGCAGGTAACGGATGTTCATGGATTCATCTTTCGGCATCAGGCTCCACTTCAGACCGGTGGAGAAGCCCGCACCACCGCGGCCTTTCAGGCCAGACTCTTTCACCGCGTTAACGATGTCGTCCGGCGCCATGCCGCCAAGGGCTTTACGCGCACCGGCATAGCCGTTTTTGCTCTGATATTCGTCGAGCCATACCGGCTGTTTGTCATCACGCAGACGCCAGGTCAGCGGATGCGTCTCAGCAGTACGAATTACAGTTTTCATTTGTACTGCTCCAGCAGGTCAGGAATCGCTTCCGGCGTCAGATGGCTGTGAGTGTCCTCATCAATCATCATGGTCGGCCCCTTGTCGCAGTTACCCAGGCAGCAGGTTGGCAGCAGAGTAAAACGTCCGTCGAAGGTGGTCTGGCCCGGCTTAATATTGAGTTTCTTCTCAATCGCAGCCTGAATGCCCTGATAACCGGTGATGTGGCAGACCACGCTGTCACAGTAGCGGATCACATGGCGGCCTACCGGCTGACGGAAGATCTGGCTGTAGAACGTGGCTACGCCTTCTACGTCACTTGCAGGAATGCCCAGCACTTCTGCGATCGCATAGATCGCCCCATCCGGCACCCAACCACGCTGTTTCTGTACGATTTTCAGCGCTTCAATGGACGCCGCACGCGGGTCTTCGTAGTGGTGCATCTCGTGCTCAATGGCGGCACGCTCTGCTTCACTCAGCTCAAAAGCCTCGGTTTGTGGTTGTTGATTCTCGTGCATAATTAGCGGTCCACATCTGACATAACAAAATCGATACTACCCAGATACACAATCAGGTCGGAGACCAGACTGCCGCGAATGGCGGCCGGGATCTGCTGCAAGTGCGCGAAGCTTGGCGTACGCACGCGGGTGCGGTAGCTCATGGTGCTGCCGTCGCTGGTGAGGTAGTAGCTGTTGATACCCTTGGTCGCTTCAATCATCTGGAAGGATTCCTGTGCCGGCATGACCGGGCCCCAGGAAACTTGCAGGAAGTGGGTGATCAGGGTCTCGATATGTTGCAGCGTGCGCTCTTTCGGTGGCGGCGTCGTCAGCGGGTGATCCGCCTTGAACGGGCCTTCCGGCATGTTGTTGAGGCACTGCTCAAGGATGCGCAGGCTCTGGCGCAGCTCTTCCACTTTCAACATCACGCGGGTGTAGCAGTCGGAAACACCGCCGCCAACCGGGACTTCAAAGTCGAAGTTCTCGTAACCAGAGTAAGGACGCGCTTTACGCACGTCGAAATCAATCCCGGTCGCACGCAGGCCAGCACCGGTAGTCCCCCACTCCAGCGCTTCTTTCGCGCCGTAGGCAGCAACGCCCTGGGAACGGCCTTTCAGGATGGAGTTACGCAGCGCGGCTTTCTCGTAAGACGCCAGACGTTTCGGCATCCAGTCGAGGAATTCACGCAGCAGACGGTCCCAACCGCGCGGCAGATCGTGCGCCACACCACCGATACGGAACCAGGCTGGGTGCATACGGAAACCGGTAATCGCTTCCACCAGATCGTAGATTTTCTGACGGTCGGTAAAGGCGAAGAAGACCGGCGTCATCGCGCCGACGTCCTGAATGAACGTGGAGATGTACAGCAGGTGGCTGTTAATACGGAACAGTTCAGACAGCATGACGCGAATCACGTTAACGCGATCCGGGACGGTGATGCCTGCCAGTTTCTCAACGGCCAGCACGTATGGCATTTCGTTCACGCAGCCGCCGAGGTATTCGATACGGTCGGTATACGGAATGTAGCTGTGCCAGGACTGACGTTCGCCCATCTTCTCGGCACCACGATGGTGGTAGCCGATGTCAGGGACGCAGTCGACAATCTCTTCGCCGTCAAGCTGAAGGATGATACGGAACGCACCGTGCGCAGAGGGGTGGTTTGGACCGAGGTTGAGGAACATGAAGTCCTCGTTTTCGGTGCCGCGCTTCATGCCCCAGTCTTCCGGCTTGAAGGTCAGCGCTTCCATCTCCAGATCCTGCTTGGCTTTGGTTAGCTCAAACGGGTCGAATTCGGTGGCGCGTGCCGGGTAGTCTTTACGCAGCGGGTGTCCGGTCCAGGTCTGCGGCATCATGATGCGCGTCAGATGCGGGTGGCCGTCGAAGGTCATGCCGAACATTTCCCAGGTTTCACGCTCGTACCAGTTGGCGTTCGGGAAAAGTTTGGTGATCGTCGGCAGATGCATGTCGTTTTCAGACAATGCCACCTTGAGCATGATATCCGTGTTGCGGTCTATTGAGATCAGGTGGTAGAAAACGGAAAAATCCGCGGCAGGGAGACCCTGGCGGTGCGTTCTCAGACGTTCGTCCATGCCGTGTAAGTCAAACAGCATGACGTAAGGTTTTGGCAATTTCTTGAGGAAATCGACAACTTCCAGTAATTGCTCACGCTTCACCCAAACAACGGGTACCCCGGTGCGGGTGGCCTGAACAGTAAAGGCATCCGGCCCAAAACGGTTGCGCAGTTCGCCAATGACCGGGTCATCGAGATGATCCCGAGTCTGCCAGGCGGCTTCTTGCGCGGTTAAGTCGGTCATATTGTTCACCATTGCAAATGGTCCGTGGTGACTGTTAAGCCTGGCTTCGCGCTATTTGAGTAGTGATATGCGAAGGTGTTCTCCAGGCCCACAGGCGCAAATTAAATTTCGTCAGGCGTACGCAGGTTGGTGACGGCAATACGTTCACCACGTTTACGCTCGCGCTCAGACTGCATGTTCGCGCGATAGACACCCTGATCGCCAACAACCCATGAAAGCGGGCGGCGTTCTTTACCGATGGACTCCTGCAGCAGCATCAGCGCCTGCATATAGGCCTCTGGACGCGGCGGGCAACCCGGGATGTACACATCCACCGGAATGAACTTATCAACGCCCTGCACAACGGAATAAATGTCGTACATACCGCCGGAGTTTGCACATGCGCCCATGGAGATAACCCATTTTGGCTCCAGCATCTGGTCATAAAGACGCTGAATAACCGGTGCCATCTTGGTAAAGCAGGTCCCTGCCACCACCATCAGGTCAGCCTGACGCGGAGAAGCACGCAGTACCTCGGCCCCAAAACGCGCAACGTCATGCACCGCAGTGAATGACGTCACCATTTCAACGTAGCAGCAAGAAAGGCCAAAGTTGTATGGCCAGATGGAGTTCTTACGACCCCAGTTGACCATGTCGTGCATGGCATGTTCGAGCTTGCCCATGTACACGCTTTTGTTGACTTCTTGCTCCAGGGGGTCGGTTACGATCTCCTGTTTTTGCAGGGGGTAACGGTCATTCTCACCGTTAGGATCTATGCGGGTGAGCGTATAATCCATCTTATTGCCTCGCTGTTACTGCTGACGATTAGAGATACTGTTTTCCGGGTTGATGTGTTCACGGCGTGAACGCACAGGTGTCCAGTCCAGCGCGCCAATACGCACCAGATAAACCAGACCGGCCAGTAACACTAAAATGAAAATTGCGGCCTCGACAAAGCCCACCCAACCACTTTCGCGAATGGAGGTAGACCACGCGAAGAGGTAAAGCGCTTCCACGTCAAAAATGACGAAGAACATGGCTACCAGGTAAAACTTGGCAGACAGGCGTAAGCGAGCGGTACCTACTGAATCAATACCTGATTCGAAAGGTGTGTTTTTGTGCCTTGCGCGGGCGCGACCGCCCAGGAACCAGCCGCCGACTAACATCAGGCAGCACAGGCCAATGGCTACAATAAGAAAGATTGCGAATGCCCAGTGATGAGCGATGACTTCTGTGGATGTTGACATACTCATTGCTTACTCATCAAAAGTGATACCGACGACACTGCTCTTGCTGGCAGATGGGCATCACATCGATTCATGGGGAGGAACAAAATAACCTTACACTAACTGTCAGAAATGAGACATAGACAGCAAAATGATGGGGTTTTTTACTCCTTTCTATAACCTTTTGTCAACTTTAACAAAGGTTTCTTCACATTAAATTACAACGTGCGATTCTCATTAACATTTGGTGCCCTTTAACCCTGGTGGGTACATGACTTTCCGTCAAATGCATCTTGTTGAATCGTGTCCGTTTTGGAAGTAAAAAAAATAACCCTCCTATTTTGACAGGATTTGCCAACGATTCCTCCCCCCAAATGGGAGTATTTTCTTGATCTGAGACACGCTTTTGTTAATTCAATCAAAAAAACAGCAACATATTTCCTGTTTTTTTAACATCGGTGGGGTATGAGGTAAGTTAGAACAGGTCTTGTTTACATCTTAATCAAAAGCATTTTCTGCATTGATAAATAAGCGGTATTTGCTTTATCCCTGCTCCGCCCGCGGTTATGAATAGCAAAAAAAACCACTCGCAGGAAAAAATCATGCGAGTGGCTCTTTTTTGCACTTACATTTTGTTACGAGAATTTTGAGGGAATGATCACTCAAAATCCCCTTCCACAATCAGGGAGTCATCCCCTCCTTCGGGAGTAACAGCCGCGTACTGCCATGGATTGTGGTAGTTTTCCATTGCCTCGAATACCACTTTTGCCAGCTCGTTGTTGCTGGCGGCGTTATGGCACAGCAGGTACTCCGTATCCGGCAACGACGGGAGTCCCTCGGATTGACCCAGCACACGCAGATCGGGGCTCATCATTTCCACCGGACGGGCCGTTACGCCAAGCCCAGCCTTCACCGCCGCTCGCACTGCGGGCAAGGTTGACGCCACGTACGCCAGGCGCCATGGAATACTGGCTTCGTTGAGCGCTGCCAGCACCATATCGCGGAACGGACTGGGATCATCCAGCAGGACCAGGGGTATCGGCTCACCTTTCTGCAATACATACTCCGCGGCACAGTACCAGTGCGTTGGAGAAGTACGCAGCGTCAGGCTGTCAAACTGGCCAGGTCGATGCGTGGTGACCACCAGGTCAACCTCGTTTTCTGTCAGCATCTCAACCATGAAGGCATTGCGTTTAACGCTAACGTCCAGGGCAAGCTTCGGATAAACCGAGCTAATTCGGTTGAGAAGGAAGGGTAAAATGGTATCTGCTGATTCATCTGACGCCCCTAATGTTAACACTCCCTGAAGGTTGCTAAACATTAATGACATACAGGCTTCATCATTAAAGCGCAGTATCTTTCTGGCATAACCCAGAAGCTGAATACCATGTTCTGTTAAAAGCTTATTACGCCCATGACGCGCAAAAAGCTCTTTACCAACCAGTTGTTCCAGCCGCTGCATTTGCTGACTCACGGCGGACTGGGTACGGCAAACGGCGGCAGCAGCTGCTGCAAAAGTGTTGAGATCGGCGACCGCAACAAACGTTCTCAGCAGATCGAGGTCGAGATTCATTATCGGACGATTTGCATTTATCATATCTTTTCACTTTCAGGTTGCTCGTGCGGAGCTGCCCGGGTTGAAGCTGTGTGTAACAGTTAAGCAATTCCTTCTGAAGAGTTTCCCTCGCATCCCGGCCCGGCAGACTGCCTGACAGATAGTTATTGTACTGCGGTATATCACCAGTCAGAAATCACGTTTCATGACGTTATTTTTATTCTCTTGCGTCCAGGATATTTCTTTGTTTGCAGGTCGATGTAAATACCATAAAGAGTAAGACATGTTTTCTGCCATCTATATCGCAGCGTTGCCAGCGTAGCAAGATGTGACTTACCCAATCAGCCAGAGATAACTTTAACAATAACAATCGATTAATACAGAAAAGCAGAAGCCGATATACGTAACAGGCCTATCGCTATGCTGCATTCCCGAAACACATCTTAACCCAAATCCACTATATTTATAAGTCTTATTGCAATATTAAGGAGTTACCGCCAATGATAAGCAACTACACTCTTTTTATTAAAATTAACGAAAGTTGCATTTTCGTCGTTAATAATAAATAAAGTTTAATTTAGATTCAGGCCATTCATTAATAACCCTTAACATTAATTTCACATGAGTAACTTTTAGCCTGGCTTTGCTAATATGGCAATCGGTATCTCAGCATTCAGGTTTTACGAATGATCACTCAGGGGGACTAATGCATCAGCCCGAATCGTCTTTTTATTTACACCAGAATAAAATTCATAGTTACATGCAATTTTTAGCATAAAAAACCCATTAATAACCTTTATTACGATAAATTCAGGCACAAAATCACTCCCTCGTTAGAGTAAGCGATCACAGCGACATTCCCCGGTGGAACGAAATCTTCTTCTGTGCGCCCTTCAAAACGAAGCGCGGTGGGAGTACATTGTTCCGTGCACACTTCCACGGCAGGAAGTTGCAATAATAGCGAAAAGGTTAAAGGTTCATGTCCCCTATCGAAAAATCCAGCAAGCTCGACAACGTCTGTTACGACATCCGTGGCCCGGTACTCAAAGAGGCAAAACGCCTTGAAGAGGAAGGCAATAAGGTTCTGAAACTCAACATCGGCAACCCCGCGCCATTTGGTTTTGAAGCGCCGGATGAGATCCTGGTGGATGTGATCCGTAACCTGCCCACTGCACAAGGCTACTGCGATTCAAAAGGGCTTTACTCCGCCCGTAAAGCCATCATGCAGCACTATCAGGCTCGCGGTATGCGCGACGTCACCGTTGAAGATATCTACATTGGCAACGGTGTCTCGGAACTGATCGTTCAGGCGATGCAGGCGCTCCTGAACAGCGGCGATGAAATGCTGGTTCCTGCCCCAGATTATCCGCTGTGGACGGCTGCGGTGTCCCTGTCCAGCGGTAAAGCGGTGCACTACCTGTGCGACGAATCCTCTGACTGGTTCCCGGATCTGGATGATATTCGCGCCAAAATTACCCCGCGCACCCGGGGTATCGTGATCATTAACCCGAATAACCCGACGGGCGCGGTCTATTCAAAAGAGCTGCTGATGGAGATCGTCGAGATCGCCCGCCAGCATAACCTGATCATCTTTGCCGACGAGATTTACGACAAGATCCTGTACGACGCGGCGCAGCACCACTCTATCGCCGCGCTGGCACCCGATCTGCTAACGGTCACCTTTAACGGACTGTCTAAAACTTACCGCGTTGCCGGTTTCCGTCAGGGCTGGATGGTACTGAACGGTCCGAAAAAACATGCGAAAGGCTACATTGAAGGGCTGGAGATGCTGGCATCCATGCGTCTGTGCGCCAACGTACCGGCGCAACATGCGATCCAGACAGCACTCGGCGGCTATCAAAGCATCAGCGAGTTTATCGTTCCAGGCGGCCGCCTGTATGAACAGCGCAACCGTGCATGGGAATTGATTAATGATATTCCGGGCGTCTCCTGCGTGAAGCCTAACGGCGCGCTGTACATGTTCCCGAAAATCGACGCGAAGCGCTTTAATATTCACGACGACCAGAAAATGGTGCTTGACTTCCTGTTGCAGGAAAAAGTGCTGCTGGTTCAGGGTACGGCGTTTAACTGGCCGTGGCCGGATCACGTGCGTATCGTCACCCTGCCGCGCGAAGACGATCTCGAAATGGCCATCAGCCGCTTCGGGCGCTTCCTCTCCGGGTACCATCAGTAGCGCTGACTATCCGCCGGGTAGCGCTGCGCTTACCCGGCCTGCAACATCCGCAAATTTGCATCTTCCCTCCCCTCCCCGCACAATGAAGTCTGTCGCAGTGAAGACATAAGGTAACCTATGAGTCAGAGTCATTTCTTTGCCCACCTCTCCCGCCTGAAACTCATCAACCGCTGGCCGCTGATGCGCAACGTGCGCACTGAAAATGTGTCTGAGCACAGTTTACAGGTTGCCATGGTCGCGCACGCGCTGGCCGCGATTAAAAACCGCAAATTCAACGGGCAGGTGAATGCCGAACGTATCGCCCTGCTGGCGATGTACCACGATGCATCGGAAGTGCTGACCGGCGATCTGCCTACGCCGGTGAAATATTTCAACTCGCAGATTGCCCAGGAATATAAAGCTATTGAGAAGATTGCCCAGCAGAAGCTGATCGACATGGTGCCTGAAGAGCTGCGCGATATCTTCGGGCCGCTCATCGACGAGCATCAGTATACGGAAGAGGAGAAATCCCTGGTTAAGCAGGCCGATGCGCTGTGCGCCTACCTGAAGTGTCTGGAAGAGCTGTCCGCCGGGAATAACGAATTTTTACTGGCAAAAACGCGTCTGGAAAAAACGCTGGAATCTCGTCGCAGCGAAGAGATGGACTACTTTATGCGCGTGTTTGTGCCGAGCTTCCATTTGTCACTGGATGAGATTAGCCAGGATTCGCCGCTGTAGTTTTTTGCCGGGTGGCGGCTCCGCCTTACCCGGCCTACGTTTCTGCACTCACGCTAAAACGGGAATAACACCGGAATTAACACCACGCATACCAGCATTACCAGCACGGTGAACGGCACACCCAGCTTCACGAAATCACTGAACCTATAATTCCCGGGCCCCAGCACCAGCGTATTGACCGGGGAAGAGACCGGCGTCATAAATGCCGCGGACGCCGCCATCGCAACCATCATCGCAAACGGATACGGCGAAATGCCCATCGATTTTGCCATCGCCAGCGCAATGGGCGCCATCAGCACCGCCGTTGCGGTATTGGAGATGAACAAACCAATGGTGGCGCACATGACGAACAGGCAAACCATCATCAGGTACGGACCATATCCCCCGCCCGCGTCCATTAAGCCTTTTACGATCAAATCCACCCCGCCGGTTTTCTGTAGCGCCAGGGCGAAGGGCATCATCCCGACGATGAGAATGATGCTCGGCCAGTGAATCGCTTTGTAAGCGCTTTCGGCGTCGATACAGCGGAATTTGCCCATTAACAGACAGGCGATTATTGCCGCCACCGGGTTAGGGATCTCGTCCGTCAGCATCAGGGCAACCATCAATACCAGGCAAAAAATTGCATGGGGCGCCTGGCTGTGCGCCGGTGATGCATCGCTCTCTTCAATCGGCATATTTAGCACCACAAAATCGCGGCCTTTCTGCCCGAGCTGGCTAATCAGTTTCCAGTTGCCGACCACGAGGAAGATATCCCCCAGCAGGATCGGCTCATCCACCACCGCCCCTTCAAGGGCTACGCCATCGCGCTTCAGGCCTACCACGTTGAGGCCATAGCGGGTACGAAAGCCGATTTCACGCACGGTTTTGCCCAATAACTCCGATTCCGGGATCAGCGACACCTCGGCCATTCCCACATCCAGCGCCTGGTCAGAGAAATACTCGCCGCGCAGGACCATCGGCTCCAGCAGCTGCTCACTACAAAACTCCCGCAGATCCACGTCTGCGGTGGACATATCAATCAGCAGGACGTCACGCGCGCGAAACTCTGACACCCCGTTCACGTTAACGATCACCCGACGAAAACGACGCCAGCGCTCAACCCCGATGACGTTCGCGCCATAGCGTTCGCGTAGCTTAAGGTCATCCAGCCTCTGCCCCACCATAGGCGACCCCGGGCGGATAGCCAGACGTCGGGCACGCCCGGTCAGACGATACTCTTTAATCAGATCGCGGAAAGAGCGCCGCTTCCAGCCCTCTTTGGCTTTATCCTGCTTCTCCCCTTTCAGCGCAAAACGGGTCAATAGCATATAGATAATGCCCATCACCAGTACCACCAGCCCGATCGGCGTAACGCTGAAAAAGCTAAACCCCTCAAGCCCCTCACGGATCAGTTCGCTGTTCACGACGAGGTTCGGCGGCGTCGCGACCAGCGTCATCATGCCGCTGATGAGCCCGGCGAAGCTCAACGGCATCATCAGCCGCGAAGGGGAGATCTGCATCCTCATGCAGACGCTCAGCACGACCGGAATAAAGATGGCCACGACGCCCGTAGAGCTCATAAACGCGCCCAGCCCGGCGACCGTCAGCATCAGGTAAATCAGCATTTTGGTTTCGCTGCTGCCCGCCACTTTCACCAGCCACGACCCCATCATCGTCGCCACGCCGGTGCGTACCAGCCCGTCGCCAATAATAAACAGAGCGGCAATCAAAATAACGTTGGGATCGCTAAACCCGGAAAAGGCTTCCGGCAGGGAAAGGGTACCGCTCAGAACGAACGCGACAATCACAAACAGGGCGACGGCATCCATGCGCACCTTGCCCGTGGCAAAAAGAATGATGGCGATTAACAGCAGGCTCAGGACCCAAATCAGTTCACCGTTCACAACATGTCCTTGTCAGTGGAGGAGAAGCAATTCTGCCATAAAAAAGCCCCGGTAATGCGGGGCTATATCATGGGATTACATTTTTAGCGAGACGGTTACAACTCCGTCTGACGCCTTCGAGACGTCGATGGCGGTCAGGGTGTTAAGCACGAAATCCGCCTCCTCCAGCCGGGGGGAACCCGCCGGGACGTTAACGGCAATGACGTGGCTGCCGGCGTTCAGCCCGGCCAGCACGCCTGCCGCCGCGTCTTCCACCACCACGCACTCTGCTGGCGCAAGGCCGAGCAGTTCAGCGCCGAGCAGGAACGCATCCGGTTCAGGCTTGCCGCGCTTCACGCGCTCAGCGGTAATGAAGACGTCCGGCGTCGGCAAACCTGCCGCCTTATGGCGTGCATGCGCGACGGGAACCGAGCCGGAGGTGACGATAGCCCACGGGATCTGCGCTTCATTCAGGTGCTCAAGCAGTTCGCGCGCACCGGGCAGCGCGGTGATACCCTCGGTATCGGTAGCTTCAATCTGCTCAAGATAGCGGAACTCCGCCTGAATCTCTTCCTCAGAACGTCCCGCAAGGAAGTGCCGCAATGAGGTAATGGCCTGTTTGCCATGGATGAAATTTAGTACGTCCTGATGGTCAATGCCGTGCCGGTCGGCCCAGTGGCACCACGAGCGCTCCACCACCGGCAGCGAATCCACCAGCGTACCGTCCAGATCAAACAGAAAACCTTTACACTGCACACGCACCTCCGTCAGGCATTAATGATTTGTTGAATTTCGTTGCTGCTTAAATGGTACTGGCGCGGACAGGCGTGCCACGCGCTCAGCATACGTTGATACTTATCCCACATCGGGGTCTGGGCGTTGAAGCCGTGCGTACCCGCATCAAAATGGGTGTAGCGCCCTTCGGTATTCACCATAAAGCGTACATAGCTCAGATAGCGCGCTTCCGTCGCAGCATCAAAGCCCAGGAACGTCACGCGGCGCTCGTCAATGGTCTGCTGGTCCTTCAGATTGGTCCAGGACACATGCAGCGCATGGTACATCTCCATGATGTCGATAACGATACGGCAGGTTTCCTCTTTCAGTTCGCCAAATTCGCGATCCAGTTCGCGCATCTGCAAGCCAAAACCACGTTCAACAATGGTTTGCAGGCGGCTGTAGCGCGCAGCGTTATCGGGATCAAGCATAGTCATCATCTTGTACTGGTTAGACAAAATCAGACGTTGAGCATGGGTCATTTCCATCTTTCGACTCCTGTAGCGCATTGCACTGTAAAAAAAAGACACGGTAACTGATTGTTACTGTGCCTTCTTTTGGTCGTCGTTTCGATGATCAATCACAAGTCATCGAGGAATGTTTTATCAAGCTGTTTAAACGCACGCTTGAGGGTATCCGCCAGCGCCTGATAGTCCGGCTTACCTTCAACCGGTGCCAGCGCCTGGCCAGCCTCTTCCAGTTTTCCACGCACTTCATAAAACCAGTGTAAAATAGAAGGCGGAAGTGGCGTGACGGAACGTTTACCTAACCACCATAGCCCCTGCATCGGCAGGCTTAACGCAAAGAGCGCCGTCGCGACGGCAGGGCCAAGCTGTCCACCTAACGCTATCTGCCAGCACAGGGTAAAAACGGCAATCGGGGGCATAAAGCGAATCGCATAGCGCGTGGCGCGAATAGTGCGATTTTCAATAAACATGGGCGCGAGGCGCTTTTCCATCGGCCATGTCTTTGCGTAATGCTGTCCCCGACGAAACAGACTAAAAAAGTTCACGGACGGGATTTCGGGTGTCGACATGGCTGTACCTCAACTTCACATATAAAAATTAAAATTTTCGTGCAAAACCACAACAGGCTATGACAACGTTCAAAATATTTTGTCATCGCTACCCCGTATCGGGTATCCTGTGCCAGCCTGATAGGGCCGTAGACGATAAGCGTTAACTCGTCAAATTATCGCATATTATGCCATTGTCTGAAAAATGTTCAAAATGGCTTAAAATCATAGGTATTTCTTTCATCCTGCCAGAATGTTCGTTTGGCATGATGTTAATCATAAATGTCTGGGTCAGCATGCGTTACGCTTTTAGACTCACTGACGTTTTTTTAGCCACGTATCAATAATAGGTACTTCCATGTCGAGTAAGTTAGTACTGGTTCTGAACTGCGGTAGCTCCTCACTGAAATTCGCCATCATCGATGCGCTCAACGGTGACGAGTACCTCTCTGGTTTGGCCGAATGTTTCCATCTGCCTGAAGCACGTATCAAGTGGAAGATGGACGGCAGCAAACAAGAAGCGGCTTTAGGTGCAGGCGCCGCTCACAGTGAAGCGCTGAACTTTATCGTTAACACTATTCTGGCACAAAAACCAGAACTGTCTGCTCAGCTGACCGCAATTGGTCACCGTATCGTCCACGGCGGCGAAAAATACACCAGTTCCGTGGTAATCGACGACTCCGTGATTCAGGGCATCAAAGACTCTGCGTCTTTCGCACCGCTGCATAACCCGGCTCACCTAATCGGTATCGCTGAAGCACTGAAATCCTTCCCGAGTCTGAAAGACAAAAACGTGGCCGTGTTTGATACTGCGTTCCATCAGACCATGCCGGAAGAGTCTTACCTCTATGCCCTGCCATACAGCCTGTACAAAGAGCACGGCGTCCGTCGTTACGGCGCTCACGGTACCAGCCACTTCTATGTGACTCAGGAAGCCGCAAAAGTGCTGAACAAGCCGGTTGAAGAAGTCAACATTATCACCTGCCACCTGGGCAACGGTGGTTCTGTTTCCGCTATCCGCAACGGTAAGTGTGTTGACACCTCTATGGGTCTGACCCCGCTGGAAGGTCTGGTGATGGGTACCCGTTCCGGTGATATCGACCCGGCGATCATCTTCCACCTGCACGACACCCTGGGCATGAGCGTTGACGACATCAACAAAATGCTGACCAAAGAGTCTGGCCTGCTGGGCCTGACCGAGGTCACCAGCGACTGCCGTTACGTTGAAGACAACTACGCAGAAAAAGCTGACGCTAAACGTGCAATGGACGTTTATTGCCACCGCCTGGCGAAGTACATCGGTTCTTACACCGCGCTGATGGAAGGCCGTCTGGATGCTGTTATCTTCACCGGTGGTATCGGTGAGAACGCGGCAATGGTACGTGAACTGTCCCTGGGCAAACTGGGCGTTCTGGGCTTCGAAGTTGATCATGAGCGTAACCTGGCTGCCCGCTTCGGCAAGTCTGGCTTCATCAACAAAGAAGGCACCCGCCCTGCTATCGTTATTCCAACTAACGAAGAGCTGGTCATCGCGCAAGACGCACACCGCCTGACTGCCTGATTCCACACCGCCAGCAATGCTGGCGGTGCTGTTTTGTAACCCGCCCAACGCGGCGGTAACGAAAGAGGATAAACCGTGTCCCGTACTATTATGCTGATCCCTACCGGAACCAGCGTCGGCCTGACCAGCGTCAGCCTCGGCGTGATCCGCGCTATGGAACGCAAAGGCGTTCGTCTGAGCGTCTTTAAGCCTATCGCCCAGCCACGTGCCGGTGGCGATGCGCCAGACCAGACCACCACCATCGTTCGCAAGAACTCCAATCTGCCAGCGGCTGAACCGCTGAAGATGAGCCACGTTGAATCTCTGCTCTCCAGCAACCAGAAAGACGTGCTGATGGAAGAGATCATTGCCAACTACCACGCAAACGCACAGGACGCGGAAGTGGTGCTGGTTGAAGGCCTGGTCCCGACCCGTAAACACCAGTTTGCCCAGTCTCTGAACTTTGAAATCGCGAAAACCCTGAACGCAGAGATCGTTTTTGTGATGTCTCAGGGCACGGATACCCCAGAGCAGCTGAAAGAGCGTATCGAACTGACGCGCAGCAGCTTCGGCGGTGCGAAAAACACCAGCATCACCGGCGTGATTGTTAACAAGCTGAACGCGCCAGTAGATGAGCAGGGCCGTACGCGTCCTGACCTGTCCGAAATTTTTGACGACTCCTCCAAAGCGAAAGTCATCAAAGTTGACCCGGCTAAGTTGCAGGATTCCAGCCCGCTGCCTGTTCTGGGTGCGGTGCCATGGAGCTTCGATCTGATTGCCACCCGTGCAATCGATATGGCGCGTCACCTGAACGCCACCGTGATCAACGAAGGCGATATCAACACCCGCCGCGTGAAGTCCGTAACCTTCTGCGCACGTAGCATTCCACACATGCTGGAACACTTCCGCGCAGGTTCACTGCTGGTGACCTCCGCTGACCGTCCAGACGTGCTGGTTGCAGCGTGCCTGGCTGCAATGAACGGCGTGGAAATCGGTGCAATTCTGCTGACCGGCGGCTATGAAATGGACGCGCGTATCAGCAAGCTGTGCGAACGTGCGTTCGCCACTGGCCTGCCAGTCTTCATGGTGAACACCAACACCTGGCAGACCTCCCTGAGCCTGCAAAGCTTCAACCTCGAAGTGCCGGTTGATGACCACGAGCGTATCGAGAAAGTTCAGGAATACGTTGCGGGCTACATCAATGCGGACTGGATCGAATCCCTGACGGCGACCTCCGAGCGCAGCCGTCGTCTGTCTCCTCCAGCCTTCCGTTACCAGCTGACCGAGCTGGCGCGTAAAGCGGGCAAACGCGTGGTTCTGCCAGAAGGCGACGAACCACGTACCGTTAAAGCGGCAGCCATCTGTGCAGAACGCGGTATCGCGACCTGTGTGCTGCTGGGTAACCCGGATGAGATCAACCGCGTTGCGGCGTCTCAGGGCGTTGAGCTGGGCGCTGGCATTGAGATCGTTGACCCGGAAGTGGTTCGCGAAAGCTACGTTGCTCGCCTGGTTGAACTGCGTAAGAACAAGGGCATGACCGAAGCCGTTGCGCGCGAGCAGCTGGAAGACAACGTCGTGCTGGGTACGCTGATGCTGGAGCAGGACGAAGTTGACGGTCTGGTTTCCGGTGCGGTTCACACCACCGCGAACACCATCCGTCCACCGTTGCAGTTGATCAAAACCGCACCGGGCAGCTCTCTGGTCTCCTCCGTGTTCTTCATGCTGCTGCCTGAACAGGTTTATGTTTACGGCGACTGCGCGATCAACCCGGATCCAACCGCAGAGCAGCTGGCAGAAATCGCTATCCAGTCTGCGGACTCCGCGATTGCCTTCGGTATCGAACCGCGCGTCGCGATGCTCTCCTACTCCACCGGTACCTCTGGTGCAGGTAGTGACGTAGAGAAAGTCCGTGAAGCGACCCGCATTGCGCAGGAAAAACGTCCGGATCTGATGATCGACGGCCCGCTCCAGTACGATGCCGCGGTAATGGCTGACGTGGCGAAATCCAAAGCGCCGAACTCGCCGGTTGCAGGTCGCGCTACCGTGTTCATCTTCCCGGATCTGAACACCGGTAACACCACCTATAAAGCGGTACAGCGTTCAGCAGACCTGATCTCCATCGGGCCAATGCTGCAAGGCATGCGCAAACCTGTGAACGACCTGTCCCGTGGTGCGCTGGTAGACGATATCGTCTACACCATCGCGCTGACGGCGATCCAGTCTTCGCAGCAGCAGTAATGTTTTGCCGGATGGCGCTTCGCTTATCCGGCCTACAGGACCGTAGGCCCGGTAAGCGCCAGCGCCACCGGGCAACAAAAAGGCGACCACACGGTCGCCTTTTTTTATTACAACAGCTCCCGCGCCGCCGACACAATGTCATGTGCCGTCAGGCCATACTCCTTTTGCAAGAAGTCCTGCGTGCCCACCTGACCATATCGTTCCTTCACCCCCACCCGACGCAGGGGCACCGGACAGGTTTCCACCAGCACTTCCGCCACCGCCGACCCCAGCCCGTTGTGAATGCTGTGGTTTTCGCAGGTCACAATACGCCCGGTTTTCTCGGCATAGTTTTTCACCAGCATCCGATCGATAGGCTTCAGGGTAAACATGTCGATGACCGCTGCGCTTACCCCCTCCTGCTCCAGCTGGCGCGCCGCCTCCAGCGCTTCCGCCACCATAATGCCGTTAGCAATCAAGGTAATATCGGTTCCCTCGCGCAGCACGTTGCCCTTGCCGATGGTGAAGGTTGACCCCGGGGCATACACGCTCGGGGCCTGTTTACGGATGGTCCTCACCCAGTAGAAGCCTTCCAGGTCGATAAGCTGACGCAGCACATCTTCGAACATCACCGCATCGGTCACCTCCAGCACCACTGAATGCGCCAGACCGCGCACGATGCCCATGTCCTCGAACGACATATGCGTCCCGCCGTTGTGGCAGGCCGTCACGCCCGCATCCGAGGCAATCACCTTCACGTTATTGCGCTGGTAGTCCAGGGACATAAACAGCTGGTCGAAGCAGCGACGGCTGGCAAAGGCGGTAAAGGTATGGACGAACGGCTTACGTCCGGTGAGCGACAGCCCGGCGGCCGTCCCAATCACGTTAGCCTCCATAATGCCGCAGTTGATGACGTGCTGTGGATAATCACGCGCTACGCCGTCCATCGCCATCGAACTCATCAGATCCGCTTCGAGCGCAATAATCTCGCTCCCGGCCTCAATCTGTTTTGCCACAAAACCCGCGTAGACCTTACGCATCTCAACGGCATCTTTCTGTCCTGTCGGTGCAACCTTAATCATGTGAAGCCTCCAGTTGGCGAATCGTCTCGTTGAGCGCCGCTTTGCTCTCCTCAGTTAATCGCAGGTGATGCGAGTTGCTGAGCTGTTCCAGGTATGGCACCCCCTGCCCTTTGATGCTGTCGAGGATCACCACCCGCGGACGCGCATCGGCCGCAGCGATCGGCGCGGTCACCTCCAGCAGCGCCGGAATGTCATCCCCTTTCACCGTTACCACGTCAAAACCAAAGGCGCGGAATTTGCCTTCCAGGTCGAAGGCGCTGATGATTTCGTCCAGCTCGCCGTCGAGCTGCTGTTTGTTCCAGTCCACGAATACCGTCAGGTTGTTCAGTCGATGGTGAGCAATAAACTGGAAGGCTTCCCAGCACTGTCCTTCGTTCAGCTCCCCGTCACCGACGATGCAGAACACCCGGTTTGGCCTTCCTGCCAGCTTGTGCGACAGCGCCATGCCGCCAGCGATGGAGATCCCCTGCCCCAGTGATCCGGTGGTGGCATCCACGCCGCGTGTTTTCAGGCGATCCGGGTGACTTGGCAGACGCGTCCCGTTCTGGTTCAGCGTGCTCAGCTCTTCAATCGGGAAGTAGCCCTTAATCGCCAGCGTGCTGTACAGCGCCGGGCCCGCATGGCCTTTCGACAGCACAAAGTAATCGCGCTCTGGCCAGTCCGGATCGGCCGGGTCAATTTTCATCACCGCGCCGTACAGCACCGCCAGCGTTTCAACGACTGACATGCTGCCGCCGTAGTGCCCAAAACCCAGCTGCGTAAGGGATTTCAGCGTCTCAAGGCGGATCTGACGCGCCAGTTCGGTTATTTCATTCTCATTCATGATTTGGCTCCGGGGTTTTCCTGCGCGTTACCGCTGGCAGGTTTGTTTTTAGCGAAGACGTTGTAGGCCACCAGCAGCGCGAACAACACAACAACCAGTCCGGTGATGGCAAGCGGCGACAGGAAGCGCGCCAGGTTGCCCAGCACAATCCCGACCGCACCAAAATCAGCGTCCGAGAAGGTCGTATTCGCAAAGCCAATTGCGCCCAGAACAGGCAGCAGCAGGACCGGGAGGAAGGTGATCAGCAGGCCATTAGCAAAGGCGCCAATCATTGCCCCGCGGCGTCCACCAGTGGCGTTACCAAACACGCCCGCCGTTGCACCGGTGAAGAAATGCGGCACGACGCCCGGCAGGATCAGCACCCAGCTAAACTGACCGCAGATGAACAAGCCCACAATCCCGCCGAGGAAACTAAACAGGAAGCCAATCAGCACCGCGTTTGGCGCATACGGGTAGACTACCGGGCAGTCCAGCGCAGGCCGCGCATTGGGCACCAGTTTTTCCGAGAAGCCAGTAAAGGCCGGGACGATTTCCGCCAGAATCAGGCGCACGCCCTGCAAGATGATGAACACGCCTGCCGCGAAGGTGATGGCCATAATGATGGCGTACACCAGGTAGTTCTGGCCGCCGCTGAAGGTGGCCTCCACGTACTCACGTCCGGCGCTCACCGCCATGATCAGGTAGATAATCATCATGGTCAGGGAGATGGAGATTGAACTGTCACGCAGGAAGCTAAGGTTCTTCGGCAGGTTCATCTCTTCGGTGGAGCGCGAACCTTTACCGACCTTGCTGCCAATCCAGCCGGACAGCACGTAGCCCAGCGTGCCGAAATGACCGAAGGCGATCTCATCGTTGCCGGTAATACGCTTCATATAACGCTGCGCAATCGCCGGGAAGAAGGCCATAATCAGGCCGAGGATCAACGAGCCGGTAAAGACCAGCCCGACCCCCTCGAAGCCTGCAACCGTCAGGATCACGCCAATCATGCATGCCATGTAGAAGGTGTGATGCCCGGTGAGGAAGATGTATTTCAGGCGGGTAAAGCGCGCAACAATAATATTCGCCACCATCCCGAAGGCCATAATGAGCGCGGTGGAAGCGCCATATTTTTCCAGGGCAATCGACACAATAGCTTCATTGTTGGGAATAATGCCCTGAATATTAAAGGCGTGCTCAAACATACCGCCGAGCGGATTTAATGAGCCCACCAGCACGGTTGCGCCGCCGCCCAGTACAATAAAGCCGAGAATGGTTTTAATTGTGCCTTTTACCACATCCGAAAAGGCTTTTTTCTGCGCCACAAGACCAATCAGGGCAATTAAACCGACCAGCACTGAAGGGACTTTTAAAATATCAACAACGAAGTTCAGCGTTTCAAGGATAAACATATCCACCTCGCCTTATCAGGATTATTGTCTTTCGAACCAGGCGCGCAGCTGCGCTTCGAGTTCGTTAATATCGATGATATTGTTGATCACCACCAGCTGGCTTTCCGGCACGCTGGCGCTTGCGGCAATGTCTTTCGCCATTACAAACAGGTCCGCCGCGCCCGGCGTAGCCGAGGAGAGATCGGAGTGTTCAACCTCGGCCTCAATTTCCAGTTTTTTGAGCACCTTTTTAATATTCATTTCGACCATAAAACTGCTGCCCAGGCCGGAGCCGCAAATAGCCATGATTTTCATTGTTATCCCCTTTTTTGAGTAGAGTACGCCCCATCACGCTGATGCGTAATGTTGAGATGAATCGGATTAAATAATTAAATCAGAAGCGATCGATGATGGTTTTTATCTCCTCCAGCGTATTCGCCCGATGTAATTCAGCCATATCTTCGTCGCTGGAAAATAATTCCGCTAAGGCTGAGATCATTTCGATATGGCTATGCTTGTCCGGCGCCGCCAGCATCACAATCACATCGACGGGGTCAAACTCACCGGCACCAAAAGAGACACCCTGTTTCAGTTTTAATAATGACAGGCCAAGTCCTTTCGCCCCTTCTTCCGGTCGCGCATGGGGCATTGCCAGCCCTGGAGCCAGCACATAGTAGGGACCTAACGTGTGATGCTTCTCGATGATAGCCGTGACATATTCCGGCACAATGACCTGCAAATCCAGCAGCGGTTTCGCGCACAGTTCCAGCGCCTGGGGCCAGCTTTCAACGCTATCCTGTAGGATGATGGTTGTATCATATATCCACTTTTTGAGCATTTTTCACTCCCGCTAAAGACAAGACATGGGCAAACTCTATTCAACCCATCAATTAATGACTGCGATCGCGATCACAAAGATAGCGCTACCAACAACTAACATGCAGAACTGTGATAGCGCTATCAAATTACTATCATGGTGCGAAATCACAGCAAAAAAAGGGATTTAAGGCGTATACTGCCTGTCACGTAAAATGAAGGATGAAACTGAATCGCGTCCTGTCAGCAGGAAGATGTATGTCTTTAACCCGAAAACGGCGCAGTACCGGAAAAGTAACGCTCGCGGATGTCGCGCAGCTTGCCGGCGTCGGCACGATGACTGTTTCCCGTGCCCTCCGCACGCCCGAACAGGTTTCCGATAAACTGCGTGAAAAAATTGAAGCCGCGGTGCAGGAGCTGGGATACATGCCCAATCTTGCCGCCAGCGCACTGGCATCGGCATCGTCATGGACGATTGCGATGGTTGTACCCAATCTTTCCGAAGCTGGCTGTTCCGAGATGTTCGCCGGGCTACAGCAGGTGCTCCAGCCAGCCGGATATCAGATCATGCTGGCGGAATCTCAGCATCGTCTTGAACAGGAAGAGAAACTGCTTGAAACGCTGTTGGCCTCGAACATCGCCGCGGCGATACTGCTCAGCGTCGAGCACTCTGATACCGTGCGACACTGGCTAAAAAATGCCTCTATCCCGGTGATGGAAATGGGTGCAATGCGTGCCGATCCGATTGATATGAATATCGGGATTGATAACGTCGCCGCCATGTATGAACTTACCGAGATGGTGATTCAGCGCGGCTACCAGAATATCGGCCTGCTGTGCGCTAACCAGGAACAGTGGATTTTTCAGCAGCATTTGCAGGGCTGGTACAAGGCGATGCTGCGCCACCACCTGGCGCCGAACAGAGTGATTAATGCCGCCATGCCGCCGAACTTCTCCACCGGCGCGGCACAATTGCCAGAGTTCCTGCTGGCGTGGCCGGAGCTGGATGCGCTGGTGTGCGTGTCAGATGAACTGGCCTGCGGCGCGCTGTATGAATGCCAGCGTCGGCGCATCAAGGTGCCGGACGATTTAGCGGTCGTAGGTTTTGGCGACAGCGACGTCAGTCGCGTCTGTCAGCCGCCGCTGACGACGATGGCAGTACCGCATCGCAAGATTGGGATTGAAGCCGGGAAAGCGTTACTGGAACGTCTTAATGACGGAGACTGGCGCGACCATAAACCCATCGCGTCCAGCCTGTGTCTGCGGGAAAGCTGTTAAGGCTTACTCAGCCTCTTCCTCTTTTTCCGCCTTATTTTCCGGTTTAGCGGATTCGTTTTTGGCGTTGCGGGTCATCCACAGCGCCAGTGCTTTAAGGGAATCCGGTGTGAATTCGTCGCAACGCGCGGTGATCTCTTCCGGCGTCATCCAGCATACTTCGCTCACTTCCTCTTCCTGCAAGGCGAAAGGCCCATGGGAAACGCAGCTAAACAGGCCGCCCCAGACGCGACAATGCTCATCTTCGAAATAAAACTGGCCGTGCTCGGCAAACGGCACGCCAGCGATACCTAACTCTTCTTCCGCTTCACGACGCGCGGAATCCAGCAGCACTTCATCGGCCTGCACGACGCCACCCGCTGTGGCATCCAGCATACCAGGAAGAAAATCTTTGGTGTCGGTGCGACGCTGGACCAGAATCTTGCCCATGCCGTCATGAACAACGATGTACGTCGCGCGGTGACGCAGACGCTCCGCACGCATTTGTTCGCGGCTGGCCTGCGCGATCACTTCATTTTCTTCGCTGACAATGTCAACCCATTCAGTACTTGCCAAATGATTCTGCTCCACCATCGGGAAACCTTCTCGTCTAAGCGCTCTTTCGGCGCGTTTGCAGTTGTGGTGTAACTTACGGATTAATCGCTATCTGCGCAATAACTTGCTGATCATTAAGTGCGATAACGCTTAATGTCCCGTCTTCATACATGCCGTAGCTTGCCGGGTTGCCGCCTTTAGGAATGCTGACAGACCCGGGGTTAAAGTGATAAAACGCCCCGCGCTTTTCCGCCACCGGAATATGAGTATGACCATAAACCAGGACATCGCCAGCGGCGAGTGACGGCAGGTTATCCGGGCCGAACAGGTGCCCGTGGGTCAGGAACAAACGGCTGTTTTCCATCAACACCTGTTGCCAGGGCGCGGTAATGGGAAAATGCAGCAGCATCTGGTCAACTTCACTGTCACAGTTGCCGCGAACGGCTATAATGCGCGAGGCAAAATGATTAAGTTTTTCCGCCACCTGCGCGGGAGCATAGCCTTCCGGCAACGCATTGCGTGGGCCGTGGTTTAGCACATCGCCCAGGATCACCAGCCACTGCGCCCCGCTTTGGGCGAACAGAGAAAGCACGCGTTCGGTCGCGGGCAGCGATCCATGAATATCCGACGCAAACATCAGTTTCATCAGTTACTCCTCGGGAATACAGACTGCCCCTATCATACCTCAAGCGTCCCGTCTTATCAGCCCGCGCGCTTAGCAGAGAGTGCCAGATAGCGCTGTACCGACGCGCGTTGCCACTGGAATGTGGCGTAATCCACCAGCAGTTGTGGGACGTCATCCCCGTTGAGGATCAGGCGATTGAGCATCAGCGCCAGATCGGTGTCGGCAATACACCACTCGCCAAACAGGTTGGGGTTACCCTGCGCCAGCAGCGATGACGCAGTTTCAATCAGCTTCCGGGCGCTGGATAAGCCTTCCTCACTGAGGGCGGGCTTTTTGACGCCAGCGAACACCACGTCCGTGGAGCGTTCTGTGCGAATCGGCACCAGGTCGCTACGCAGCCACGCCTGGATCTGGCGGGCGCGGGCGCGCTTTTGCAGATCGTGAGGATAGATGCGTTCCCACTCAGGCGGGGCAAATCGGTCCTCAAGGTACTCGTCAATCGCCGAAGATTCACTCAACTCAAAACCGTCGATCTCCAGCACAGGGACTCGGCGAGTGAGCGCGTAGCCCTGCCACTGAGGCTTCAGGTGTTCGCCGCTGTCCAGGTCAACGGTTTTCAGAGTAAAAGTAAGCCCCTTTTCTGCCAGCGCCACATAAACGCTCATGACATAAGGAGAAAAAAAGTTCGCATCGGACCACAACGTTATTACAGGCTGGCTCATAACATCCTCTTCGGCTGATCGGTCTTCACTCAACATATAATCTCTTTGCCTCGCTGTCACTTGATGAAAACTCACGATTTACAACAAGCACCTATACTGATTTTTCATGGCAACACTATTCGCACTGACAGGAGTTGAGAATGATAGATCTCTATTATGCCCCCACCCCTAATGGCCATAAGATCACACTCTTTCTTGAAGAAGCCGAAGTGGACTACCGGATCATTCGCGTGGATATCAGTAAAGGCGACCAGTTCCGCCCCGTTTTTCTGGCCATCTCGCCCAACAATAAAATTCCGGCCATCATTGATAACCTGCCCTCTGACGGCGGCAAACCGTTAAGCCTGTTTGAGTCCGGAGAGATTTTGCTCTATCTGGCAGAGAAAACCGGCAAGCTCCTGAGCGGTGAGTTGCGCGAGCGTCATCACACGCTGCAATGGTTATTCTGGCAGTCGAGCGGCCTCGGGCCGATGCTGGGGCAGAATCACCACTTTACGGCCTATGCGCCGCAGACGATCCCTTACGCCATTGAGCGATATCAGGTCGAAACCCAGCGCCTGTACGGGGTACTGAACCGTCGGCTGGAAAAATCACCGTGGCTGGGAGGTGAGCATTACAGCATCGCAGATATCGCCTGCTGGCCGTGGATCAATACCCATGAACGCCACCGGATCGACCTGGCCACTTATCCGGCGGTGAACAACTGGTTTGAGCGCATCCGGACCCGCCCGGCCACCGAACGCGCCATGCAAAAAATCCATCAGATTTGATCCTGCGCCCCGTTGGGTGCAGGTGTTCTCCTCATGTATGATGAGGTGAAAATACTGACACGGAGAAGACCTGCAATGTCCCAGCATGACGCTATTATTCGTATAAAAAACTTACGCTTACGCACGTTCATTGGTATCAAAGAGGAGGAGATCGCGAATCGCCAGGATATCGTGGTGAATGTGGTGATCCACTACCCGGCAGACAAGGCGCGCGCCAGCGAAGACATCAATGACGCGTTGAACTATCGCACGATCACCAAAAGCATCATCCAGTACGTAGAGAACAACCGTTTTGCGCTACTGGAAAAATTAACTCAGGATGTGCTCGACATCGCACGCGAACACCACTGGGTCACTTATGCTGAAGTGGAGATCGATAAACTTCACGCACTGCGCTACGCCGACTCCGTCTCCATGACGTTAAGCTGGCAGCGCCAGGCGTAAACCTGGAGGTTGTATGAAGATCCTGCTCACCGGCGGTACGGGCCTGATTGGTCGCCATCTCATTCCACGTTTGCAGGCGTTGCATCACGACATTACCGTGGTCACGCGCAGCCCGGAGAAAGCGCGCCAGGTGCTGGGCACCGGCGTTGAGATCTGGAAAGGCCTTGCGGAAAGGCAGGATCTGAACGGCTTTGACGCCGTCATCAACCTTGCAGGCGAACCAATCGCCGATAAACGCTGGACCGAAGAGCAAAAACAGCGTTTATGCAGCAGTCGCTGGAATATGACCGAAAGGCTGGTTGAGCTGATTCGCAACAGCGAGACGCCGCCCTCGGTGCTGATTTCAGGCTCTGCTACAGGCTACTATGGCGATCTTGGTGAAGTGGTGGTGACCGAAGAAGAGCCGCCGCACAACGAGTTTACCCATAAACTCTGCGCCCAATGGGAGCGTATCGCCTGCGGGGCGCAGAGCGATAACACCCGCGTCTGCCTGCTGCGCACCGGCGTGGTGCTTGCTCCGAAAGGCGGTATTCTCGGTAAAATGTTGCCGCCGTTTAAAATGGGGCTTGGCGGGCCCATCGGAAACGGTCGTCAGTATCTGGCGTGGATCCATATCGACGATATGGTCAACGGTATTCTCTGGCTGCTGGATAACGACCTGCGTGGGCCGTTTAACATGGTCTCTCCGTATCCGGTACGTAATGAGCAATTTGCTCATGCCCTGGGTCATGCCCTGCATCGCCCGGCGGTGCTGCGCGTGCCTGCGACGGCGATTCGTCTGCTGATGGGTGAGTCTTCGGTGCTGGTACTGGGCGGGCAGCGCGCGCTGCCAAAACGGCTGGAAGCGGCCGGGTTTACGTTCCGCTGGTATGACCTGGAAGAGGCGCTGGGGGATGTGGTGCAGTGAATATGTTAGAGTTATACGCCATGTCTGGATGATATGGCGTAACTATGGCAACCATCACCACAACCCGGCTTAACCTCACCCCTTTCGAACCTTCTGACTGGGCATTCTTCCGCTCTCTGCGCGAAGACCCCGCCATCATGCGCTATATGGCCGCTATTACACCGGAAAAAGAGACGCGCCGCGTATTTGCCGCACGCCTGATGGCGGAGCATGTCTTTGTAATCCGTCTGCATAACGACGTTAAGCCGCTCGGGGATATCGGCCTGCAAATCAGTGCGGCGAACCGTGAAGAGGCGGATATTGGCTACACGGTTGTGCCTGCCGCGCAGGGAAAAGGCATTGCCAGCGAAGCGCTGCGCGCGGTGTGTGAGTATGCATTTAACCAGACGGGCGTGAAGGCGATAAACGCGTACGTGCTGGCGGATAACGTCGGGTCGGTGCGGGTCCTTGAGAAAGCGGGTTTTGTGCGCACGCAGGTGCTGGAGAAGGCGTACGAGATTAACGGCGTACGGTATGACGACTGGGTGTATCGGCTCGAGTGTTGAATGCCGGGCGGCACTGCGTTTGCCCGGCCTACGGTTTTTGTAGGCCCGGTAAGCGAAGCGCCACCGGGCAATTGGGCGGCTCTGCGGCCTGATGCCCTCACCCCGGCCCTCTCCCACAGGGAGAGGGAGAAAGGCCAAACCTACTTCAACGAGCCTTTCAGGAACTGCTGCAAACGCGGGCTTTGCGGGTTCGCCAGCACCTCGTCCGGATGACCCTGCTCTTCAATCTTGCCCTGATGCAGGAAGATAACGTGGTTAGAAACGTTACGGGCGAAGCCCATCTCGTGCGTCACCACCACCATTGTTTTGCCCTCTTCCGCCAGCTTCTGCATGATGCGCAGCACTTCGCCAACGAGTTCAGGATCCAGCGCGGAAGTCGGTTCGTCAAACAGCAACACTTCCGGCTCCATCGCCAGCGCACGGGCGATAGAAACACGCTGCTGCTGCCCCCCTGACAGGTGCACCGGATATTTGATCTGCTGCCGCTCGTCGATCCCCACTTTCGCGAGGTATTTGACCGCACGCTCGCGGGCTTCCTGCTTGCTTAAGCCGAGCACCTGAACCGGCGCTTCCATCACGTTCTCCAGCACCGTCATGTGGCTCCAGAGATTGAAGTGCTGGAACACCATTGTCAGACGCGTACGCAGCAGGCGCAGCTGATTTTTATCCGCCACTTTAAGCTGGCCGTCTTTATCACGGACCATGTTGATGTTCTGTCCGCTCACCACAATCGACCCTTCGCTCGGCTTTTCGAGGAAGTTGATGCAGCGCAGGAAGGTACTTTTACCCGAACCTGATGAGCCGATAATACTGATCACGTCGCCCGCGTTAGCCTCCAGCGACACCCCTTTCAGCACTTCATGTTCGCCGTAGCGCTTGTGCAAATCAATTACGTTTAATTTGTTCTCAGCCATCATAAATTCTCAGTGCGTCGACGGTTTTATATGCTGCAACCAGCGTTTTTCAGCCTTACGGAACAGGCTGATCAGGACGTAAGAAATGATCAAATAGAGCACTGCTGCAATGCCAAACGCCGTAAACGGCTGGTAGGTGGCAGAGTTAATATCGCGGGCAATCTTTAACAGATCCGGTACCGTGGCGGTAAACGCCAGTGCCGTCGAATGCAGCATTAAAATCACTTCGTTGCTGTACGCCGGCAGCGCAATACGCAGCGCCGAAGGCAGAATAATACAGCGGTAGAGCTTCACGGACGAGAAGCCGTACGCGCGCGCCGCCTCGATCTCACCGTGCGGCACAGAACGGATGGCCCCGGCAAAGATCTCGGTGGTATAGGCGCAGGTATTGAGGGTCAGCGCCAGCACCGTACAGTTCAGACCGCTGCGGAAGAACGCATTCAGCATTTCAGTGCCTTTTACGATCTCAAGCGTGTACATCCCGGAATAGAACACCAGCAGCTGTACGTACAGCGGCGTACCGCGAAACACGTAGGTGAACAGCCAGATAGGGAACTGAATAAATTTATTGTTCGACACGCGGCCAATGGCAAGAAACACCGCCAGAATGCCGCCCATTACCACCGAGGAGATCAGCAGCCACAGCGTGATCGCCACGCCAGTAAAGCGGTAGCCATCCGTCCAAAGCAGGGATTTCCAGTACTCCTGAATAATCTCAATCACAGGTCAGCCCTCTTCACACCCACGGAGTAGCGACGTTCAAGCAGAAGCAGCACACCATTGGAGACGGTCGTAAAGACCAGATAGATTAGGCCGCAAACCACCGCAAAATAGAACGGTTCCCAGGTGCTTTTACCTGCCAGCTGCGTGGCCTTCACCACATCTTCCAGACCCAGCAGGGAGACCAGCGCCGTTGCCTTGAGAATAACCTGCCAGTTGTTCCCGATGCCCGGCAGCGCGTAGCGCATCATGGCCGGGAACATGATCCGGCGAAACGTTTGTGAGGAGGTAAAACCGTAGGCGGTCGCCGCTTCAATATGCCCTTTCGGCACGGCCATGTAAGCGCCGCGGAAAGTCTCAGTGAAATAGGCACCGTAGATAAAACCAAGGGTAATAATACCGGCCACCATCGGGTCGATATCGATCTGCTCCATGCCGATGGCATCCGTTACGCCGTTAAGTGCGATTTGCAGGCCGTAAAAGATCAGCAGCATCAGCACCAGGTCAGGCACGCCGCGAATCAGCGTGGTATAGCCTTCAAATATCAGCGCCAGCGGTCTGTTGGCGGATAATTTTGCCCCCGCGCCCGCCAGGCCTATCAGCACCGCCAGCACCACGGAGCTGATAGCCAGCTCAAGGGTGACAAGCGCGCCCTGTAAAATAACGCCAGAAAATCCGTACAGCATACCGCGTGCCCTGTCGTCTCGTGAGTGGTGGAACCGTGTCTTTTCCCCTCCCGGAACGGGAGGGGCCGCACGTTATCAGACGGGGCGATTAGCCGCCGTAAACATTAAAATCGAAGTACTTTTTCGCCAGCTTGTCATAGGTGCCGTCCGCGCGCATCTCGGCGAACGCTTTGTTCAGGGCTTGACGCAGTTCGTTGTCTTCTTTACGCAGGCCCATACCGGTGCCAACGCCAAAGAGTTTTTCGTCCTTAATGGACGGACCGCCGAACTTGTAATCTTTACCCACAGGCTGTTTCAGGAAACCTTCGCTTGCCGCCACTTCATCCTGGAATGCTGCATCAATGCGGCCTGCCGTCAGGTCTGCGTAGATGTTTTCCTGACCCTGGTAAGAGACAATTTCAATCCCCTTTGGCGCCCAGTGCTCGTTGCCGTAGGTTTCCTGCGTAGTACCCTGCAACACGCCCACGCGTTTGCCTTTCAGAGATTCAAGGGTTGGCTGAATGTCAGAGGATTTCGCCACCACCAGACGTGAGTCCGCCGCGTAGAGTTTGTCCGTGAAGGCAATCTCCTGCTGACGTTTTTCAGTGATGGACAGGGAGGACATGATCACGTCAATTTTCTTCGCTTTCAGGGACGGGATCAGCGCATCCAGCGGGTTTTCAACGTAGGTACATTGCACTTTAATGCGTTTGCACAGCTCGTTAGCCAGATCGATGTCAAAACCGACCAGTTCTCCCTTCGCATTCTTCGATTCGAAAGGTGCATAGGTTGGGTCAGTTCCAATACGAATTTTCTGCGGAATTGCTGCGAATGCCGCGGTGGCGCTGGAAAAAGCCAGTACCAGAGAAAGTGACAACACCAGTTTTTTCATATCTGTCCTCAACAAACTGTCTTAATACGAGATTTTTACGACGACGGGGTGTTGTTAATGTGCCATTAATCCCCTCATTCAGGCAAAGATTAATGCCTTTGTACGGGAATTTTTGCATTATAAATGCTTAACTATGCACACAGCGATCCAGCATGGTGCATGCGTTGCACCATACTGGAACACAACCCCACAGAGATGCACCACTTCAGTGCATCTCATTCAGGCATTAATCACCGTAGACGTTGAAATCGAAGTATTTCTTCGCCAGTTTGTCGTAGGTACCGTCTTTACGCAGCTCATTAAACGCTTTGTCGAAGGCGGCTTTCAGCTCGGTATCATCCTTACGCAGGCCAATACCGGTACCGTCGCCAAAGTATTTTTTGTCTTTTACCGACGGGCCGGCAAAGGCGTACTCTTTACCCGCAGGCTGTTTCAGGAAGCCTTCGCTCGCGGCGACTTCATCCTGAAACGCGGCATCCAGACGGCCTGCCGCCAGGTCAGAGTAGATCAGATCCTGGTTCTGGTAAGCCACCACATCGACGCCCTTCTCGCGCCAGTTTGCATTGGCGAAACCTTCCTGGGTCGAGCCCTGAAGCACGCCAACATGTTTGCCTTTCAGCGAGTCGATGGTCGGCTGGATTGGCGAGCCTTTCGCGGCAATCAGACGTGAGTCGGCAGCGTAGAGCTTCTCAGAGAAGGCAATCTCCTGCTGACGTTTTTCCGTGATGGAGAGAGAAGAGATAATGGCATCAATTTTCTTGGCTTTCAGCGACGGGATCAGCGCGTCAAAGTCACTGCCCACCCATGTGCATTTCACTTCCATGCGTTTGCACATCTCATTTCCCAGATCGATATCAAACCCCACGAAGTCGCCTTTCGCATCCTTGGAGGAGAATGGCGCGTAGGTTGCGTCTGTACCGATACGAACTGTCTGTGGAAGCGCTGCATAGCTACTTGCTGCCGCACTCAAGCCCACGAGCAAAGACAGAGCCAGAACCGTCTTCTTCATACATTTACCCTCAAGAACCGTGATTTTATTATGGTTTATGTTGTGTGTTGTGTTGCAGGCTGCTCTTGCAGGTCTTATGCCACATTGTCGTCGGGATAAAACTACGACGTTAAATATGTTAATAAAACGTTGCGATACTGCCTTAATGGTGAAAGATAGCAGGTCTGCCGAACGAACCGGAAAGAGAAAAAAGGAAAAAGCGAATTAAATGTCGAGGATATGATCGCGGTTGCAGTTTTGCCCTGAAACAGGGCAAATTGTCTTTTCATGCACCTTGTTTGTGCACAGCTTCACGCCCCCTGCCAGCGGGTAAAGAGATCTTCCGGCAGGTCGATATCGAACTGATCCAGCACGCGGTTAACGGTCTGGTTGATGACATCATCCAGCGTTTGCGGACGATGATAGAACGCGGGGACCGGCGGCATAATCACGGCCCCCAGTTCGGCTGCCTGCGTCATTAAACGCAGATGTCCCAGGTGCAGCGGCGTTTCCCGCACGCAGAGCACCAGAGGACGACGCTCTTTCAGCACCACATCCGCTGCACGCGTCACCAGCGTGTCGGTATAGCTGTTTACAATGCCGGAAAGGGTTTTAATCGAACAGGGCAAAATAACCATGCCGGCCGTTTTAAACGAGCCCGAAGAGATGCTGGCGGCGATATCGCGGGCATCGTGGACAACGTCAGACAGGGCCTGAACGTCGCGCAGAGAGAGATCGGTTTCAAGAGAGAGGGTCTGACGCGCCGCCTGGCTCATCACCAGATGGGTTTCTACGCCTGCAACGTCACGCAGCACCTGTAACAGCCGGACGCCATAAATCGCGCCGCTGGCACCGCTGATCCCTACAATGAGTCGTTTCATGATTTTCGCCCTTGCTGATTTCAGGGCAGACTGTGCAGGATTTTACGGGGAGTTGCAAGTGAGGGCGAGCGCCCTCACCTGCATACGCATCAACCTTCGTTGTGCATCTCTAAGCTTTCGAGATCGTTTTGCAGCTGGACGGCTTTCGCATCGTCGTTACGCAGAGAATCCAGATAGTCGAGATACTGCTGGTCAACGTCTTTCGTCACGTAGATCCCATTGAATACCGAGCATTCGAACTGCTGAATATCCGGGTTCTCAGCGCGCACCGCGTCGATCAGATCGTTCAGATCCTGGAAAATCAGACCGTCGGCACCGATGATCTGCCGGATTTCGTCTACTTCACGACCGTGAGCAATCAGCTCGTTAGCGGTTGGCATATCAATGCCATACACGTTCGGGAAGCGAATTTCCGGCGCTGCGGAGGCAAGATACACTTTCTTCGCCCCGGCCTCACGCGCCATCTCGATGATCTGCTCAGACGTCGTGCCGCGCACAATAGAGTCGTCCACCAGCAGCACGTTCTTGTCGCGGAACTCGGCGCGGTTAGCGTTCAGCTTACGACGTACTGACTTACGACGCAGCTGCTGGCCCGGCATGATAAAGGTGCGGCCCACGTAGCGGTTTTTCACGAAGCCCTGACGGTACGGCTTGTCCAGAATACGGGCAATCTCCAGCGCGATATCACAGGAGGTTTCAGGGATTGGGATGACGACGTCGATGTCGAGATCGTCCCACTCGCGGGCAATCTTCTCGCCCAGCTTCGTCCCCATATTGACGCGCGCGCTGTAAACGGAAATCTTGTCGATGAACGAGTCCGGACGCGCGAAGTAAACGTATTCGAACAGGCACGGGTTGCTCACCGGATTGTCGGCGCACTGACGGGTAAACAGCTGGCCCTTCTCAGTGATGTAGACCGCTTCGCCTGGCGCGACATCACGCAGGAATTCGAAGCCCAGAGTATCCAGCGCCACGCTTTCGGAGGCAACCATGTACTCGGAACGGCCATCGCCGAGATCACGTTTGCCGAGCACCAGCGGGCGAATGCCGTTTGGATCGCGGAAGGCTACCATGCCATGACCGATGATCATCGCCACGCAAGCATACGCGCCACGGATCTGGCGATTAGTCGCGGCAACGGCAGCAAAAATGTTGTCTGCTTCCAGCGGATAATGGCGGAAGTTATCCAGCTCGCTGGCAAAGATATTGAGCAGGATTTCAGAATCAGAGGTGGTGTTAATGTGGCGACGTTTCTCTTCAAACAGCTTTTTACGCAGCTCGTGGGCATTGGTCAGATTGCCATTGTGGGCAAGCGTGATGCCATACGGGGAGTTAACGTAAAAAGGCTGAGCCTCAGAGGCGCTGGAACTGCCAGCAGTAGGATAACGAACGTGACCGATCCCCATATTACCTTGCAGACGCTGCATATGGCGGGCTTCAAATACATCGTTTACCAGGCCGTTCGCCTTGCGTAAACGGAAGCAGTTGTTTGCATCAATGGTGATGATACCCGCAGCATCCTGCCCACGGTGCTGAAGCACCGTTAACGCGTCATAAATCGACTGGTTTACCGGCATGAAACCGGCGATACCGACAATACCGCACATTCGTCTTTTCCTCGTTAAGCCACATCTCAGGGTTTATGCCCTGGGCAAGAAACTCGACGAGCTTTGCAGATAGTCAAAGAACCATCTGATGATGAAGCTGAACTCCGGAATGAGCTGCGATTTTTGCCAGTCTTCACTTTTGGAGAACCCGGTAAAGGTATCCAGGAAGAACAGGATCGCGGCCACAATGAGCACGCCTCGCAACGCGCCGAAACAGATGCCGAGCACCCTGTCCGTTCCTGACAGACCGGTTTTCTCGACCAGCTGACCTATCACGTAATTGACGATAGCGCCGACAATCAGCGTCGCGATAAACAGCACCGCGATGGCGATTCCGTTTCGGACCAGTTCATCTTCAAAGCCCGTGAACCAGACAGACAGGTAAGTGTAGTAATGACTGGCAACAAAGAAAGCACAACCCCAGGTTACCAGCGATAACGCTTCACGAACAAAGCCACGGATCAGGCTAACCAGACAGGAAAAACCAATCACCGCAATGATGGCGTAATCAATCCAGACCATATGTGTCCCACGATTTAACGCCCTGTCATCCAGTTCGGGGCGAATTCTAACAGAAAAAGAAAACGTTTGCGTAGGGATTTCCTTCCCACGCGTAAATAAAAAAGGCGCTGAAAAAATGCTCAACGCCCCGCACCGTTGACGTTTCTGTGAACGTCTGCCTCCCCCTCACCTCGGCCCTCTCCCTCAAGGGAGAGGGAGTAAACCGACCCCTCGCCCCTTTAGGGGGAGGGCCAGGGTGAGGGGATAATTTCTATCAGTTGGCGCTGTAGTTCATCACCACACCGCTCAGGCCGGAGATTTGCTTCAGCTCGCCAAGCGAACCTTTGAGCTTATCTTTCGACGCATCCGGCCCCACGAGGATACGCGTAATTTTACCCTGTACCGGCGTGGTGGGTGAAGTATAAACACGGTATCCCGCGCCGCGCAGTTTACTCACGATCTCATTGACCTTATCTGCATTTTTCAACGCACCGAGCTGAACGACATAGGCTTTGCCGGTAGGGGCCGCGTCCTGTTTTGCCTGCGGTGGCGTTTCTGAAGCGGCTGCCAGTTGCTCGGCCGCTTTATCCCGCTGCGGTTTCGGCTGCGGCTTCTCCACCGGTTTCGGCTTCTCAACAGGCTTAGGCTGTTCTACCGGCACCGGATCAATCTCGATGTTATTGTTCGTCGCCAGGCGCGAGGGATCGAGCGACGGCGCGGCTGCATCACCTGCGCGCACCTCTTCCGCTGCGCCTTCTGGCGGCTGGGCAGGCAGCGCCTGCGTTGCCGCTGGCAACATATCGGGCTCGTCGCGATCGCCCGGTTTGGGTACCAGCGGAATGGCCGCAAATTCATCCTGGTAATGCTTTTTCTGCCCGTCGAGCAATCCCGGGAGAATAATCACCCCGAGCGCGACCAGCACAATGGTTCCTGTTAAACGGTTCTGAAACTTACTCGCCACCGGTTCTCCCCGCGTCCATCACTTCCATGACATGTGCCACCGTGTGGAATGACCCACACACCAGCACGGTATCTTCTGGTTTAGCCTCCGCCATCGCGGCACGCCAGGCCGAAACCACACTGCTGTAGATTTCGCCTTTGCCGAGATGTTCCATCAACTGCTCAGCAGTCGCGCCGCGCGGCCCTTCCAGAGGAGCACAATACCAGCTATCGACCACACTCTCCATGCAGGCCAGCGTGCCGCCGATATCTTTATCATGAAGCATACCGATAACCGCCAGCACGCGCCCGGTTTTTGGTAACGATTTGAGACGTCCTGCGAGGTACGCCGCCGCATGCGGGTTATGTGCAACATCCAGAATCAGACGCGGTGACTCACTCACAATCTGAAAACGTCCCGGTAACAGTGCGTTCTGAATGCCATCGCGGATTGCCTGCTCGCTTACCGCTAATCCGCTGGCGCGCAGTGCCGCCAGCGCGGTCGCCGCGTTAGGCTGTGGCACCTGCGGCAGGGGCAGACTCTCCAGCACGCCCTGCGCATCGCTGAAGCGCCAGCCGTTGTCCTGCACCTCATACTGCCAGTCCACGCCGCGACGCAGCAGACGAGCGCCCTTCTCTTTCGCTACCTCAGCGATGGTATGTGGCATGTCCGGTTCGCCTACCACGGCAGGCTTATTGGCCCGGAAAATACCGGCCTTCTCACGGCCAATGCTCTCGCGGTCCGGGCCCAGCCAGTCGGTGTGATCCAGCGCGATGCTGGTGACGACGGCGACATCCGCATCCACCATATTGGTGGCATCCAGACGCCCGCCCAGCCCCACTTCCAGGATCACCACGTCCAGCTGCGCCTGCTTAAACAGCCACAGCGCCGACAGGGTGCCGTATTCGAAATAGGTTAATGAGGTTTCGCCGCGCGCCGCTTCGATAGCGGCAAACGACGCCGTATGGGCCGATTCCGCCAGCTCGGTGTTTTGCACCCGCACGCGCTCGGTATAGCGCACCAGATGCGGCGAGCTGTAAACGCCAACTTTGTACCCCGCCGCCATCAGGACAGATTCCAGCGTGCGGCAGGTGGTGCCTTTACCGTTAGTGCCGGCGACGGTAAACACGAAAGGCGCGGGTTTCAGCACGTCAAGACGCGCGGCAACCTGGCTTACGCGCTCAAGGCCCATGTCGATAGTTTTACTGTGCAGGTTTTCCAGATAAGAAAGCCACGCGGCCAGGGGCGACGTGGCTTGAGGAATGCTTTTATTTTCCATGATGCCCGGTTGTCATTAACGGTTTAGAAAGCAAAAGGGCAGCGCCATTCGGCCCTGCCCTTTTCAGTTATCAGGCCTCGGGTTCCTGATCCGGTACCACCACGCCTTCGCGCGGCTCGTCCGGGTTCGGCGCCGGCAGATTCATCAGCTTCGCCAGAATGCTGGCCAGTTTCAGGCGCATTTCCGGACGGCGGACGATCATATCGATAGCGCCTTTCTCAATGAGGAACTCACTGCGCTGGAAGCCCGGCGGCAGTTTCTCACGTACGGTCTGCTCGATAACGCGAGGACCGGCAAAGCCGATCAGCGCTTTTGGCTCCGCGATGTTCAGGTCGCCCAGCATGGCGAAGCTTGCAGAAACGCCGCCCATGGTTGGGTCGGTCAGTACCGAAATGTACGGCAGACCGCGCTCCTGCATTTTCGCCAGCGCCGCAGAGGTTTTCGCCATCTGCATCAGGGACATCAGCGCTTCCTGCATACGTGCGCCACCGGAGGCGGAGAAGCAGATCAGCGGGCAGTTGTCTTCCAGCGCCTGCTCAACGGCACGCACGAAACGCGCGCCGACCACGGAGCCCATTGAGCCGCCCATAAAGGAGAACTCAAACGCGGCGGCAACCACCGGCATTTCATGCAGGGTGCCTTTCATGACGATTAGCGCGTCTTTCTCGCCGGTCTCTTTCTGCGCAGAGGCCAGACGATCTTTGTATTTTTTGGAGTCGCGGAACTTGAGCACATCTTTTGGCTCCAGTTCGCTGCCCAGTTCTACCAGAGAACCTTCGTCCAGCAGGCTATGCAGGCGGTTGCGCGCCGACATACGCATATGGTGGTCACACTTCGGACACACCTCAAGATTGCGTTCCAGCTCTGCGCGATACAGAACCTGGCCGCAGCTATCACACTTCGTCCATACCCCTTCAGGAATGCTCGCTTTACGCGTTGGGGTAATGTTGCTTTTAATTCGTTCAATCCAGCTCATTGATAACCTTTCTGCCTGAACCTGGTCGTATGCCAGTTTTGCTGTAAGAGGCGAATAATGCCATTTTTGCCTCCAACAGACCATGAATGTTGCACATTAAAACATAACAGCCCGAAACTTTGGATAAAAAAGTGGTCGAACCGCCAGCGTGCATTTACTTCGCTTGCTTTGCCGCCGCGCGTTTGTGACGGATAATTTCGATGACGCCAGGCAGTACGGAAAGCACAATAATCGCTACAATCAGTAACTTAAGGTTTTCCTGAACCACCGGCAGATCGCCAAACAGGTAGCCTGCATAGGTGAACAGCAGCACCCACAGCAGCGCGCCCACCACGTTGTACATGGCAAAATGACGATAGGACATGTGACCCATTCCCGCCACAAACGGTGCAAATGTACGCACAATAGGCACAAAACGGGCAAGGATAATGGTCTTACCGCCATGGCGCTCATAGAACGCATGGGTCTTATCTAAATAACTGCGGCGGAAAATCTTCGAGTCCGGATTACTGAACAACCGCTCGCCAAACACCCGCCCGATGGTGTAGTTGACCGCATCACCAACAATCGCGGCGATGATCATCAGGACGACCATCAGATGGACATTCAGGTCATTCGTTGGCAGTGCGGATAACGCGCCCGCCACGAACAGCAGTGAATCTCCAGGCAGGAACGGCGTAACCACAAGGCCGGTTTCACAGAACAGAATGAGGAACAGAATGGCGTAAACCCAGACGCCGTACTGCGCGACCAGCTCCGCCAGGTGAACATCAATATGCAGGATGAAATCAATCAGAAAACGTATTACGTCCATATTGTCTAAGCCCTAATTGCACCTTTGTTTAGTCCGCTAAAAACAGCGGGCCCATTGGCGGTTTTGGCAGGTCGAACCGGTCCGGATAATCCACCGAAACCAGATACAGCCCTTCCGCTTTCGCCGTTGCTGCCGCAAGCGTTCTGTCCTTCGCTGCAAGCAGTTCTGCAATCCAGCTCTCCGGCTGGTGTCCGGCGCCCACTTCCATCAGGCTGCCCACAATATTCCGCACCATATGATGTACAAAGGCATTGGCTTTGATATCCACCACCACATACGCGCCATACCGACTGACGTTAATGTGCATGACGTTACGCCACGGCGTACGGGACTGACACTGCACCGCACGAAACGACGTAAAATCATTCTCTCCAATCAGACACTGCGCCGCACGCTGCATACGTTCTGCATCCAGCGGTTCATAAAAATGCGTCACGCCCTGGCTTAACACCGCCGGGCGCAGGCGCTGGTTATAGATGACATAACGGTAGCGCCGCGCCGTCGCGCTGAAACGCGCGTGAAAATCATCCGGCACAGCTTTCACCCAACGCACGGCAATGTCACCAGGCAAATTCGCATTTACACCCAGCGTCCAGGCCGCGTCTTTGCGCACGGCGGTGGTGTCAAAATGCACCACCTGCCCCGTGCCGTGAACGCCGGCATCGGTGCGGCCCGCGCAGAAGACGCTTATCGGTTCATTCGCTACCTGAGAGAGCGCTTTCTCCAGCTTCTCCTGGACGCTGCGCACCTCATTCTGCCGCTGCCAGCCATAGTATTTACTGCCATCGTATTCAATGCCGAGGGCAATTCTGTGGACCGGCTTTTGTTCCACATCTGACATCAGTACAGATACTCCTGCACCAGTTTTTCCGCGATTTTGACCGCCATCAGCGCGCCGCCGAAACGCACGTTGTCGGCAACAGACCAGAACTGCACCTGCTCAGGCATACCGTAATCGTTACGCACACAGCCCACAGAGAGATGCGCGCTGCCGGTGGCGTCGCCCACCTGCGTCGGGAATTCGCTCTCTTCGGACAGGACAATGTCCTCTCCGCGGCCAAACGCGTCGCGGGCTTCTTCAGCCGCCAGCGGACGCAGGGCTTCAAACCCGACCATCTGCGCGTGGCCGTAAAAGACCGGAGACTGCACGACATTCGCGGAGATCATCAGCCCGTCATCCTGCAAAATTTTGCGTGCTTCATCGACGATACGACGCTCTTCCCGCACCGAACCTTCACGATCCGGCAGTAGCGGCAGCATGTTGAACGCCAGCTGGCGGCCAAAGAAATCATCTTCGTCGATCGGGATACCGTTCAGCAGCTTCGCGCTCTGCCCTGCCAGTGCGTCTACGGCTTTTTTGCCGTTAGCGGAGGCTGACAGCAGGCTGGTCACGGAAATACGCGACAGGCCACCGTCGTCGATCAGCGGCTTCAGCGCGGTCAGCAGCTGGCTGGTGAGGCTGTTCGGTACTGCAATGATGTTGCGGTTGCGGTAGTCAGCCAGCACAAACGGGTTGACGTCCGGCACCACCAGCGGCACATCCGGCTCCAGGGAGAACAGGCCGCTCAGGTCGATCACCAGACAGCCTGAATTTGTCGCTTCTTCAATGTAAGACGCCGTGGCTTGCGCACCTGCGGCAAAAAACGCCAGCTGAGCCTGCGTCCAGTCAAACGCGGCGGCGTCCTGCACCATCAAGGATTTCCCGCCGAAACGCAGCTGTTCTCCTGCGCTGTCGGTACGCGCCAGTGCGTAAATCTCACCCACCGGGAACTGACGCTCAGCAAGGGTTTCAAGCAGGGCTTCGCCCACGGCGCCAGTGGCACCCAAAATGGCAATGTTCCAGCCTTCAGACATGGTGGTTTACTCCAGAAATAAAAAGCGTCCCTGCCGGAACATCCGACAGGGAGCATTAAGAAGACATTAACGTGCCGGGTGGTGAACGGCGTTAAATCCCAGTTTATGCAGCAGCCCCGCCGCTGACGCGTCATCGCACATGACATACAGGGAAGACCACTCGCGGCGCTCAAGGTAATTTTTGCGTAGCTTGTCAAACTCACCCGGAATACCCGCCACTTTACGCAGCAGCGCGTCATCGCGGCGCACATCATACACCAAATGCACCAGTCTTTTCAGCGTTGCCTCATCCAGCAGGCCATGAAGGGTAATGCGGCCAAATTCCGGGGCGGGCAGCAGCGTATCCAGCGCCACCTGCTGCGGATGGCCGATAAAGGCGCTGTAAGCCTCAAACACCTGGGTTGTGCCACGCGCTTTGCCTTCAAGGGTATAACCCGCGATATGTGCGGTACCCACGTCTACCTTATCCAGCAATGCGACGTTGAGATCAGGCTCTGGCTCCCAGACGTCCAGCACGACGCTAAGCTCTTGTCCTTCGTCGAGACATGCCAGCAGCGCCGCGTTATCCACCACCGGTCCCCGGCAGGCATTTATCAGAATAGTGCCAGCCTTCAGACGGCGGATCAGCTTTTCGTCGGCCAGGTGCAGGGTCTTATACGGCCCCTCTTTAAAGAGCGGCGTATGGAAGGTGATGACGTCGCACTCGTCGACCAGCTCATCCAGTGTGCGGAAGTCGCCTTCATCACCGTTATCCTTACGCGGCGGATCGCACAGCAGGGTGCGGATTCCCCAGGCTTCCAGACGCTTTTGCAGACGTCCGCCCACGTTGCCCACCCCCACAATCCCGACGGTGCGGTCTTTCAGCGTAAAACCATCGCGCTCGGCCAGCATCAATAGCGAGGAGAAAACATATTCCACGACGGCAATGGCGTTACAGCCTGGCGCCGCGGAAAAACCAATCCCCGCTTGCTTAAGCCACTGGTCATCCACATGATCGGTCCCGGCCGTTGCCGTCCCGACAAATTTAACCCCTTTGCCGGTGAGCAGCGCCTCATTTACTTTAGTCACCGAGCGCACCATCAGGGCGTCTGCATCGTCCAGTTCGCTGACCGGAATCGGGCGACCAGGGACAGCCTTAACCTCACCCAGGCGGCTGAACAGCTCACGGGCGTAAGGCATATTTTCATCAACGAGGATTTTCACGTCTGAGTACCTGTTTGAGAGGAAGTAAACCTACCAAGTGTGCCATAATCTCGCCGCCGGGCATATATCTCCGCCCGGTTACGCAGAGTTTGACTTTAAGGATTTTTGACGATGCAGCCCATTTCAGGTACGCCTCCGCGCCCTCCGGGTGAAGGCCCCGTAACGCCCAACACGCCAGGCGAACAACCGCTCTCCACGCAGCAACGCACCGTACTGGAGCGTCTGATCACGCGTCTTATTGCGTTGACCTCACAGCAAAACGCAGAGGTGTGGGCCGGCGTGAAGCACGATTTGGGCGTCAGAAACGATGCGCAGCTACAGTCGCGCCATTTCCCTGCCGCCGAACAAAACCTGAACCAGCGTCTTACCAGCGCACAGCAGCAACATACCACCCGCCAGATTATCTCGCAGCTGACCGAGCTGTTGGGCCAGGGGAATAATCGTCAGGCGGTGAGTGATTTTATCCGTCAACAGTACGGTCATACCGCCCTGAGCCAGCTTTCGCCGGAACAGCTGAAAACCGTGTTGACCCTGCTGCAAAGCAATCAGCTTTCTATCCCGCAGCCGCAACAGCGCCCGTCTACAGAACGGCCATTGCAGCCTGCGGAGCATAATACGCTCAAGCAGATGGTCACTAAGCTGGCTGCCGCAACCGGCGAACCAACAAAGCTTATCTGGCAATCCATGCTGGAACTTTCCGGTGTGAAAGCGGGCGAGATGATCCCGGCAAAACAGTTTACCCATCTGGTCACCTGGCTCCAGGCGCGTCAGACGCTCAGCACCCAGAGCGCCCCGACCCTGCACAGCGTACAGGCGGCGCTGAAACAACCGCTGGAACCGCACGAGTTCGATACGATCCGGGATTACGCTCAGCAGAGCTGGCAGGCTACGCCGCAAACGGTGCTGACCACCGCCCAGGTGCAGGATGTGCTCAATCAGATCTTCGTTCGCCGCGCCGAGCGGGAAGGCGGCGTGCCGGAGGTAAGAAACATTCAGCCGATCTACAGCCCGCTGTTTGCCCCCGTAGTTGATACGTTCAAAACGCTTTCTGCCCGTCCGGGATTGATGTTGATCGCGTTGGTGATTGCGCTGGCGATTTTCTGGCTGGTTGCGTGAGGATTTGCCCGGTGGCGCTTCGCTTACCGGGTCTTCAACGGCTCGAACAGTAGGCCGGGTAAGGCGAAGCCGCCACCCGGCAACATACTACCGCTTGCGAAACGCCACCAGCGTCACCACGATCCCCACCACCGCTGACACCGCACCGGCGAGAAATACGGAAGGATAGCCAAACGACGTTGCAAGCAGCCCCGCCAGCGGCCCGGTGATGCCGTATGAGATATCCTGAAACGCCGCATAGCCGCCCAGCGCCGTGCCGCGCACCTGTGGAGCCACGCGCTTCACCACTTCAACGCCCAGCGCCGGGAAGATCAGCGAGCAGCCGCAGCCGGTTAACGCCGCACCCAGCAGCGCAACGGATGCGGACGGCGCCTGCCAGAGCAGTACCAGCCCCACGGTCTCAATGACAAGTGACGCCACGGCCACCTTCACGCCGCCAAAGCGATCCGGCATCCAGCCAAACAGCACGCGCATCAATACAAACGCGCCGCCAAAGGCCGTCAGCGTAAAGCCCGCCATCGCCCAGCCGCGGCTCATGAAATAGAGGGAGACAAAGGTACCAATAACCGCGAAGCCCACCCCCTGAAGCGCCAGCCCGAGCCCCGGCTGCCAGATTTGCCCCACCACGCTCCACAGCGAAGGACGCTCGCCTTTATGGGCGGGCACCTTACGCACCGAACCGTTAAACGCCCACGCCAGCAGCGGCAATACTATGGTGGTGCCTGCAAGCGCCGCAAAACCAAACTGGCTGTGGATCAGCAGCCCCAGCGGCGCGCCTGCCGCCAGTGCGCCGTAAATCGCCATCCCGTTCCAGGACATCACTTTTCCGGAACGCGCAGGTCCCACCAGCCCCATTCCCCAGGTCAGGGTGCCGGTCAGCAGCTGGCTTTCGCCAAAGCCGAGGATCAGGCGCCCTACCACCAGCAGCGCGAATTTATACGCTGCATCTATTGGCAACAGCGCCGCCAGCAGCCAGGCTCCCCCCGCCAGCCCGCAGGCAAACATGCCCTGCAACGCCGAGCGTTTTGCGCCGTGCTGATCCGCCAGGCGACCGGCGTAGCCCCGGGTTAATACCGTCGCTAAAAACTGAATGCCCACCGCAATGCCGACCATGGTGTTGCCATAGCCCAGCTCCTGGTGAACGAACAAGGGGATCACCGGCAGCGGCAGGCCAACGGTCATATAGGTCAGAAACACCGCAAAGGCGATGCGGAAAAGGGAGAGGTTCCCGGAAGGAGCGCTCTTCTCAGGGGTAACAGCCTTCATGCATAACTCCGTGTTCAGGCATAAAAAAAGGGAGCCGCGCGGCTCCCTTCTACTATACCTTCAAACGCTTACGCTTTCAGCTTACGCATCACCAGCGTGGCGTTAGTGCCGCCGAAACCGAAGCTGTTGGACATAACGGTCGTCAGCTCACGTTCGGTGGTTTCAGTCACGATGTTCAGGCCAGCCGCCTGCTCGTCCATCTCTTCGATGTTGATGCTTGGCGCGATAAAGCCGTTTTCCAGCATCAGCAGAGAGTAGATCGCTTCCTGCACGCCCGCCGCACCCAGAGAGTGACCGGTCATGGCTTTGGTTGCAGAGATAGCCGGGCTGTTGTCGCCGAACACTTCACGGATCGCACCCAGCTCTTTCACGTCGCCTACCGGCGTTGAGGTGCCGTGGGAGTTCAGGTAGTCGATTGGAGTATCAACACCGTGCATCGCCATCTTCATGCAGCGCACCGCGCCTTCACCGGATGGAGCAACCATGTCAGCGCCGTCAGACGTTGCGCCGTAGCCCACGATCTCAGCATAGATGTGCGCGCCACGCGCCAGCGCGTGTTCCAGCTCTTCAACCACAACCATACCGCCGCCGCCAGCGATAACAAAACCGTCGCGGTGTGCATCATAAGTACGGGACGCTTTGTCTGGCGTTTCGTTGTATTTAGTGGACAGTGCGCCCATCGCGTCGAACTCACAGGCCATTTCCCAGCCCAGCTCTTCGCCACCGCCAGCAAATACGATGTCCTGTTTGCCCAGTTGGATCTGCTCAACCGCATTACCGATACAGTGTGCGGAGGTCGCACATGCGGAGCTGATGGAGTAGTTCACACCGTGGATTTTGAACGGCGTTGCCAGGCACGCGGAAACCGCTGAACCCATGGCTTTGGTCACAACATATGGACCGACCGCTTTCAGGCCGCGCGGGCTGCGCATGGCGTCAGCACCGAACACCTGAGCTTTAGAAGAACCGCCGGAACCTGCAATCAGGCCCACGCGTGGGTTGTTCTGGTAAACGTCTTCGCTCAGACCAGAATCCTTGATCGCTTCCTGCATGGAAAGATAGGCGTAGATAGAGGCATCGTTCATGAAACGAACCACTTTACGGTCAATTAAACCGGTGGTGTCCAGTTTAACGTTACCCCATACGTGGCTACGCATTCCAGAATCTTTAAACTCTTCAGAGAAAGTGATCCCGGAGCGTCCTTCACGCAGAGATGCCAGGACTTCCTGCTGGTTATTACCGATGCTGGAAACGATGCCCAGGCCAGTAATCACTGCACGTTTCATTCAATACCTCTGTAAGTCGCACTATAAAAAGTTTCGAGTCGCACAATAGCGTACACTTGTACGCCGAACAAGTCCGATCAGCCATTTTCTGTGGAAATTTGCACCGATGGGCTCACATCGCTAAGATCGTGCCACTGCCTGTCGGACGAGTAACTTACGTGAAACAAAACGCCATACAACCTGCCAACCTCGAATTCAACGCTGAGGGTACACCTGTTTCCCGAGATTTTGATGACGTCTACTTTTCTAATGATAACGGACTGGAAGAGACGCGCTATGTTTTCCTCGACGGAAATCATCTCGGCACCCGCTTCCCTGAGCATCCGCGCAGTCTGTTCGTCGTGGCGGAGAGCGGTTTCGGCACCGGGCTGAATTTTCTGACCCTCTGGCAGGCATTCGATTGTTTTCGCGCTGCATACCCCGAGGCTACCTTACAAAGATTACATTTCATCAGTTTCGAAAAATTTCCGCTTACCGCGCACGATCTGCGGCTTGCCCATCAGAGCTGGCCGGAGCTTGCCCACTGGGCGGAACAGCTTCAGACCCAGTGGCCACCGGCTATCGGCGGCTGTCATCGTCTGATTCTGGATGACGGACGCGTCACCCTCGACCTGTGGCTGGGCGATATTAACGACCTGACCGATAAGCTTGATGACTCAATGAATCAGAAAGTGGACGCCTGGTTCCTGGACGGTTTTGCGCCCGCTAAAAACCCGGACATGTGGAGCCCGCACCTGTTTAGCGCCATGGCACGTCTGGCGCGCCCGGGCGCGACGCTTGCTACCTTCACCTCCGCGGGCTTTGTCCGTCGTGGGTTGCAGGAGGCGGGGTTTACCATGCGGAAAACCAAAGGCTTTGGCCGCAAACGCGACATGCTGGTCGGGGTGATGGAACAGGATCTGGCGATCCCGGCGCAGGCCCCCTGGTTTGCCCGCCGCGCCAGCACCTCGCGTGAGGTCGCTATTGTGGGCGGGGGTATTGCCAGCGCTCTGCTCTCGCTGGCGCTGCTGCACCGTGGCTGGCAGGTGACGCTCTACTGCGCTGACGAGGGGCCGGCGACGGGCGCATCAGGCAACCGTCAGGGCGCGCTTTATCCCTTATTAAGTGCACACGATCCGGCACTGTTCCAGTTCTTCCCGGCGGCGTTTACGTTTGCTCGCCGCCTTTACGACAGCCTGCCGGTTGCGTTCGACCACGACTGGTGCGGCGTGACGCAGCTCGGCTGGGACGAGAAGAGCCAGCAGAAAATCACCCAAATGCTGTCGCTGGGGCTGCCGGAGGACATCGCCCATGCAGTGACGGCACAGCAGGTTACAGAGACCACTGGCGTCGACACCGGCTGCGGGGGTATTCAGTATCCACTCGGCGGCTGGCTGTGTCCGGCTGAACTGACTTCTGCGGCGATAGCCCTCGGGCAGTCGCGTGGGTTGACAGTGCATTATGCCCATAAGGTTCAATCGCTAAGCCGCACTGCGCACTGGGAACTGCGTTTCGCTGACGGTAAAGAGGCCCAGCATGCCAGCGTTGTGCTGGCCAACGGACATCACATCACTCAGTTTACCCAGACAGCGTCATTGCCGGTTTATCCAGTCGGCGGCCAGGTGAGCCATATCCCGACCGCGCCCCAACTGAGCAAACTGCGTCAGGTGCTGTGTTACGACGGCTACCTGACGCCGCAAAATCCCTCCAACGGCCATCACTGCATCGGCGCCAGCTACCATCGCGGTGAAACAGATATGCAGTACAGCGAAGCGGATCAGCAGCAAAACCGCCAGCGCCTGGTCGACAGTTTTCCGGATGCGTCGTGGGCGAAAGAGGTTGATGTCAGTGAGGGTCAGGCGCGCTGCGGCGTACGCTGCGCGACCCGCGATCACCTGCCGATGGCGGGAAACGTGCCGGACTATGACGCCACGCTTGAAGTCTATCAGGATCTTGCAGACAGCAAAGAAACGGCGGTAAGTGCGCCCGTTCACCCCGAGCTGTTTATGCTGGGTGGCTTAGGCTCGCGGGGATTGTGCTCCGCGCCGCTGCTGGCTGAAGCGTTAGCCGCGCAAATGAGCGACGAGCCGGTTCCGCTGGACAGGGTTACGCTCGCGGGGCTGAATCCAAACCGACTGTGGGTGCGGAAATTGCTGAAGGGGAAAATGGTCAAGTAGGGTGCGGTCTGGTGCCCTCACCCCGGCCCTCTCCCTGTGGGAGAGGGCGGTGATACACTTACTTCGCTTTCGCCTGCTGGAACAAATTATCCCACATGCCCAGCACTAAAGACTGGTCGCGCGGAGAGAGTTCCCCGGCCTGAATAGCGTTTTCCAGGCTGCGAGTGACTTCCGCGTGAACGGCGTCGGCAGAGTGATCGTCCCCGGCTTCCAGCGCGGCTACCGCCAGCGTCAGGTGACCACGCAGATAACCGCTGGCGAACAGCTCATCATCACTGGCGTGTTCCACCATGTCATCAATTAACGCCAGAATGCGTGATTCAAATTCTGCGATCATCTTCTTTCCTCTGTTAAAGATCTTCCGGCCACGGGAAGCGTTCCGCCGTGATCTCCGGCGTGTGGTAATAATTCTGTAAAGCCTCGATCAGGCGTGCCGGACGTGCCGGGATGCCTTTCTCAAGATATTCCATCACCTGCGCATGAACGCGGCGCTGGAAGACGATACGGTCTGGCTCGAAGTCGCCTTCGAGGTTGTCACAGCTCACGTTGAACGGGAAACCCGCCGCCACGCAGAACAGCCATTCCAGCGCCTGGGGTTTCACCTCCACATCTTCAAACTGCCCCTGGGTGGCGGCGTCGCGCCCGTCCGGGCAGTACCAGTAACCAAAGTCCACCAGCTCGCGACGCGCTTTCCCGGCGATACACCAGTGCGAAATTTCGTGCAAACCGCTGGCGTAAAAGCCGTGGGCAAAGATGATGCGGTTATACGGAACCTCGTCATCAGCTGGAAGATAGATCGGTTCGTCGTCGCCTTTAATCAGACGGGTATTAAAATCATCAGCAAAACAGCTATCGAAGATCTCAATCAGCTGTTCGTAGTTATGCGTACTGTTCATTAGTTCATCCCCAACCAGGTGAGGATCTCCTGTCCATGGCTGTCATAAAGAAGTTTGGCGCTCATCACCGCCGAGACGACAACAATCATCGGGCGGATCAGCTTTTGCCCTTTGCTTAATACCAGACGCGAGCCTGCGCGCGCGCCCAAAAACTGCCCTGCCATCATCACAAACCCGGTTGCCCAGATAACCTTGCCGCCAATGATAAACAGCAGCAGACCGCCAACGTTGGAGGTCGCGTTGAGGACTTTGGCGTGGGCGGTGGATTTGGCGAGGTTGAACCCGGCCAGCGTCACGAATGCCAGCGCGTAAAACGAGCCTGCCCCCGGGCCAAAGAAGCCATCGTAAAAACCGACGCAGCCACCGGCGATCAGCGCAAACGGCAGGCCGTGAAGGCGACGCTGTCGATCTTCTTCCCCGAGCTTTGGCATGAGTAAGAAATAGAGGCCGATACAGATAACCAGCAGCGGCAGGATCTGGCGCAGAATGTCGGACTGTACGTGCTGGACCAGCAGCGCGCCCGCCGTTGAGCCAATAAACGTCATCAGGATATTGAGCTTCTGATCGGCGAGATTCACAACTTTACGCCGAATGAAATAGAGCGACGAGGAGAGCGAACCGCCGCATGCCTGGAGTTTGTTGGTGGCAAGCGCCTGGGCAGGGCTCATGCCTGCCGCCAGCAACGCCGGAACGGTGAGCAACCCGCCGCCGCCCGCCAGGGCATCGATAAATCCGGCTAACATTGCAACAAAAAAGAGCACCGCCAGCAGCAGCGGTGACACCATGAACAGGTCGACGAAATTATCCATTAAAGCACATGCTCATCCAGTAGCGCCTGGCAGGAAGGCGGCAACGGAGGCGGTGTCTTCTTCTCAGGCTTAGAGGTTCCAGGCTTGGCTGGTTCAAACCAGCTTTGCAGTTCGTAACCACAACCATCGCCAGGCGGTGGCAGCGGCTGATCTTCACATTCCAGGCTGTTCGCCGGGCAGCGCAGGCGAACATGCATATGGGCACGATGCTGGAACCACGGGCGCACTTTACGCAACCAGTCGCGATCCGTTCCCGCATCCAGGCAAAGCTGCTGCTTGATGGCCGGATTAACAAAGATCCGCGTGACGTCGTTATCCTTTGCCGCCAGCTTAATCATGCTGGAAATTTCCGGCGACCATCGCGAGGCGACGACACGTTTACCGTCGGCCGAGACCAGATCCAGCGCCTGCGGTTTCAGCAGTTGCGCTGAGCTCCAGCGCGTTTTCGGCAATTGCAGGAAGATATCCACATCCAGTCCGGTCTGGTGGCTGGCGTGACCGCCGTTAAAGCGGCCACCGGCAGGCATCCCCATATCGCCAATCAGCATCGTGCCCAGCCCCAGATTATGCACCTGGTTGCCAAGACGCTGAATAAAAAGCACCAGGTCAGGATGGCCGAAATAACGGCGCTGGTCGGTGCGCATCACCTGATAGGTATCCGATTGCAGCGGAAGTTCCTGCGCGCCGACGATACACCCGTTGGAGAAAGCGCCAATGGACTGCGCGCTCCCCGCTACCGGATGGGTGATTTTCTGCCACGGCGTAGCGGCCAGGCTTGCTCCACTGACCAGCAGCGCCAGCAGAGCGATTGCGGTTTTTTTCATAGTTACCAGCGTGGAATGGTGGTCGTCACATCCGCATTCTGCGCGCGCTGGCGCAGGAAGTGATCCATCAGCACGATCGCCAGCATCGCTTCTGCGATCGGTACCGCGCGGATCCCCACGCACGGATCGTGACGCCCTTTGGTGATCATCTCAACTTCATCGCCAGCGCGGTTAATCGTGTGGCCCGGCACGGTAATGCTGGACGTGGGCTTCAGCGCGATATTGGCAATAATTTGCTGCCCGCTGCTGATGCCGCCCAGAATGCCGCCCGCATGGTTGCTCTGGAAACCCGCCTTCGTGATTTCGTCGCGGTTCTGGCTGCCGCGAAGCTTAACCACGTCAAAACCGTCGCCGATTTCAACGCCTTTCACCGCGTTGATGCTCATCAGCGCGTGGGCGATGTCGGCGTCAAGGCGGTCAAATACCGGCTCGCCCCAGCCAGCCGGCACGCCATCGGCCACCACGGTGACTTTCGCACCAATGGAATCGCCCTCTTTTTTCAGGCCACGCATCAGCTCATCCAGCGCGTCCAGCTTGTCGGCATCGGCGCAGAAGAACGGGTTAAGTTCTACCTGCTCCCAGTCTTTGATAGCCAGCGGAATGTCGCCCATCTGGGTCAGACAGCCGCGGATAACGATGCCGAATTTCTGCTGGAGATATTTTTTGGCAATCGCCCCTGCCGCCACGCGCATCGCGGTTTCACGTGCGGAAGAACGTCCGCCGCCGCGATAGTCGCGAAAGCCATATTTTTGTTCGTAGGTGTAATCAGCGTGGCCCGGACGGAAGACGTCTTTAATCGCGCCGTAGTCCTGAGAACGCTGATCGGTGTTTTCAATCAGCAGACCAATGCTGGTCCCGGTGGTACGGCCTTCAAATACGCCGGAGAGAATTTTGACCTGGTCCGGCTCGCGACGCTGCGTGGTGTAGCGAGAGGTACCCGGACGCCGACGGTCAAGGTCATGCTGTAAATCGGCTTCGGTCAGTTCGATGCCTGGCGGGACGCCATCAACGATACAACCCAGTGCCAGACCGTGCGACTCGCCAAAGGTGGTCACACGGAATACCTGTCCAATACTGTTTCCTGCCATCACGGCTCCGATGTTGTTGTTTGTGTTTGAGCGTTGTGAAACGGGCCGAAGCCCGCTGGATTAATCTTTGTAAATGCTGAAGTATTCGCGTGCATCAAGCAGCTGCGCCTTGGTCAGCATGAAGACGCCGTCACCGCCGTTGTCGAACTCAAGCCAGGTGAACGGCACATCCGGGTACTGCTCTATCAGATGTACCATGCTGTTGCCCACTTCACAAATCAGAATGCCGTCGTCGGTCAGATAATCCGGCGCGCACGCCAGGATGCGGCGGGTCAGCTTCAGCCCGTCAGAGCCGGACGCCAGACCCAGCTCCGGCTCGTGACGGTACTCGTTCGGCAGGTCGGACATGTCTTCTGCATCCACGTACGGCGGATTAGTGACGATCAGGTCGTATTGCAGCGTCGGCAGGTCGCGGAACAGGTCAGAGCGGATAGGCGTGACGTGATGAATCAGCCCGTGCTCTTCAATGTTGTGTTCGGTGACGGCCAGCGCGTCGGTGGAGATATCGACGGCGTCCACTTCCGCTTCCGGGAAGGCGTACGCGCAGGCAATGGCGATGCAGCCGCTGCCGGTGCACATATCAAGAATGTGCTGCGGCTGATGGTTAATCAGGCCGTCAAAGTGGTTGTTGATCAGCTCGCCAATCGGCGAGCGCGGCACCAGCACGCGTTCATCAACATAGAACTCATGGCCGCAGAACCAGGCTTTGTTGGTCAGGTAAGCCACCGGAATGCGCTCGTTCACGCGACGGATCACGCGCTCAACGATGCGGTGTTTTTCGCTGGAGGTCAGGCGCGCGGTGCGCATGTCTTCCGGAATATCCAGTGGCAGATAGAGAGACGGCAGCACCAGCTGAACGGCCTCATCCCACGGGTTATCCGTACCGTGGCCGTACCAGATATTGGCGGCGCTGAAGCGGCTAACCGACCAGCGCAACATGTCCTGTATGGTATGCAGCTCGTTTACTGCTTCATCGACAAAAATTTTATCCACTCTTTCCTCCAGGGCATGCTCGCATAATTTTCGGCGGCTAGTTTGCCATGAAGACGGCGATAAATCAGCAATGACGCGTGTCGCTTGAGGTTAAAAAATGCGTTTAGTCGGGTACACTATCGGAAATACGAGATGAGAATGACGAATGAAAAAGAAAACATCGCTCAGCGAGGAGGATCAGGCTCTCTTCCGCCAGCTGATGACCGGGACGCGTCAAATCACGCACGACACCATTGTCCATCGCCCGCAGCGTAAAAAAGTCAGCGAGGTTCCGGTCAAACGTCTGCTCCAGGAGCAGGCCGATAACAGCCACTATTTTTCAGATGAGTTTCAGCCGCTGCTCAATACTCAGGGTGCGGTGAAATACGTGCGCGAAGACGTCAGCCATTTTGAACTGAAAAAATTACGCCGGGGAGATTACTCGCCGGAGCTGTTCCTCGATCTGCATGGGTTGACCCAGATGCAGGCGAAACAGGAGCTGGGGGCGTTGATCGCGGCATGTCGTCGCGAGCATGTTTTTTGCACCTGCGTAATGCACGGCCACGGCAAACATATTCTTAAGCAACAGACACCGCTGTGGCTGGCTCAGCACCCGCACGTGATGGCGTTTCATCAGGCACCCAAAGAGTACGGCGGAGATGCCGCATTGCTGGTATTGATTGAAGTGGAGGAGTGGCAGCCGCCAGAGTTGCCCTGACAGGATGGCGGGAGGCACGCTGCACCCCGCCATATCGCACGTCACGTCAGATGGCTTTTGCCATCTTCAGGTTGCACGGACTCATTTGCCAGTTAAAGACCCCTTTGCCGGTTTCGTCGAGGGTGACGTTGGCAATGGCGGACGTAGTGAACATCGGTGGCGTTTCGCCCGGGCACAGCTCAGATACCAGATAGCCGACCAGCGGCAGGTGGGAAATGACCAGTGCGGAAGCGACACCTTCATTGCACAGCGCCTGAAGGTAAGCACTGACAAGGCCAACATCGCCACACGGCGTGAGTTCAGGGAGCACATCCACACTGGATGGCAGGTTCATACACTCCCCTACCACATCCAGCGTCTGTTCTGCCCGCAGGAACGGACTCACCAGAACGCGTTCAATGTCCACTTTTTGACCTTTAAGCCATGTTGCCATCTGACGGGATTCGTCGCAGCCACAGACGGTTAAAGGACGTACTGAGTCACTGGCGGCATCGAGTGCCGCGTCGCCGTGACGCATGATAAAAACTTGCATATTGCACCGCTTTTGTTAACCAGAATCACCGGCGTTAACTACCCGCGATTAATGCTCTGAGGTAGAAAACCCGATGGCCGGGCATTGTGCCTGATCCATTCGGTGAATGAAACGCTGTTTTTTACCTCAATGGCGTAAGTATAGTCAATCTCTGTTTACAATTTCGCCAGAACAGGTTCCATCACCTCAGGATTTACCCTTCTTTGACTTCAGTTTACGCAATCAGTTTCCCTTACGGGCCAGAATGTCTGACCCCGTTCCGCCATCTGCAATAATTCGTCACAAGGTGTAAACCGTGGACCATATTGCGAGGCCAGACGTTGCAGAATCGCAACCACTTCACCCGCCCCGAGGGTATCCATATACCGGAACGGACCGCCAAGGAATGGCGGAAAACCGATACCAAACACGGCGCCGATGTCGCCGTCGCGTGCGCTCTTGATCACCTGCTCACCAAAGCAGCGCGCCGCTTCATTGAGCATCATCATTACGCAGCGCTCAGCACACTGAACCGCCGACAATTTTGCCTGACCCGTGACAGGAATAAGCGCATAAACCGAAGGGTCGACCTGTTTCTTGCTTTTACGCCCTTTCGCGGCGTAAAGATAGAAACCGCGTTCATTTTTTCTGCCTTTGCGATCGTCCTTCAAAATTGCAGAAACAAAGTTTGCAGGCGGCGCAAAACGATCGCCATAAGCCGCTTCCAGCACAGGGATAATTTTAGTCCCCGTATCAATTCCTACCTCATCCAAAAGTTGGATTGGGCCGACGGGGAAACCAAACTTCACCAGAGCGTCATCGACGTGCTCAATTTTCTCCCCTTCCGTCAGCAACCGCATCGCTTCGTTAATGTACGGCGCCAGAATGCGGTTGACGTAGAAGCCGGCTTTGTCCGCGACCACAATCGGGGTTTTGCCCTGTTTTTTCGCCAGTTTCACCACGGTGGCAATAGTTTGCGGGCTGGTTGTGGCATGCGGGATAACCTCCACCAGCGGCATTTTTTCGACAGGGCTGAAATAGTGCAGCCCTATTACCTTCTCCGGGCGCACGGCTTTCGCCGCGATGTCGCCGATCGGCAAAGACGAGGTGTTTGACGCGAAAATGGTGTGCGGCGCGCAGTGCTGTTCAACGTCCGCCACCATCTGCTGCTTAAGGGCCAGATCTTCGAACACGGCTTCAATCACCAGATCGCGGTGTGCAAACCCACTGTAGTCGGTGGCGCCAGTGATCATCGCGAGGGTTTTATCGCGCTCACTGGCCTTGATATGGCGGCGTTTCACTTTGCGATCAAGGTTCTGCCAGCTGTACTGCAACGCGTGGTTGATACCCTTAGGGTTGATATCTTTGATACGTACGGGCAATTTGCCTTTGCTGGCGGTGACAAATGCGATGCCGCCGCCCATCAGCCCACCACCCAGAACGCCAATGGCGCGCAGCGGAGCCGGTTCAGCTTCACTGCCCGGATCTTTTTTAACCTCCGTGCTGGCAAAGAAAATGCCGCGCAGCGCCTGCGACTGCGGCGTCATCGCCAGCTCGCCAAAGGCTTTCGCTTCCGCAGCATAACCGCTGCTGCTACCCTGCGATAAACCGGTTTCAATCACCTTCAGAATGCGCGTCGCTGCCGGATAGTTCCCTTTGGTTTTTTGCTCGGTTTTTTTACCCACCATATTGAACAGCAGCGTGCGCCCCAGCGGCCCGGCGAGGATACGCTCGCGCACCGGCAGAGGGCGTTTCGCCTGACGACCTTTCAGCGCCCGCTCAACGGCGGCCTCAAGCAAGATGGCGTGCGGAACGACCTCATCAACCAGACCCGCCTTTAACGCCTGACGGGCGCGCAGCTGTTTACCGGTTAAAATCATCTCCAGCGCCGTACTGACGCCCACCAGACGCGGCAGGCGCTGCGTGCCACCTGAACCGGGCAGCAATCCAAGCTGTACCTCCGGCAGTCCGAGTACCGTTTTCGCATCGTCGGTACAAATGCGGCTGTGACAGGCCAGCGCCAGCTCAAGCCCACCGCCCAGGCAGGCCCCGTGGATCGCAGCGACAACGGGTATCGACAGCGCATGGATCTCCGCCATTACCTGCTGCCCCTGACGCGCCAGGTCTTCTGCTTCCTGAGCGCTTTTCGCCCGGGCAATCATGTTGATATCGGCCCCGGCAATAAAGTTATCCGGCTTTGCCGAGATAAATACCAGGCCACGTATCGCTTTGTTTTCGCGGATCTGTCTGAGCATCGCACGCACCTGAACGCCGAACTCGGCCTTCAGGGTGTTCATCTTTTCGTCGGGTACATCAATGGTGATAACAGCCACGTTATCAAGGCGAACAGCCAGGTTAAATGCAGATGTCGTTTCCATTATTCAGCCTCCAGAACCATTGCTGCACCCAGGCCGCCCGCCGCACAGGCGGTAACGAGACCAAAACCGCCGCCGCGGCGACGCAGCTCGTGCAAAGTCTGGGTTATCATTCTCGCGCCGGTCGCCGCAAATGGATGGCCGTAGGCGATGGATCCGCCAAGCACGTTAAACTTACTCTGATCCACTTCGCCGGTCGCGTGGGCGCGGCCCAGTACATCGCGCGCGAAGCGCTCGCTTGCCAGCAGCTGAATGTTTGCCAGGGTTTGTGCGGCAAAGGCTTCGTGCATATCGATCAGGGTTAAGTCAGCCAGCGTCAACCCCGCACGCTCCAGCGCCAGGGGCGTGGACCAGGCCGGACCGAGCAGCATGTCCTGCCAGACATCAATGGCGGTAAAGGCGTAGCTACGCAAATAACCCAGCGGTGTGATGCCAAGCTCTTTCGCCCGGGATTCCGTCATCAGGATCACGGCGGCGGCACCGTCCGTCAGTGGCGTACTGTTGGCCGCCGTAACGGTGCCATGTTTACGATCAAACGCCGGGCGCAGTTTTGCGTAATCCTCCAGCGCCGAGGTGCCACGGATATTGTTATCTTCCACCAGCGGTTCGCGGAAAGGCGGGATGTAAGCCGTCATCACCTCGTCGGCAAGTTTGCCTTCCGACCAGGCCTTCGCAGCGAGCTGATGCGAGCGATGCGCCAGTGCATCCTGCTGTTCGCGGGTAATACCGTAGGTTTTTGCCATCTGCTCGGCAGTGTCGCCCATACGCAGGCCGGTGGAATATTCAGCAACGGCAGGTGGCACGGGCATGAGGTCGCGCAGGCGTAAACGCGAGAAGAGTTTAAGCTTTGCACCGGTAGTGCGAGCTTTGTTAGCATCCACGAGGATGCGGGCCAGCTGTTTGCTGACGCCGATGGGCAGCACGGAGGAGGAATCCGCGCCGCCGGCGATCCCCGCGCGAATGGTCCCCGCCATCAGGCTTTCCGCCACGTTCGCCACCGCCTGGAAACTGGTGGCGCAGGCGCGGCTGACGCTGTAGGCGTCGGTATGAACATTCATGCCGGTACCCAGCACGATTTCACGCGCGATATTGGGTGCTTCCGGCATCTGCACCACCTGGCCGAAAACCAGTTGCTCAATAACCTCTGGCGGGATCTCGCTGCGAGCCAGCATCTCCCCCACCACCATTTTTCCCAGATCGACAGCCGGTATACCGTGAAACGCGGTTGCCTGACGCGCAAACGGCGTACGTAACCCGCTGATAATGGCAATGCGGTCACCGTGTCGGGTGATAAGCGGTAATGCCTGACTCATAACACTCCCCTGTAAAAAAATTTTGCGCGCACATTAAGTGGTCTGACCTGATAATAGTCTTAACTATTTTTTTACATTGAGCCAATCGGGGAAACGAAAAATTGCGAGCTAAGGCACAGAGAAGAAAAAGAAAATGCCCCTGCATAGCAGAGGCATTTGTGAGATTTGTTGCCGGGTTGCGGCGTTGCCTTACCCGGCCTACACGATCATAGGCCCGTGCAAAAAGTATTAACGCAGGCCTAACTGGAAGATCAGCGTTTCTGCTTCGCAGGCGAACACAAAGTCGATATCCAGCTGCACGCCGCCTTCTACTTCCGTGAAGGTGGATTTGATTTCACACGGATCGGATTCGACTTCACGCGCGCGCTGGCTCAGCGCGGCCAGCGTCTCTTCCGCTTCAGCACGGTTAGGGAATACGCGGCTGTAAGAGGCGGTGCAATCGGTGTTGTCCATAATGGTGCCAACATCCATACAGCAGCAAACCGGGGTTTCATCAGCACTGCATTTACTCATAGCTCAATTTCCTCTGTATTCGCGCAGGGCGCGAGATAAACACGATGCGTCTATTTTACGCCCCCGGACGAGCCCCCTCCAGCCGTTAATGGCGCAAAATCGGATAAGTGAGCAATATCACACTAAAAAATGATCTAAAACAAAATTCCCCTTTTCAGAGGAATCGCACTGGTCACAATTTTGCCAACCAGATCTCGTTTCAAGAAACATATCTGAAAATATTAATAAACAAACTTGCAACATCCCAGCTGGTCAGACCTATACTCTCGCCACTGGTCTGATTTGTAAGTCATACCTCAGACCCTACACTTCGCGCTCCTGTTACGGTATGTAACAATTATTGAATAAAAATAACTCAATGAGGTTATGGTCATGAGCCAGAAAACCCTGTTCAAACAAACTGCTTTAGCAGTTGCAGTGGCAATCGTCTCAACGTCCGCCTGGTCAGCGGGCTTCCAGTTAAACGAATTTTCTTCCTCTGGCCTTGGCCGTGCGTATTCCGGGGAAGGTGCGATTGCCGATGACGCAGGCAACGCGAGCCGTAACCCGGCGCTGATCATGATGTTTGATCGCCCTACCTTCTCTGCCGGTGCGGTTTACATCGATCCTGATGTCAATATTTCTGGCAAATCTCAATTCACCGGCGCAGATCTGAAGGCGGATAACATTGCGCCGACCGCGTGGGTGCCTAACCTGCACTTTGTTGCGCCAATCAATGAACAGTTTGGTTGGGGTGCCTCTGTCACCTCTAACTATGGCCTGGCAACGGAGTTCAATAACAACTATCCGGCCGGGGAATACGGCGGTAAAACCGACCTGACGACCCTGAACCTTAACCTGAGCGGCGCATATCGTCTGAACGATAACTGGAGCTTTGGTCTGGGCTTTGATGCTGTCTACGCTGATGCAAAAATCGAGCGTTATTCCGGGGAGCAAACTGCTGCGCTGCCGAAAAACAGCAATAAAATTGCCAGCCTGAAAGGCGATGAATGGGGCTACGGCTGGAACGCCGGTATCCTGTATGAACTGGATAAAAACAACCGCTGGGGTCTGACCTACCGCTCAGAAGTGAAGATTGACTTCGATGGCGATTACAAAAGCGGCATCCTGAGCCCAGTCAACGGTATGGTACCGGGCGCAGGCACCACCATTCCATGGGGTACCTCGAATCAAACCGTACCGGGTTCACTGTCACTGCATCTGCCAGAAATGTGGGAAGTGTCAGGTTATAACCGCGTTGCGCCGCAGTGGGCTATTCACTATAGCCTCGCGTATACCAGCTGGAGCCAGTTCCAGGAGCTGAAAGCCACCGGCAGCAACGGCCAGACGCTGTTCTATAAAGACGAAAGCTTCCACGATGCTTACCGTATCGCACTTGGTACGACCTATTATATGGATGACAACTGGACGTTCCGTACTGGCGTGGCATTTGATGACAGCCCGGTACCGGCAGATAAGCGTTCTATCTCCATTCCGGATCAGGACCGTTTCTGGGTGAGTGCGGGGGCAACCTACGCGTTCAACGAGAATGCCTCTATCGACGCGGGCGTGTCGTACATGCATGGACAGAAAGTGACCTTCCAGGAAGGCCCTTACGAGTTTACCTCTGAAGGTAAAGCCTGGCTGTTTGGTACCAACTTCAACTACGCGTTCTAATCCCAACACGATTAAAAAAGGTGAGCATTGCTCACCTTTTTTATTTATTCCGAATCGATATCTTTTAATTCGTTCTCGATGGCTTTCGCGTTCGGATTATCTTCCGGCTTCAGCTTACCGCCGTTGGCAATAAAGTCATGGTTCTGGAAGTAGGCCTCGCGGACCATGATGTACGGATCGGAAGACTGACGCAGCAGACCGTCAGAGTCCAGCAGTTGCGCACGTGTTTCAATTCCTTCCACGGTCCATTTACCAATCGACAGCGGCCAGGTGAGCCATGACAGCACCGGATACAACGTATCCACCATGTCGCCGCCATCATCACGCACGGTAAAGCTGCCGTAGAATGGCAGGTGCACATACGGCCCATAACCTACGCCATAATGCCCCAGCGTGCTGCCGAAACGGTGCGGCTGTTCACGCTGTAATTTCGGGTTCGCCATGCCCGCGACATCAATTAAGCCGCCCATACCCAGCAGGGAGTTCAGGAAGAAGCGGGTGAAATGCACCATCCCCTGATACGGGTCGCCCTGGAGGAAGTAGTTGACCATAACCGCTGGCTCTTCCAGGTTACTGGTAAAGTTGCTCAGCCCGTTACGCGCCGGCTGCGGAACGTAGTCACGCCATGCCACGGCAACCGGACGAACCAGATACGGATCCAGCACATTATAGTTAAAGCTGTACATTGAACGGTTAAATCCTTCGAGAGGATCGGAGCGTCCCGTTTGCTCGCCAGAGCTGGCGCAGCCCACAAGCATTGTTACGCCCAGCGCAAGCGCCGACAGCCGAAGCTTCATAAATTTCTCCCTGTTCAATATGGCTATCGTTGAATGCCATCTGTGACGGAGCCGGTGATGCTCCGCCTGAAACGTGCAAGTGATTGTAACAGCACGCTTACCGATGTCTACGAGGACAATGACGACCCGCTCGCGTCATCACGCTAATTTCAGCATAGCCTGTCTTTCAGAATTCGTTTCGCTGGCAATTTTATATTGGCTTTGAAAGAGATGTCTCACCTTTATTGCCATTTACAGCAATTTAAGAGCATCCCCACGGGCAAGGCGCTAAAAGCCGCTACGCTTAAATGAGCAATTACCCCGAAGGAGCTGTTATGAAAGACATTAACGAAGAAAAAATTGGCGAGAACAATGAAGAACTTGAGATTGAAAGTGAGGAGAAAGACCGGGGAGAAGAGATAGAAGTCGATGAAGATCGCCTGCCGTCACGCGCCATGGCTATTCATGAGCATATTCGCCAGGACGGGGAAAAAGAGATGGAGCGCGACGCGATGGCCCTGCTGTGGTCAGCCATTGCAGCCGGTCTGTCAATGGGCGCCTCTTTGCTCGCCAAAGGGATATTTCACGTTCAGCTGGAAGGCGTACCGGGCGGGTTTTTGCTGGAAAATTTAGGCTACACGTTCGGCTTTATTATCGTCATTATGGCGAGACAGCAGCTTTTTACGGAGAATACCGTCACTGCCGTACTGCCCGTCATGCAAAATCCGACCCTCGGTAATTTCGGTTTACTGATGCGCCTGTGGAGCGTAGTGCTGCTGGGGAACCTCATCGGTACGGGTATAGCCGCCTGGGCGTTCGAGTATATGCCAATATTTGATGAACCGACCCGCGACGCATTTGTGAAAATTGGCATGGATGTGATGAAAAACACGCCGGTTGAAATGTTCTCTAATGCCATAATTTCCGGCTGGATCATCGCCACTATGGTGTGGATGTTCCCCTCAGCGGGCAGCGCGAAAATCGTGGTGATTATCCTGATGACCTGGCTTATCGCACTCGCCGATACCACGCACATTGTTGTCGGAACCGTTGAAATCCTTTATCTGGTATTTAACGGCACACTCCACTGGAGCGACTTTTTCTGGCCGTTCGCCCTGCCAACCCTCGCAGGCAACATTTGTGGCGGGACCTTTATCTTTGCGCTGTTGAGCCATGCGCAAATCCGTAACGACATGTCCAACAAGCGTAAGGCCGAGCTTAAGGCTCAGGAAAAAAAGGATAAAACTGCCGAAAAATCGGCGTGAACGGTGACTCTTTGACCAGTCAGGCGGCAATGCGCTTAACGAAAAGTGTAAATAACGCTATACTCTTGCCGCTTCGTCCCCTTAGTTAAATGGATATAACGAGCCCCTCCTAAGGGCTAGTTGCAGGTTCGATTCCTGCAGGGGACACTTCTGTATTTCCTTACGCCCCCTTCCAAAGCTCCACGCAGTTTCGGCCACGCCGTTTCGCGCCGTATAAAGCTTCATCCGCCGCCTGAATCAATCGCTCGTAATCGGGATGCCCGTTGAACATCGCCACGCCTATCGAGAGGGAGAGCGGGATAATATCGCCGGTTGGGGAGTTAACCTTGATTTTTTCCACCCGCCTGCGGATACGCTCGGCGATTCGCAGCGCGTCCACCTCTGAGATTTCCGTTAGCACAATCAGAAATTCATCGCCGCCGTAGCGAAAAACGTAATCACAGGTTCGCACGTTGTCGTAGAACGCGCCGGAGACTTTTCGCAGGATCTCGTCCCCGGTATTGTGCCCCCAGGTATCGTTGATTTGTTTAAATTTGTCGACGTCAATCAGCAGCGTCGAGAGCTTTGTTCCCGCCCGGGTGGCGTGCAGGATTTCGCGTTTGAAGATGGTTGGCAGGAAACGGCGATTCAACAGGCGGGTCAGGACATCAACCCCCACCTCGTGTCGCGACACTTCGTCAAACAGTTCGCGCAAAAGCGTGATGATTTGCGAGAGCGTATTACGCATTCGCTGCAAGAATTTATCCCGCTGCGCTTTATCACTCAGACCCTGCCCTGAAAGACGGACCTCGTTAAAAAGGTCATCGAATTCCTGAATCAGACGAGAGATATGACCGGCCTCAGCGATCCCGCTGAAATAGTGCCGACCTTTATGGCTAAACCACAGTCCAAATTCAGACTGCCCCAGCGGCAGACTGTTGCCGATACTGGAATTAAGCGTGATCTTATACAGAAGCACCATTTCCCATGACAGCAGCGCCGCGGTCTGTCTCTCCTTCTCCTCTTCTGCGTTCTCCATTAAGGAAAAGATGCGGTAATTTTCGTCCTCTTTCGCCGCATTGTTCTCGCTAAATACATAGGCCCGCGACATCACTTCCATGGCCAGATCGATACTGTTAATCGCGTAGTGATAAATATGCAGCTTCACCTCAGGCGAATGGGCGCTGGTAGTAATGACAGGTAACAGCAGCTTTTTCAGAACACGGAAGCCCATTTCAACTAAATCAACCGAAATACCAATACGGGCATGAACATCCGCAGCGCGCTGCTGCGCCCGCATCTGCTCTTCAACCTGCTCCACACGGCATGAGAGCACATCAATAAGCCAGCGACGAAGCGCCTCCTGAAGCTGCCTCTCCACCTGTTCGGTGGTCAGGAATTCAGCTGCCGACGGATCTGCCAGCACAACACGATAGAATTCAGCGACCAGGGGCGTTGCGTTGTCTCTGGCAAGCTCAGTCGCAAGCCGATGCACATCGGGATCGGTTTCATTAATTAGCTTCACCCACTCTTCTTTCACCGTTTGCAGGTAGGTTTCCATGGTCTGCACCTTCAGGAGGCATGCGGGAACGCAGATTTAACAATAGCAAAATCAAACCACTCCGCAATTGCCGCTTTTTTAAACAAAAACGAGTGATAGCTCATAATGTATAACGGTGCTACATTATGCCGCCCACCCAAGTCAGCAATGGCCAGGCAACGTCGTAAAGAACGGTAAAGCCTGCAACCATGACCTCGTCCTACGGTCTTAATGGCACGTGGTATCGCGAAGTCTGCGCTACCTTCACAGGCTTTTCATAGGTTCCACTATTTTGTCTCAATCCAAATTTCAGCGGGCGTTTCTGCACCCGCGCTACTGGTTTACGTGGTTTGGCCTTGGCGTACTTTGGCTGCTGGTTCAACTTCCTTATCCCGTGATCCGTTTCCTGGGTTCGAAGCTCGGCAGCGCATCGCGTCACTTCCTTAAGCGTCGTGAGTCCATTGCCCGAAAAAATCTCGAACTTTGCTTTCCGTATTACAATGCGCAGCAGCGCGAAACGCTGATTGCGGAAAACTTTAAATCTATCGGTATGGCGCTGCTTGAAACCGGTATGGCCTGGTTCTGGCCAGACGAGCGTGTCCGTAAATGGTTTGACGTGGAAGGTCTGGATAACCTGAAACGTGCCCAGATGCAAAACCGCGGCGTGATGGTTGTGGGTGTGCATTTTATGTCGCTTGAGCTGGGTGGCCGCGTTATGGGCCTTTGTCAGCCGATGATGGCAACCTATCGCCCGCATAACAGCGCGCTGATGGAATGGGTACAAACGCGGGGCCGCATGCGTTCAAATAAGGCGATGATCAGCCGTAACAATTTGCGCGGTATGGTTGGCGCCCTGAAAAAAGGTGAAGCAGTCTGGTTTGCCCCGGATCAGGACTACGGTCCTAAAGGCAGCAGCTTTGCCCCTTTCTTTGCGGTTAAAGATGTCGCTACGACGAACGGTACCTTTGTGATTTCACGTCTCTCAGGCGCCGCGATGTTGACGGTGACCATGGTCAGAAAAGCGGATAAGTCAGGCTATCGTCTGCATATCTCCCCAGAGATGGCGAACTATCCTGAAGATGAGAGTGAAGCCGCGACCTTTATCAATAAGGTGATTGAGTTTGAGATTATGCGTGCGCCTGAGCAGTATCTGTGGATGCACCGCCGCTTTAAAACCCGTCCCCTTGGCGAAGCCTCACTCTATATCTGACCCCTTTCGAAGGTTAGTTTCGCTAAGAAACTAACCTTTTCAAACACCTGTAATCACAGTGCGTAACGGCTTTTTTCGACCGTCGCTCAACAGGCATTTATTGCGTACCGAAATCAAACTGTCGCCGTTCCACGACACTCGTAAGTGTAGGAAATTATTTAAAAAAATGCCTCTTGTCACTCCTGAAATTTAGGCGTACATTAGCGCCGTCTGGCGACAGGAAAGCACAGAATTCAGAGCTGAAGTTAGCGACGTAACGGGATAATTCCGATTTCCCCTTTCGCATGATTTCAACTCTCTATACTCAGTTGGACTCTGTTTTTTTAATGCGTACCGGAAGATACGCGGAGCGATGAAACGTGAAATATTTCTTTATGGGCATTTCGGTTATTGTTTTAGTTTGGGCCGGAACGTTTGCTCTGATGATCTAGTTAAGAAAATGCAGTCAAAAAAACAGGCGCCGTTGGCGCCTGTTTTTTTTGGTTTCCGTTACGACTCGGGTTGTTCCGCAACGCTCTTCGCTGCAAGCAGGCCATCCGCACGGAACATGCTTTTAATGCCCCGCACTGCCTGACGGATACGGTCGCTGTTTTCAATCAGCGCGAAACGCACATGCGTGTCACCGTAGTCACCAAAGCCAATGCCTGGAGAGACGCAAACCTTCGCATCCTGAAGCAGTTTTTTGGCAAATTCCAGAGAACCCATCGCCGCATACGGCTCGGGGATTTTCGCCCAGACGTACATGGAGGCTTTAGGCATTTCCACCATCCAGCCTGCTTCATGAAGCCCTTTTACCAGCACATCTCGGCGGCGTTTGTACTGAGCGGCAATATCGAGCACGCACTGCTGATCCCCTTCCAGCGCCGCGATGGCCGCAACCTGTAACGGCGTAAAGGTGCCATAGTCATGGTAGCTTTTAATACGCGCCAGGGCACTCACCAGCGTTTTGTTTCCCACCATAAAACCAATTCGCCAGCCCGCCATGTTGTAGCTTTTCGACAGGGTGAAAAACTCAACCGCCACATCACGGGCACCCGGTACCTGCATAATTGACGGCGCTTTCCAGCCATCATAAACGATATCGGCGTAGGCGAGATCGTGTACCACCAGCACGTCGTAACGCTTAGCCAGCGCGACCACTTTCTCGAAGAATTCGAGTTCAACGCATTGTGCCGTTGGGTTTGACGGGAAACCGAGGATCATCATTTTCGGCTTCGGATAGCTTTCACGAATCGCCCGTTCCAGCTCGTTAAAGAAGTCGACGCCTTCCACCAGCGGGACAGAACGCACCTGCGCCCCGGCAATCACCGCCCCATAGATGTGAATCGGGTAGCTCGGATTCGGCACCAGTACGGTATCGCCGTGATCCAGCGTCGCCAGCATCAGGTGGGCCAGCCCCTCTTTGGAGCCAATGGTCACAATCGCTTCACTTTCAGGATCGATATCGACCTGATAACGATCCTGATACCAGCGGGAGATCGCCCGACGTAAGCGTGGAATGCCGCGTGAGGTGGAATACCCATGGGTATCGGGACGCTGGGCAACCGTGCAGAGTTTCTCAACAATGTGCGGCGGCGTTGGGCCGTCAGGGTTACCCATACTGAAATCGATAATGTCTTCGCCGCGCCGACGCGCAGCCATTTTCAGTTCAGCAGTGATATTGAAAACATAAGGGGGGAGACGATCGATACGCGTAAAACGGCGTTCAGGACTGAATTCAGCCATAAATTCCTCAGAGTCACGTTAGCGCCCGGACCGTCCGAGCGACGCTGCCACCCGTGTGGCGTGCTTAGAAAATAACCCGAAGAAAAAGACGCTGTCGAGAGGATAACGGCAAAACAATATTTTGCGCTAAAACGGGAATGCGATTGCAGTGAAAAGCGGAACTCTTATCGCGAACAGGCAGTTTTAAGCGCTACAATTTAACACAATATTTTCAGTATCGTTACCTGACGTTTCTCCCCAAACGGAAAAGCGCCGGCTTTCAGTCAAAAGCCAGCAATCCCCTTTGAGAATTATGGTTTTTCCCCATTTGATAAATCTGATGGATAGCTGGTCATCAGGCCCTATGTTTTCTATCATAGATTTTTCCCGTTTTCCCAGGCCTGACCGTGCACGAAATCTTCAATATGCTCCTCGCGGTGTTCGACCGCGCGGCATTAATGCTGATCTGTCTCTTTTTCCTTATCCGCATCCGCTTGTTCCGCGAACTGTTGCATAAATCTGCCCATTCGCCAAAAGAGCTGCTGGCCGTCACGTTTATCTTTTCGATGTTTGCCCTGTTCAGCACCTGGTCCGGGGTGCCGGTAGAAGGCTCGCTGGTGAACGTGCGCATCATCGCCGTCATGTCGGGCGGGATCCTCTTTGGTCCCTGGGTCGGGATTATCACAGGCATTATCGCTGGCACCCATCGATACCTGATTGATATTGGCGGCGTGACGGCAGTTCCCTGCTTTATCACCAGCATTATTGCCGGGCTGCTCTCGGGCTGGATTAACCGCAAAATCCCGAAAAAGCAGCACTGGCGTGCGGGGATTATCGCGGGGATGGTCTGCGAAACGCTGACCATGATCCTGGTCATCGTCTGGGCGCCAACCGTTGCGCTGGGGCTGGATATCGTCTCGAAGATCGGTATTCCGATGATCCTCGGGAGCGTCTGTATCGGTTTTATCGTGCTGCTGGTGCAAAGCGTGGAAGGTGAAAAAGAGGCCAGCGCCGCGCGTCAGGCCAAGCTGGCGCTGGATATCGCCAACAAGACGCTGCCGCTTTTCCGGCACGTTAACGCCGAATCTTTACGTCAGGTTTGCGATATCATCCGCCGTGATATTCATGCCGATGCGGTCGCTATCACCAATATTGATCACGTGCTGGCTTACGTTGGCGTCGGTGAGCACAATTATCGCGACAGCGACGACACCATCAGCCCAACCACCAGACAGGCGATTAACTACGGAAAAATCATCATTAAAAACAATGACGAAGCCCACCGGACGCCAGAGATCCACTCAATGCTGGTGATCCCGCTGTGGGAAAAAGGCGTGGTCACGGGGACGCTGAAAATTTACTACTGTCATGCGCACCAAATCACCTCCTCGCTCCAGGAGATGGCGATTGGCCTGTCGCAGATCATCTCCACTCAACTAGAGGTTTCGCGTGCAGAGCAGCTGCGCGAGATGGCAAATAAGGCAGAGCTGCGCGCCCTGCAAAGCAAGATCAATCCCCATTTTCTGTTTAACGCGCTGAACGCTATCTCCTCTTCCATCCGTCTGAATCCGGACACCGCGCGGCAGCTGATATTTAATCTGTCGCGCTATCTTCGCTACAACATTGAGCTAAAAGACGACGAGCAGATCGACATCAAAAAAGAGCTGTATCAAATCAAGGATTACATCGCGATCGAGCAGGCTCGCTTTGGCGATAAGCTGACGGTCATTTACGATATTGATGAAGAGGTCAACTGCGTGATCCCAAGCCTGCTGATCCAGCCTCTGGTGGAAAACGCCATTGTTCACGGTATTCAGCCGTGTAAAGGCAAAGGCGTGGTAACAATTAGCGTAACGGAAAGCGGTAACCGCGTGCGTATCGCCGTGCGCGATACCGGGCACGGCATCGATCCGAAAGTTATCGAACGCGTCAAATCAAACGAAATGCCGGGCAACAAGATCGGACTGCTGAATGTGCATCACCGGGTCAAACTGCTGTACGGTGACGGGCTGCATATTCACCGCCTTGAGCCGGGCACCGAAATTGCCTTTTATGTTCCGAATGAGCGAACGCCCGTGAATGCCCCCATATCCTTGTTGCCGTAGGCCGGAGTAACAGATGAAAGTCATCATCGTAGAAGATGAATTTCTGGCTCAACAGGAGTTGAGCTGGCTTATCAAAACCCACAGCCAGATGGAGATTGTTGGCTGTTTTGAGGATGGTCTGGACGTGCTGAAATTTTTACAGCATAACCGGGTCGACGCGATATTCCTCGATATTAATATTCCGTCGCTGGACGGCGTCCTGCTGGCGCAAAATATCAATCAGTTCGCCCACAAGCCGTTTATTGTGTTTGTCACCGCGTGGAAAGAGCATGCCGTGGAGGCCTTCGAGCTTGAGGCGTTTGACTATATTCTAAAGCCGTACCAGGAGTCGCGTATTATCAGCATGCTGCATAAGCTGGAAGCCGCGTGGCAGCAGCAGTCCTTACCCGCCAGTGCCAGCCCGGCAGCGCGGGAAAACGACACGATTAATCTGGTGAAGGACGAACGGATCATCGTCACGCCTGTCGACGATATTTACTATGCCGAAGCGCATGAAAAAATGACATTTGTCTATACGCGGCGTGAATCCTACGTCATGGCGATGAACATCACCGAATTCTGCAATAAACTCCCGGCCGCCCACTTCTTCCGCTGCCACCGCTCGTTCTGCGTCAACCTGAACAAGATCCGCGAAATCGAACCCTGGTTTAACAACACCTATATATTGCGGCTGAAGGATCTGGATTTTCAGGTGCCGGTAAGCCGCAGCAGAGTGAAAGAGTTCCGCCAGCTCATGCACCTGTAGCACGTTCCCTCTCCCGCAGGAGAGGGAAATGAGCGTCAGAGGATCTGACCAAGAACCTGACGCAGATGCGCGCCGGATCCCAGTAAGCCTGGGTTGTCGTGGACAATCAGGTAAACAGGAATGTCCTGGACATAGCTCCTGAAGCGGCCTTTGTCTTCGAAGCCGCCACGGAAGCCGGAGGCGGTAAAGAAATCGAGGAAGCGCGGCACGATCCCGCCCGCAATATAGACCCCGCCAAAGGTGCCAAGGTTCAGCGCCAGGTTGCCGCCAAAACGCCCCATGATGACGCAGAACAGCGACAAAGCACGGCGGCAGTCAATACAGCTGTCGGCCAGCGCGCGTTCGGTCACATCTTTCGGTTGCAGATTTTCCGGCAGACGACCGTCTGATTTGACAATCGCCCGATACAGGTTCACCAGACCCGGACCAGAAAGCACCCGCTCGGCCGACACGTGACCAATCTCGGCGCGTAGCTCCTCAAGAATAATGCCCTCTTCTTCGCTGTTCGGCGCAAAATCCACGTGACCGCCCTCGCCCGGCAGGCTGACCCAGCGTTTGTCGACGTGGACCAGGTGCGCCACCCCCAGACCGGTTCCCGCGCCGTAAACGGCAATCGGTTTGCCTTCAACCGGGGCCGTACCGCCGAACTGAATCAGATGCTCTGGTTTAAGCATTGGGATAGCCATGGAAACCGCAGTGAAGTCGTTGATAATTTCAAGGTGCGAGAAGCCGAGGTTTTTCCGCATTTCGGCAATTGAGAAGGCCCACGTGTGGTTGGTCATCGCCACCCAGTCGCCGGTGATCGGACAGGCGATGGCGATACAACCGTCTTCAACGCTCACTTTATGCTCTTCCAGATAGACGCGAACCACCGCTTCCAGGCTTGGGTAATCCAGCCCTGAATAGGTTTTCGCCTGAGAAATTTCACCGCTGTTCACATCGCACAGGGCAAGGCGCGCGTTGGTGCCGCCTACATCACCTACCAAAGCATACTTTGTCATTCTTCTACTGCTCCGCTAAAGTCAGAATAAATCTTTGGGACACTGTAAATTCAAGGCGTGATAACAACAACGACCAGAAGGTGACTGCCCATGGATTATCGATCTTCGTCACATAATAACTTTACCGTTTCAGCACCTTTTGCACTATTGCCACAATGCTGATTGTGCAAAGTAACGTTAAGCCGTTTTGTACAAGGAAATCATCATGCTCCATCCGCGAGCCAGAACCATGCTGTTATTGGCTGTCCCGGCGCTGATTATTGGCGTGGCGTCGAGCCTGGTGCTCATCGTCGTCATGAAAGTGGCGGCGGTGCTGCAAACGATTTTATGGACCGCGCTTCCGGTAAAACTCGGCATCAGCATTGACTCGCCGGGCTGGATCATGGTGATGCTGACCCTGACCGGGATTGCCGTAGGGCTGGTGATCCGCTATAGCCCGGGCCATGCCGGGCCGGACCCGGCACTGGAACCCTTGATTGGCGCGCCTGTCTCCCCCTCGGCTCTGCCGGGGCTTATCATCGCGCTGATAATCGGTCTTGCGGGCGGCGTAAGCCTCGGGCCTGAACATCCCATTATGGCGGTGAATATCGCGCTGGCGGTCTTTCTGGGGGCGCGTCTTTTCCCGCGCGTTGGCGCGCTGGACTGGACGATCCTGGCCTCCGCTGGCACCATCGGGGCGCTGTTTGGCACTCCGGTCGCGGCTGCGCTCATTTTTTCGCAAACGCTCAGCAGTGATCATGAGGTGCCGCTTTGGGATAAACTCTTCGCGCCGCTAATGGCCGCCGCTGCGGGAGCCCTCACCACCAGCCTGTTTTTCCATCCCCATTTTTCACTCTCCATTCCCCACTACGGCCAGATGCAACTCACCGATATTTTCAGCGGCGCCGTCGTCGTCGCGATCGCCATTGCGTTGGGGATGGTCGCGGTGTGGTGTCTTCCTCGCCTGCATCGCCTGATGCACAGGCTGAAGCATCCGGTGCTGATTCTGGGCATGGGGGGTTTTATTCTGGGCGTTTTAGGCGCTATCGGCGGGACGGTTACGCTGTTTAAGGGTCTGGACGAGATGCAGCAGCTGGCCTTCAGCCAGGTCTTCAGCGTCTCAGATTATCTGCTGTTCGCGCTGGTGAAACTGGCGGCGCTGGTGGTCGCGGCGGCCTGTGGTTTCCGGGGAGGTCGTATCTTCCCGGCGGTATTTGTTGGCGTCGCGCTGGGGCTGATGCTGCATGAGCACGTTGACGCTGTCCCTGCGGCGATTACCGTCTCCTGCTCCATTCTGGGGCTGGTACTGGTGGTCACGCGCGATGCGTGGCTGAGCCTGTTTATGGCGGCCGTTGTCGTGCCGGATACCACGCTTCTGCCGCTGCTCTGTATCGTGATGTTGCCCGCCTGGCTCCTGCTGGCGGGCAAACCGATGCTGATGGCATGGCGAAACGACAGGTAATCAGGCGTTATTGCGCGCCTCCAGCGCTTTGGTCAGCGCGCTCAGCAGCGGCGGAATATCGGCTTTCGGCAGCATGACCTCGATCAGCGAAAGCCGCTCATGGTGTGCCACTTTATCCAGCACCTCCGCCAGCGCTTCCGCTTCGCTGACGCGCCAGCACTCTGCCTGAGGCGCCAGGCTCAGCGCCTGCGGTATCTGCGTCCAGTTCCAGAGGGCAATATCGTTATAGCGCTGCTCCGGCCCGTGGATGGCCCTTTCCACCGTGTATCCTTCGTTGTTAAGCACCAGAATAATCGGGCGCTGCTTGTCGCGCAGCATGGATCCCAGCTCCTGAATGGTCAACTGCGCGGCGCCGTCGCCCGTCAGGACAATCACGCGTCGATTCGGACACGCCGTTTGCGCGCCAAACGCCGCCGCCAGCGTGTAGCCAATCGATCCCCACAGCGGCTGGACGATAAAGTTCACGTCCGCCGGTAAACGCAGATCGATAGCGCCGAAAGCAGACGTCCCCTGGTCAGCCAGAATAATGTCTCCGGGGCGAATAAACGTTTGCAGGGTACGCCAGAAGCTCTCCTGAGTCAGCGCCCCTTCAATAGTCGGGAACGAAAAGCCGCTGTGATCCGATGGCGCTCGCGTATCACGAACATAGGTTTTACACAGCGCTGTCAGCGTTTCAATGGCCTCCCTCATCGGGATACCCGTAAACCAGACGTCGCCGACGCGGGACGCGTGAGGCTGAACCTCTATCGTCTGGTCTGGCGTAAGCTGGTGGGTAAATCCGGCAGTGAGCGTATCGGTAAAGCGCGTGCCAATGCACAGCACCGTATCAGCACCCTCGATGGCCTCTTTGACCGGCGCGGCGCTCGCCGATCCGCTGTAGGTGCCGTAAAAACCGCTCTGTCGTTCGTCAAAAATTCCCTTGCCCATCAGCATGGTGGCGTGTGCCATCGGCACCTCTTTCACCCACGTCTGAAGGGCCGCGCGCAGACCGTGGCGGAGTACCAGGAAGTCCGCTAACAGCGCGGTGCGTTTGCTCGTAGACAAGCGCTTTTCGGCAGCCTCACGGAACGCCTGCAAGCAGGCTGAATCGGCCGGTGCGGGGTTAACAGTGAGAGCGCTTACAGGAGGTGTAGCGGCTTTTTTCGCCACATCGGCGGGCAGCATCAGATAGCCCGGACGGCGCTCCCGCAGCATGGTGGTCAGGACTCTGTCAATTTCATAGCAGGCGTTTTGTTCCGTAAGCACCGCCTGCGCAACGGTGATGGGTTCGCTCATATGATAGAAGTGGCGGAACTCGCCGTCGCCCAACGTATGGTGCAGTAACTCTCCTCGCTGCTGCGCCGCCATACCCGGGGCCCCTACAATATGGAGGACGGGAACATGTTCGGCAAAGCTGCCCGCCACACCGTTCATGGCGCTTAACTCCCCAACGCCGAATGTCGTCAGGAGTGCGGCAAAGCCCTTACAGCGGGCATAGCCGTCTGCGGCGTAAGACGCGTTCAGTTCGTTGGCACAGCCCACCCAGCAGATGTCCGGGCTGTCTATCACGTGATCGAGAAATTGCAGGTTATAGTCGCCCGGCACGCCAAACAGATGATCGGCACCACAATCTGTTAGTCGGTCCAGCAGGTAATCGGCGACGCAATAGGGGGTACGCATATTATAAGTGTCCTTCTGACGTTGACCTCACTCTGAGTATTAAATAAGCGTGAAGCGTGTCCAGAATTGACGACAATCAGGGGCTGGAAAGAATGCTTTACGAAAAAAGCTGCGCTATGCTCATTTTCTTAAGATTAGTGTAAACGTATACACGGATGTTTCTTTCCAGCGCCAGAGGTCTCACAAATGGGTTATCAGCCTGACAAAAATCGTTATCAGACAATGCAATATCGCCGCTGTGGGCAAAGCGGTCTTAAGCTTCCCGCCATCTCGTTGGGGCTGTGGCATAATTTTGGCGACGCGACGTTGCTCGAAAACAGCCGTCAACTTTTACAGCGTGCTTTCAATTTGGGTATTACGCATTTTGACCTTGCCAATAATTACGGCCCGCCTCCTGGTTCGGCCGAACGTAATTTTGGGCGCATTTTGCAGGAGGATTTCCTGCCCTGGCGCGATGAGCTGATCATCTCCACTAAAGCGGGCTACACCATGTGGGACGGGCCTTACGGTGACTGGGGCTCGCGTAAATATCTGATCGCAAGCCTGGACCAGAGCCTCAAGCGTATGGGGCTGGAGTATGTCGATATCTTCTATCACCACCGCCCGGATCCACACACGCCGCTACGTGAAACCATGAAAGCGCTTGACCATGTGGTGCGTCAGGGCAAAGCGCTGTACATCGGTCTGTCCAACTACCCGGCAGAAATGGCACGGCAGGCGATTGAAATAATGGAGGATCTGGGCACGCCATGTTTGATCCACCAGCCGAAGTACTCCATGTTTGAACGTGCGCCTGAAGAGGGGTTGCTGGACGTGTTGCAGCAAAAAGGGGTGGGATGTATCCCCTTCTCTCCCCTGGCGGGCGGACAGTTGACCGATCGCTATCTGAACGGCATCCCAGCGGATTCTCGCGCAGCAAGCGGCAGTAAGTTCCTTAATCCGGAACAGATCACCGACAAAAAGCTGGAAAAGGTACGTAAGCTGAATGCGCTGGCGGAAAAACGGGGGCAAAAGCTGTCGCAAATGGCACTGGCCTGGATCCTGCGCCACGATGCGGTGACATCCGTGCTCATCGGCGCAAGCAAGACCGGACAAATTGATGATGCAGCAGGCGTGCTTGAAAATTGTCGGTTCACGGCAGAAGAGCTCAAGACGATAGATACGATCCTGTCCAGTTCAGATTAAAAACACTTTTAGCAAAAAGTGCTCTCGTTCATGATTTAGGAGTTGAGGCGATGAAACGAATGTTTACCAACTCGTAAAATTGCGTTAACAGGTCGCACAGCGGCCCCGATCGTGAAGGAGAAGAGTATGTTCAGGTCACTGATTCTTGCAGCGGTATTACTGGCTTCGGCCCCGCTGGTCGCCAATGCGGGCGAAATCACCCTGTTGCCATCGATTAAATTACAAATTGGCGATCGTGATGACTACGGCAGATACTGGGACGGTGGCTACTGGCGCGACCGTGACTACTGGCATCGCCATTATGAATGGCGTCAAAACCGCTGGTGGAAACACGATAACGGCTATCACCGTGGCTGGGATAAGCGTAAGGCTTACGAACGCGGCTACCGCGAAGGCTGGAAAGATCGTGACGACCGCCGTGGCGGCTGGGGTCACGGAAAAGGCAGAGGCCACGGTCACGGCCATCACCATTAACAACAAAAAGGAGCCTTCCGGCTCCTTTTTCTTTTACAGGCCTGCGGCTGTGCCTATCAGCAACCACAAGTTTAACGCCACCACCACGACCACAATGGCCCACCCGGCGCGTTTCACCCACGTCGAATTCACCAGATCGCCCATCAGTGATTTGTTGCTGGTGAAGATCAGCAGCGGCACCAGCGCCAGCGCAATCCCGAAACTCAGCAGCACCTGACTCATCACCAGAATGCGGGTCGGATCCAGCCCCATCAGGATCACAACAAAGGAAGGCAGCATCGTGACCGAGCGGCGAACCCACAGCGGAATATGGAAACGTACGAACCCCTGCATCACCACCTGCCCGGCCAGTGTCCCCACAACCGTAGATGAAAGGCCCGCAGCAACCAAGCTTAAACCAAAAATGGTGGCAGCGGCATGACTCAGCAACGGCTCCAGCGTCAGGTAAGCCTGGTCAAGATCGGCAACCCCGGTATGCCCGTTAAAGTGGAACGCGGCGGCGGCGGTGGCCATCATCGCCAGATTCACAAATCCGGCAATGGTCATCGCGATAGCCACATCCCATTTCGAGGCGGAGTAGCGCTCTTTACTCGTCCCGCCATGCAGATTCTGGGTTAATGAAGAGTGTAGATAAATGACGTGCGGCATAATTGTCGCCCCCAGCACCCCGGCAGCCAGAAAAACGGCTTCAGAAGTAGGTAACGACGGGATCACCATCCCTTTCGTCAGCTGCGCCAGATTCGGCTGGGAGAAAATCAGCTCAACAATATAGGCGGCAGCGACGAACAGCAGCAGGCCGCCGATGACTTTCTCCAGCGGTTTTTGCCCCCGCCGCTGGAGCATCAGAATCAGGAAAGTGGCGATCCCGGTCAGCACGGCCCCCTGAAGCAGAGAGACGCCCAGAATAAGCTTAAAGCCGATCGCCGCCCCGATAAACTCGGCGAGATCGGTGGCCATGGCGATAATTTCCGCCTGAACCCAGTAAAACCAAACTGCCGGACGTGGATAATGATCGCGGATTTGCTCCGCCAGGTTTTTTCCGGTAGCAATACCCAGCTTCGCGGAGAGCATCTGAATCAGCATCGCCATCAGATTGGCCCAGACCACAACCCACAGCAGTTTATAGCCGAAACTGGCCCCGGCCTGAATGTTGGTCGCAAAATTACCCGGATCGATGTAGCCAATCGCGGCAATGAATGCCGGTCCCATTAATGCGAGCCGCAGCTTGCGTGCCGCTCTGCCGCTGCTACTCTCTACGCGACTATTCGTCATTTCTGCCTCTGGAAATATAGCCTTTGCTATGTTTTATGCTATCAAAATGAGAATGATTATCAAGTTCATTTGAAATGGTTAACATGATTTCTCTGATAGCCAGGAACGATAGACAGGCAGGTGGAGCAAGGTCACAGAATGTGAAAATGCGCAGACATTTGTGAAGCGTAGCACACAAACTTAACTTTTCACTCATTTACCTAACATAACAAAAATGTATTGTTGATCACTATTTTTGAGACTCGTCACAGGATGTAACTATAGTGTGGGCTTGATCTCGTTTTCTTTGTGCTTGTTACATAGAATGTGCACGGAAATTAAACCTGCCTCATATTTGGAGCAAATATGGACCGCGTCCTTCATTTTGTCCTGGCACTTGTTGTCGTTACTGCACTTGCATTGCTGGTCAGCACAGACCGCAAAAAAATTCGTATTCGCTATGTTGTCCAGCTGCTGGTCATTGAAGTTTTACTTGCGTGGTTCTTCCTGAACTCCAACGTAGGCCTCGGCTTCGTGAAAGGCTTCTCCGAAATGTTCGAAAAACTGCTCGGATTTGCCAACGAAGGGACAAACTTCGTCTTTGGCAGCATGAACGATCAGGGTCTGGCCTTCTTCTTCCTGAAGGTACTCTGCCCTATCGTCTTCATCTCTGCCCTGATCGGTATCCTTCAGCACATCCGCGTTCTGCCGGTGGTTATCCGTGCGATCGGCTTCCTGTTATCGAAAGTTAACGGCATGGGTAAACTGGAATCCTTTAACGCAGTCAGCTCACTGATCCTCGGTCAGTCTGAGAACTTCATTGCGTATAAAGATATCCTCGGCAAGATGTCCCGTAACCGCATGTACACCATGGCGGCGACAGCAATGTCTACCGTTTCCATGTCTATCGTGGGCGCGTATATGACTATGCTGGAACCTAAATACGTGGTTGCGGCCCTGGTTCTGAATATGTTCAGCACCTTTATCGTTCTTTCGCTGATTAACCCGTACCGCGTGGATGCCAGCGAAGAGAACATTCAGATGTCTAACCTGCACGAGGGACAGAGCTTCTTCGAAATGCTGGGTGAATACATTCTGGCGGGTTTCAAGGTTGCAATTATCGTTGCCGCGATGCTGATTGGCTTTATCGCGCTGATCGCTGCGCTGAACGCCCTGTTTGCGGCCGTACTCGGTATCTCCTTCCAGGGCATTCTGGGCTATATCTTCTACCCGGTTGCCTGGGTGATGGGTGTACCGGCTCACGAAGCGTTGCAGGTGGGCAGCATCATGGCAACGAAACTGGTATCCAACGAATTCGTGGCGATGATGGATCTCCAGAAGATTGCCAGCACACTCTCCCCACGTGCGGAAGGGATCCTGTCCGTCTTCCTGGTCTCCTTCGCGAACTTCTCTTCCATCGGTATCATCGCTGGCGCGATTAAAGGCCTGAACGAAGAGCAGGGTAACGTGGTTTCTCGCTTTGGCCTGAAGCTGGTTTACGGTTCAACGCTGGTGAGCGTCCTGTCTGCCTCTATTGCAGCACTGGTTCTGTAATTCATACCGCGTAATAAAAACCGGGAGTCCTCGCTCCCGGTTTTTTTATGCTTCCAGCGCCGCCAGAGGCTGGGGTTTACCAATCAAATAGCCCTGCAAATAATCTACGCCAAATCGCAACAACATCTCGCGTTGTTCAGCCGTTTCCACATATTCAGCCACCACACACAGCGATTTCGTTTTTGCCATGTTGCAAATGGACTGCACGATCATCGCATCCATGCTGTCGGTGCAGATATCTTTCACGAAGCAACCATCGATCTTAATGATATCGGCCTCCAGCCGCTTCAGGCGCTCAAAGTTGGCATAGCCGGTACCAAAGTCGTCTATGGCAATGCGGAAGCCGTAATCACGCAGCTGCTGGATATTTTTGATGCTGCTTCCCGAGTCTGAGAAAGCCTGTTCCTCGGTGATCTCAATGATGATATTTTGCGGCGCGATAGCGTAGCGTTCAAAAAGCGCGATGATCTCAGCCGCAATCTCATTTTGCATCAGCGTCAGCGGCATCAGATTAACGGAGAAGCGCGTTCCTGCACGTCCGGACGGATGGCTGCGCATCCACATCAGCAATTTTTCCAACACGTTCAGGTCAAACCGGTGACTCAGGTTGAACTGAGCAATCAGCGGAATAAAGCGGTCAGGGGTGATGATCTCGCCATCGCTTTCCAGCCTGGAGAGGATTTCAAAGTACCCTTCCCCGCGCGCGTTGTGAATTGGCTGGGCGTAAAGGTGAAGACCGCCGATATCAAGGGCGCGTTTTATGCGGGCCAGCATTAGCACCCTGTCCGTCGTCTGACCAGAGACATCATCCAGACTGTTGGTTAACGCCAGAACGTTATGCCCGCCACAGGATTGCTCGGACAGCCAGCTCAGCTGACCCAGCGTGTGGTGCAGGCTTTCCCCATCCGGTACTTCGCCCCAGGAGGCGCCAAACTCAATGTCGAGCTCAGTCTTGTTCCAGACAATCTTACGGCTGTTCAGATGATCAACCATATATTGCAGACGTTCAGCCGTGCCCGGCCCCAACAAGACCACCACCAGCTCACTGCCTGGCAACTGAAAGAGCTTCTCGTCTTTTTGCAATAACGGTTGCAGCGACGCGGTGATCATCTTTTTACAGTGTACACGCATGAGGATGCCGTAATGACGGCTCAGAAATTCCAGATTATCCAGGCGCAGGCAGCAGATTTTGGCTTCGGGATGGTGCTGTAAAAACACTTCCAGCGCACGAATGTTAGGCAGACCGGTGAGCGGATCGGTAAGCGCCCTCTCCTGCCACCCCTGTTTCAGCCATTCACTTTTCTGATAGATCCGCGACATGTAAAGCAGGCAGATGGCGAAAGAGATCAGTACCGACAAGATAAAGGAGAGCGAGTGGCCCGATTCAACGCCATTAAGAAAATTATAATTGTAGGTCAACAGCATGAGCGCCGAGGCCGCCCAGAGTAAAGAGATGAGCGCATAGCTCAGACGACCAATCCCCAGGGTAAAAAGAATAAAAACGATTGGCATCAAATAACCAGCAATAAACTGTGACTCGAAAGGCGCGCACAAAATAGCGATCATCGAGACCAACAGCATCAGCCACACAACGATAAATAACACTTTTTTGTGACAAAAGAGGGGCTTCACGCTTCGCCGCCAGAATGTTCGGGCATACCGGGGATTAATTATCATTCTTAACGGGTAGTAGAACATCATGGTGAAAATCAGGGCGGCACAAATCAGGCTTTGAATATCGATAACGTTATAAATTGCAGAGCCTTCGCCGAAATAGGAGGAGATTGTCACCGGAAAATCAAATAAATATCCCGCCAGATACATCGATAATTTGATGCCTACAGGAACCACAAATCCGAGCCAGAAAATACGTATACCGATGTACTTATTCGGGATGCTGTGTCGCCAGCGTTTGCCCAGCATCAGACGGATGACGCCACAGGCAGCGAAGACGGCAAACGTCTGACAAATTAATAACACGGAAGATTGTAGTAATGCTAAATCAAAGTAATAAATGTTAGTAACACTAAATCCAATCAGTAAAGGAATGATTGCCCGACGTCCAAATAACAATACGATGGCGAGCATGGCGCTTAAGGGCAACCACGCTAAATAAACATCATTTTCGTTGACGATAGCGCGCGGGGAGATATAACGGGAAAAGGGGATCGTAATCAGGCTTAACGCCAGGACAATCATAAATATTTTTACATTATTGTAAATTTTTCTATTCATTAATCCGTGTGATCTATTTAACCATCGTCTTATTGACCGGATGGATAATAGGTTTATTAATTGCACGAATCAAGTTCAGGTCTATTTATAGACTTGTTTATTGATTTGGATTGAGGTGATGTATAGAAAACGACATTGCTGGCAACAAAAAGAGTCTAAACATTTTACAAGATATAAAAAAACCCCCGTCTTGCGACGAGGGTTTAAATTTTGGTGGAGCTAAGCGGGATCGAACCGCTGACCTCTTGCATGCCATGCAAGCGCTCTCCCAGCTGAGCTATAGCCCCACATGTTACTTTACCTACCGCACTCTGTTGGGTTCAGAGTTTGGTGGAGCTAAGCGGGATCGAACCGCTGACCTCCTGCATGCCATGCAGGCGCTCTCCCAGCTGAGCTATAGCCCCGTCGTAAAGCTGTCATGTTGACGGGCGGCATAATATGAATTCCGCCGCAGAGTGTCAACGGCAAATTCAACCTCCGCCTTTCAACCGCCGAAAAATCATGCAAATGAATCACTTTGCGAGCCTGCTCGCAGCCAGGAGTTAAGCTTGTCACGTTTTCACGTAAAACGGTGCTATAAAATGAACCACTAATTAACCCCACAGATATTCAGGAAATTGTATGATCAAGGAACGAATGACGCCAGAAGAGTTAGCCCTGCTGACTGGCTATAGCCGACAGACCATCAATAAATGGGTACGCAAAGAGGGTTGGATTACATCGCCAAAGCCAGGCGTTCAGGGTGGCAAGGCGCGTCTGGTACACGTCAATGAAAAAGTGCGCGACTTTATTCGCAGCGCGCGCAGGGCAACAGAGACGCCGGAACTGCCAGATACGTACCACGAGGGCTCGCTTCATGCCCTGCTCCTGACGCTGGCGAATGAAATGACGCCGGAAGAGCAAAAGCAGATGACATCGCTGTTACTGCGGGAAGGGATTACCGGCTTGTTACAACGTTTAGGGATTCGCGACCAACGCTGATATGAAAAGATTACGCAGCAAAATGACCACGGAAGAGCTGGCGGACAGTCTGGGCGTAGCCCGACAAACCGTTAATCGCTGGATACGACAGAAGGGATGGAAAACGGAGGGTATCAACGGTGTAAAAGGCGGAAGAGCGAGGGTGATATGTATTGATGCGCACGTTAAGGAGCACATCATTAGCCTTCCTGCCATTCGTAACCGTCGGGCTGTTTACCATGTGGCGGAAAGCCCTTCCCACTACGGCGTGGCAACCTCATCCAGCCTGCTTCCACAAATTATCGACTCGCTGGAAAACATGACGACTGTCGAACAGGAACGTTTGCACAAGTTGCTCGCTCGTGAAGGGTTGCAGGGTTTTCTCACGCGTCTTGGTATTGCTGAATAACAGGCATAAAAAAACGGCAGGTTACCCTGCCGTTTTTTGTATTACACGAGCATTACTGCTGGCTTTCGCGCTCAGCAATAAAGTCCAGCGCTTTGTTGATACGCGCAACGCTACGTGATTTGCCGATGGCATGAACGGTCACGTCCAGCGCCGGAGACTGGCCTGCCCCCGTCACCGCAACGCGCAGCGGCATACCGACTTTACCCATGCCAATTTCCAGCTCATCAGCGGTAGCCTGAATCGCGTGGTGAACATTTTCCGCAGTCCATTCGGTAATGGCTTCGAGTTTGTCACGCACCACTTCCAGCGGCTGACGCGCAACCGGACGCAGGTGTTTCTTGGCCGCGTCGGCGTCGAACGCGTCAAACTCTTCATAGAAGTAACGGCAGCTTTCAGCAATTTCTTTCAGCGTTTTGCAACGCTCGCCAAGCAGCTTCACCAGATCCGCCAGTTCAGGGCCCGTACGGGTATCGATGTTTGCCTGTTCAATGTGCCATTGCAGATAAGTCGCTACATATTCTGGCTGCATGGTATTGATGTAGTGATGGTTCAGCCACAGCAGTTTGTCAGTGTTGAACGCGCTGGCTGATTTGCTCACCGAGTTCAGAGAGAACAGCTCGATCATCTCTTCGCGGCTGAAGATCTCCTGGTCACCATGAGCCCAGCCCAGACGCACCAGGTAGTTCAGCAGCGCTTCCGGCAGATAGCCGTCATCACGGTACTGCATCACACTCACCGCGCCATGACGTTTGGACAGCTTTTTACCGTCGTCACCGTTGATCATTGATACGTGCGCATATACCGGTACAGGCGCGTTCAACGCTTTCAGAATGTTGATCTGACGCGGGGTGTTATTGATATGGTCTTCACCACGGATCACGTGAGTGATTTCCATATCCCAGTCGTCCACAACTACGCAGAAGTTATAGGTTGGCGATCCGTCAGTACGACGAATGATGAGGTCATCCAGCTCCTGGTTGCTGAATTCGATCGGGCCACGGATCTGGTCATCAAAGATAACAGAGCCATCCTGCGGGTTAGCAAAACGCACTACGCAAGGCTCATCAGCAGCATGCTCGCTGTGGTCATGGCGGCAGCGACCGTCATAACGCGGTTTTTCGCCTTTTGCCATTTGCTCTTCGCGCAGCGCATCCAGACGCTCCCTGGAGCAGTAACACTTATAGGCCGTGCCTGCCACCAGCATCTCGTCAATTACGGCGTTATAGCGGTCAAAACGTTTGGTCTGGAAGTATGGGCCTTCGTCCCACGCCAGATTCAGCCAGTTCATCCCATCCATAATGGCTTCAATTGCTTCCGGCGTTGAGCGCTCCAGATCGGTGTCTTCAATACGCAGCACAAACTCACCGTTGTTGTGACGTGCGAAAAGCCAGGAGTAGAGAGCGGTACGTGCACCACCGACATGCAGATAGCCTGTCGGGCTCGGCGCGAAGCGAGTTTTGATTTTCATGAAATGGCCTTACGTTATAAAGATGCCGGTAATCGGCAAATTCCGGGAAGAAAACAATGGGCAATATTCTATCACTGTGGGCCGATTCCTCAATGTCGATCACTTTATCCGGTTCGAGATTGCTGTTTTTGTTTATAAATCATGCGCCACAGTCCGTTTTGCGATCGTTTTGACTAATTTTACGACGAACGAATAAAAACTTTAGAAAATGCGTTGACTCATTTTCAACTCTCCCTATAATGCGACTCCACACAGCGGGGGTGATTAGCTCAGTTGGTAGAGCATCTCCTTTACACGGAGGGGGTCGGCGGTTCGAGCCCGTCATCACCCACCATCTACTTCGGTAGACTCGCAGTGTAGATAAGAATTGAGATTGGGCGATTAGCTCAGTTGGTAGAGCATCTCCTTTACACGGAGGGGGTCGGCGGTTCGAGCCCGTCATCACCCACCATCTACTTCGGTAGACTCGCAGTGTAGATAAGAATTGAGATTGGGCGATTAGCTCAGTTGGTAGAGCATCTCCTTTACACGGAGGGGGTCGGCGGTTCGAGCCCGTCATCGCCCACCATTCTCACCTTATCGCAGCAGTTCCGAAATGGGCGATTAGCTCAGTTGGTAGAGCATCTCCTTTACACGGAGGGGGTCGGCGGTTCGAGCCCGTCATCGCCCACCATTTCGGGTCGTTAGCTCAGTTGGTAGAGCAGTTGACTTTTAATCAATTGGTCGCAGGTTCGAATCCTGCACGACCCACCAATGTAAAAAAGCGCCCTAAAGGCGCTTTTTTGCTATCTGCGACATAGCACATCCCCATTGCAGCCAGACCGCTTGTTTTACTCAAGCTCACGCCTTCTTTGCCGATACCTCTATTTTATGGCGAAAAGGATCTCAATATGACAACTCTTAAGCCCGTTTCTCTGTCGGCGATGGAAATCGGCAGCGTAGATAACAGCTCCGGCGGAAACGACATTGCTTCTCAAATCACCCGTCTGACCAAACAGATAACGAAAGTCACTCAGCAGCTCAAAGAAGTGGCCATGGGTGATGCCACAGCAGAAGAAAAGCAAAAGCAGCAAGAATTACTCGAATCTCAGCTGGCTATGTTGCAGGCACAGCTGGCGCAATTGCAGCGTCAGCAGGCCGAAGAGGCGATGCCAAAGCAGGAAAAAGGTGAGGCAGTCGCGGAAGGCATCAATAAGCCCTCCGCAGAACATCAGATTAATATCTACGTCTGATTATTGGTTTCGTTAAAAAGTGGATCGCGTGTGCGGGCCTCCATCAAACGTTCGGCCTGCATACGCACCACATCCCAGCAGGCATGCGCCGCGCCGGAAAGAGACCTGTTTTTACGGCGTACCAGCATCAGCTGGCGTTCGACACAGGGTACGAAACGCTTCACCGTTAAACGACTCCCCTGCGGCAGTGGCAGCGCCAGCGCCGGCAGAACGCTGATGCCAATCCCCGCTTCGACCATGGGGAACAGCGTGGCAGGATGCCCGATCTCCTGCACAATGGTTGCCTTAACACCCTGCGCGGTCAGTGCGGCATCTATCAGCGGGCGGCTGCCTGATGCATAATCCTGTAACACCAGGTTTGCCCCCTGCAAGGCCTGCCAGGCCACCTGCGGCAGCGATGCCAGAGGATCATCATCGCGGCAGAGCAATAAAAAGGGCTCCGAGAGTACCACTTCACATTCCAGGTCGCTTACCGCTCCGGGATCAATAACGATGCCAAAATCCACATCCCCCTGACGGATACTCTCAAGTACCCACTGCTGCGGCCTGTCATGCAAAACAAAATCAATATCCGGATAGCGGTGATTACTTTCAGCGATGCACTGGGGAATAAGATGCGCTGAAATCGTCTGGCTCGCCGCCACTCTCACGGTGCCGGAAAGCTGTTGGCCGAGCCGGCCGACATCCCTGAGCGTACTGTTCAGTTCATCCAGCAGCCTCTCCAGACGCATTGCCAGCTGCTGTCCCGCTTCGGTGAGCACCACTTCTCGCGTCGTGCGGTCGAGCAGCTTCACGCCCGTTTGTGTTTCAAGCTCCTTAACGCTATGGCTCACCGCCGACTGGCTGAGGCCAATGATCTCCCCTGCCCGGCTAAAGCTGCGGGCCTGCGCGACGGTGACGAAAACGCGAAGCTGACGTAACGAATAATTCATCTTTTTAATTCATGAATGGATGCAATAAATCAATTTTATTTCTCAAAGGGAAGGAAGCACAATAGCGGCATCTGTTTTCAGGAGTGATTATGAAACTTTTTCGTATCCTTGATCCGTTTACACTGACCCTGATTGGTGTCGTCTTGGTGGCCTCGTTCTTCCCGGCGCGGGGCAGTTTCGTTCCGGTTATTGAAGGACTGACCACGGCAGCCATTGCCCTGCTGTTCTTTATGCATGGCGCCAAACTCTCCCGGGAAGCCATTATTGCAGGCGGTAGCCACTGGCGACTGCATCTGTGGGTAATGTGCAGCACTTTTATCCTCTTCCCGGTTCTGGGCGTGCTGTTCGCCTGGTGGGCGCCGGTGAATGTCGATCCGGCGCTGTATACCGGTTTCCTTTATCTGTGCATTTTGCCGGCCACCGTGCAGTCTGCAATTGCCTTTACCTCGCTGGCGGGCGGTAACGTCGCGGCGGCGGTTTGTTCTGCTTCCGCTTCCAGCCTGCTCGGGATCTTTGTTTCACCGCTGCTGGTCGGTCTGCTGATGAACATGCACGGGGCGGAAGGCAATCTGGAGCAGGTGGGTAAAATTTGTCTGCAACTGCTGCTGCCGTTTGTGCTCGGACACTTATCCCGTCCCTGGATTGGGGAGTTTGTGGCGAAACATAAAAAATGGATCGGGAAAACGGACCAAAGCTCAATTTTGCTGGTGGTTTACACGGCCTTCAGCGAAGCCGTGGTGAACGGCATCTGGCACAGGGTGGGCGCTGGATCGCTGCTGTTTATTGTGGTGGTAAGCATCGTTCTGCTGGCCATTGTCATCGCGGTTAACGTCTTTGTGGCCCGCAAATGCGGCTTCAATAAGGCCGATGAAATCACCATTGTATTTTGCGGATCGAAAAAGAGCCTGGCCAACGGGATCCCAATGGCCAATATTCTTTTCCCGACGTCCGTCATTGGGATGATGGTGTTGCCGCTGATGATTTTCCATCAGATCCAGCTGATGGTGTGTGCGGTACTGGCGCGGCGTTACAAGGCGCAGACGGAAAAGCTGGCGCAGGAAGAGACCCACGCCGCGAAAGTTTAAGGACGTTTCAGGGGCTGAACCAGCTGGGTCAGCCCCTCTGTTTTGATCAGTAACGTGATAGCCATCAGCTCGCCCAGACGCCCGGCGGGGAACTCATCCTTACGGGCAAACCACAGCAGATACTCTTCCGGTAAATCAATCAGCCTGCGACCCTTATATTTACCGAACGGCATCTCCGTATTGGCGATCTCAACGAGCTGCTCTTTTTCCACGTCACTCTCCTAACAGGCGCATCATTTCCGCTTCGTCGATTATCTCGATGCCAAGCTCCTGCGCTTTTGCCAGCTTCGAACCGGCCGCTTCCCCGGCAATCACCAGGTCGGTTTTCTTTGACACGCTTCCCGCCACTTTTGCCCCCAGCGCCACCAGGCGCGCTTTCGCATCATCGCGCGAGAGCTGGCTCAGGCTGCCGGTCAGCACCACCGTTTTACCGGCAAACGGACTGTCGATCTCTTCGGCATTAACCACTACCGGTGCGGGCCAGTGAATGCCCTGTTCCAGTAATTTACCGATCACTTCACGGTTGCTCTCTTCAGCGAAGAAGTTGAAAACGTGGGTGGCGACCACAATACCGACATCAGGGACTTTCTGTAGCTCGTCGATGGTGGCTTTCTCCAGCGCGTCCAGCGTGCCGAAATACGCCGCCAGCCCTGCCGCCGTCGCCTCTCCGACTTCACGAATGCCGAGCGCGTAAAGGAAACGGGCAAAGGTGGTGTTTTTGGCCGCCTCGAGCGCGTTAACAATGTTCTGGGCAGATTTCGGTCCCATACGCTCAAGACCGGTCAGCTTACCTGCCGTCAGGGTAAAGAGGTCCGCAGGCGTATGGACGTACTCTTTCTCAACTAACTGGTCGATAATCTTGTCACCCATTCCGTCCACGTCCATCGCCCGGCGGGAGACGAAGTGCTTCAGGGACTCTTTACGCTGCGCGCCGCAGATTAACCCGCCCGTACAGCGCGTTACCGCTTCACCTTCCACGCGCTCAACGTCAGAACCACATACCGGGCAGTGGGCTGGAAACTCGATGGCACGGGTGTCGGCAGGACGTTCAGACTCCACAACGTTAACCACCTGTGGGATCACATCACCCGCGCGGCGAATCACCACTTTGTCACCAATTCGCAGCCCCAGACGCGCAATTTCATCGGCGTTATGCAGCGTGGCGTTACTTACCAGCACGCCAGCCACCTGCACAGGCTCCAGACGCGCCACAGGCGTAATGGCCCCCGTACGTCCGACCTGAAACTCCACGTCGCGAACGAAGGTCATCTGCTCTTGCGCCGGAAACTTAAAGGCCACCGCCCAGCGTGGCGCACGGGCCACAAATCCCAACTGTTCCTGCAACGCCAGCGAATTAACCTTGATCACCACGCCGTCAATATCAAACCCGAGCGTGGGACGATCTTCTTCAACCTTGTGATAGAACGCCAGCACCGCCTCCGGAGAGTCGCAGAGCTGCACGCGGTTGCTTACCGGTAATCCCCACTCTTTGAACTGCATTAAACGACCCAGGTGGGTATCTGGCAGGTCACCGCCTTCCAGGATCCCGACACCGTAGCAGAAGAAAGTAAGCGGTCGCTTCGCGGTGATACGCGGATCGAGCTGACGCAGCGAACCTGCCGCCGCGTTACGCGGGTTAGCAAACACTTTCCCGCCGGTACGACGCGCTTCTTCGTTGATCTTCTCGAAGCCCGCCTGCGGAAGGAACACTTCCCCGCGCACTTCCAGCCGGGCGGGAATGTTATCGCCACGCAGTTTCAGCGGGATCGCACGAATAGTGCGCACATTGGTGGTGATGTCTTCCCCGGTAGTGCCGTCGCCGCGCGTTGCGGCACGCACCATCACGCCGTTCTCATAAAGAATACTGACGGCCAGACCATCCAGCTTTAGCTCGCAGCACCAGCTCAGATTGTCGACGCTCTTCAGGCGATCCTGCACGCGCTTGTTGAAAGCCAGAAAACTCTCTTCATCAAACACGTTATCCAGCGACAGCATCGGCACTTCGTGGCGCACCTGGCTGAAAGCTCCCAGCGGTTCCGCACCGACGCGCTGCGTTGGAGAATCGGGCGTAATCAGTTCGGGGTGCTGCGCTTCCAGCTCGCGCAGTTCACGCATCAGGCGGTCATACTCCGCATCCGGCACTTCCGGTGCGTCCATAACATGATAGAGATATTCATGATGGCGAAGCGTGGTTCGCAGTTCAGTAAGTTGTTGTTCGATTGAGTCCATATCGCACCATCAATGAGAAAAACCCCCGACAGGCGGGGGTTGAGGAGGAGTTAAGTTAACGCGACGATTACGCGTTCGCTTCCTTAACTTCGCGGATGCGGTCCTGATACTCGCGCAGTTTCTGCGGCGTCATCATTCGACGCTGATCGTCGAGCACCACACCGCCCACTTCGTCGGCGATGTGCTGAGCGGACTGTAGCATCAGCTTAAAGTTTTGCAGCTCGTCACCGTAGGACGGCACCTGCATAAAGATCGTAACGCCTGGCGTGACGAAATCACCGGTCATTTCCGGGTCAAACGTGCCTGGATTGACCATATTGGCCAGGCTGAACAGCGCCGGACCGCTGCCGTCAGGACTCAGGTGGCGATGGAAAATATTCATGTCGCCGAACTTGAAGCCTGCCTGTTGGATGCTGTTAAGCAGCACATCACCGTTCAGATGGGTGCCATGATGAGCAGCCACGTTCATAATGATCACCGCTTCTTTACGCTGCGGCTTTTCAACAACCGGTTCTGGCTCTGCAACCGGCTCTGGCTCAGCGCGCGGGGCGGGCTGTGGCGCAGGCGGTTCAGGCTGCGGCTGCGGTTGTTGTACCGGCTGCGGCTGCTGAACAGGCTGTGGCTGATGCACTGGCTGTGCAGGCTGTTGGACAGGTTGCGGCTGTACAGGCTGTGGCGCAACGGGCTGCTGTTGCACAGGCTGGTGCGGCGGATGACGAACAGGTTCTTCCACTGGCGGCGGCGCTGGCTGGCGCGGCTGGGCAGAGGCATACGGTGGTTGATACTGGTGCTGCGGAGCGCGGGGGGCTTCATGCTCTCCATGCGCTGCGCCGGGCGCAGTATTGACCCGATGAACACGAACTTCACCCACGCCGTCGTCGTCAAGACCGTCGATGTCGTCTTCAACGTCATCGTCGTCACGACTGGACTTCATGCGCTTCAGTGGACGATCGCGAAACATAGAGGAACGCTCTTTACGGCTGGTCCAGAAACCATGTACCAGTAAAGCGATTATGGCGATCGCGCCAACAATGATTAATATCAGACGCAAATCCTGCATCATTATATTCTCTGTTGTTCTAACACCTTGCCACCACGGCAAACATTTACTCACTAAGAGTATTTGCCGTTTACGTCAAGTGCAAGTGTGTGCAGAGCATTCACAGCATAAAGATGAACTAAATCGTGCTTTTTGCTGGTTTTTCGAACATTTCCGAACTGGTCATTGGCCCGTAACTGGATAATATAGGCGGGCAATTCCACTGGTTGTGTAAAAAGGAGTACAGCCTGGTATGGTTTCAACATCTTCTTCTGCCCCACGCAGCGGGGTCTGGTACTTTTCTCAGGGCTGGAAACTGGTCTCCCTGCCGGGCATTCGACGCTTCGTTATTTTGCCGTTACTGATCAACATTATTCTGATGGGCGGGGCCTTCTGGTGGCTGTTCACCAGACTGGAAACGTGGATCCCTTCCCTGATGAGCTATGTGCCGGACTGGTTACAGTGGCTAGACTACCTGCTCTGGCCGATTGCGGTTATCTCCGTGCTGCTGGTTTTCGGCTATTTCTTTTCGACGATAGCAAACTGGATAGCCGCGCCGTTCAACGGTCTGCTGGCCGAACAGCTTGAAGCGCGCCTGACCGGTGCGACGCCACCTGACACGGGCGTATTGGGGCTCGTGAAAGATCTCCCCCGCATCATGAAGCGTGAATGGCAGAAGTTCGCCTGGTACCTGCCGCGGGCGATTGTGCTGCTTATCCTTTATTTTGTACCCGGGATTGGCCAGACGGTCGCGCCCGTGCTGTGGTTCCTGTTCAGCGCCTGGATGCTCGCTATCCAGTACTGTGATTATCCGTTCGATAACCACAAAGTGCCGTTTAAAGAGATGCGCACTGCCCTGCGCACTCAGAAGGTTGCCAATATGCAGTTTGGCGCGCTGACCAGCCTGTTCACCATGATCCCTTTCCTGAATTTGTTCATCATGCCCGTTGCCGTATGCGGCGCGACGGCGATGTGGGTGGACTGCTACCGCGCTAAGCACGCGTTATGGAAGTAATGCAAAAATGTGTAAAAGAGGGGTGGCTTATGCCGCCCCTTATTCCATACTGATCCCCATTATTTCCTTGCAGCATATAGATATGCGATTTCCTTACTTCCCCATACCTGTTCAACAGGTATGCTGGGTCGGTATCCCAATTTCATACAGTTAAGGACAGGCCATGAGTAAGATTTATGAAGACAACTCGCTGACTATCGGTCATACGCCCCTGGTTCGACTGAACCGTATCGGTAATGGACGCATTCTGGCGAAGGTCGAATCTCGTAACCCAAGCTTCAGCGTTAAATGCCGTATCGGTGCGAATATGATTTGGGATGCTGAAAAGCGTGGCGTGCTGAAACCTGGCGTTGAGCTGGTTGAACCCACCAGCGGCAATACGGGTATCGCTCTGGCCTATGTTGCGGCGGCGCGTGGCTATAAGCTGACGCTGACTATGCCTGAAACCATGAGCATTGAGCGTCGTAAGCTGCTGAAAGCGCTGGGTGCGAACCTGGTCCTGACCGAAGGCGCGAAAGGCATGAAGGGCGCGATTCAGAAGGCCGAAGAAATCGTCGCCAGCGATCCGGCAAAGTATCTGCTGCTCCAGCAGTTCAGCAACCCGGCCAACCCGGAAATTCATGAGAAAACCACCGGTCCGGAAATCTGGGAAGATACCGACGGTCAGGTTGATGTGTTTATCTCCGGCGTAGGCACCGGCGGTACGCTGACCGGGGTGTCTCGCTATATTAAAGGCACGAAAGGTAAAAAAGATCTGATTACCGTTGCCGTTGAGCCAACCGACTCGCCGGTTATCGCTCAGGCGCTGGCAGGCGAAGAGATCAAACCAGGTCCGCACAAAATCCAGGGTATCGGGGCTGGCTTTATTCCAGGCAACCTCGATCTGAAGCTGATCGATAAAGTGGTCGCCATCACCAATGAAGAAGCCATCTCTACGGCGCGTCGCCTGATGGACGAGGAAGGCATTCTGGCGGGTATCTCTTCCGGTGCGGCGGTTGCGGCAGCGCTCAAACTGCTGGAAGACGAAACCTTTACCAATAAGAACATTGTGGTTATCCTACCGTCTTCGGGTGAGCGTTACTTAAGCACAGCACTGTTTGCCGATCTCTTCACAGAGAAAGAACTGCAACAGTGATGCCAGCATGTTAAAAACGCGTAAAAAAGCACCTTTTCAGGTGCTTTTTTGTGGCCTGCTTCAAAGTTTTACCCCTCCTGGCATTGCTTCACCCCGTTGGGTCTGGTATTTAAAACAGCAATTATTTTGATGCGCGAAATTAATCGGTGAACGAAATAGCGCTGCTGAATCGATTTTATGATTTGGTTCAAGTCTTGCTTTCACTGCATAATGTTTAATGACGATTGAAACGTCAGCGCTAACTATACAGGCTAAAGTTAAGTCGCCAGGCTAGACTTTAGTTCCACAACACTAAACCTATAAGTTGGGGAAATACAATGTTCCAGCAAGAAGTTACCATTACCGCTCCGAACGGTCTGCACACCCGCCCTGCTGCTCAGTTTGTTAAAGAAGCGAAAGGCTTCACTTCTGAAATCACTGTGACTTCCAACGGCAAAAGCGCTAGCGCAAAAAGCCTGTTCAAGCTGCAAACTCTGGGCCTGACTCAGGGTACCGTTGTTACCATCTCCGCTGAAGGTGAAGACGAGCAGAAAGCAGTTGAGCATCTGGTTAAGCTGATGGCTGAACTCGAGTAAGTTTACCGGGTTCTTTTCAATATCAGTCACAAGTAAGGTAGGGTTATGATTTCAGGCATTTTAGCATCCCCGGGTATCGCTTTCGGCAAAGCATTGCTGCTGAAAGAAGACGAAATCGTCATTGACCGGAAAAAAATTTCTGCCGACAAGGTTGATCAGGAAGTTGAACGTTTTCTGAGCGGTCGTGCCAAGGCATCTGCGCAACTGGAAGCGATTAAAACTAAAGCTGGCGAAACTTTCGGTGAAGAAAAAGAAGCCATCTTCGAAGGGCACATTATGCTGCTCGAAGATGAGGAGCTGGAGCAGGAAATCATAGCCCTGATTAAAGATAAAGGCATGACGGCCGACGCGGCTGCGCATGAAGTTATCGAAGGTCAGGCATCTGCCCTGGAAGAGCTGGACGATGAATACCTGAAAGAGCGTGCGGCTGACGTACGTGACATCGGTAAGCGCCTGCTGCGCAATATCCTGGGTCTGGCCATCATCGATCTGAGCGCGATTCAGGACGAAGTTATCCTGGTTGCCGCTGACCTGACCCCGTCTGAAACCGCACAGCTGAACCTGAACAAGGTGCTGGGTTTCATTACTGACGCAGGTGGACGTACCTCCCACACCTCAATCATGGCGCGTTCTCTGGAGCTGCCAGCCATCGTGGGTACCGGTAGCGTTACCTCTCAGGTTAAAAACGACGACTATCTGATTCTGGATGCCGTAAACAACGTGGTTTACGTCAACCCAACTAACGATGTGATCGAGCAACTGCGCGCCGTTCAGGAGCAGGTTGCTACCGAGAAAGCGGAACTCGCTAAACTGAAAGATCTGCCAGCCATCACGCTGGACGGCCATCAGGTTGAAGTGTGCGCTAACATCGGTACCGTACGTGACGTTGACGGCGCTGAGCGCAACGGCGCGGAAGGTGTGGGTCTGTATCGTACTGAATTCCTGTTCATGGATCGCGACGCTCTGCCAACGGAAGAAGAGCAGTTTGCAGCGTACAAAGCGGTTGCGGAAGCGTGCGGCTCGCAGGCGGTTATCGTCCGTACCATGGACATCGGTGGCGACAAAGAGCTGCCGTACATGAACTTCCCGAAAGAAGAGAACCCGTTCCTGGGCTGGCGTGCCGTGCGTATCGCCATGGATCGCAAAGAGATCCTGCGTGACCAGGTTCGCGCTATTCTGCGTGCCTCCGCTTTCGGTAAACTGCGCATCATGTTCCCGATGATCATCTCTGTTGAAGAAGTGCGTGCACTGAAGAAAGAGATCGAAATCTACAAACAGGAACTGCGCGACGAAGGTAAAGCATTTGACGAATCCATTGAGATCGGCGTGATGGTGGAAACACCGGCAGCCGCGACCATTGCGCGTCATTTAGCCAAAGAAGTTGATTTCTTTAGTATCGGTACCAATGATTTAACGCAGTACACCCTGGCAGTTGACCGTGGTAATGATATGATTTCACATCTCTACCAGCCAATGTCACCGTCCGTACTGAATTTGATCAAGCAAGTTATTGATGCTTCTCATGCAGAAGGTAAATGGACTGGCATGTGTGGTGAGCTTGCAGGCGACGAACGTGCTACACTTCTGTTGCTGGGTATGGGTCTGGACGAATTCTCTATGAGCGCCATTTCCATCCCGCGCATTAAGAAGATTATCCGTAACACGAACTTCGAAGATGCGAAGGTGTTAGCAGAGCAGGCTCTTGCTCAACCGACAACGGACGAGTTAATGACGCTGGTTAACAAGTTCATTGAAGAAAAAACAATCTGCTAATCCACGAGATGCGGCCCAATTTACTGCTTAGGAGAAGATCATGGGTTTGTTCGATAAACTGAAATCTCTGGTTTCTGATGACAAGAAAGACTCCGGAACTATTGAGATTGTTGCTCCGCTCTCCGGCGAGATCGTCAACATCGAAGACGTGCCGGATGTAGTGTTTGCTGAGAAAATCGTTGGTGATGGCATTGCTATCAAACCAACTGGCAACAAAATGGTTGCTCCAGTTGACGGCACCATCGGTAAAATTTTTGAAACCAACCATGCGTTCTCTATCGAATCCGATAGCGGTATCGAACTGTTCGTTCACTTCGGTATCGACACCGTTGAACTGAAAGGCGAAGGCTTCAAACGTATCGCGGAAGAAGGCCAGCGTGTTAAAGTTGGCGACCCGGTAATTGAATTCGATCTGCCACTGCTGGAAGAAAAAGCGAAGTCTACCCTGACTCCGGTTGTTATCTCCAACATGGACGAAATCAAAGAACTGATCAAACTGTCTGGCAGCGTTACCGTGGGTGAAACCCCGGTTATCCGCATCAAGAAGTAATTCTTGCCGCACGGTAAAATGGCGCCTTCGGGCGCCATTTTTGTTTATGCAGGCAGGATAAGCTCGTCATAGCCTTTCGACTGCGTATAGATCATCACGTCAGTCACCCTGTCGCCCGCCATGCGAATGGCGTCGGCCACGGTTTTACCCCCGACGATACCGCTCACCAGCTCCGAACAGAACAGATCCCCCGTCCCTTTCAGGTCCGTCTCAACGCGCGGGTGTGCGCTTACGGTAACGCCCTCCTCGCTTACCAGCACGACGTGGATATTTTGCGGATCGTCAGCCACTGGCGCACTAGTGATAGCCACCCATTTCAGCGAGTTGGACAGCAGCCCCTGCGCGGCGGCAATGGCGCTCTCCGGCGTACGGCACGGTTTGCCGCTCAGCACTTCCAGTTCATACACGTTGGGCGTAATGCCCTGGGCCAGCGGGAGCAGATGTTCACGGTAGGCTTCAGGAATATCCGGCTTCACGTACATCCCGCTGTCGATATCCCCGATTACCGGGTCAACCAGCACCAGCAGATCGGGATGTTGCACTTTGATCGCCTTCAGCCACTGCGCCAGCAGCACGATCTGGCTGGCACTGCCCATATACCCGGTTGTCACCGCTTTTAACTCGCGTAAAATCTCACGCTCTTCCAGCGCCTTCAGGTAGCCGCTGAACCACTCGTCCGGGATCACCCCGCCGTAGAAGGTGTCGTAGTGTGGCGTATTGCTGAACAGCACCGTCGGCACGGCGGTAACGTTCAGCCGGTGGGTGCGAATATTCGGCACCGCGATGCTGTTTCCCACGCTGCCGTACACCACCTGCGACTGTACGGCGACAATATCGGTTTGCTGCGCCCGGGTGTTATCCCGGAATAAAATCATCTCCATGACGCTTAAATCCCCGCCCCCTGCGAATAACTCTCTTCACCAAAGACGCCGGTAGACAGGTAACGGTCGCCGCGATCGCAAATAATCGCTACGACCACCGCTCCCGGCGTGGACTCAGCCACCCGAATCGCGCCCGCTACGGCACCGCCAGAGCTGACGCCGCAGAAGATGCCTTCACGTACGGCCAGCTCACGCATGGTATTTTCCGCCTCGCGCTGATGAATATCCAGCACCTGGTCCACAAGCTGCGCATTAAAGATGCCCGGCATATACTCCGCCGGCCAGCGGCGGATGCCCGGAATACTGCTCCCCTCTTCCGGTTGCAGGCCGACAATCGTCACTGGCTTATCCTGTTCACGCAGAAAGCGTGACACACCGGTGATCGTGCCCGTGGTCCCCATGCTGGAGACAAAGTGGGTGATGCGCCCGGCGGTTTGCTGCCAGATTTCCGGGCCGGTGGTGGTGTAGTGCGCGTACGGGTTGTCCGGGTTATTAAACTGGTCGAGCAGCTTGCCTTCCCCGCGCTCCGCCATCGCTAACGCTAAATCTCGCGCCCCTTCCATCCCCTGCTCTTTGCTCACCAGAATCAGCTCGGCTCCATAGGCGCGCATGGCGGCACGGCGCTCCTGGCTCATGTTATCCGGCATCAGCAGCTTCATACGATAGCCTTTCAGGGCGGCTATCATCGCCAGTGCGATACCGGTGTTACCACTGGTGGCTTCGATCAGCACATCGCCGGGCTTTATCTCGCCGCGCTTTTCGGCCTGAACAATCATCGACAGCGCCGCCCGGTCTTTCACCGACCCCGCCGGGTTATTGCCTTCAAGTTTGACCCAGATTTCGCTGCCGTTGTCACACCCCATGCGCTGAAGTTTGACCAGAGGGGTGTTGCCGATGGTGTGTTCGAGTGTATTCACGATTTTTACTCAATAAAAAGCCCGGTAAGCATCACGCCACCGGGCGAAAAACATACTCAATAACCTATCAGGCTGACTCCGCCAGAGCAATATCCTCGCGCGTCTCGATGCGCTCGTTGCCGTGATAAATGCGCGCGTGTTGCAGCCCCACAAACAGGCGTTCCCCCCGGTGCGGCGGCTCGTCGTCACGCATAACCACGGTCAGCGGCTCGGTGTACCAGCCCAGGGGCTGTACCACTAATTGGGTGTAGTGACCTTTAGGGCTAGCTTCCAGCACCTGCACCGGAAGCGGTGAATCCAGGCTGGTACGGCGGCTGACGTCCACTTCCCACGGACGCAGGAATAGATCCACCGGCCCCTGATGCGCGGAGGTATACCCCAGCGGCCAGCGGTGCGCGCCAACGTGGAACTGACCGCCGCGAATGGTGCCCTGAAGGCGGTTTACTTCTCCCATAAACTCCAGCACAAAGCGGGTCGCCGGTTCACGCCAGAGCTGCTCTGGCTCGTCAACCTGCTCAATGTTGCCCTGACTCATTACCACCACGCGGTCGGCCACTTCCATCGCCTCTTCCTGATCGTGGGTCACGAAAACGCTGGTGAACTGGAGTTCCTCATGCAGCTGACGCAGCCAACGGCGCAGCTCTTTACGCACCTGCGCATCCAGCGCGCCAAACGGTTCGTCCAGTAGCAGGATTTGCGGTTCAACGGCTAACGCACGCGCCAGCGCCACGCGCTGCTTCTGCCCGCCGGAAAGCTGAGCCGGGAAGCGGTCCGCCAGATGTGCAAGCTGCACCATCTCCAGCAGTTTGGTCACTTTCGCTTTGATGGCGGCGGCATCTGGACGTTCACGACGCGGCAGCACGGTCAGGCCAAACGCAATGTTGTCGAATACCGTCATGTGGCGGAACAGCGCGTAATGCTGGAATACAAAGCCCACTTTACGGTCGCGGGCATGCAGGCGGCTCACGTCCGTACCGTGGAAGCGGATATGTCCGCTGGTCTGGTGCTCAAGCCCGGCGATAATACGCAGCAGCGTGGTTTTACCGGAGCCAGACGGCCCCAGCAGCGCCACCATTTGTCCGGAAGGGATATCCAGCGAGATATCATTCAGCACCTGGGTGCGACCAAAAGACTTCTTAATATTGGCAATCTCAATGCTCATGATTTCCCTCCTGATGCTGACGTTTTTCCTGATTCTCTAAACGCCACTGCACCACACTCTTCAAAAACAGGGTCAAAATGGCCATCAGCGTCAGCAACGCTGCGGCAGTAAAGGAACCGACAGTGTTGTAGTCCTGTTCCAGTAATTCAATCTGTAACGGCAGCGACAGGGTTTCGCCGCGAATCGAGCCGGATACTACCGACACCGCGCCAAACTCACCGATCGCACGGGCGTTGGTCAGCACCACGCCGTAAAGCAGTGCCCAGCGGATATTCGGCAGCGTGACGCGGCGGAACATCTGCCAGCCGGAAGCGCCGAGCAGCACCGCGGCTTCATCTTCATGGCTGCCCTGGCTGAGCATCACTGGCACCAGCTCGCGCACCACGAACGGACAGGTGACAAAGACGGTCACCAGCACCATCCCCGGCCAGGCGAACATGATTTGCAGGTCGTGTTCATCCAGCCAGCCGCCCAGCGGGCCATTGGAGCCGTAGAAGAGCAGATAAACCAGACCCGCCACCACAGGAGACACCGCAAACGGGATATCCAGCAGGGTCAGCAGCAGCTGACGCCCCGGGAAGTTAAAGCGCGTTACCAGCCAGGCCAGCAATACGCCAAACAAAAGATTCACCGGGACAGTGATCAGGGCAATCATCACCGTCAGCCAGATGGCGTGGAGCATGTCCGGATCGGCCAGATTTTGCAGCGCGGGCATAATCCCTTTGCTGAAGGCCTGTACGAAGATGTACACCATCGGCACGACGAGAATGAATGCGGAGACCAGCACGCCGGTACCAATCAGAAACCATTTGCCCCAGTTGATGCGGGGCGCGTCATAGCGCTTCAATTGCGTAACTTCCGCCATCAGTGACCTACCACACGTCGACCAAAGCGACTTTGCAGAGTGTTAATCGAAAACAGTAGCAGCAGCGACGCGGCAAGGATCACCGAGGCAATCGCGCTCGCGGCCGGATAATCAAACTCCTGCAAACGGACAAAAATCATCAGCGAGGTCACTTCGGTTTTCCACGCGATGTTCCCGGCGATAAAAATGACCGCGCCAAATTCACCGAGGCTGCGGGTAAAGGAGAGCGCCACCCCCGCCAGCAAGGCCGGAGAAAGTTCCGGCAGAACAACCTTACGGAAACTCTGCCAGCGCGTGGCGCCCAGGGTTTCCGCGGCCTCTTCGTATTCGGGTCCTAACTCTTCCAGCACCGGCTGCACGGTACGCACCACAAACGGGATGCTGGTAAAGGCCATCGCCACCGCGATACCGAGCCAGGTATAGGTCACTTTGATATCAAACTTCGCCAGCCACTCACCGTAAAAGCCGTTCACGGAAAACAGCGACGCCAGCGTCAAACCGGCCACTGCCGTCGGCAGGGCAAAGGGCAGATCCATCAACGCGTCGAGCAGCGTGCGGCCCGGGAAGCGATAGCGGGTTAAGATCCACGCCATCAGCAGGCCAAACACGCCGTTAAAAATCGAGGCCACGAACGCAGACAGCAGCGTGACCTTATAGGCCGCCACCACCTGAGGATTGGTGACCACTTCCCAGTACTGGGACCAGCTCATCTCAGAGAGCTGCATCACCAGAGCGCTGAGCGGTAACAATAAAATCAGACAGACGAACAGCAGGCTGGTCCCGAGGCTTAAGGTAAAACCCGGCAGCACACGTCTTGTTGATCCTGCAAACATTACTTACGCCCCGCCGCCAGCAATTTGTCTAACTCACCGCCGCTGGCAAAATGCGTTTTCATCACCTCAGGCCAGGCGCCGAAATGATCTTCCACGCGGAACAGCTCGGTCTGCGGGAATTTGTCTTTCAGCTTGCTCATCACGTCCGGGTTGTTGACACGGTAGTAGTAGTCGGTGATAACGGTCTGCGCCTGCGGGCTGTACAGATAGTTCAGGTAGGCTTTCGCCGCCTTTTCTGTGCCGTTAGCCTTAACGTTTTTATCCACCCACGCCACCGGGAACTCGGCCAGAATGTTGGTTTTCGGGATAACCACTTCGAAGCCCTGCGCTTCGTACTGTTTACGAATATTGTTCACCTCGGATTCAAAGCTGATCAGAACGTCGCCCAGCCCGCGTTCGGCGAAGGTAGTGGTTGCGCCACGACCGCCGGTATCAAACACCTCGACGTTTTTCAGGAACTGGGTCATAAACTGTTCGGTTTTCGCTTTATCGTTACCGTCAGCTTTGTCCGCCGCGCCCCACGCCGCCAGATAGGTATAACGCGCGTTGCCGGAAGTTTTCGGATTCGGGAAAATCAGCTTGACGTCTGAACGCACCAGGTCGTTCCAGTCGTGGATGTTCTTCGGGTTGCCCTTGCGCACCAGGAAGCCCATGGTGGAGTAAAATGGCGAACTGTTGTTCGGCAGGCGGCTTTGCCAGTTCGCCGGGATCAGTTTGCCTTTGTCGTGCAGGATCTGCACGTCCGTGACCTGGTTGTAGGTCACCACGTCCGCTTTCAGCCCCTGCAAAATGGCCAGCGCCTGCTTGGATGAGCCAGCGTGCGACTGTTTGATGGTCAGCTTGTCGCCGTTGTTCTCTTTCGCCCACTGCTGTTCAAATGCGGGATTAAGGGCGGCAAACAGCTCGCGCGAAACATCATAAGAACTGTTCAGCAACTCGGTTGCCTGCGCCTGCGCCACCAGCAGTAAACCTGCCAGTGCCAGCGATCCTTTTTTCAGTACAGTAACGGCCATTGCGCACCCTTATAAATGTGATGACTATCTTATAGTCATAATATTTATAACGGAGTCTAAAGGAGTAACGGTTTTATATACCGTTTAGTGATTTAGAAGCAGAAAAGGGAATAAGAGTGCGAGAGAAATTGCCGGGTGGCGCTAACGCTTACCCGGCCTACGAATGGAGAGCGATTTACAGCGCCAGCAGGCGCTCAACGGACGGCGCAAAGTAGTAGCCGCCAGTCACCGGACGGGTGAAGCGCAGCATGGCGTCACGCTTTCCGTCGGTATCGCCAAACATGCTCAGCAGCTGCTGTTCGATGTTGTAGAGCCGCGCGCAGTAAGCGCAGAAGTACAGGCCGTGCGTACCGCTCGCGGTGCCGTACGGCAGGCTCTGGCGAACAATCTTCAGCCCCTTACCGTCTTCTTTAAGGTCAACGCGGGACAGGTGGGACGTGACCGGACGCGCATCGCCGTCAATCTCTTCATTGGCGTCTTTGGTGCGGCCAATCATCATCTCCTGGTCATGCACGCTCATGCGGTTGAGCTGCCTGAGGTTATGCTCCCAGCGCTGGACGAACACGTAGCTGCCGCCCGCGTCCACGCCATCCTTGATTACAGCCACCTCGCGACGCGTCTCTTCCCCGGCCGGGTTTTCGGTGCCGTCGACGAAGCCGCTCAAATCGCGCTCTTCCACCCAGCGGAAACCGTGGATCTCTTCCTGCACGTCGATGCTGTCACCAAAGGCCTCAATCGCTGCCTGAGCGATGGAGAAGTTCACGTCATGGCGCAGGGAGAGGATATGGATCAGGACGTCATACTGGGTGGCGGGCGCAAGACCTTTGCCATAAGGAATAAAATCTTTCAGCTCTTCTGCGCCTTCGCCGCCGCTCAGCTGACGCCAGACGGTATTGCCAAAGGCAACCACCGCGCCCAGATGGGCTTCGGGGAATTTGGCCTGGAAGGTGGCCAGTTTATCAACGAAAACTTTGCTGGCCGCGCGCAGGGCATCCACATCCCCTTTGACGTTGGCTTCAATCCAAATCGCCGCGCGGCAATGTTCTGGCAAAATGCCACTCTGAACCTGAGACATCGCTCCTCCTGAAAAAAAGATGCCACGACTGCGTGGCATTGATGGCGGCTATTATACCTGGATTTCAGCGAGGCGGCTTGCTCAGGCGCAAATTACTGCTTCCAGATAATTTTGCTCACTTTCCACTTTTTCAGGGTGTCGTCAGACGGCATTAACCCTTCCGGACCGTTCCAGGTGCCGCTGAATACATAGCTAATGTGCTGGCTGCCGTCGGCCTTACACTCGACCGCCACGCTCTCCTCCGACGGCACACTGGCGCAGTGGCCAAACGCTTTCTGGTAGAGCTCGCCAAACGGCGTACCTATCTTCACGCCACCTGAGGTCGGGATCTCTTCATCCATCACCGCAATGCGGTTGACCGTACCTTTATCGCCGTTGATGACCATTGCCACCTTGTCATCTTTCAACGCTTCGAAATAGCGCACGATGTTGCCGTTCTCGGTTTTCATGCCGCTGCGCAGGCGATAATCACTGCCGATGGCATCCTGAATGGCATCCTGATCCAGCGCCGTCGAGGCGGTAATTTTGCCCACGCCCTGCTCGGTCACTTCCGTTGAGGATCCAAACCAGTTCCACGGATAGGCCGCAGACCAGTTGATGGATGAGAGCGTGGAACAGCCGGTTAACGCCAGCGGGAGAGCGCATAAAAGTAAACGCAGCGATTTCATTGAGACGTCCTTACGTAGTAAATCAACGCTTGTTGGAGTGCAGTATCGGCAAAAAGTGCCGTTTTAATCTGACTCTTGCGTAAAACAGGCGCGTAAACGGGGATTCGTGACCAGCCACAGCAGCGCGACAATATCCGCCACCACCAGCGCAATCCCGATACCCGAAAGCGGCTCGCCGTACAGCCAGAGCACGGGCTGCCAGACCAGGAGCACAACCTGCGCCAGAATCAATAGCCAGCGAAGTGCGCGCCAGAAGCGCGGGAGGAACTGCCGCCGTCCGCTGCACAGGAACGCCAGCACCGCCGGTACACCGGGCAGTAACCCCAGCCAGAACGCATCGTGATCGGGATAAAAGAGATTCAGTAGCGTATCGCCCTGCCCGCGCGACGCGCCAGCCATCACGAACAGCACCCAGGTGCGGGCCTGCAACAGCAGAACGCACCAGAACAAAAAAGGCAGACGCAGACGACCGTGAACATCATAGTCGCCAGGGTGGAACTCAGTACTCTTCATCTTCGATCAGGCGCTTACCCAGCGTCAGTACATCCGCATGCTCGTAGCCCAGGCGTTCATACATGCCCAGCACCACGTCGTTATCTTCCCGCACCATGATCTGGATTTTCGGACAGCCGCGGGCGATCAGCTTCTTTTCCAGACGGTTAAGCAGCGCGTTGGCGATGCCGCGCGCGCGGTATTCCGGGTGCACGCCCAGATAGTAGGCCGAGCCGCGGTGGCCGTCGTACCCGCCCATCACCGTCCCGACTACTTCGCCGTTGACCTCAGCGACCAGAAACAGACTGACGTCGTGATTCACCTTCCGTTCGATGTCCATCTCCGGATCGTTCCACGGACGCAGCAGATCGCAGCGCTCCCAAAGGGTGATCACCTCTTCGAAATCTTCCTGGCGAAAAACGCGTATCTCCATGGTATTAACCGCCTTTTCGGGTTTAAAAACAGTGATTATGGCGTGAACAGGGCATTTAGCCAATAACCGGGGAAAAACTCGCCAAAATTTGGCATAATGTCACTTTGTCACGTATTGAAATGAAAAGTAAAACAATTCTCAATAAGGAATGTCGTCACGCAAAACGCGATACGATATAACACCAGGACCCCAATTTTTACAATTCAGGCCGCATGAGCACATTCAAACCATTAAAAGCACTCACATCGCGTCGTCAGGTTCTCAAAGCGGGGCTGGCGGCCTTAACGTTAACGGGCATCGCAAAGCAGGCTCAGGCAAAAGACGAGAGCACGCTTAAAACCAGTAACGGACACAGCAAACCGAAAACCAAAAAAGCCGGCGCAAAGCGTCTGGTCATGCTCGATCCAGGCCACGGCGGGATCGACACCGGCGCCATTGGCCGAAACGGTTCGAAAGAAAAACACGTCGTGCTGGCAATTGCAAAAAATGTGCGCGCAATTTTACGCAGCAACGGTATTGACGCCCGCCTGACGCGCACGGGCGACACGTTTATCCCGCTGTACGATCGCGTGGAGATTGCCCACAAGCATGGCGCAGACCTGTTTATGTCCATTCACGCGGATGGCTTCACAAACCCTTCCGCCGCAGGCGCCTCGGTGTTCGCTCTCTCCAACCGTGGCGCCAGTAGCGCCATGGCGAAATACCTCTCCGATCGTGAAAACCGGGCGGATGAAGTGGCCGGGAAAAAAGCTACCGACAAAGACCATCTGTTACAGCAGGTTCTGTTTGATCTCGTGCAGACCGATACCATCAAAAACAGCCTGACGCTCGGCTCGCATATCCTTAAACGGATTAAGCCCGTGCACCGTCTGCACAGCAAAAGCACCGAGCAGGCCGCGTTTGTGGTGCTGAAGTCCCCGTCCATACCGTCCGTGCTGGTGGAAACCTCGTTCATTACCAACCCGGAAGAAGAGCGTTTACTCGGCACCACGGCGTTTCGTCAGAAGATCGCGAACGCCATTGCCTCCGGGGTCATCAGTTATTTCAACTGGTTCGATAATCAAAAAGCGCACTCCAGGAAACGTTGATGAAACCGAATGCACAGCTGGTCAAAACTTTCCTGATGCAGCTACAGGACGCGATTTGCCAGAAACTGGCCGCCGCAGACGGCGGTGAATTCCAGGAAGACACCTGGCAGCGCGAAGCGGGCGGCGGCGGGCGCAGCCGCGTGCTGCGTAACGGCGGTATTTTTGAACAGGCCGGGGTCAACTTCTCCCACGTCCACGGTGATGCAATGCCAGCGTCCGCCACGGCGCATCGGCCTGAACTGGCGGGCCGCAGCTTCGAGGCGATGGGCGTCTCGCTGGTGGTGCATCCGCATAACCCGTTTGTGCCAACCAGCCACGCCAACGTGCGCTTTTTCATCGCGGAAAAACCGGGGGCCGATCCGGTCTGGTGGTTTGGCGGCGGTTTCGACTTAACGCCTTACTATGGCTTCGAAGAGGATGCCGTGCACTGGCACACCACCGCGCGCGACCTCTGCCTGCCGTTTGGCGAAGACGTTTACCCGAAATACAAAAAGTGGTGCGATGACTATTTCTATCTGAAGCACCGCGACGAGCAGCGCGGCATCGGCGGGCTGTTCTTTGACGATCTCAACACCCCGGATTTTGATACCGCGTTCAGCTTTATGCGCGCGGTGGGTGAAGGCTTTACCAACGCCTATCTGCCGATTGTCGAACGCCGCAAAGACACCGACTACGGCGTGCGCGAGCGTGAGTTCCAGCTTTACCGCCGCGGGCGCTACGTGGAGTTTAACCTGGTATGGGATCGCGGGACGCTGTTTGGCCTGCAAACCGGTGGGCGCACGGAGTCCATTCTGATGTCGATGCCGCCGCTGGTGCGCTGGGAATACAGCTACGCGCCAAAAGAAGGCAGCCCGGAGGCTGCCTTGAGTGAGTTTATTCGGGTTCGGGACTGGGTGTAACCCTTACCCCTCACCCCGGCCCTCTCCCCAAAGGGGCGAGGGTGAAAAGACGGCTCGGAGCTGTCCCCTCTCCCCTCAGGGGAGAGGGTTAGGGTGAGGGGTGGGGTTAATTACAGCGGCTGCGTCTGTGCCTCAACCACCGCCAGCGCCACCATGTTGACGATACGACGCACGGAGGCAATCGGCGTTAACACATGCACCGGTTTTGACACCCCCATCAGCACTGGCCCTACGGTCACCCCTTCAGAACTCGACACACGCAGCAGGTTATAGCTGATACGCGCCGCTTCTACGTTCGGCATAATCAGCACGTTCGCCGAGCCTTTCAGCGGGCTGTCCGGCATACGTTCATTACGGATGCTCTCCACCAGCGCGGCGTCGCCGTGCATCTCGCCGTCGATCATCAGCTCCGGCGCACGCTCGCGCACCAGGTCCAGCGTCTGGCGCATTTTGCACGCCGCCGCGGATTTGGATGACCCGAAGTTAGAGTGCGACAGCAGCGCCACTTTCGGCTCGATACCAAAGCGGCGCACGGTTTCCGCCGCCATCACGGTGATTTCCGCCAGTTCCTCCGGGGAAGGATCGTCGTTGACGTAGGTATCGGCGATAAAGGTGTTACCGCTTGGCAGCAGCAGCGCGTTCATTGCGCCGGCAGTATGGACGCCCTCGCGATAGCCGAAGATCTCCTGCACCACGCTGAAATGCTCATGGTACTCGCCGATGGTGCCGCAGATCAGCGCATCCGCCTCACCGCGATGAACCATGATCGCGCCGATCACCGTGGTATTGCTGATCACCGCCCGCTGCGCCTGCTCCTGGGTGATCCCGCGACGCTTCATGATCGAATAGTATTCGTTCCAGTACTCTTTGAAGCGCGGATCGGATTCGTTATTGACGATCTCAAAGTCGACGCCCGGCTTAATTTGCAGACCCAGCTTCTGAATACGCATCTCGATCACGCTCGGACGACCAATCAGGATCGGTTTCGCCAGCCCTAAGGTGATCAGCTCCTGCGTGGCATGCAGCACGCGCGCCTCTTCCCCTTCCGCCAGCACCACGCGCTTCGCGTCAGCGCGCGCCTGGGAGAAGATCGGCTTCATAAACAGGTTGGTTTTGTAAACGAACTCGGTGAGTTTATCGACGTAGGCATCGAAATCTTCAATCGGCCGCGTCGCCACGCCGGAGTCCATCGCCGCTTTAGCCACCGCTGGCGCGATCTTCACGATCAGACGCGGGTCAAATGGTTTAGGGATAATGTAGTCGGGGCCGAAGCTCAGATCCTGATCGCCGTAGGCGGAGGCCACCACTTCGCTCTGCTCGGCGTGCGCCAGCTCTGCGATAGCATGAACGGCGGCGAGCTTCATCTCTTCGTTGATTGCCGTAGCGCCGACGTCCAGCGCACCGCGGAAGATGAACGGGAAGCAGAGCACGTTGTTCACCTGGTTCGGGTAGTCCGAACGTCCGGTACAGATGATCGCGTCTTCACGCACCGCCTTCGCCAGCGGCGGCAGAATTTCCGGCTCCGGGTTCGCCAGGGCCAGGATCATTGGCGCGCGCGCCATCTTCTGCACCATCTCCTGGGTCAGTACTTTCGGGCCTGAACAGCCGAGGAAAATGTCGGCACCTTCAATGACGTCTTCTAGCGTGCGCTTGCCGTCGTCTTCCACCGCATAGGCCGCCTTGGTTTCCGCCATGTTTGGCTCGCGGTCTTTGTAGATCACGCCCTTGGAGTCGCAGACCACAATATTGTGCTTCTGCATGCCCAGCGCCACCAGCAGGTTCATACAGGCGATGGCCGCGGCGCCTGCGCCGGAGACCACCATGCGCACGTCGGAGAGATTTTTCTCTACCACGCGCAGGCCGTTCAGAATGGCGGCGGTACTGATAATCGCCGTGCCGTGCTGGTCGTCATGGAACACGGGAATGTTCATACGCTCGCGCAGCTTCTGCTCGATATAGAAACATTCCGGCGCTTTGATGTCTTCCAGGTTGATGCCGCCGAAGGTCGGCTCCAGCGCCGCCACCACGTTGATGAATTTATCCGGGTCCAGTTCGTCCACTTCGATATCGAAGACGTCGATACCGGCAAATTTCTTAAACAGAACGCCCTTCCCTTCCATCACCGGCTTACCGGCCAGCGCACCGATGTTCCCTAACCCCAGCACCGCCGTACCGTTAGAGATAACGGCCACCAGGTTGCCGCGCGCGGTGTATTTGTACGCTGCCAGCGGATCTTTTTCGATTTCCAGGCACGGAGCAGCCACGCCCGGCGAGTAGGCCAGCGCCAGATCGCGCTGGGTCGCCAGCGGTTTGGTCGGGGATACCTGGATTTTACCCGGAACAGGATACTCGTGAAAATCGAGAGCGCTTTGTTTTAACTGATCATCCATCTTGTTATTCCTTTCACGTTTCGGTCAAAAAGGGTGATGTCGACGTTCCTATGCACACCCTGGTGTGCCGCATAGTATCGCCGCAGGCAGGCTCCTAAACTTTGAAGGCTGCCAAACTCTCACCATTGCAGAATAAAAATTGTTATCAATTTATAACAGCCATGTTACCCGTCTCAGAAAGCAATGCCTCCCCCGTCTGCTATGCTTTTTTGTTAAGTCCATCATGATTTTCTCAGAAGTGTGAACTAACGCACTCGACTAACTCTTTTATTTCCAAGGAGTAATTATGAACCAGCTAGACGGCATCAAACAATTTACCACCGTGGTTGCAGACAGCGGCGACATCGAGTCGATTCGTCACTACCAGCCGGAAGACGCGACCACCAATCCCTCTCTGCTGCTCAAGGCGGCCGGTCTTGCGCACTTTAGTCATCTGATTGATGACGCCCTTGCCTATGGCAAACAGCGCGGGAAAACGCAGGAGCAGCAGGTCGCCGAGGCCAGCGACAAGCTGGCGGTCAATATCGGTGCGGAAATTCTTAAAAGCATACCGGGACGCGTCTCCACCGAAGTGGACGCCCGCCTCTCGTTTGACCAGGAAAAGAGCATCAACAAGGCTCGCCGCCTGGTGGAACTCTACCAGGAGCAGGGGATCGATAAATCACGCATCCTGATCAAGCTTGCCTCTACCTGGGAAGGCATCCGCGCGGCGGAAGTGCTGGAGAAAGAGGGGATCCACTGCAACCTGACGCTGCTGTTTTCCTTCGCCCAGGCGCGTGCCTGCGCCGAAGCGGGCGTGTACCTGATTTCACCGTTTGTCGGACGTATCTACGACTGGTATCAGGCGAAACAGCCAATGGATCCGTACGTGGTGGAAGAAGATCCTGGCGTAAAATCGGTGCGTAATATCTACGATTATTACAAGCAGCACCGCTACGAAACCATCGTGATGGGGGCCAGCTTCCGCCGCACCGAGCAGATCCTGGCGCTCGCGGGCTGTGACCGTCTGACCATCTCTCCTGACCTGCTGAAAAAGCTTCAGGAGAGTGAAGAGACGGTGATCCGCAAGCTGGTACCGACCTCTACCGTTCTGCCCAAACCGAAACCCATGACCGAAGCGGAATTCCGCTGGGAGCACAATCAGGATCCAATGGCCGTGGAAAAACTAGCGGATGGCATCCGCCAGTTCGCCGTCGACCAGCGCAAACTCGAAGATCTTCTCGCCGCCAAACTTTAACCTTGCCACGGAGTGAACTATGTCCCGTAAAGAGCTCGCCAACGCCATTCGCGCCCTCAGCATGGATGCCGTACAAAAAGCCAATTCCGGCCACCCTGGCGCCCCCATGGGTATGGCTGATATTGCCGAAGTGCTGTGGAACGACTTCCTCAAGCACAACCCGACCGATCCGACCTGGTACGATCGCGACCGTTTTATTCTCTCCAACGGTCACGCATCGATGCTGCTCTACAGCCTGCTGCACCTCTCCGGCTACGATCTGCCGCTTGAGGAGTTAAAAAACTTCCGCCAGCTGCACTCCAAAACGCCGGGCCACCCGGAGATCGGCTATACGCCGGGTGTTGAAACCACTACCGGCCCGCTGGGCCAGGGGCTGGCGAATGCCGTCGGCCTGGCGATTGCAGAGCGTACGCTGGCCGCGCAGTTCAACCAGCCCGACCACGAGATTGTCGATCACTACACCTATGTCTTTATGGGTGATGGCTGCCTGATGGAGGGGATCTCCCACGAGGTCTGCTCGCTGGCGGGCACCCTGGGCCTGGGCAAGCTGATTGGCTTCTACGATCACAACGGTATCTCCATTGACGGGGAAACCGAGGGCTGGTTTACCGACGACACGGCGAAACGCTTTGAAGCCTATCACTGGCACGTGGTGCACGAGATCGACGGTCACGATCCTGAGGCGGTGAAAAAAGCGATTCAGGAAGCGCAGAGCGTGAAGGACAAACCGTCCCTGATCATCTGCCGCACCACCATCGGCTTCGGCTCGCCGAACAAAGCGGGCAAAGAAGAGGCGCACGGCGCGGCGCTGGGTGAAGAGGAAGTGGCGCTGACCCGCCAGAAACTGGGCTGGAAACACCCGGCCTTTGAGATCCCAAAAGAGATCTACAAGGCCTGGGATGCTCGCGAAACAGGTGAAAAAGCGCAGCAGGCCTGGAACGAGAAGTTTGCCGCTTACAAAAAAGCGTATCCGGAGCTGGCGGCTGAGTTTACCCGCCGCATGAGCGGCGGCCTGCCGGAAGACTGGGAAGAGAAAACCCAGGCGATGATTGAAAACCTGCAATCCAACCCGGCGAAAATTGCCACCCGTAAGGCATCACAAAACACCCTGAACGCAATTGGCCCAATCCTGCCCGAACTGCTGGGCGGATCGGCGGATCTGGCGCCAAGTAACCTTACCATCTGGTCCGGCTCTAAATCCCTGAAGGAGGACATTGCCGGGAACTACATCCACTACGGCGTGCGCGAGTTCGGGATGACCGCCATTGCCAACGGCATCGCCCACCATGGCGGCTTCGTGCCGTACACCGCTACCTTCCTGATGTTTGTCGAATATGCCCGTAACGCGGCGCGTATGGCGGCTCTGATGAAGGCGCGGCAAATCATGGTGTACACCCACGACTCCATCGGACTGGGTGAAGATGGGCCGACGCACCAGGCGGTAGAGCAGCTGGCGAGCCTGCGCCTGACGCCAAACTTCAGTACCTGGCGTCCGTGCGATCAGGTTGAAGCGGCAGTGGGCTGGAAGCTGGCCGTAGAGCGTCATAACGGACCCACGGCGCTGATCCTGTCGCGCCAGAACCTGGCGCAGATCGAGCGCACGCCGGAGCAGGTGAAAAATATCGCCCGCGGCGGGTACATCCTGAAAGACAGCGGCGGCAAGCCAGACGTGATCCTGATTGCCACCGGTTCAGAGGTGGAAATCACGGTAAAAGCGGCGGAGAAACTGACCGCCGAGGGTCACGCGGTGCGCGTGGTTTCCCTGCCTTCAACGGATATCTTTGATGCCCAGGATGAGGCGTACCGCGAATCGGTGCTGCCTTCAAACGTCGCGGCGCGCGTGGCGGTTGAAGCTGGCATTGCCGACTACTGGTACAAATATGTGGGTCTGAAAGGGGCGATTGTCGGCATGAAGGGTTACGGTGAATCCGCCCCGGCCGATAAGCTGTTTCCGTACTTCGGCTTTACCGTTGAGAACGTAGTGGAGAAGGCGCTGAGCGTGCTGTAGTGCGATCTGCGTTGCCGGGTGGCGGCTGCGCCTGACCCGGCCTACAAATCGGCAAAACCCTACCTTGTGATCCACAGCGTGGGCCAGGCATCTGGCCCATTCCAGTTATCACAGCTTGGCTCTTCCGCGTAGCGTACCAGACGGAAGCGCTGGCCGTTAAAACGCCAGCGGGTCTGGATCCCACAGTCGCCAATCCCGCGTCCCAGCGCCAGCGTGGTCAGCTCGCGCGTTTTTTCATCGAAGCTGGCATTCATCAGCTCCATGTCGCTACTCTGGCTGGAAGGGGTAAACGGCAGACGCAATCTCACGCTCCTGGCCGCAAACGGTTTTTTACGCGACACCAGCCACGCCAGGTCGACGGTGTTGTACGCCCCCGCCTCACAGCTGATGATCATCAGCGCTTTGTCATCGGTCAGCGCGGTCACGCGCACCTCACGCCGGTTCGGATCGAGAGAGCACTGGCTGTGGTTCATGCGCCAGTTACCGTAATCCAGCAGATCGTTCAATTCGTTATGCGTCAGCGGCGTTGGCGTGGGGTTCACCACCGCCACCTTTTTTAATGCCGGCGCAGGCGGCACGCTCAGCGGTGGACTATCCCCTTTTTTAATCCATGCCGTTTCACTTCCGACGCGTTTTTGCTGGGCATCGATAAACAGCAGCGCCGCTTTCAGCCCGGCCAGAGAGATTGTCTGCTTCCCCCCGCGCAGAGTCAGCGCCTGACCTTCCTGAATGGTTTTCAGAAACGTGGTGATGGTGCCCGTATCGTCTGTTTTAAGATGCCAGGGGGTTAACTGCCAGTGTTGCGACGTGAGTTTAAGCGGCACATTGTCGAGCAGCAGGCGCGGGGCGATGTCAGGCTCTTTCACCGGAGGCGCCGAAAGCCCACCGAGATCAATGCGCAGGCTGGCGTCCGTTTTTGCCCCCGCACTGCGGCTCAGCGACATGACCAGACCGCGATGCTCGCCAGTGTTGCGCGCTACGCAGAAGTTCTGGTTATTGCAGGTCACCTGCCAGTCTGAAAAAGACTGCTGCGCAGGCGCAGCCCACACCCGAGGCGCGGGAAGCACGCAAATGAAGAAGAGAAGAAAAACGCAGTAGCGCATGAACGGCACAGCCCCGCAAACGAATAGGTCAATCTGGGGCGTATCTTCGTGCCCTGGGCGGGCTGGCTCAATCGGATTTATCGGATAGATTTATCTGAAATACAACTTATCGCGCTTCCGCCGCGGCATTCATCAGCCCGCTGGTTTGCAGATATTGCAACAGGATCACCGCTTTACCGTCGCGGATCTCGCCGCGTTTCACCATGTCGACAGCCTTAGCGAAAGGCATTTCCAGCACTTCAATGTCTTCGTCGTCCACGCCACCGCCCCGGTGCGTGCGCTGGGCATCGGTATATTCCGCAATGAAGAAGTGGATCAGCTCGGTGACCCCGCCAGGGGACATAAACAGCTCAAAGACTTTCTGCACCGTCCCCACCTCAAAACCCGTCTCTTCAATGGCTTCTTTGCGGATACACACTTCCGGCTCATCGTCGTCCAGCAGACCTGCACAGGTTTCAATCAGACGTCCGTCCGCGTTGCCATTGACCCATGTCGCGATGCGAAACTGGCGGATCAGCACTACGCTTTGCTTTTCACGGTTATACAGCAGAATGGTTGCACCATTGCCCCGGTCGTAGACTTCGCGTTTATGGCGAATGACGTCCCCGTTCTTACGGGTGAGATCGTAAGTGATGTTACGCAGGACAAAGTAATTTTCAGAAAGGATTTTGTCTTTAATAACGCTAATGTTCAGAGACATACGGGCTCCACGGCAAAATGAGTCTGTTTATACTACGCTGTGAAGCCCGCTTTGTCGCCCGTCTGCGTTAATGCATGTTGCGCGGCGGCACGCCAAGCCAGTCCATGATCCCCAGCGCGGCATGGCGCCCTTCCGCCATCGCGGTGACCACCAGATCTGCACCGCGTACCGCATCACCGCCAGCAAAAATCTGCGGATTCGAGGTCTGGTAGCGATAACGGCTCTCCACGGAGGCCCTGATGCGCCCCCAGTCGTCGGTATCGACGCCCTGCGCCTGAAGCCACGGCATGGCGTGCGGATTAAACCCAAACGCCATGATCACCGCATCCGCTGGCATGACAAACTCACTGCCCGCCACCGGGACAGGACGACGCCGCCCCTGCGCATCCGGCTCGCCCAGACGGGTGCGCAGCATCCGGATACCGTTGACCTTCCCGTCGGTATCCAGCGTGAGCTCAACCGGCTGGACATTAAATTCAAAGGCCGCGCCCTCTTCTTTCGCGTTTTTAACCTCTTTCTTTGAGCCCGGCATGTTGGCCTCGTCCCGCCGATAGGCGCAGGTGACTTTCGCCGCGCCATGTCGCAGCGCGGTGCGTACGCAGTCCATCGCCGTATCGCCCCCGCCCAGCACCACCACGTTTAACCCCTGCGTGTCGATAAACGGCTCGTCTGCGGCAGGGTCAAGGCCCATCACGTTCCGCGTGTTCGCCACTAAAAACGGCAGCGCGTCGTACACGCCCGGCGCGTCTTCGTGAGGGATACCCGCTTTCATGGAACGATAGGTCCCTACGCCGATGAACAGGGCATCGTAGTCGTTTTGCAGTTGGGCCATCGATACGTCTTTTCCCACCTCGCAGTTCAGCTCGAAGCGGATGCCCATCGCGCTGAATATCTCTCTGCGCCGCGCTAACAGGGATTTATCCAGCTTGAAGGCCGGAATACCAAAGGTCAGCAATCCGCCGATTTCCGGATGGCGATCGTAGACCGTCACACCGACGCCGCTGCGCACCAGTACGTCGGCGCAGGCCAGCCCTGCCGGACCGGCACCGATGATGGCGACGCGCTTACCGACCGGTTTAACGTGGCTGACGTCCGGCGTCCAGCCCATCGCCAGCGCCCGATCCGAGATATACCGTTCGATATTCCCGATGGTTACCGCCCCTGACGCATCCCGCAGGGTGCAGGCGCCTTCACATAATCGATCCTGTGGACAGACGCGGCCGGTAATTTCCGGTAAACAGTTAGTCTGGTGAGAAAGCTCAGCCGCACCGATGATATCCCCCGCCCTGATCCGCTCAATCCACTGTGGAATATGGTTATGCAGCGGGCAGGTCCACTCGCAAATGCTGTGGTCGCCACATTTCAGGCACCGGGATGCTTCGCGCTGCGCCTGTTCCGGGCGAAACGGCAGGTAGATCTCGTTAAAATGACCTGCGCGCGCGTCGGGGCTGAGCTTTTCCGGCTCACCGCGCGCCGGGGTGTTTTGCATCTGTTGCCGTTTGGTTTGCGGAGGGACTGACTGAACCGCCTCGCTGTGCCACGGCAGCGCGTCCAGCCTTGCGCTGCGCTGTCGGCGCTGCTTAACCAGCTTATCCAGCACGGCTGGGGTGGCAAGCGTAAGCACCTCTGCCGGGCAGTTTTCAACGCAGGCCGGGCCTTGCGGCCTTTCCAGGCAGAGGTCGCATTTGTGCGCCGAGGCCTTTACGCTGTCGTTTTCCAGCGGGGCGATCAGCATGTCCATCGTGCCAAACGGACAGGCCACCACGCAGGCTTTACAGCCAATGCATTTTTGTTGATTGACCTGTACGCTGTCGCTGTGTTGCGTGATGGCTCCGTTCGGGCAGCTTTGCGCGCAGGGCGCGTTTTCACAGTGGTGGCAGGTCACGGGGCTTTTTCGCAAGCCTGAGGTAAGGACCGTAATGCGGGGATGAAAATGGCGCTCGCTCAGCGCGTGCTGCTCCCCGTTGTGCGCCATCACACAGGCAACTTCGCAGGTGCGACAACCGATACACTGTTGAGCGTTGGCCATAATAAAACGATTCATAACAACACCTGTTTTTGGTTCAATAACCTTATTCTTTCTATTGTTATCGTATTTACCCACAGCGGCATGGCGACGCAATGTTCAAATGCCCTGGAAGGCGAACTATTTCCAGTGAACCTGTGGCAGATCAATTTAATTCAGGAAGCCGATGAGTGACCGTTAAACGCCCCGTATCGGGAAGCCTGGCTCGGGCTTTCTTTTCGATGATTGTCTTGTCCGTTCTGATCAGCGCCATTGCGCTGGTTACGCTCGCCAGCAGCCAGCGCGACGCCGAGGCGATTAACATTGCCGGTTCGCTGCGTATGCAGAGCTACCGCCTGGGCTACGAGTTGCAGCGCGCCAGCCCGTCGCTGGCGGAGCACCGTGCGTTCTGGCAGAAAACGCTGAGCGCGCCTGCGTTGCAGAAGCTAAACCGCTGGTATGTGCCTGAGGACGTCAAACAGCGTTACCAGCAGTTGCACCTTGGCTGGCAGGAGATGGACACGCGTATCGCCAGCGGCGATACCGGGTGGTATCAGAGCCACATTGAGGATTTTGTGGGCCGGATAGATGCCTTTGTGCTGGCGCTACAGCACTACACCGAACATAAAATTCAGCTGGTGATTTTCATGTCGCTGACGGGCGGCCTGGGCATCCTGCTGCTGGCGGTGGTGACCCTGCGGCGCATCCGCCGTCAGGTTGTGCTGCCGCTGAATAATCTGGTGGCGGCGAGCGAACGTATCGAACAGGGGCAGTTCGATACCCCCGCACCGGATATTATGCTTCCCAACGAGCTGGGCCAGCTTTCCCGCGCCTTCAACCATATGTCGGCGGAATTACACACCCTGTACCGTTCCCTGGAGCACTCCGTTGCTGAAAAAACCCGCCACCTGAATGAAGCGCATCAGCAGCTCGAAATGCTGTTCAAATGCTCACAGGCGTTGAATACCGGGCAGATAGACAGCCACTGCTTCCGGCATATTTTGCAGATTGTGCATGACTATACGCAGATGAATTACCTGCAATTGCGCACCAGTGACGACTGGCAGCTTTACGAAGGACAGGAGACCCCAGGCGAGAAAATGCACAATTTACCGGTGTTAATGCAGGACACCCTGTACGGCGAACTGCGCTGGCAAAGCGCGACCGGGGATGTTCCGCTGCCGCTCATGGAAAGCGTGGCGACGATGCTGGGCCGGGGGCTCTATTTCAATCAGGCGCAGAAACATTATCAGCAGTTGCTGCTGATGGAAGAGCGCGCCACCATCGCGCGCGAGTTGCATGATTCGCTGGCGCAGGTGCTCTCCTATTTGCGTATTCAGCTTACGCTGCTGAAGCATGCCGTGCCGGGCGACAATGCCCCGGCGCAGGCCATCATTACGGACTTCTCCCGCGAGCTGAATAACGCCTGGCATCAGCTACGCGAGCTGCTCACCACCTTCCGCCTGACGCTCAATCACGCCAATCTTCCTGCCGCGCTACAGGAGTCTCTTGACGGGTTGCAAAGCCAGACCAGCGCGAAGTTGGTGCTCGACTGCCGTCTCTCATCGCTGGCGCTGGACGCGCAAAAACAGGTGCACCTCTTACAGATTGTGCGTGAGGCAGTGCTGAATGCGATTAAACATGCCGACGCGAGCGAGATTGTGGTCAGCTGCGTCACCACCGCGGACGGCACTCACACAGTCACGATCCGCGACAACGGTATTGGTATCGGCGACGCCAGTGAACCGCCGGGGCATTACGGGCTGAATATCATGCGCGAACGCGCGGGACGGCTCGGCGGGACATTACACTTTTCTCAGCCGCCACAGGGTGGGACACAGGTCAGCGTAACGTTCCGGACGCCTGCGGCGCAGGCTGAAAAATAGCGGGAAAGAAGGCGCGCTGAAAAAAGCGCATGATAATTTACATTATCTCCTTTATTTCTCCACGTTTGACCTGGGCCTTACCGCTAAAGTTAGGCGGGCAATAAACAATAATGACGTGCAGCAAAACGAGGTCACACTTTAATGGCGAATTTTTTCATCGATCGCCCCATTTTTGCCTGGGTGCTTGCAATCCTGTTGTGTCTGACGGGTGTCCTGGCGATTACCTCCCTTCCTGTTGAGCAATACCCCGACCTCGCGCCCCCCAACGTGCGTATCACGGCGAACTATCCTGGCGCCTCGGCACAGACGCTGGAAAATACCGTCACGCAGGTTATCGAGCAGAACATGACGGGTCTTGATAACCTGATGTACATGTCCTCGCAGAGCAGTGCCACGGGCCAGGCGACGGTAACCCTGAGCTTTACGGCGGGCACGGATCCGGATGAAGCGGTGCAGCAGGTGCAAAACCAGCTGCAATCGGCCCTGCGTAAACTGCCTCAGGCGGTGCAGAACCAGGGGGTGACCGTGCGTAAAACCGGTGACACCAATATTTTGACCATCGCGTTTGTTTCAACCGATGGCTCGATGGATAAGCAGGACATCGCGGACTACGTCGCCAGTAATATTCAGGACCCGCTCAGCCGTATCAACGGCGTGGGTGATATCGACGCCTACGGCTCGCAGTACTCCATGCGTATCTGGCTGGATCCCAACAAGCTGAACAGCGTGCAGATGACCGCTAAAGATGTTACCGACGCTATCGAATCGCAGAACGCCCAGATTGCCGTGGGGCAGCTCGGCGGTACGCCGTCCGTGGATAACCAGGCGCTTAACGCCACCATCAACTCCCAGTCGCTGCTCCAGACACCTGACCAGTTCCGCAATATTACTCTGCGCGTGAATCAGGACGGTTCGGAAGTGCGTCTGGGGGATGTCGCCACCGTGGAAATGGGGGCGGAAAAATATGACTACCTGAGTCGCTTTAACGGCAATGCCGCGTCCGGACTGGGGGTAAAACTGGCCTCCGGCGCCAACGAAATGGCGACCGCGCAGCGGGTGTTAGAGCGTCTGGATGAACTGTCGCATTACTTCCCGCACGGACTGGAGTACAAAGTCGCCTACGAAACCACCTCATTCGTAAAAGCCTCCATCGAAGATGTGGTGAAAACCCTGCTCGAAGCTATCGCGCTGGTGTTCCTCGTGATGTACCTGTTCCTGCAAAACTTCCGCGCCACGCTGATCCCCACCATTGCGGTGCCGGTGGTGCTGCTGGGAACCTTTGCGGTGCTGTATGCCTTCGGTTACAGCATCAACACCCTGACCATGTTCGCCATGGTGCTGACCATCGGCCTGCTGGTGGATGATGCCATCGTGGTGGTGGAAAACGTCGAGCGCATTATGAGCGAGGAAGGGCTTTCGCCCCGCGAGGCCACGCGCAAATCGATGGGACAAATTCAGGGCGCGCTGGTCGGTATCGCCATGGTGCTGTCGGCGGTATTTATCCCGATGGCATTTTTTGGCGGCACCACGGGCGCGATTTATCGCCAGTTCTCGATCACCATCGTCTCTGCAATGGTGCTCTCCGTACTCGTGGCAATGATCCTTACCCCTGCCCTGTGCGCGACGCTGCTCAAACCGCTGCATAAGGGCGAACACCACGGTCAAAAAGGCTTCTTCGGCTGGTTTAACCGCATGTTTAACCGCAATGCGGCGCGCTATGAAGCGGGCGTGGGTAAAGTACTGCACCGCAGTGTGCGCTGGATGGTGGTTTATGTCCTGCTGCTCGGCGGCATGGTGTTCCTGTTCCTGCGGCTGCCAACCTCGTTCCTGCCGCTGGAAGATCGCGGCATGTTTATTACCTCCGTACAGTTACCGAGCGGCTCGACCCAGCAGCAGACCCTGAAAGTGGTGCAGAAGGTTGAGAACTACTTCCATACTCAGGAGAAAGATAACGTGGTCTCCGTCTTCTCCACCGTCGGCTCTGGCCCCGGCGGTAACGGGCAGAACGTGGCGCGTATGTTTGTGCGCCTGAAAGACTGGGACCAGCGCGACAGCGATACCGGCTCCTCCTTTGCCATCATTGAGCGTGCAACCAAAGCGTTCAACAAAATCAAGGAAGCGCGCGTTTTCGCCAGCAGCCCGCCCGCCATCAGCGGCCTGGGCAGCTCAGCCGGGTTTGATATGGAGCTTCAGGATCACGCGGGTGCCGGGCATGACGCGTTGATGGCTGCTCGCGATAAACTGCTCGAGCTGGCCGGGAAAGATCCGCAGCTTACCCGCGTTCGTCATAACGGTCTGGATGACAGCCCTCAGCTACAGGTGGATATTGACCAGCGTAAAGCGCAGGCGCTGGGCGTCTCCATCGACGACATTAACGACACCCTGCAAACGGCATGGGGCTCAAGCTACGTAAATGACTTTATGGATCGCGGCCGCGTGAAGAAGGTCTACGTTCAGTCTGCCGCCAAATACCGCATGCTGCCGGACGATATCAACCGCTGGTATGTGCGCAATAACACCGGCGGCATGGTGCCGTTCTCGGCGTTTGCGACGTCACGCTGGGAGACCGGTTCGCCGCGTCTGGAGCGTTACAACGGCTATTCGGCGCTGGAGATTGTCGGTGAAGCCGCGCCGGGCGTCAGTACCGGTACCGCAATGGACATTATGGAAAAACTGGTTCAGCAGTTACCGACTGGCTTTGGCCTGGAGTGGACGGCGATGTCCTACCAGGAACGGCTTTCCGGCGCTCAGGCGCCTGCCCTGTATGCTCTTTCGCTGCTGGTGGTATTCCTTTGCCTGGCGGCGCTGTATGAAAGCTGGTCAGTGCCGTTCTCGGTGATGCTGGTGGTGCCTCTCGGGGTCATCGGCGCGCTGCTGGCAACCTGGATGCGCGGCCTGGAAAATGATGTCTATTTCCAGGTCGGACTCCTCACCGTGATCGGATTGTCGGCAAAAAACGCCATTCTGATCGTCGAATTTGCCAATGAGATGAATGCCAAAGGTCACGAACTGATGGCCGCCACGCTGCACGCCTGTCGTCAGCGCCTGCGTCCGATCCTGATGACCTCTCTGGCGTTTGTATTTGGCGTCCTGCCGATGGCCACCAGCTCCGGCGCAGGCTCCAGCAGCCAGCACGCAGTGGGTACGGGCGTTATGGGGGGAATGATATCCGCGACGATACTGGCTATCTATTTCGTACCGCTGTTCTTTGTGCTGATACGTCGTCGTTTCCCGCTGAAGGATAAGCCGGAATAACCCGTTGAAATAAAAAAGGCGGCTTTACAGGCCGCCTTTTTATTGTGTGATTCTTTCACACTATGGTTATTTTAGTTAATTAAGTGCTCTTGCATTTCTTACCGGAAATTCATTTACGAAGCATGCCTTCGATAAAATCTTTCCAGTTCCCCAGTTCACGTTCAATCATAACAACCTCTCTTATTATTATGCGCATTCTACGAAAACGTATCATCATTGTGAAGCCACTTTAACCGATTGCTGTGATTGAGCCCCGCTGTACTGGTAGGTTTAGGATCACTATGAGCGTTGCCGGGTAAATTTTATGTGACCTACAGCAATATTTTGAAATAGTCGGAAAAATGACAGCATTTTTAATTTCCCCCTGAGTTTATTGGCAATTTAAACAGGGTGGACAACTATGCTTAAAAGATGAAAGACTATTCAGCTTACAGCTGTTCGTTGAATTATGGAGAATTGTAAATCCCGAAAAATTCCGAATGTGTTATATTCCACTTAAGGATATATCTTCGAAAATATTGAACATTAAATCCACAAAAGAACAAAAGGATTCACTATGGTTGTGATGTACGGCATTAAGAATTGCGACACGATTAAAAAAGCCCGCCGCTGGCTGGAAGCACACAACATCGACTATCGCTTCCACGATTACCGTGCCGACGGGCTTGACCCCGCGTTTCTCCATTCCGCCATCAACGAACTGGGATGGGAAGCGCTGCTGAATACCCGCGGGACCACCTGGCGAAAACTGGATGAATCTCTCCGGGCCACGATCAACGACGCCGACAGCGCAGCCAAATTGATGCTTGAAATGCCGGCAATCATCAAACGCCCATTGCTCTGCAAGCCAGGTCAGCCTATGCTGCTGGGTTTCAGTGAAACCCTTTATTCAGATTTATTCGTTGAGGTGTAGTCTATGTCATGCCCGGTCATTGAGCTGACTCAGCAGCTTATTCGCCGTCCTTCCCTTAGCCCGGACGACGCAGGTTGTCAGGCATTAATGATTGAGCGCCTGCGTGCCATCGGTTTTACCGTGGAGCACATGGATTTTGGCGATACGCAGAACTTCTGGGCATGGCGCGGTCAGGGGGAGACGCTGGCGTTTGCCGGACATACTGACGTAGTTCCCGCGGGCGACGCAGACCGCTGGATCAACCCGCCTTTTGAGCCGACCATTCGCGACGGCATGCTTTTCGGACGCGGCGCTGCGGACATGAAAGGTTCCCTGGCTGCGATGGTCGTGGCGGCAGAGCGTTTCGTCGCCCAGCATCCGAACCATAAAAACCGTCTTGCGTTTTTGATTACCTCCGACGAAGAAGCCAGCGCCCACAACGGCACCGTGAAGGTCGTTGAGGCGCTGATGGCGCGCAATGAACGTCTGGACTACTGTCTGGTGGGCGAACCGTCCAGCACCGAAGTGGTGGGCGATGTGGTGAAAAATGGCCGCCGTGGATCCCTGACCTGCAATTTGACTATTCATGGCGTGCAGGGCCACGTTGCCTATCCGCACCTGGCGGATAACCCGGTACACCGCGCCGCGCCGATGCTGAACGAACTGGTGAGCATTGAATGGGATAAAGGCAATGAATTTTTCCCGCCAACCAGCATGCAGATAGCCAACATCAAGGCTGGCACCGGCAGCAACAACGTCATTCCCGGCGATCTCTTCGTCCAGTTTAACTTCCGCTTCAGCACCGAACTGACTGACGAGATGATCAAAGCGCGAGTGATTGCGCTGCTCGAAAAATATCAGCTGCGCTATACCCTCGACTGGTGGCTGTCTGGCCAGCCGTTCCTGACGCAGCGCGGTAAACTGGTGGATGCGGTAGTGAACGCCATTGCGCACTATAATGAAATTAAGCCACAACTGCTGACAACGGGCGGCACGTCTGACGGACGCTTTATCGCCCGCATGGGCGCACAGGTTGTCGAACTGGGTCCGGTTAACGCGACGATTCACAAAATCAATGAATGCGTGAACGCTGCCGATTTACAACTGCTGGCCCGCATGTATCAACGTATTATGGAGCAACTCGTCGCCTGACGGGTGCTTAAAGAGGATTAGCGAATGGACTGGCTTTCAAAGTACTGGTGGATTCTGGTGTTGGTATTTCTGGTAGGCGTGCTGCTTAACGTGATTAAAGATCTCAAGCGCGTTGACCACAAAAAGTTCCTTGCCAACAAACCGGATCTTCCGCCGCACCGTGATTTTAACGACAAGTGGGACGATGAAGACGACTGGCCGAAGAAGGACCAGAAGAAGTAATCGCTCTGTTTCCCCTCTCCCTAAGGAGAGGGGACACCTCACATAAACTCGACGATATCATCGTCATTCGGCTTAGCGCCGCTGAGCGCTTCATCAAAGTAGTGCTTCGGTACGGTATAACGCAGATGATCGAGCGCGAACTGCATGCTGCGATCGTCAATGGCATGCCCCAGATCGTCTACGATATCCAGCGTCACATCTCCGCCCTCGCGCATCAGCGTCTCCTGGGCGGCTACTGCATGCGAAAGCTCAATTACCCGGTCTTCACCCCCATGAATGAGATGGATCGTGGTCTGCGTGGTCGCGCTTTGCGGTAACGTCGCAAAACGCCCGTTAAAGGCAATCACGCGGGACACCAGTCCGGGCTGCGCTTTTACGCTTTCCAGCGACATGATTGAACCCTGAGAGAAGCCAATCAGCGCCGTTGCGTCGGCGCCTACGCCGCTCTGCTGCTGCCAGTAACGCACGGTATCGATAAAGGCTGGCATAACGGCATCAATACGCGCCTGACGATTCTCCTCCGTCACGCCCTCGACGGAAAACCACTGCCGACCGTCCGGACCGCACGGCTCCACGCCGCCGATGCTGACGATCAGCGCGTGTGGGAAAACGGGTGCAAACCAGCTGCCAATCTGTCCCATATTGACGGCATTGTCGCCCACGCCATGAAACAGAAGCAGGAGCTGTTTAGCAGGCGTATCCGGGCTTTGCACAACAAAATGGTCATGTTTCATGGCGATCTCCTTAATTGATAAGCAGGATTTTACGCCTCTGCGGGGTAATGACCATGCCACTTTACTGAAGAAGTCATTGAAAAAATTGCCATTGCAAAATGTCGGCTTTCAGCTGCTGGCTACGGGAGTAATCAAGCCTTTCAAGCGCGCGTGCGGTTTCCTCGCGTAGCTTCGCCAGCAACGCTTTGCGCCCGAAATCGTGCGTATTCCCTTCCATTTTCCCGCGCAGCGCCGGGAGTGGGATGTCCACGGCTAACACCAATCGCGTTAGCGCCGCAACCGAGGTTGAAAACGCCCGGTGAGCAAAGGCAAACCCCGCCAGCTCCAGCCAGTCATCACTATTAAGGGTAGCTTCCCATGCATCCGTCACCGGGATCTTTTCGCCATTCCAGGCCGACAGGACGCGCATATCACGACATAAACGCTGATGCGCCTGTTCGCAGAGCTGATGCCCCGCCTCGCTCAGCGGCAGCAACGCCATCGCCGTATAGCACCCGCTGCTGGCTTCCCGGTGGCTGCCCATCCGCACCAGCACAAACCCGCACTGCCGCCAGAAACGCCACAGCTCGTCGGTATAGCCAAAGCTGACCGAGAGATAATCTTCTCCGCTGGCACTGCGGATCAGCCGCTGGCCGATGCCTTCCCGCTGGCGATGGGGATGAACCGCAATGCGGCTGACGCGTCGGCCTTTCAGCGTCGCCGCGAGCGGCGAACCGCCGTGCGCCGCCAGCGACTGCGCCACCAGATTTCCACGCGGCCGACGAAACCCCGCCCATACTGCGCGGCTAAGTTCAGGGGGTAATCCCCCCTCCTCCACCAGCCAGAGCGCGCCCGCGATCTCCGCGCCCGCCTGAGCAACAGCAAAGTGCTGGCCGGGGGCGTCCATCATCCGGCGTAAATCGAGGGGGGACGTTCGGTAGTGCGCGGCACACAGCAGTTCATACACGCCTGCCCCGCGCGCCGGATCGTTCTCCCATATCCCGGGCTCCAGCGACGTTAAACGTACCTCCCCTGCCGGTTTGCGATCAATAAGCGCATCGTCGAACAGCAGCGCGTTCGCCACTATCCGCTCAAGGGGGCATCCGGCAGCCCAGCGAACTGGCGTGGATAAGGTATAGCGCCGCAGCCCGCTGAACCGGGCGCAGAACTTCAGCAGGAATCCCCTGCCCGTGCCTTCATAACCCTGCACCGTGGTGGTCAGCAACACGCGGGGAAAGCGCGACACCAGCTTCTCCAGCAGCGGGCCGGGGATAGCGGCTGCCTCATCGACAATCAGCCAGTCAGCTTCTGTGGTGGAGGCCAGCAGCGCATCCGGGGCCATAAAGTGAAAATGTTCCCCGGCGAAACGCGCGATGACATCCGTCGCCCCTTTTGCCGGTGCCGTCACTACTGCACTCCCCTGAATGCCGCTCAGCAACATGCCCGCCAGGGCGGACTTTCCGCGTCCGCGCGGCGCCGTCACGGCGGCCACGCCCGCAGGCATGGTCAGAAGAGCGTCGAGGATTTCAGCCTGCTCGCGCTGCGGTTCACCGCTGGCGGGCTGCCAGGCGGGTAAATCTGGCGCAACGGGAAGGCACAGAGGACGATGTTGATGCCAGACGATGGCATCTGAATCGGCGGCAAGCATCCGGCAAAAGTGGTGAACAAAGTGCGGGGTGGCGATCGGCTCTGCGCTGTCGCTCCAGCGCAGAGAATCCCTGTCGGGCCTGTCAGCCCAGACGGAGAACGGCGGCACCAGCAGCACCAGAAGGCTTCCGGCGCGCAGGGTCCCGCTGAGGGCGGCGAAGGCCGAGACGTCAAATCCGCGACGCGCGTCAAAAACGGCATGCAGGTATTCACGTCCCAGCAGGCCGCTGATGGCCTTAGAGGGGTTTTCCTCCAGCCACAGCCAGTCTCCTGGTAACGTATCGCGCAGATGGGTCACCTGGCTCAACGTCCACGCTTCATCGCCGCTGAGCACCACCAGCCGGCGTTGCCCGGTACGCTGAAGCTGGTTAACCAGCTGTTCAAACCCCAACATCACATAGCTTTGCCGAAGGTATTACACTGCGACGGGTTGCCGCTGTCGAAGCCACGCTTAAACCAGCTGTAGCGCTGCTCTGAGGTGCCATGGGTAAAGCTGTCCGGCACAACGCGCCCCTGGCTCTGCTGCTGCAAGCGATCGTCACCAATCGCCTGTGCGGCATTCAGGGCCTCTTCCAGATCGCCTGTTTCCAGCACGCCCTGCTGCTGCATGCTGTGTCCCCAGACGCCAGCGAAGCAGTCGGCCTGAAGCTCCATGCGTACGGACAGACGATTCACCTCCGCCTGAGACGCATTCTGCTGCATCTGACGCACTTTAGGCTCAATGCCGAGGAGCTTCTGCACATGGTGGCCGACTTCATGCGCGATCACGTAGCCCTGGGCAAAATCGCCGTCGGCGCCCAGCTTGCTTTTCATGTCGTCATAGAAGGAGAGATCGATATAGACGGTGCTGTCCGCCGGGCAGTAGAACGGCCCCATAACGGACTGCCCGGTGCCGCAGCCGGTGCGGGTTGCGCCCCGGTACATCACCAGTTTTGGCGGCTGATAAGTCCGCCCCATTTTCTCGAACTGCTGACCCCAGGTATCTTCGGTCGTCGCGAGAATAACGGAAGTAAATTTCGCCGCTTCATCTTCATTCGGGCTGATGGAGCGCTGAGAATACTGCTGCTGTTGCCCGGTTTCACCGGTCATCAAACCGGTCAGGTCGACACCGTAGTAGCCCGCCACCAGCACGACGACCAGCAGAATAATGCCGCCCTTGCCGCTGGGTAACCGGAAACCTGGCCCGCCCATAGACGGACCACCGCCACCACTGCTGCGTCTGTCTTCTACGTTGTCACTTTCACGACGCCCTTGCCAGCGCATAAACACCTCGAACTATTCCATTTATAATAGCTATGATCGTAGGCGGTTAATGAAAGGATTACCATAGTAAACAAGGATAAGACGCCAAAGGATGCCCACATCCTTTGGCAAATGCGCAGTTTAGTCGAGCTTAACGCCTAAACGGTGAGCAACCGCTTCGTACGCTTCGACCACGCCACCCAGACTCTGGCGGAAACGGTCTTTGTCCATTTTATCCAGCGTCTCTTTGTCCCACAGGCGGCTGCCGTCCGGAGAGAATTCGTCGCCCAGCACCACTTCGCCTTTGTACAGACCGAACTCCAGCTTGAAGTCGACCAGGATCAGGCCCGCGTCATCAAACAGCTTTTTCAGCACGTCGTTGGCTTTGTAGGTCAGTTCCTGCATGCGCGCCAGGTTCTCTTTGCTTACCCAGCCGAAGGTTTCACAGTAGGATTCGTTGACCATCGGGTCATGCATGGCGTCGTTTTTCAGGAACAGATCGAACAGCGGTGGATTCAGTTCGATACCTTCTTCAATGCCCAGACGCTTCACCAGGGAGCCTGCGGCACGGTTACGGATCACGCACTCAACCGGCACCATATCCAGTTTTTTTACCAGACATTCCGTATCGGACAACAACGCTTCCATCTGAGTCGGGATACCGGCTTCGGCCAGTTTGGTCATAATGAAGTGGTTGAACTTGTTATTCACCATGCCCTTACGATCGAACTTCTCAATGCGTGCGCCGTCTCCTGCTGACGTATCATTGCGGAATTCGAGCACCAACAGATCCGGGTTTTCCGTGCTGTATACGGTTTTCGCTTTGCCACGATACAACTCAGCTTGCTTCTGCATCTTCATTACTCCTGGTGTGATGATTTGTATTCAAAACTGGCCATATTATGCCACGCACACGTTTGCGTAGCACGAAAATAAAAAGGGCTGGATTAACCAGCCCTCACTATTATTTGCTGAATGCGGCCTGGAAGGCAGCGACCAGCGCATCGTTCTGCGCCTGGGTCAGCGTGTGTCCTTTCGGATCGATAAATTGCAGGCTGCTGCGGTTATCGAGGTCGCCGACCTGGATTTTGTAGTCACCGGAAGGCAGCTGTGGATCGCTTGCCCCCAACTCCTGCCAGGCGCTATCAGACAGCGGCTTATAGGTCGCTGTGATACTGCCCGTTGAACGGGTGCTGTCAGTCACCTTCATGCCCACTTTTTCAAGCGTTGCTGGCAGACGCTGCCAGGTCTGGTTAAACGGCGCACGCACCACCAGCATCGGCAGACCGGTATCGTCTGCACCGCTCTGCACGTCAAAGGTTGAGCCGTTACGGTTCTGCGCGGCGTTTGCGGCATCGGTAGCGTTCTTATCCAGACCCGCTGCAATCACGTTCAGCATTTCAGTGCTGTAGCGCTGCATGGCGGACGGATCGGCAACCGGTTTACCTGCCTGCTCAAGATTCAACAGCTTAACGGTAACCGCCTGCTGATAACCCTGCGGCTTAACGGAGACTTGATAACGACCACGGTACTGCTGGTCTTCATCGAGACGGTTCCACTCAATCCAGTCGGTGGTTAAAGCTTGGCTGGCGTCGTCGCGTTTATCAATCGTATAGTTTTTCGACTGAATGACGCTTACAACCTGCGGCCACAGCGTTGTACCGCGTGCGCTTTCCACCAGCAGAGAAGCTGTATCACCGGTGAACTGCGTGCGCGCGCCGCTCACGAGCGCCAGAGGCTGAGCTGGCGGACGAATATCGAGCGCTTTACCCACCAGGCCGCTGCCGTTGGTAACCGGAATATTATAATCACCGTTCTGGATCGGCAGGATCATGCCGGCAGGCGCGTGAAGTTCAGCAAGCGGCGGCGCATCCAGATAGGATTCATCACCGCTCACCTGGCGCTTGTAGCGCGAGTCTGAACTACAGGCAGCGAGGAGCATAACAAGCGAAACACCCGCAACCTTCGCCAGGCGCGACTTCTGTACTGAATAAGCCATCAAATCTCCCTAAACTTTACAGCAAACCGGCATGCTTCAGCGCGCCAGCGACAATTTCACGACCGTGGTCGGTAATCGGTGTCATTGGCAGACGCAGCGTGTCGGTTGCTACAAGCCCCAACTCCTTACATGCCCATTTCACTGGGATCGGATTGGGTTCGACAAATAATTTATTGTGCAACGGCATCAGACGCTGATTAATCACGCGAGCTTCATCAAAGTGACCGGCTGCGGCCAGTTTGCACATGTCAGCCATATCGCGCGCCGCCACGTTCGCCGTCACGGAAATCACGCCGTTACCACCGAGCTGCATAAAGTCCAGCGCGGTCGCATCATCACCGCTCAACAGGATAAAGTCGTCTGAAACCAGCTCTTTGATCTGATGAACGCGGCTTAAGTTCCCTGTCGCCTCTTTAATCCCGATAATATTTTTTACTTTCGAGAGACGGCCAACGGTTTCCGGCAGCATATCGCAACCGGTACGGGACGGAACATTATACAGAATTTGTGGCAAGTCAGTATGTTCAGCGATGGCTTTGAAATGCTGGAACAAACCTTCCTGAGTAGGACGGTTGTAATAAGGGGTCACCGTCAGACAGCCGACAATGCCGCTGTCGTTAAAACGTTGGGTCAGACTGATAGCTTCTGCGGTTGCGTTTGCGCCCGTCCCCGCGATGACCGGAATACGCCCGTCCGCCAGTTCCAGGGTCAGCATCACAACGTCGCCGTGCTCTTCGTGGCTCAGCGTAGCGGATTCACCGGTAGTCCCTACCGAAACGATCGCCGAGGTTCCATTGGCGACATGGTAATCAATGAGCTTCTTCATGCTTGACCGGCAGACATTACCTTTTTCATCCATCGGTGTAACAAGCGCGACAATACTTCCCGTGAACATGAGCCATCCTCTGTGCGAACAAGAGCCTCAATGTTACGTTTGGAACTGTAATAAAAGCAAGCGACCTGAGGCTCTCAGGCGGTTGTATGCATGTTTTTTTTATGCTTTCCTTAGGAAGACTTAACCACGCAAAGGAAGAACAGGTTTGACAACCTCATCACAACATTACCTGGTTATCACTGCGCTGGGTGCTGACAGGCCGGGTATCGTGAATACCATCACTCGCCACGTGAGCAGCTGCGGCTGCAACATCGAAGACAGCCGGCTGGCTATGCTTGGCGAAGAGTTCACATTCATCATGCTGCTTTCCGGAACATGGAATGCCATTACCCTCATCGAATCTACCCTGCCGCTGAAAGGCGCAGAGCTGGATTTACTGATTGTGATGAAGCGCACCACCGCGCGCCCGCGTCCGGCTCTGCCTGCCACGGTCTGGGTACAGGTTGAAGTGCCTGATTCACCTCATCTGATTGAACGTTTTACGGCGCTGTTTGACAGCCATCAGATGAACATTGCCGAACTGGTTTCCCGCACGCAGCCGGGCGATGAAAACGCAATCCCGACGCTGTTTATTCAAATTACCGCACACAGCCCTGCCTCGCAGGATGCGTCAAATATCGAGCAAGCGTTCAAAGCCCTCTGTACAGAATTACACGCGCAAGGCAGTATAAGCGTCGTCGATTATTCGCAGCACGAACAGGATGGAGTTGAGTAATGAACCCACTGAAAGCCGGTGATATCGCACCGAAATTTAGCTTACCGGATCAAGACGGCGAGCAAGTAAATTTGACCGACTTCCAGGGACAGCGTGTTCTGGTCTATTTCTACCCGAAAGCCATGACCCCGGGCTGTACCGTACAGGCCTGCGGTCTACGCGACAACATGGATGAGTTGAAAAAGGTCGGTGTGGAAGTGCTGGGCATCAGCACCGATAAGCCAGAGAAGCTGTCACGTTTTGCGGAAAAAGAGCTGCTGAACTTCACGCTGCTTTCCGATGAAGACCACCAGGTTTGCGAGCAGTTTGGCGTCTGGGGTGAGAAGTCCTTTATGGGCAAAACGTACGACGGTATTCACCGTATCAGCTTCCTGATTGGCGCTGACGGTAAAGTTGAGCACGTGTTTGATGATTTCAAAACCAGCAACCACCACGACGTGGTGTTGAAGTGGCTGAAAGAGAACGCGTGATAATTTTAGTGCCGGGTGGCGCTGCGCTTACCCGGCCTACAAGGTAAATGCAAAACGGTAGCGCATGCTACCGTTTTTAGTGTTTGCCCCCCTCTCCCCGTGGGAGAGGGTTGGGGTGAGGTCATCAGCCCGCACTAAATCTACTTATCTTCCACCGCCGGCACATCCGGCCACGCGTGGACCACGGCTTTAATCAGCGTCGCCAGCGGAATGGCGAAGAATACCCCCCAGAATCCCCACAGCCCGCCGAAAATCACCACTGACAGGATAATCACCAGCGGATGCAGGTTAACGGCTTCTGAGAACAACACCGGTACCAGCAGATTTCCGTCCAGTCCCTGAATAATCAGGTATACGGCGAAACAGCTCCAGAACTCCGTACCCAGACCAAACTGGAACAGCGCCACCCCCACAACCGGAATGGTCACCACAAACGCGCCGATATACGGGATCAGAACCGAGAATCCGACCAGCACCGCCAGCAGCAACGAGTAGTTCAGCCCGAAGATCACGAAGCCAATCCAGGTCGCCACGCCCACCACAATCATCTCCAGCACTTTGCCGCGAATGTAGTTGGTGATCTGCTGGTTCATCTCCTGCCAGACCTGACCGGCGAGACCGCGATTGCGCGGCAGCACGCGGCGCACCGCGTTCAGCATCTGCTCTTTATCTTTGACCAGGAAAAACACCATTAGCGGCACGAGAACAAGGTAAACCGCCAGCGTCAGCAACCCCACCAGCGAGGCCAGAGAGTATTTCACCACCGAATCACCCATGGTCATGATGCGGGCGCGCATGTTTTCGGCCATCGCATCGATGATCCCGGCGTCCATCAGCGCAGGATAGCGGCGCGGCAGCGTGGCGGCAAAATCAGACAGTTTATTCAGCATGCCGGGCATATCACGGATCAGGTAGATCCCCTGTTGCCAGGCGATGGGCATCACCACGAAGGACATCAGCAGCAGAATGCCGACAAACAGCACCAGGACAATGCTGGTCGCCCAGCGGCGGGAACAGCCGATATGTTCCAGACGCGCGGTGGGCCACTCCAGCAGATACGCCAGTACAATCGCCACCAGTAGCGGTGCCAGCAGGCCACTAAAGAAGAACAGGATACCGAATCCGGCAACCAGAATGACCAGCAAAGCAATGGCTTCCGGGTCGCTAAACCGACGCCGATACCACTGCATTAACATTTCGAGCATACAACCCTTCCCTGAATCGAATGGCGGGAGTGAGACCGTGAATTGTATCTAACTGTCACAAAAAAGACTTTCCTTTTTGTTTCACTGTCAGGTTTCGCAAAACCCTGATGAATGGGATTTTCTTCATCTCTTAACACGGCTACACTCGCAGAGCAGCGGAGATGAACGTTATGCGGGTTCATCGGTCAAATTAGCACATCCAAAATACAGGACAGTGGTTATGTTCAGGCAGTTGAGAAAAACACTGGTTGCGACACTGATTGCCGCCGTGACGGTGGGTCAGGTGTTGCCCGCTTTCGCTGACTCGTCCGATTCATTGCCGGACATGGGCACCACGGCAGGAAGCACGCTCTCCATCGGGCAGGAGATGCAGATGGGTGATTATTACGTACGCCAGCTGCGCGGCAGTGCTCCGCTGATTAACGACCCTTTGCTGGTGCAGTACATCAACGGTCTGGGGATGCGGCTGGTGGCGCACGCCGACTCGGTAAAAACGCCCTTCCATTTCTATTTAATCAATAACGACGAAATCAACGCCTTCGCCTTCTTTGGCGGGAACGTGGTGCTGCATTCGGCGCTGTTCCGTTATTCCGATAACGAAAGCCAGCTGGCGTCCGTCATGGCGCACGAAATTTCGCACGTTACCCAGCGCCATCTGGCGCGTGCGATGGAAGATCAGAAGCGTAACGCCCCCCTGACCTGGGTGGGCGCGCTGGGTTCCATTTTGCTGGCGATGGCCAGCCCGCAGGCCGGGATGGCGGCGCTTACCGGGACGCTGGCGGGGACGCGTCAGGGGATGATCAGCTTTACCCAGCAGAACGAGCAGGAAGCAGACCGCATCGGCATTCAGGTTTTACAGCGTTCCGGCTTTGACCCGCAGGCCATGCCGAGCTTCCTGGAAAAACTGCTCGACCAGGCACGCTACTCGTCGCGCCCGCCTGAAATTCTGTTGACCCACCCGCTGCCGGAAAGCCGACTCTCGGATGCCCGTAACCGTGCCAACCAGATGCGTCCGGTCGTGGTGCAGTCTTCGCAGGATTTCTACATGGCCAAAGTGAGAACGCTTGGCATGTACAACTCCGGACGTAATCAGCTCACCAGCGATCTGCTGGACGCGCTGGCGAAAGGCAACGTGCGCGAGAAGAACGCGGCGCAGTATGGTCAGGCGCTCCAGGCGATGGAGGCCAGCAAGTACGATGAAGCGCGTAAAGCGCTACAGCCGCTGCTGGCGTCGGCGCCTGACAATCCGTGGTATCTTGACCTCGCCACCGATATCGATCTGGGGCAGAAAAAAGCGACCGATGCGATTAATCGTCTGAAAGGGGCGAAAGACATTCGCAACAATCCGGTATTGCAGCTTAACCTGGCGAACGCCTACTTACAGGGCGGCCAGCCCGGCGAGGCGGTGACCATTCTGAACCGCTACACCTTTAACAATAAAGATGACCAGAACGGCTGGGAACTGCTCGCCCAGGCCCAGGGGCAACTGGGTAACCGCGATCAGGAGCTGGCCGCGCGTGCGGAAGGCCTGGCGCTGGCGGGTCGCCTCGATCAGGCCATTTCCCTGTTGAGCAGCGCCAGCTCACAGGTGAAGCTTGGCAGCCTGCAACAGGCCCGCTACGATGCGCGAATCGACCAGCTGCGCGGCCTGCAACAACGCTTTAAGCCGTACGAGAAGATGTAATAAAGGAGAAGTCATGACAGACGCGGTAAAAATTTACCATAACCCTCGCTGCTCCAAGAGCCGCGAGACGCTGAATCTGCTGAAGTCTAACGGCATCGATCCGGAAGTGGTGTTGTATCTGGAGACGCCGCCGGATGCGCAGACGATCCGCCAGCTGCTGAAGATGCTTAACATGGGCAGCGCACGCGACCTGATGCGTCAGAAAGAAGATCTGTATAAGTCGCTCAATCTGAACGATACCAGTCTCACTGAAGATCGGCTGATTCAGGCGATGGTCGACAATCCTAAGCTGATTGAGCGCCCGATTGTGGTGGCGAACGGCAAGGCGCGTATCGGCCGTCCGCCGGAAGACGTACTCGGGATCGTCTAATCGTTATGCCGCAGCGCTTCCAGAAACGCCTGCGGCGTACGCTCTCCCAGCTTTTTCTGCGCTTTTCCCCGGTTGTAAAACTCACACAGTTGGATCAACAGCGCTCCCGCCGGTTCACTGTTCACCCGCGGAATGATCTCACGTAACGGCACGGTGACCTGAAGGGCGAGATAATACTGTGAATGCACTTTTACGGTGACGTTATGCTCCGGCAAGTTCACTGCCAGCCCAAAAGTCTCAACAGATTGAATATCAGCCGGACAGGCAGCCAGCACCTCGTTCGTCCAGCGGGTCAGCAACTGCGGCGAGACACCGGCATAAAGCCGGGCGTAGCACCAGCCGCTAACGGGTTCACGCGCCCAGAGCAGGTGTTGCTCCCCACCGTCGTCCATATGCAGCGATAGCGGCTGATGATGCAGAAGTAGCTTCTGCGGCATGATACCGGCCTTCAGCGCCTTTTTGCCCTGCAACGACGCCCCCTTTTGTCTTACCGAAGCCGGTTTGAGGTAGCGGTTCAGGGTCGCGCGGGAAACGGCGATCCCGAGTCCGTCATTCACCAGCAGCAGCAGTTCATCCAGCGGTGCACCGGTGATATCACGCAGAGCATTTATCAGTGCTGCCTGCTCTTGTCTCAACGCTTTATGTATCACTTTTGGCGTGGTGTGGTTATCCGAAACCTGGTCGCGGTTGCGCCAGCGCCTGACGGTGGTGACCGAGATACCCAACTCAACGGCAAGCTCTCTGTCGCTTTTATCTGACTGCTGAAGATAACGACGGATACGCGGTGTGGTGGTGGCGTTGGCATGCAGTTTGATTTCCATCGCGTCTCTCTCCGCAACTAATCTTATGAGATTTATATCAGAGCAGCGAATGCTTTGTGACCGATTTCACCTTTCGCTCGCCGCGCTTCACTGATAATCCACAGACATAACATAAACAACACCTCTCAATCTTGTACGGAGTTCACAATGAACAATGTTCTGGGATTTCTTGAAGCAAAACTGATGCCGCTGGCGGCGAAAACGGCCCAGCAGCGTCATCTTGGGGCCATTCGTGGGGCCTACGTTTCATTCATGCCGTTTATCATCGTCGGCTCCATCCTGCTGGTGATCTCCTCCTTCCCGAATCAGGCCTATCAGCAGTTTATGTCTCAGGCCTTTGGTGAGAGCTGGAGTGCGATTATAGAGATCCCGTTTAACGCGGTGTTCTCAACCATGTCGCTGTTTATCAGCTTCCTGGTGGCCTACCGCCTGGCTGAGCATTATGGCGAGGACCGCATCTCCTGCGGCATCCTGGCGCTGGTCGCGTTTCTGATCCTGACGCCCTTTATCAAAGTGGCGGAAAACGGCGGCATTACCGTGATGCCGGTGGAGTGGATTGGCAGCAAAGGGCTGTTCGTGGCGATGATCGGTTCCCTGCTGTGGACGGAACTGTTCTGCTGGCTGAAGCGCAAAAAGCTGGTCATCAAAATGCCGGACGGCGTGCCTCCTGCGGTGCAGGAGTCGTTCGCGGCCCTGATCCCGGCCCTGCTGGTGATGATTCTGGTGCTGCTTATCCGCATCATCTTTGAAAACACCCACTACCACACCATCCACCAGTTTATTTATGAAGTGGTTGCCACCCCGGTGCGCCACTACGGCACCTCTTATTTCGGGGCGCTGATGACCGTATTCAGCATCACCATTCTGTGGTCAGTGGGCATTAACTCAGGTTCGATGATCAACGGGATTATTCGTCCGCTGTGGATGGAGAACCAGACCGACAACATCGCCGCGATTCAGGCGGGAACGACGCCGCCGCACATCATCACCGAACAGTTTTTTGACATGATCTGGATGGGCGGCGCGGGCGCCACGCTGTCGCTGGTGATTGCGATGCTGATTTTCGCCCGCAGCAAAAACATGCGCGAAGTGGCGCGCCTCGGTGCGGGTGCCTCGGTGTTTAACATCAACGAACCGATTCTCTTTGGCCTGCCGGTGATCATGAACCCAATCATGCTCATCCCGTTCAATCTGGTGCCGCTGGTGCTGGTCACCGTGCAGTATGCGGCGATGAAAATTGGTGCGGTCGCCGTCACCACCGGGGTGTTTATCCCCTGGACGCTGCCGCCGGTTATTAGCGGCTTTATCGTCACCGGGCACCTGAGCGGCAGCGTGATGCAGCTGATCAACCTGCTGATTGGCGCCATGCTGTACCTGCCTTTCATGCGTATCCTGGATAAACAGTACCGCGCGGCGGAAATAGCCAGCGTTACGCAAACCGACACCACCCTTGCAAAACAGGAGTAAAGCATGTGGGGAATTATCGCAACCTGGCGAATGGCGCTTGAAGGGGTAACGGAATCCGCGTCTGCCCTGGCTGCGGGCAAACCGGTCGCTCCGGCGGTAGTGGATGCCGTCGCCGCCGTCGAGGACTTTCCGTTTTATAAATCCGTCGGCTACGGCGGGCTGCCCACCGAAAACGGCGAGGTAGAGCTGGACGCGGCCTATATGGACGGCGACACGCTGGCGTTCGGCGCCGTGGGGAATCTGGTGGATATCGCCAACCCAGTGCGCGTGGCGCACGCGCTCAGCCGCCAGCGCTATAACAGCCTGCTGGTCGGCCAGGGCGCGCGCGAATGGGCGCTGAGTCAGGGCTTTGCCGATAAAACCATGCTCACGGATCGCGCCATGCAACACTACCGTAAGCGCTGCCGCGAAACGCTGGATAAGGGGTTAAGCCCCTACGACGGACATGACACCGTCGGCATCATCGGCCTCGATAAACAGGGCTCGATGAGCGTCGCCACTTCCACCAGCGGCCTGTTTATGAAAAAACGCGGTCGCCTCGGTGACTCACCCATCATCGGCTCCGGCTTTTACTGCGACAGCGAAACCGGCGCGGCCACCGCCACGGGCGTCGGTGAAGATCTGATGAAGGGCTGTACCAGCTACGAAATCGTTCGCCGGATGGCGCAAGGCATGACGCCGCAGCAGGCAGCGGATTCGGTCGTGTTCGAACTGGAAGACAAACTGATGTCGCGCTTCGGTCGCGCGGGCGATCTCTCCGTGGTGTGCATGAACAGCAAAGGAGAATTTGGCGCCGCGACCAACATCAAAACCTTCTCGTTCGTGGTGGCGACGGCTCGCCAGCCCCTCACCGTTTTCCGTACTGAACGCCTGCGGGAGAAAACGCACTATCACGCGGTAGATGAGGAGTGGATGCAGGCCTATGCCGCGCGGATCCGCGCACCGATTGAGGAGTTATGATGATCACGTACCAGTTTATCAACGCGCTTTCAGACGCGAAGCCGCAGAGCCATTTGATTGCGCGCGCTGACAGTTCCCTGTTACCGGATAGCGCTCTTATCGCTGAAATGCGCCAGCAGAGCACCGTCGCGGACGCGCGCTTTGGCTGCGCGCCGTTTGCCCGCATCACTCTGTTGCCGGATGCGCTCTGGCATGACGCCCTGACCGAAGGGTTGATCACGGCCCTGCGACCGCTGCTTACCGCCCCCGCCAGCGCCGAACTCGTGCTGGACGTGACGGATATCGACGATGTGGTGCTGGCGCAGGTACTGCGTTTTCTCTTTAATCAGGCGCACATGCTCAGTGACCTGAAGCTGAAGAAGACGGACGAAGCGCTGCGCCTTACCTGCATCACTGCCCTCTGCCTGCCGGAACAGCAGGCGAAGCTGGAGACGACCTTCCGCCAGCAGCAGGCCATTGCGCTCGGCATGGTTGCGGCACGACGTCTGGCGGATATGCCATCCGACCGCTGTACGCCGCAGTTTGTGGTGGAAGAGGCGCAAAAACTGTGTGCCGCCAGCCCTGCCCTGCGCTGCGAGGTGTTGGATGAAAAGCAAATTGTTGAGCAGGGGCTGGGGCTACTGCACGCCGTTGGCAAAGGGGCGACCTGCCCGCCGCGCCTGCTGGCTATTCACTATAACGGCGTGTCTGATGGCCCGGTGCGCTGCTACGTGGGAAAAGGCATTACCTTTGACACCGGCGGCCTGTGGCTGAAGGAAGGCGCGGGCATGTACACCATGAAATATGACATGTGCGGCGCGGCTAACGTGCTCGGGCTGATGCTGACCGTTGCGGAGCTGAAATTACCCGTGCGCATCATGGGCGTGCTGGCGCTGGCGGAAAACGCCATCGGCCCCGACGCCATGCAGCCCGGCACGGTGGCGATGGCCTGCAACGGCATTACGGTGGAAATCAACAATACTGATGCCGAGGGCCGGCTGGTGCTGGCAGACGCTTTCGCCTGGGCGAGTCAGCGCCATCCGCAGGCGCACTATATCATTGATATGGCGACCTTAACCGGAGCGGTGGTGAAAGCGCTGGGGTATGAGCTGAGCGGGCTGATGACCCAGGATGAGCCGTTGCGTCAGGCACTGACGCTCGCGGGCAAACGGAGCGGCGACGAGGTGTGGTCCCTGCCGCTGGATGCGAGGCTGAGAAAGCAAACCGACAGCGCGATTGCCGATCTGTGCAACACGCCGACCAACAATGCGGCGATCAGCGCCTCGGCGGCGTGGCTGCTACACCATTTCTGCCCGCCGACTATTCCGTGGGCGCATCTGGATATCAGCGGGACGGCGCTGTGGCGAGAAAACGGACGGAGCGTGGCGTCGGGAAGACCGATTCCGCTGCTGGTGGAGCACTTGTTGGGGGATCTTTAGCCGGGTGGCGGCTGCGCCTTACCCGGCCTGCAAGGTATGACGGGTTTTCGTAGGCCCGGTAAGCGCAGCGCCACCGGGCAAAAAACTCAAAGCTTAAGAATATCTTTCACAAACGGAATGGTCAGCTTGCGCTGGGCGGTGATGGAGGCGCGATCGAGCTGATCGAGCGTATCAAAGAGCGTGCGCATCTCCCGATCCAGACGCTTGAGCAGGAAGCGCCCTACGTCTTCCGGCAGTTCAAATCCGCGCAGTCTGGCGCGCAACTGAAGTGCCTGGAGTTTGTCTTCATCCGACAGCGGTTGCAGCTTGTAGATTTGCCCCCAGTCCAGACGAGACGCCAGATCCGGCAGCCCCAGATTGAGCTGGCGCGGCGGACGATCGCCGGTGATCAGCAGCCGGGTTTTGCCCGACTCCAGAATGCGGTTGTAGAGGTTAAAGATCGCCATTTCCCACGGTTCGTCCCCCGCCACGCATTCGATATTATCGATGCAGACCAGGGAGAGATGTTCCATGCCCTCCAGCACCTCAGGCACAAACCAGGTGCGTTTATCCAGCGGCACGTAGCCTACCGCGTCACCGCGCGCAGAAAGCTCCGCACAGGCGGCATGCAGCAGGTGGCTGCGTCCCGCGCCTTCGCGTGACCAGATATAGATGTATCCGCTGTGTTCCTGGCGCAGCACGTTTTGCAGTGCAGCCAGTAAAGAGGGGTTATCACCCGGCCAGAAACTCGCGAAAGTTTCATCGTCAGGGAGATAAAGTGGCAGAGAGAGCTGTGCCGGTCCGTTCAGAAATACCTCAACCAGAGATCTTACATAAAATCGGAATGGAGTTTAACACGGAACCTGCAAGGAGAGAACCGGGCGATCCTTCGCCCGGCATGACGATCAATGTGGCGCTTTTTCGCTGTCGTCCGCGTCCAGCACCACCTCTTCCGGGCGGATCACCGAGATCAGCTTGAAAATCAGGCTCAGGCCGACGCCGACGATGGTCGCCAGCGCCATACCCTTCAGCTCTGCCGCGCCGATGTGCACCTTCGCGCCGCTCACGCCGATAATCAGGATAACGGAGGTCAGGATCAGGTTCTGCGCCTTGCTGTAATCCACTTTGGATTCAATCAGCACGCGAATACCGGAGGCACCGATCACCCCGTACAGCAGCAGAGAAACGCCGCCCATCACCGGCACCGGGATAATCTGGATCGCTGCCGCCAGTTTACCAACGCAGGAGAGCAGAATGGCGATGATCGCCGCGCCGCCGATAACCCAGGTGCTGTAGACGCGGGTGATCGCCATTACGCCGATATTCTCACCGTAAGTCGTGTTTGGCGTGGAGCCGAAGAAACCAGAGATGATGGTGGAGAAACCGTTGGCAAACATGGAGCGATGCAGGCCCGGGTCGCGGATCAGGTCGCGCTTCACGATGTTCGCCGTCACCACCAGGTGGCCGACGTGCTCAGCAATCACCACCAGCGCGGCAGGCAGAATGGTGAAAATGGCGAACCATTCAAAGCGCGGGGTGTAGAAGGTTGGCAGCGCGAACCAGTGCGCCTCGGCAATCGGGGTGGTATCCACAACGCCCATCACGAAGGAGAGCGCGTAACCCGCCAGCACGCCGATCAGGATTGGGATAATCGCCATAAAGCCGCGGAAGAGGACGGAACCGAATACCGTCACGCCCAGCGTCACCAGCGAAATAATAATGGTTTTAGAATCCGGTGACTGACCGTCCGCAGGCAGCAGCCCAGCCATGTTCGCCGCCACGCCCGCCAGCTCCAGGCCGATGACGGCAACGATGGCCCCCATTGCCGCAGGCGGGAACATCACGTCCAGCCAGCCGGTACCGGCTTTCTTCACGATGAAGGAGACCAGGCAGAACAGCACGCCGCACATGATGAAGCCGCCCAGCGCGACCTCATAACCCAGCGGCAGCAACAGCAGTACCGGGGAGATAAACGCGAAGCTCGACCCGAGATAGGCCGGGATTTTGCCTTTACAGATGAAGAGGTAAAGCAGCGTACCGATGCCGTTAAACAGCAGCACGGTAGCCGGGTTAATGTGAAACAGGATTGGCACCAGCACGGTTGCGCCAAACATGGCGAACAGGTGCTGCAAACTAAGCGGGATTGTCTGTAAAAGCGGCGGTCTTTCACTCACCCCGATAGCACGGCGCGTCATAGTGTTTTCCTCTGAGTGTCATTGTTGGTTTTTATTCAAAAAAAAGCCGACTATCAAAGTCGGCTTCTTTATCGTTATTCGATTATTTAGTACCAAAAATCTTATCGCCGGCATCGCCGAGCCCCGGGATGATGTACCCGTGCTCGTTCAGTCCCTGGTCGACAGACGCGGTATAGAGTTCAACGTCCGGGTGCGCTTTTTCCAGCGCCGCGATACCTTCCGGCGCCGCAACCAGCACCAGCACTTTGATGCTGCTGCATCCCGCTTTTTTCAGCAGGTCGATGGTGGCGATCATCGAACCGCCGGTCGCCAGCATCGGGTCAACCACCAGCGCCATACGCTCGTCGATGTTAGAGACCAGCTTCTGGAAGTACGGGACCGGCTCAAGCGTCTCTTCGTTACGGTAGATACCCACCACGCTGATACGCGCGCTTGGGACGTGCTCCAGCACGCCTTCCATCATGCCCAGACCCGCACGCAGGATTGGCACCACGGTAATTTTTTTACCTTTGATCTGCTCAACCTGTACCGGACCGTTCCAGCCTTCGATGGTCACTTTTTCCGTTTCCAGATCAGAGGTCGCTTCGTAGGTCAGCAGGCTACCCACTTCAGAAGCCAGTTCGCGAAAACGCTTCGTGCTGATGTCATGCTCACGCATCAGGCCCAACTTGTGTTTAACGAGTGGGTGTTTCACTTCCACAATCTTCATTCTCTTTCTCCTCTGAGGTGGCATCCGCAAAAAAATCGCGGGATTATACCGCTTTTTTCGGATTGCGCCATACCCATCTTGCTTGACGTATATCAATCAAAAACAAAAAAGCCGGAGGCTGGGCTCCGGCTTGGGTGCGGGATTCTGCCGGGTGGCGCTAACGCTTACCCGGCCTGGACATCCCGTAGGCCCGGTAAGCGCAGCGCCACCGGGCAATTATAGCTGCTCTCCGTTGCTGGCAATCACCTGCTTATACCAGTCGAACGATTTCTTCTTGCTGCGGTTCAGCGTGCCGTGACCTTCGTTATCTTTATCGACAAAGATAAAGCCGTAGCGTTTTTTCATCTCGCCTGTGCCGGCAGAGACCAGGTCGATACAGCCCCACGGCGTGTAGCCCATCAGATCCACGCCGTCTTCCACCACCGCTTTTTTCATCTCGCGGATATGGGCGGAAAGGTAGTCAATGCGGTACTGGTCGTTCACCGTGCCGTCGCTCTCCTGCACGTCGATCGCGCCAAAGCCGTTTTCCACAATAAACAGCGGCAGCTGATAGTGATCCCAGAACCAGTTCAGGGAGTAGCGCAGCCCGACAGGATCGATCTGCCAGCCCCAGTCCGATTTTTGCACGTACGGGTTAGAAACCAGGCTCTTGCTCTCGTCGTAATCCAGCGTCGGATTATCCGCCGTCGCTTTGGTAGCGAAAGACATGTAGTAGCTGAACCCGATGTAATCCACGCAGCCCTGCGTCAGCGCCACTTTATCTTCTTCGGTAATATCCAGCGCGAAGCCGCGACGTTCAAAGTAGTTGAGCAGATGCTGCGGATACTTGCCGCGCACGTGAACGTCGGTGAACCAGTAGCGGCGATGCATGGCGTTCATCGCCATCATCATGTCGTCCGGGGCACAGGTCAGCGGATAGATGGGGCACATGGCAATCATGCAGCCGATTTGCAGCGACGGGTTGATCTCGCGCCCCGCCTTCACCGCCAGGGCACTGGCCACCAGCTCATAGTGCGCCGCCTGGAACATCACCGGCTCGCGATCTTCTCCCGGCGCATATTTCAGCCCGGAGTTGGTAAACGGCGCAAAGTCTTCGTGGAAGTTGGCCTGGTTATTGATCTCGTTAAAGGTCATCCAGTACTTCACTTTATGCTGGTAGCGCTCAAAAACGACCTTCGCGAAGCGAACAAAGAAGTCGATCAGCTTACGGTTGCGCCAGCCGCCGTATTCCGTCACCAGGTGGAAAGGCATCTCGAAGTGGGAAAGCGTGATCACCGGCTCGATGCCGTGCTTCAGGCACTCGTCGAACAGATCGTCATAGAATTGGAGTCCCGCTTCGTTCGGCTCCAGCTCGTCGCCTTTCGGGAAGATACGCGTCCAGGCGATGGAGGTGCGAAAGCATTTGAACCCCATTTCGGCAAAGAGTTTGATGTCTTCTTTATAGCGGTGATAGAAGTCGATGGCTTCGTGGTTTGGGTAATTTTTCCCCTCCATCACGCCGTTGGTGATTTCACGCGGTACCCCATGGGCGCCTGCCGTCATGACATCAGCAACGCTCACGCCCTTGCCGCCCTCTTTCCAGCCGCCTTCAAGCTGGTGCGCCGCAACGGCCCCACCCCACAGAAAACCTGCTTTAAATCCTGACATTCGCTATCCCTCATTCTGCGTTATTTTCTGCAAAAACAGTTACAGAAACCGGTTTCAGTTTGATGATGTGCAAAGGGGATTGCCGTTGCAAGCAGATCGCCGAAACCGGTTTCATTTTTGTGAACAGAGTCAAGTTTGTTGCCCTGGACAGGCCGCACAGAAAAAAAGATCCCCACGCCGAGAATAGGCTCGCAAACGTTTGCCTGGACTGTTAGAATTGCGCCGATTTTTCTTACTAGCTATGCAATCGCGTGGGGATTTAAGCCGTGACCAACAAAACTTCTCTCAGCTACAAAGATGCCGGTGTTGATATTGACGCAGGTAATGCGCTGGTTGACCGAATCAAAGGTGTGGTGAAAAAAACCCGCCGCCCGGAAGTGATGGGTGGCCTGGGTGGATTCGGCGCGCTGTGCGCGCTGCCGCAAAAATATCGTGAACCTGTGCTGGTCTCGGGTACGGATGGTGTCGGTACAAAACTGCGCCTGGCGATGGATCTTAAGCGTCACGATACGATTGGTATCGATCTGGTGGCGATGTGCGTCAACGACCTGGTGGTACAGGGCGCTGAGCCGCTGTTCTTCCTCGATTACTACGCGACCGGCAAGCTGGACGTGGATACCGCAGCCAGCGTCATTAACGGTATCGCCGAAGGCTGCCTGCAATCCGGTTGTGCGCTGGTCGGCGGTGAAACCGCTGAAATGCCTGGCATGTATCACGGTGAAGATTATGACGTCGCAGGCTTCTGCGTCGGCGTGGTAGAAAAATCAGAAATTATCGACGGCAGCAAAGTGGCTGACGGCGATGTGCTGGTTGCGCTGGCCTCCAGCGGTCCGCACTCCAACGGCTACTCTCTGGTGCGTAAGATCCTCGAAGTGAGCGGTTGCGACCCGCTGACCACCGAGCTGGACGGCAAACCGCTGGCCGATCACCTGCTGGCCCCGACCCGCATCTACGTGAAAAACGTGCTGGAGCTGATTGAGAACGTTGACGTGCACGCCATCGCTCACCTTACCGGCGGCGGCTTCTGGGAAAACATTCCGCGCGTGCTGCCGGATAATACCCAGGCGGTGATCGACGCCTCCTCATGGCAGTGGCCGTCCGTCTTCAACTGGCTGCAAACCGCAGGCAACGTGAGCGAGCATGAAATGTACCGCACCTTTAACTGCGGCGTGGGCATGGTTATCGCCCTGCCCGCCAGCGAAGCGGATAAAGCGGTTAAACTGCTGACAGAAAAAGGTGAAAACGCGTGGAAAATCGGTACGATTAAAGCTTCCGATTCCGAACAGCGTGTGGTCATTGAATGAAAAACATCGTGGTGCTCATTTCCGGCAACGGAAGCAATTTGCAGGCAATCATAGACGCCTGCAAACAGAAGAAAATCAATGGCACCATTCGGGCAGTATTCAGCAACAAGGCCGATGCATTCGGCCTTGAGCGCGCGCGGGAAGCGAACATTCCTGCGCACGCGCTGGAAGCCAGCCAGTTCGCCGGGCGTGAAGCCTTTGACCGTGAGCTGGTGCAGGAGATTGACGCCTACGCGCCTGACGTGGTGGTGCTGGCAGGCTATATGCGTATCCTGAGCCCGGCTTTTGTTGCACACTACGCCGGACGACTGCTCAATATCCACCCTTCCCTGCTACCAAAATACCCCGGTCTGCACACCCATCGTCAGGTGCTGGAGAACGGCGATGAGGAGCATGGTACCTCCGTGCATTTCGTCACCGACGAGCTGGACGGCGGTCCGGTCATTTTGCAGGCAAAAGTACCGGTCTTTGACGGCGACAACGAAGACGACGTGACCGAACGTGTGCAGACGCAGGAACACGCCATTTATCCGCTGGTGGTAAGCTGGTTTGTCGATGGACGTCTGGAGATGCGCGACGGCGCAGCCTGGCTGGACGGAGTGAAGTTGCCCCCGCAGGGTTATGCTGCCGAAGAGTAGTCTGTTTGAATTGCCCGGCGGCGCTTCGCTTGCACGGGCCTACGGTCCCGTAGGTCGTGGTAAGCGCAGCGCCACCCGACATTCCCTCCCCCAACCCTCTAAATTCCCCAATAAAAAAATAACTGTCATACTTTTCTGGCACTGTTGGACATATCGTGGAAATGCTCGCCATAATAAGGACGAGACGGATTTACCACGTCCTGTGATTGAACTGGAGTGTGAGCTGTAATGGGTCAGGAAAAGTTATACATCGAGAAAGAGCTAAGCTGGTTAGCATTCAACGAACGTGTACTTCAGGAAGCGGCCGATAAAACCAACCCGCTGATTGAACGTATGCGTTTTTTAGGCATCTATTCCAACAATCTGGATGAGTTCTACAAGGTTCGCTTCGCCGAACTGAAACGCCGAATCATCATCAGCGAAGAACAGGGCTTAAACTCCCACTCGCGACATCTGCTTGGAAAAATCCAGTCTCGCGTCATGAAAGCCGATCAGGAATTTGATGGCCTCTATAACGAGCTGCTGCTGGAAATGGCACGCAACCAAATCTTCCTGATCAACGAACGCCAGCTCTCCGCGAATCAGCAAAACTGGCTGCGCCACTATTTTAAACATTATCTGCGCCAGCATATCACCCCGATTCTGATCAACCGTGAAACCGATCTGGTGCAGTTCCTGAAAGATGACTACACCTATCTGGCGGTAGAAATCATTCGTGGTGAGACCATTAACTACGCGCTGCTGGAAATACCGTCTGATAAAGTCCCACGCTTTGTAAACCTGCCGCCGGAAACCCCGCGCCGACGTAAGCCGATGATCCTGCTGGATAACATCCTGCGCTACTGCCTGGACGATATCTTCAAAGGCTTCTTCGATTACGACGCGCTCAACGCCTACTCGATGAAGATGACCCGTGACGCCGAGTACGATCTGGTGCATGAGATGGAGGCCAGCCTGATGGAGCTGATGTCTTCCAGCCTCAAGCAGCGCCTGACGGCAGAGCCGGTGCGGTTTGTCTATCAGCGTGATATGCCGGACGCAATGGTGGAGATGCTGCGCGATAAGCTGACCATCTCCCGCTACGACTCCATTATTCCCGGCGGGCGTTACCACAACTTTAAAGATTTCATTGGCTTCCCGAACGTCGGCAAAGCCAATCTGGTGAACAAACCGCTGCCGCGCCTGCGCCATATCTGGTTCGATAAGTTCCGCAACGGGTTCGACGCCATCCGCGAACGGGATGTACTGCTCTACTATCCGTATCATACCTTTGAGCACGTGCTGGAATTGCTGCGTCAGGCCTCATTCGATCCGAACGTGCTGGCGATTAAAATCAATATTTATCGCGTGGCGAAAGATTCCCGCATCATCGATGCGATGATCCACGCGGCGCACAACGGCAAGAAAGTGACCGTGGTAGTTGAGCTCCAGGCTCGCTTCGACGAAGAGGCCAACATCCACTGGGCGCGCCGACTGACGGAAGCGGGCGTGCACGTCATCTTCTCCGCGCCGGGGCTGAAAATTCACGCCAAGCTGTTCCTGATCTCCCGTAAAGAGGGTGACGAGGTGGTGCGCTACGCCCATATCGGTACCGGGAACTTTAACGAGAAAACCGCGAGAATCTACACCGACTATTCGCTGCTGACTGCCGATGCCCGCATCACCAACGAAGTGCGTCGGGTGTTCAACTTCATTGAGAACCCGTACCGCCCGGTGAGCTTCGATTATCTGCTGGTGTCACCGCAGAACTCACGGCGCCTGCTGTACGATATGATCGACAAAGAGATTGCCAATGCGCAGAACGGCTTGTCGTCCGGCATTACGCTGAAGCTCAACAATCTGGTGGACAAAGGCCTGGTGGACCGCCTGTACGCGGCCTCCAGTTCTGGCGTTCCGGTAAATCTGCTCATTCGCGGCATGTGCTCGCTCATTCCGGAACTGGAAGGCATTAGCGATAACATCCGCGTGATCAGCATTGTGGATCGCTATCTTGAACACGATCGCGTCTATATTTTCGATAACGCCGGTGATAAGCGCGTATACCTCTCGTCCGCCGACTGGATGACGCGTAACATTGATTACCGTATTGAAGTGGCGGCACCGCTGCTGGATCCTCGCCTGAAGCAGCGTATCCTGGACATTATCGAGATCCTGTTCAGCGATACGGTGAAAGCACGTTATATCGACAAAGAACTCAGTAATCGCTATGTACCGCGCGGCAATCGCCGTAAAGTGCGCTCGCAGCTGGCGATTTACGATTACATTAAATCACTTGAGCAACCCGATTAACCTATGCCAATAAACGATAATACCCCACGCCCGCAGGAGTTCGCTGCGGTCGATCTTGGCTCAAACAGTTTCCATATGGTCATCGCCCGCGAGGTGGATGGCGCGATGCAGATCATCGGTCGTCTGAAGCAGCGTGTGCATCTGGCCGATGGTCTCGACGCGCGTAACATGCTGAGCGAAGAGGCTATGGAGCGCGGGCTGAACTGCCTGTCGCTGTTCGCAGAACGTCTGCAAGGCTTTTCACCGTCCAGCGTCTGCATCGTTGGAACACATACGCTACGCCAGGCGCTGAACGCGCCGGAATTTCTTAAGCGCGCGGAAAAGGTTATCCCCTACCCGATTGAGATCATCTCCGGTAACGAAGAAGCGCGCCTGATTTTTATGGGCGTGGAGCATACGCAGCCGGAAAAAGGCCGCAAGCTGGTGATTGATATCGGCGGTGGCTCCACGGAACTGGTGATTGGCGAAGACTTCGAGCCGCGTCTGGTGGAAAGCCGCCGTATGGGCTGCGTCAGCTTCGCGCAGATGTATTTCCCGCGCGGCGTCATCACCCGCGAAAACTTCCAGCGCGCGCGCATGGCCGCCGTTCAGAAACTGGAAAATCTGGCCTGGCAATACCGTATTCAGGGCTGGAACGTGGCGCTGGGCGCATCAGGGTCGATTAAAGCGGCCCATGAAGTGCTGCTGGCGATGGGTGAAAAAGACGGGTTTATTACGCCTGAGCGCCTGGTGAAACTCACCGAAGAGGTGCTTAAGCATAAGAGCTTCGACGCCCTGAGTTTGCCGGGTCTGTCCGACGAACGTAAAGCCGTGTTCGTACCGGGGCTGGCGATCCTCTGCGGCGTGTTTGACGCGCTGGCGATCAAAGAGCTGCGCCTCTCTGACGGCGCCCTGCGTGAAGGCGTGCTGTATGAGATGGAAGGACGTTTCCGTCATCAGGATATTCGCAGCCGTACCGCGCAGAGCCTGGCCAACCAGTACAACATCGACCGTGAACAGGCGAAGCGTGTTCTCGAAACCACGGTGCAGATGTACGAGCAGTGGGAGGAGCAAAATCCTAAGCTGGCGCATCCGCAGCTGGCCGCACTGTTAAAATGGGCCGCCATGCTGCACGAGGTGGGGCTGAACATTAACCACAGCGGAATGCATCGCCATTCAGCCTATATTCTGCAAAACAGCGATCTGCCTGGCTTCAACCAGGAGCAGCAAACCATGATGGCGACGCTGGTCCGCTATCACCGCAAAGCCATCAAGCTCGACGATCTGCCGCGCTTTACGTTGTTTAAGAAAAAGCAGTTCCTGCCGCTCATTCAGCTGTTGCGCCTGGGCGTATTGCTCAATAATCAGCGACAGGCGACCACCACGCCGCCGACGCTGAAGCTAAAAACGGATGACTATCACTGGACGCTGAGCTTCCCGCACGACTGGTTCAGCCAGAACGCGCTGGTACTGCTGGATCTGGAAAAAGAGCAGCAGTACTGGGAAGCGGTCACCGGCTGGCTGTTGAAGATTGAAGAAGAGAGTTCTGAGGCGGCAGCGTAACGGCTCAGGCGCTCTCCTGAGAAGGCTCCGTGTCGAGCAACGTATCAAGCTCAGCCGGCAACCCAATCAAATAACCCTGCACATAATCGATACCTAGCGCGTGCACCGCGCTACGTATCTCTTCTGTTTCCACATATTCCGCCACCACCAGCATTTTCTTCATCCGGGCCAGATGGCAAATAGAAGCCACAATCTGGTAATCCAGGCTGTTGCTGACAATATTGCGAATAAAACCGCCGTCGATTTTGAGGATGTCGGCGTCCACGCTTTTTAACCGCGCATAGCTGGCGTAGCCGGTGCCAAAATCATCAATGGCGATCCGGATGCCCATTTTTTGTAATTTCCTGAGGGTAGACGCCGCCAGATCCGCATGACCAAAGGCGCTGCTTTCGGTCACTTCAAAGATCAACTGCCATGCTTCAACGGCGTATTTAGCTAACAGGCGGCTCACTTCAAGCGGGAACTGCGCCCGGTAGACGGTAGAAGGTGCGAGGTTGATCGCAAAGCGCTGGCCCGGCAACCGCTGGCGGTGCTGTGCCAGGAAACTCAACGTACGCTCCAGTACCCATAAATCGACACGCGACGATAAACCAAACTCCTGTGCTATGGGCAGGAACTGTTCGGGAAAGATCAGCGCCCCATTATCATCACGCATTCGCAGCAGCACCTCGTGATAACAATCGCCGCGCAGCCCGCGAACGGGTTGAACCAGCAGGGTAAAAGCGTCCTGCTCCAGCGCGGCCTGTAAACGGCTCATCATCGCGACCTTATCTTTCAGGCTACGCTGCAAGTGAACAGCCCCGCGCTGCTGAAGATTTTCCGGGTGGTTGGTAGAAAGGGAGAGATCGGCCACGATGCCCAGCTCCCCCAGCACCAGATAGAGGTGATTGACGGGTGAGCGCACATAGCAATAGCTTATGCCGACCTGAGGCTGTACCGGCATACCATCCCAGACAAAAACGAACTGCTTGATATGCTCGTCCAGCGTCTCAATGCGCTGTTGATGCGACTCCGCATCCAGACGCACCGCCATGTCATACCCGGTGAGGTGATAGACTCGCTCATTGGGCTGAAGAGTGCCGTTTATCCATTGCGCCAGCTGCTGTTTATACTGGATCCGCAGCATCACGCCGTAATTGCGTCCCAGTACCTCCAGCTCGGGCACGCGCAGTAAACAGAGCGCTGACCACGGATGACTGGCCAGCTCGCGCGACAGCGCCCGCAGGTTGGGCATATGCACCACCGGATCGAGAAAAGCCTGACTGCGGGAGCGAATATTGATGGCGCGCTGGCGTGTCGCCAGCATCGACATGTACGTCACAACGAAGGAAAAGACCAGATAGCTGGATGAGGTGATCGCCAGCTGAATGCCATACCCCTCTTGCACCGGAATGTAGTGATAAAAAAAGTGAATCGACACCAGCAGGACCGGCGTCCAGATGAGTGACATCAGCTTGTAGCCAAAGCGCATCGCCCCCCAGAGCATCACGGGCATCAGCAGGGACAAGGTGTAGTTGGTACTGAAAATGGAACTGTTTGCATTCATGGGCAGCAGCAGCATGACCAGCAACCCGCCCAGGGCTAAAAACCACACCACAAACTCAACGGCCGTCACCTTTTTGTCTATTTGCGCGCGGAGCTGGGACATCAGTCCCTTGATATAGCGCGGATGCCGTATCAGGCGGATCAGCAGGTAGCTTAGCGGCACGCCCGTCAGCCCGCTCACCAGTAGCCCCTGATAGTTAATAAGTGTCCGAATATTGAGGGGATTTAGTCCCGCGAGGCTCTGGCGGCTCTCATAAATGCCGAGATAAACCGCAAACTGAAACAGCACCAGAAAAAGCGTTGCCGGACAAAATACCTGCCAGAAAATACGCTGCCCCATCAGGCGTATGTCACCGTAAGCGGTCATATTACGCCGGGGCGCAAATACGCGATAACCGCCCCAGCTGAGCACCAGAGGAACGATAAAATGCAGAATGCCAGCCACGGTTTCAAATAACCCAACGGAGGGGTAATAACGTAAAAATAGCGATACCACCACCCCGGGGAGGGCTTCCAGGCCAAAGAACAACATCAGCGCCAGCAGAAAAGAGAGCGGGAGATAATAGAGCGCAACGATACCGTCGCCCAGCTGCGTTAAGGTATTAGCCACACTTAGTACCGGGAGTAACACGACGGGTAAAATAAGAGGAAGTGCCCACCAGCGGTCTTTATTTTGCTTCAGGATGTGGTGAATATTCATAGATGCTCGTTTACAACCCTTGCGCTCCAGAGGGTAAAGGAAGACAGGCATCCAACCTGACGTACACGTTGCCCGGAAAATTCCTGGCAAGCACAGTGGAGGAGGGATTTTAAATATCAACGACGGGATGCGGTTGACCTAAATCAAATTAATTTATCTGAATAAACCTTTCTTACGTTTTTTTTGAATATTTTTCCTGTAATTATCAATGCGATAAATAAAAGCGTTGTTTTTAATAACATAAATTAATGTAAGCATTGACGGTATTTTACATTTCGCCGAATTGACCCAGACTTGCGGCTGTGCCTTAATAGCCGTATCGCCCAAAAGGGTATACTCAGGAAAAGAAAGTGAGTCAGGCTACGCGTATGCGAAAACGACATCGATTTAACACCCGGATGACCCGCATCATACTGCTCATCAGTTTCCTGTTTTTCTTTGGCCGCTTTGTTTATTCCTCCATTGGCGCCTGGTATCACCATCAGGACAAAATTCAGTCGCAGCAATCAGGCCTCGTTGTGGATTCGCCCGAGCGCTAACGTCCATGTTCACGCTGTAACAGCCGAATAATTACCGTCATCCCTTTGCTGAGGATCTTATCCTGACGCATCACTATCGCCAGTTGCCGGCGCAGAACGGGCGTTAACGATTGAACGCGTAATCCCTCCCGGTCGTCGGCATGCTCCACCGCCATTCGCGGCACAATACTGTAGCCCAGCCCTGCACGTGCCATGCGTTTGATGGCCTCAATACTGCCAAGCTGCATAACCGGTGAGACGGCTAGTCCGCGGGCTTCAAACCAGCCGTCAATCAACGTTCGCGTACCGCTGCCCGACTCAAACGCAATGAGCGGCTGAGCGTATAAAGAGTCTGGCGTAAACTGCTCCCCTTCTTCCGGCTGAACCTGCGCGCCAATCCAGACAAACTCTTCCTCCATCGCGTGCATAATCGCCAACGTACGACCGCTCGCCGGTAGCGTGACCAGCCCCATATCCAGCCGATTCTCCTCAATCGCCCTGACGATATCTGGCGTATTTCCCGTCGTCACTCCGATCCGTAACAGGGGATACTCCTCACGAAGCTGCTGCAACAGCGCTGGAAGCAGATGAATACAGGCCGTCGCGCCCGTGCCAAGCGTGATGGTGCCGCTCACTTCCTGATTGAATGCGCTAACCGAACGAATTGTCTCCTCAACCGCCAGTTCAAGACGTTCACCGTGCACCCGTAGCGCCTCACCGGCAGCAGTGGCTTTGATTCCACGCCCCGTACGTTCGATCAGCCGCGTCTGAAGAAACTGCTCCAGCTGGCGTATTTGCAGGCTGACGGCGGGCTGGGAAATACCCATTACATCTGCTGCCGCAGAAAAGCTGCCGCGTTGAACGACCAGACGAAAAGTGGCGAGGTGTCCCAGATTGAGCGTCGTCATGCAAAGTTTCTCTTATAGGGTGAATAAGGATACGGCTCTGCCAGCACAATACCGCGCCCTGTATGCTCGGGACAACTGCCTAACGGAATGAAAAATAATGGAAACACCTGCACTCCCTCGCCGTCTTGCGCTCACTGCGGGATGTAATCAACTCATTAACTGGGGGATCTCCTTTTACATGCCGGGAACCTTTGCTCATGCCATTACAGCAGACCGAAGCTGGTCGTCCCCCGAAATCTATCTCGGCCTGACGCTGGCCATGCTGGTTATGGCTATTGTCTCGCCGTTTGTCGCTCCTCTGCTGGCGCGTTTTGGTGGACAAAGGGTGGTAATGAGCGGGACCTTGCTGATCGCCGTAAGCTGTCTGTCAATGGCCTTTACGCCCACACTTTCAGGCTGGTATGGCGCCTGGTTGCTGACCGGCATCGGGATGCGCCTGTCGCTGTATGATGCGCTTTTCTCCGCTCTTGTGAACCTATACGGACCGCAGGCACGCAGGACAATCTCTCGTGTCACCCTGGCGGGCGGGCTGGCGTCCGCTGTCTTTTGGCCGCTGGGAGACGCCTTACTGAACGTGATGGGTTGGCAGGATGCGCTGAAGATCTACGCCCTGTTCGGTCTGCTCAGTGCCCTGCTTCTTCGGCGCTTCCCGCGCCAGCGCTTTACGGTCAAGCCCAAAGCATGTACGCAGGTTTCCCCTCATGACAGGCGTAACGGCTGGCTTTATGCAACCTTCATTGCTCTCATCACCTTCGTCTCTAACGGCACCTCTACCCACCTTCCCGAATTTATCGCCAGCTTCGGCCTGCCGGTAGCCGTCGGCATGCTGTGGGGAATGGGGCAGACCGGTGCACGCCTTATGGAGGTGCTGGCAGGGGCGCGCCTCACTCCGCTAAAACTGACGCTTTTCACTGCGCTCGCCATGCCGCTTTGTTTTCTCATCGGACTGAGCAGCGACATGCTGGCCTGGTGTGCCGCCGGATTTGTGTTCGGCTTTGGTGCCATTAACGGGCTGGTGACTATCGTCAAAGCGACGCTACCCCTGGAACTGTTTAGTACAGAGCGCTATGCCAGCCGCACGGGGCTGCTGCTTATTCCAGGCCAACTGATGGCAGCCGCCTCTCCGTTTGCGTATGCGTGGCTGAATAAGTCGCTGGGTATAACAGGCGGAATGTGGGTTTCCGCAGGACTGACGCTGGTCATTGCGGGGTTCGCAGTGGCGCTCGTGCGCAGCCCAGGCAAACAAACTGTATCGCACTGTATCCCGAGCGCTACGCTGACAAACCGGTACAAAACGCCCGCAGAAGCAAACATCCCCGATACATAAAAATGGTCTTCTGTATCCCTCGCCATAATAAACTGATGAGGAGAGACACAGATGATTCGTCGATATTTCCTGCTTCCTGTATTTGCGCTGACGTCCTTTGCTGGCGCACTGGCCGCACCGTTAGATGGCCTGAGCGCCGCTGATGTTAATGGCCCGGCCGCCGTAGCGCCGCAGGAAAAACCCCAGCCGTCAGCAAAACTGATCGTCGACCCACCGCTGGCGGGACCGCTGAGTAAAGGTGCGGTCTTTATTCAGTACCGCGTCGAAAACCTGCGCATTGAACCTGTATTTGGACCCGACGCGCTGAAAGTCACTCCGCGTATCGGCCATATTCACGTTGTGGTGGATGACGCGCCCTGGCACTGGGCTGATACCAGCGGCGAGCCGGTGATCCTGGTCGGGCTGCCCGCCGGGAAACACAAAGTAACCATCATCGTTGCTGACCCGACGCATAAGCCCATCGACCATAAAACCGTTGAGTTCACCGTGCCGCCACACGCCGCGGTTCATCACTTTTAAGGAGCCTGTTATGAAAGCATTGTCTGTATTAACAGCGGCGCTGCTGGCGGTTTCCACCAGCGCGCTGGCAGAGACGAAAGCCAGCGTGGTGCTGGTGCACGGGGCGTTTGCCGACGGCAGCAGCTGGAATAAGGTGATTACCCGGCTGCAAAAACACCATACCGAGGTCATTGCGGTACAACTTCCGCTCACGTCTCTGAAAGATGATGTCGCCGCCACGCAGCGTGCTATCGCCCGGGCTCATGGCGACGTTGTGCTGGTCGGGCACTCCTGGGGCGGGTCGGTAATCAGCGAAGCGGGCAATAATGCGCGGGTGAAGTCTCTGGTTTACGTTGCCGCTTTTGCGCCGGATTCCGGCCAGTCGACCGCAGATCTGGCAGACAGTTATCCTGCTCCGCCAGGGAGCGCCAGCCTCGCTAAAACGTCAGAGGGGTATTTATATCTGCCGACAAAAGCGGTCAGCGAGAATTTTGCCCCTGACGTGAAGGACGTTGAGCGCAGCGTGATTGCCGCGACGCAAAGCCCTATTAAGGCCGATGCGTTTGGGGAGAAAGTCGCGCATGCCGCCTGGCATGACAAACCGAGCTGGTATGTGATCAGCAAAAATGACCGGATGATCAATCCTGAGCTTGAGCGCGCAATGGCGAAGAAAATCAACGCCAACACCACGGAGGTAGCGGCAAGCCATGTATCGATGGTCAGCCAGCCGGACGTCGTTACCCGTACGATAGAACAGGCGTTATCGGGTCAACAGTGATAAAAAAGCCCGCATGATGAACGGTCCGACTTCGGGCCACGCCATCCTGCGGGCTTTATGCACTTCTGGCTCCTGCAACGGGGTTATGTGCGGTTTTGTCACAAACGCGCCTTCCCCCTCTCTTAACCATCAGAAGCTGTACGTCACCTTCAAACTTCCCACAGGAGACGTTTTTCGCTGAACAATTGGGCTATCGCCTGCATCTCCCGTCAGTTGCGTAACGCCAGCTGCGGCAAGCAGGCTCCAGCGGGAGGTGAGCTTATGAGTCCAGTCCAGGTTCAGCGAATACGCATATAGTCCCGATCCGGCATCGTGTCGGGCAAAACCCGTTGCGGCCGACTGGGCGGCATTCACCCCGTAATAGGTTTGCACGTACTTACTGGATCCCCAGCTACCGGTCAGCGCCAGCGTTAACGCATTTTTCGGAGATGTATAGAACGGGCTGGCAATGCCGAAATGCACAGCCTCACCATTGTCTCTCTCAGAAACCGGAACCTCTGCCTGCAACTGCACGGTCAGCCAGTCAGTCACCCTGTACCCCAGCCCTGGCACAACGATAGCTGAGCCTTTAATGTCACCCATTCCCCGCAGGTCGTCGCTGCCGGAGGCGATCGAATCGCTGCTTACGTCGCGATCCTTACGTCCAGCGCGATAGCTCAGCGCTGCGTTGTAGTCCAGGTTACCAAAGCTGTTGCCGTAGCCGATCCCCCGCGTGGTGCTGACAAAAAAACCATTTGCCATCGCGTAATCAACCACCTGAGCCGCAGAGACCCGGCTCTTGTCCGAACCGGAATAGCGTGGCGCAACATCCACGCCGCCTCCCAGGGTTAACACGTTGCCCTGGCGCTGATCTGCCGCCAGGGCCGTGGTAGCCAGTAACGCCAGGACGGCCCCCGGCAAGATGCTTTTCATGCTGCGACCGATGCGTGAACGGGGGAAACTATGACGCAGTGTGATGTTTCTCATTAAAGAAGCCCTTTGGATTCAGATAATTGCGATACAAGCGGTGTTAAACGCCAGAGCGCTCATTCTGAATACTCACCTTAAGGTTCTTATGAGCCGTAAATGAAGAAATGCTGAAGCAAGTGAAGGTTCTGTAAACCCTGAAGAATTCCTGATACCGTTTTTTCTTCAGTTGTTCTTCATGCACTGTTGATACAGTTACCAATGTGAAAATTCTACTAATTGAAGACGACCTGGATCTCGGCAATGGCGTACGTATCGCCCTTGCAGATCAAGGATTTGATGTCATATGGGTACGCCGCAAAGAGGATGCGCTGCATCAGCTTGGGATCTGCGTGCCGGAACTTATTTTGCTAGACCTGGGGCTGCCCGATGGCGATGGCATGAGCCTGATGACGCGCCTGCGTCAACAGCTTAAGGGCGTCCCCGTCATCATCCTGACGGCGCGAGGCACGCTACAGGACCGCCTGTGCGGTCTGGATGCAGGCGCAGACGATTATCTGGTCAAACCTTTTGTTCTCGCCGAACTGCTGGCGCGCGTGAGAGCCCTTGCGCGGCGCAGTTACGGTTTTGAAAATGAGGCAATAGAAATTCGCGGTTTGTCGCTTCATATTCCGACGCGTCGCGTAACGGTGAGCGCACGCCACGTTGAGCTGACGGCAAGCGAATATGCGCTGCTTGAAACGTTAATGCTGCGCGCCGATCGCGTGCTTACGCGACGGTATCTGGAAGAAAGGTTATTTGGCACGAAAGAAAACCTCAGCAACGCACTTGATGTGCATATGGGTAACCTGCGGCGAAAAATTGGCGATGGCTTTGTGCGAACGGTGAGAGGCGTTGGGTATGTCATTGATACCGTACCCGTTCAGAAGGCGGCAGGTTGATGCGTAATTTTTGGCACCACCTCAGGCTTCCCACACTGGTCAGGCGAATGCTGGTCGCCCAGATGCTGCTGCTTACGTTGCTCTGGTGTCTCTTTTTAACCTTCATTTTGCTGGAAGACCTGCGTAGTCCTCCCATACTGACGGGCAATGAGACTTACGAAACCGTTTTTTCCCTGGTAGAGAGCATGGACGATCGCCCGCAGGCGCGTAATGCCGTGCTGGCAGCGTTCAGCAAGGCGCTGCGGGAGGGCTATGGCGGCGGTGAAGACCCGGAGCTGTCCATCAACCTCATTGTTCGCAAGAATAACGAGATTATTTTTTCTTCGGATGGTGCGCCAACGGGGGTAAAAAATAGCCGTCTGGGGGTCATGCAGCATGTCCAGAGTGAGGACCATACATGGACAAGCCGTACCCTCAAATCCGCGCACTCCGACGTGGAGGTCACCCTTTTTACCCCTGCCGGTAGCTGGAATTTCTTTATCTATCTGAACTCGCGCGGCTACTACGTCATGCCGCTGATGATATGCATCCCTTTTCTTCTGTTCCCCGCGTGGCTGTCCATCCGCATCGCGATGCGCCCCTGGAACAAGGTGGTAGATGAAATTTCATTGCGCACGCCGGACGATCTCTCGCCTTTAAAAGCCGTCCCCAGACACAGAGAGCTTCGCCAGACGGTCGACGCGATTAATGACTTTCTGGCCAGGGTGCGGGAAAGCGCCGAAAGGGAAAAAATGTTTATTGCCGATGCCGCTCACGAACTGCGTACGCCTCTGGCCGCGATGCGGATCAACGTCGAGGCATTGCAGTCCTGGGTCATCAGCGAAAGCCAGCAGGAACTGCTTGCGGGCATTGTTCGCAGCAATAGCCGTGCTGCGCGTCTCGTCAATCAGCTTCTGCTGATGATGCACAGCGAAGCACACATCAGCACGGTGATGTCGCCTGTGCCGCTGACAACGCTTATTCAGGAGCGAATGGCTGCCCTGGAACCGCTGGCGTCCGGACGCAGAATTGAGTTTGAATTCTTCGCCGACGATGAAATCCATGTCGCAGGCATTCGGGAACGTCTGGTGTCGCTGATCGACAATTTAATTGAGAATGCCGTGAAGTACAGCCCTGAGGGTGGACGCATTGAGGTACAACTGCAATCGCGTGATAAGTGCGCTCAGCTGCGCGTCTCAGACGCGGGCCCCGGTATCCCGATTGAACTGCGGGAGCGCGTGTTCGACAGATTTTTCCGCGATCCTAATCAGACCCAAAGCGGGAGTGGACTGGGGCTTGCCATCGTCAAAGCCGTTACGCAGCAACACAACGGCAGGGTCAATCTGAGTACGTCAGCCGAAGGTGGTCTTATGGTGACCGTTGATTTCCCGAATCCGGCGTTCGCATGAACGTAAACCCGGCGCTACACGTCCTGACATGTGTCAGCGCAGCGTTACTTCACGTATGCCGCAGATTGCTTCAATAAAATTACCGTATTTGTTATATTGTTACTTACTGATTATTCACCTCTGCGGTGCCAAAAAGAACAAGATTCACCGCAACCCAGGACAGAAAAATGTTAGATTACCGCTTCCCGACAGCTTTGCAGATGGTTCTCAGCGTAGCGATGGCGGAGCAATCGGGTGAACGTTCGACGAGTGCAATCCTGGCTTACGGCCTGGAAGCGAATCCGAGCTTTATCCGCAAATTAATGGTTCCTCTCGCCCGCGACGGCATTATCGTCTCCACGCTTGGCCGCAACGGCTCTATTCATCTTGGCCGCCCGGCTGAAGAGATCACCCTGCGTGATATCTACCTTTCCGTCACTGAAGATAAAAAGCTGTGGGCGTCCCGTCCTGACGTCCCGGCCCGCTGCGTGGTCAGCGCCAACGCCTGCTGGTACTTCAAATCAATCGCTGATGAAGCGGAGCAGGCTTCGTTAGCGGTTTTAGCGCGCCATACCGTCGCCAGCGCGCTGGAAGAGGTGAAAAAAGCCGATACCAGCGGGTGCGATCCGGTGCCGGAACTCTGTACGCAGCATAAAAAAGCGCCTTAATCCTGACAGACTGCGAAAAAAAAGCCGCCTTCATTGTGAAGGCGGCTTTTTGCTATCTGCTACGTCCTACGCAGGCAACACCTCTCTTTCCGCTTTGCCGCGCGTCACGAACTTACGCAGCGTCACGTAAAATACCGGCGTCAGGAACAGACCAAACAGCGTCACGCCCAGCATCCCGGAAAAGACGGTGATCCCGGTGACGCCGCGCACTTCTGCCCCTGCCCCGTGACCAAGGATCAGTGGAATAGTCCCGGCAATAAAGGCGATAGAAGTCATTACAATCGGGCGTAAACGCAGGCGGCACGCCTCCAGCGCAGCCTCCATGATGCCTTTGCCCTGAATTTCCAGTTCGCGGGCAAACTCAACGATAAGAATCGCGTTTTTACAGGCCAGCCCCATCAGCACAACCAGCCCTACCTGCACAAAGACGTTGTTATCGCCCCCGGTCAGCCAGACGCCGAACAGCGCGGAGAGCATCGTCATCGGCACGATGAGGATCACCGCCAGCGGCAGCGTCCAGCTTTCATACAGCGCCGCCAGCACCAGGAACGCCAGCAGCACTGCGACCGGGAAGACGATCAGCGCCGTGTTGCCCTGGGTGGCCTGCTGGAAGCTCAGGTCCGTCCATTCAATATTCATCCCGTTCGGCAGGATCTGCTTAGACATAGCGTCCAGCTGCGTCATCGCCTGCGCGGAAGAGAGCACGCGCGGGTCGGCATCACCAATCAGATCCGCCGCCGGGTAGCCGTTGTAGCGGATCACCGGGTCCGGACCGTAGGTGGTCGTGATGTTCACCATACTGCCAATCGGCACCATTTCGCCCTGGCTGTTGCGGGTACGCAGATTCGCAATATCTTCCACGCTGTCGCGGAACTGCCCGTCAGCCTGCGCCATCACGCGCCAGGTGCGACCGAACTGGTTGAAATCATTGACGTACGAAGAGCCCAGATAGGTTTGCAGCGTCCCGAAGAGATCGGTCAGCGACACGCCCTGCGCTTTCGCCTTATCGCGGTCAACCTGGACGTCCAACTGCGGCACGTTAGCCTGGTAGGTTGAGATGGGGAAATGCATCCCCGGCGTCTGCATAATCGCCCCGGACATGGTGTTCACCGCGTTTTGCAGCGCGCCATAGCCCAGACCAGCGCGATCCTGTATGTACAGCGAATAGCCCGACCCCTGACCCAGCCCTAAAATCGGCGGCGGCAGAATCGAGAAGCCAAAGCCCTGCTGGATTTGCGCGATTTTCGCGTTGATCTCCGCGTTAATTTCCGCCGCGGAATGTTTACGCTGGTCGAACGGCTTCAGGCCAAAAAAGACCGTCCCGGTGTTCGGCGTATTGGTGAACTGGAGCGCATTTAGGCCAGGAAACGCGACCGCATAATCCACGCCTTCGGTATTCATCCCGATTTCGCTCATTTTGCGGATCACCGCATCGGTACGCGCCAGCGACGAGCCTTCCGGCATTTTCACGCCGCCAATCAGGTACAGCTTGTCCTGCGTGGGAATAAACCCGCCGGGCACCGCTTTAAACATGACGCCTGCGGCACAGAGCAGCAGCAGGTAAACCACGAATACCGCACCGCGCCGTCCCAGCGTTTTGCCCACCAGCCCCTGATAGCCGTTTGAACTGCGGAGGAAAAAGCGGTTAAACGGACGGAAAATCCAGCCGAACAGACGATCGATAAGCCGGGTCGGGAAATCTTTCGGGGCGCCATGCGGCTTCAACAGCAGCGCGGCCAGCGCTGGCGAGAGCGTCAGCGAGTTGATGGCGGAGATCACCGTGGAAATGGCTATCGTTACCGCAAACTGTTTGTAAAACTGACCGGTCACGCCGGAGAGGAACGCCATCGGAACGAATACCGCACAGAGCACCAGCGCAATGGCAATAATCGGCCCGGACACCTCACGCATCGCCTGATGCGCTGCCGCAAGTGGGGCGAGCCCCTCTTCGATATTTCGTTCGACGTTTTCCACCACCACGATGGCATCGTCCACTACGATACCAATCGCCAGCACCAGCCCGAACAGACTCAGGGTATTCAGCGAAAAGCCCAGCAGGTAGAGAATACTGAAGGTACCCACTACCGATACCGGCACCGCAATCAGCGGGATAATCGACGCGCGCCATGTTTGCAGGAACAGGATCACCACCAGCACGACCAGTACCACCGCTTCCAGCAGCGTTTGCACCACCGCACGGATTGAATCACGCACGAAGACCGTCGGATCGTAAGGTGCCGCCCACTTCATGTCTGCCGGGAAGCGCGTGGACAGTTCGTCCATTTTCGCGCGCACCGCGTTAGACAGATCGATGGCGTTCGCCCCCGGCGACTGGAAGATACCAATCCCGACCGCGTCTTTATTGTTCAGCTGGGAACGCAGGGCATAGCTCCCGGAGCCCATTTCAATCCGCGCCACGTCGCGCAGGCGGACGACCGTACCATCCTGCGTTGTTTTCAGGACAATATTGCCAAACTCTTCTTCGGTATGCAGGCGGCCCTGGGCGTTAATGGAGATCAGGAAGTCGCTCTCTTTCGGCAGCGGCTCGGCACCAAGCTGACCGGCGGAGACCTGTACGTTTTGCTCCTGCATCGCCGTGACCACGTCCGAGGCGGTCAGCCCGCGCGCCGCCACTTTATTAGGGTCCAGCCAGACGCGCATCGCGTACTCACCGGAGCCGAAAATCTGGATCTGGCCGACGCCGGGCAGGCGCGCCAGCTCGTCCTTCACCTTCAGCGTGGCGTAGTTACGCATATACAGTGAATCGTACTTACCACCAGGCGAAAACAGATGCACCACCAGCGTCAGCGTTGGCGACTGTTTCTGAGTCGTGATGCCCAAACGCCGCACGTCTTCCGGCAGACGCGCCTCGGCCTGCGCGACGCGGTTTTGCACCTGAACCTGCGCCTGATCCGGATCGGTGCCCGGGCGGAAGGTGACGGTAGTCACCAGCACGCCGTCAGAGCCCGCGACGGATTTCATGTACATCATATTTTCAACGCCGTTAATCGCCTCTTCCAGCGGTGTTGCCACGGTCTCAGCAATCACTTTCGGGTTGGCGCCCGGATACTCGGCGCGCACCTGCACGCTTGGCGGCACGACGTCAGGGTATTCGCTCACCGGCAGCAGCGGGATGGCGATTAATCCTGTGATAAAAATCAGAATCGACAGTACGGCGGCAAAAATCGGCCTGTCGATGAAAAAACGGGAAAAGTCCATGGATTGGATTCTCAGGTAAGGGATCAGTTGAGGGCGGCGCTGGCGGTCATGGCAACGGTTTTTGCATTAACCGGCATACCCGGCATAAACACTTTTTGTAAACCATCGACGATGACTTTATCCCCGGGATTCAGCCCCTGCTGTACGATACGTAAACCGTCGGCCAGACGCCCGGGCGTGATGTCGCGGCGCTGCGCTTTTCCGTCTTTATCCACGATATAGACGTATTTACGATCCTGATCGGTTAGCACCGCCTTATCGTCAACAAGCGTGGCTTTAAATTCCGCACTGCCCGGCAGGCGTACGCGGGCAAACAGTCCCGGCGTGAACTGACGCTGTGAGTTATCCAGCAGCGCGCGCATGCGGATGGTCCCCGTACCCTGCGTAAGCTGGTTATCCAGGAAATCCACTTTGCCCTGATGGGGATAGCCCTCTTCGCCCGTCAGGCCAATCTCCACCGGCAGCGCCGTGTGATTGCTTGACGCCCCCTGCCCGCTGCGGGCCAGTTTCTGATAGTGAAGGTAGGTTGACTCGTCCACGTCGAAGTAGACATAAACCGTCTTCTGCGAGACCAGGGTGGTGAGCACGCTGGCGCTGTCGCCCGCCGTCACCAGGTTACCGCTGGTGATCAGCGCCCGGCTGGCGCGACCGTCGATAGGCGCGGTCACTTTGGTGAAGTCAAGGTTAAGTTGCGCAGCGTCAACCGCCGCCTGCGCGGCGCGAATGTCGGCCTGCGCCTGAACGGCAGCCGAGCGACGCTGCTCCCACTCTTCCCGTGAGACCAGATGGGTATTGATCAACTTATCGGTACGGTTGGCTTCACTTTGCGCGAGGCTGGCCTGCGTTTTGGCTCTTGCCAGGTTCGCCTGCGCCTGTTCCAGCGCGGCGCGATAGGTTCGGTCATCGATGGTGAACAGCACCTCGCCCTTCTTCACTTCCTGGCCGTCGGTGTAATTCACTTTCTCAATGTAGCCGGACACGCGCGGACGCAGCTGAACGCTTTCCACCGCTTCAATGCGACCGTTAAAGCTGTCCCACTGGCTAATGGATTTCACCACCACGTCAGCAGCGCTGACAACGGGCGCTTGCGGCGCGGCATTTTGCGCGACGCTGTCATCGCACCCGACGAGAAGCACGGAGAGTAAAACCACCCCCATCGCGCTCAGATGAAAGTTACCCCAGGTTTTTTGCAGGCTCATTATTTTTATTCCGGTTATTGTAGCCGCCGGGCAAGACGCAGCGGGAGACGCCGCGCCACTTCCTTTGTCCGGTAGCTGGCTTAAGGCCATTTGTGTCGTTCATCGCCACAAAACTGTAACAGTTGCGAATACACTATTCGCGGCGATTGTAGGAAGGCGCTTAACTAAGTGCAAGAATAATTGTTGCACTTTATGTGCTATTTGCGGCAAAGGTAAATCACGTGTTTTGAGCAGGGATTTAAATGCAACAATAAAACTTGCAATTAATGTAAAAACGGGTCACCTTTAAGTGCAACAAACAAAGATGCTTTTTAATGCGTGGCGTAGGGGGAAGCAAGATGAACACGGGTGCATTCATTCACGATTTACTCGACTGGATCGACAACAACCTCGATAGCCGTCTGGACATTGAAACCGTCTCCAGGCGAGCCGGCTATTCGAAATGGCACCTCCAGCGACTTTTCAAAGAACATACCGGCTCCCCTCTCGCCGAATATATTCGCGCGCAAAAGCTGCAAAAATCGGTTGAGCGCTTAGCCCACAGCGATGAACCGATTCTGAACGTGGCGATCGCGCTGGGCTTTGACTCTCAGCAGTCCTTCAATCGCAGCTTTAAGCGTCAGTATGGTCAGGCGCCAGGGGCATGGCGACGCAGTATCGGCTGCCGTGGATCCCGGCAGATGAGCCAGTAGCTCACGTCCCGTTCGGATATCAGCTACAAAAGAAAAACCCTCTGTAAACAGAGGGTTTTATCAGTCTTACCTGTTTATAACTTCGCAGGAAAGGTTATGGGCTTACTCCCACTCAATTATTTACGGCATGCATAACTAATTGACTGACAATAAGTTTCTTGAGACTTATTTTCACCGTACCGTTTTATATACCGTCACCGGAAATCAGTACCATGAAAAATGCCATGTCACCGTGTCAGTGAATCGTACTGCTTTTCACAGACTCGTCCGGCTTCGGCGGCCCGGTCAGCGTACTCTGCCAGTTGTCGGTTTCGCTCGAGAGATTTGCTGAGCACGTCGGCAAGCAAAACTCCGGTGTCTGCGGCTGACGTCCCAGCGCCGACAGTGGCGTTATACTGCCTGAGCTGCTCACGGATGGCAACGAGCTGTTGCTGCAACCGGCCAGCGCGAGCGGAAGCATCAAGAGCATCATTGCGCGCCTGGTCAATCCTCTGCTGCGCTTCTCGTTCATTGGTCGCTTTCTCCTGTTCTTTCAACGAACGCAATTTTGCGTCGACCTGTTTCTGATCTGCCTGTGCCTGCGCATACCCGGCGGAGTACTGCCGGTCACCGTGAGCATTCCAGGCGACCCTGCAACCGATCACCAGAGCAGCAAGCATCAACACGATAAGCAACTGTTTCCAGTACGCTTTAACGAATGCCCAGATCATACCGCCAGCACCTTACTGGCGGTGATGTACCGTGCGCGCCGGTCGTCGATACCGTTCTGGCCGCCATTGATGATCTGCGTGACGCGCACCAGGTCTCCGGTGTACTTCATACAGCCTTTGGTTGCGAAGAACCACGCCGCGCTGCGGGCCGCATACTCGTCCTGTGCCAGCAGTTCGGGCTGACTAACCAGCTCAATTTTGAGCCCGTTGCCACAGTCTCGATAGTTGTTCAGGCCGGTGATCTGGATAAGCCCGCGCCCGCGGTAAAACCAGCCGTCGGTAGGCCCGTTATTCCCCATGCGCTTGCTGTACACCAGATTGGCGATCGCACGCTGTCTTTCGAGCGGTAACGATGGCTCACCAGCACGGCGGCCCAGCGCGTTGGCCTGGCCCTGCGTGAGTCGCCCGCTCCGGACGAATCCAGCCAGCCCGGTTACGCTGTAGTTGAAGTTCTCCTGCAGCCGGGTGAAGCCACCAGACTCATGCCCCACCTGCGCGATAAACATAGCCTGATGCAGCGGTTGCTCAATGCAAAACTCTTTCATGGCCGCGGTGATATGCGGGAACCAGCGCGCGGCCAGTTGCTCGTTAATGCCGGCAGCGCGGCGAAATTGATTAATGTCCATGCTGGGACCTCGTTATCTTGAAAATTTGCACCACGTTCCCTTTTGTCTTGATGAGCGCAGCCAGGAACACAGCTTTGATGATGACTTCTGACCAGTCGGCGCTGACGTAGTACCCGTAGAACGTCCGGATGGGTACGCTGGCAGCCACGACGATCAGCAGGTAGGCGAGCCATCCTCCCCACCAGCGATGGCGTGACCCGTCACGGCGGAATAGCAGGACTCGGATTGCAATGCCGCCGCAGATGGCGGCGTTCAGGATGAGAAGCAGTTCAGGACTGGTCATCGTCTTTTCTCCCCGGGATCAGGTCGCGCGGATTTTCAGAACGGTGATACAGCCAGATGCCAATGCGAACAGCGACGATTGCTGACACGAACGCCCCGGCAGAAAACACGATTCCCTTCTCGAAAGAGTCCTGTGTAATCGTGGGGATCATGCTGGCAATACCGATAAGAATGGATGCTGTCGCTTTGTAGAATAGAAGGCCGCAGAAGAAGCTGAGGAACGCCAGAAGTAACCGCCGCTTTATGGGATACTCCACCGCTGAGGTAACAAAAATTACCGCACCAGCGAGCGCCCCTAAAGCCACCTCCGGCGGCACACCCGCGACCACAGACATTAGCGCGCTCAGGCTAAGCCCCTGATTCAGCGATTCCGTGGTTAACGAGTGCGACATAGCGACCACCGTTTAATGTGCATAAAGAACCCCCTTAGTTGGTGAGTTCATCATACACAATAAACCATATGTGGTTTAAAAAACCTCAGACAACTCTTAACGAAATTACCCAAAAGGTGATAAAGTAAGGTTTTATATTTTTCGGGCGTAAAAGTGCTTAAGTTATTCGCAAAGTACACATCGATTGGCGTCATTAACACGCTCATTCACTGGGTTGTGTTCGCTATTTGCATTTATGCATTTCACACAGGGCAGGCACTTGGTAACTTCGCTGGGTTCGTCGTGGCAGTGTCATTCAGCTTCTTTGCAAATGCCAGATTCACGTTCAAGTCTTCCACCACAACCATGCGCTACATGCTTTACGTTGGATTTATGGGCTCGCTGAGCGCTGCTGTTGGTTGGGCTGCTGATAGGTCCGGAATGGCTCCGATCGTGACCCTTATTCTTTTCTCCGCCATCAGCCTGGTGTGCGGTTTTATCTATTCAAAGTTCATTGTCTTTAGGGATGCGAAATGAAAATTTCTCTGGTCGTTCCCGTCTTCAACGAAGAAGACGCAATACCGATTTTTTATAAAACGGTTCGGGAATTTGAAGGGCTTCAGCAGCATGAGGTCGAGATAGTATTCATAAATGACGGCAGCAAAGACGCGACAGAATCAATTATAAACGCGCTTGCTGTTTCAGATCCGCTTGTGGTGCCGCTGTCGTTCACTCGCAACTTTGGAAAAGAGCCAGCTCTATTCGCCGGGCTTGATCGTGCCACCGGAGAAGCGATTATCCCGATTGACGTCGACCTTCAAGACCCCATCGAAGTTATTCCTCACCTGATTGAGAAGTGGCAGGCTGGCGCTGATATGGTTCTGGCTAAACGCTCTGATCGCTCTACAGATGGACGACTGAAGCGCATGACCGCTGAGTGGTTCTATAAGCTGCACAACAAAATCAGCAATCCAAAGATCGAAGAAAATGTTGGAGATTTCCGCTTGATGTCTCGCGAAGTCGTAGAGAACATTAAGCTCATGCCAGAACGCAATTTGTTCATGAAGGGTGTTCTTAGCTGGGTCGGTGGACGTACTGATGTTGTCGAATATGCTCGCGCAGAACGGGTTGCTGGCAGCACGAAATTTAATGGATGGAAACTGTGGAACCTTGCCCTGGAGGGGATTACCAGCTTCTCTACTTTCCCGCTTCGCATGTGGACATACATCGGCCTGTTCGTTGCCGGTGCTGCGTTTTTGTATGGCGCATGGATGATTTTGGATACCATCATTTTTGGTAATGCTGTTCGCGGATATCCTTCCCTGCTTGTTTCAATACTTTTTTTGGGAGGAATTCAGTTGATAGGAATTGGAGTCCTTGGCGAGTATATCGGAAGGATTTACGTGGAAGTGAAGAATAGACCTCGTTACGTGCTGAAGGGAAGAAAATGATAAGAAATCTTAAAAATGATAAGTCTATATTTTTAATATCGCTGGCTCTATCATTTGTATATATATTGCCATTTATCATTAATAACAACTATGTTGTAGATGATTGGCTTAGGACTGATACCGGAGTTACTGCTTGGGAGGGTAACGGGAGGCCTCTTTCCTCTGTCATAATGGCTGCGATTAGCATGTTTGGCGGAGGTTTAAATTTCTTTGGGGATGGTGTTTTATATGATGTTTTCCCGCTTACCATTATATTATGCGCTTTTGTGATGATCTTTTGCGGGTATCTTATCTCTGCTGAACTAAGCCTTAAATCCCCAATTGCTAAAGCAGCATGCATGTTATTACCACTGACTTCAACTTTATTCATTGGTAATATTTATTTCAGGTTTGACTCTTTAATAATGTCATTGTCCTGTCTCGGGGCTATTTTACAGGCAAGGATGAGCGCAGAGAGAAGTATTGTCTGCTGGATTAGTTCGGTGGCGATTGGGTTTATTTCAATATCAATATACCAGGCATCTATACCATTCGTTTTATCTTATCTTGCATTAATGTGCTTTATGAGGTGCTGCAATGAAAATAAAAATGATGTTATTAACTTAATCTTAAAGGTATTTTCATCTCTTTTCTTTTCGTTCTTGCTTTATAAAGTAATGATGCTGGTGTTCTTTGATGGAGATTCCTATACATCCGGATACACGGACACTCACTCTGAGTTAATCCCACTTTCAGTTGATGGATTAAAGACATTTGTAAATAACTTCTCATTGTTTATAAATATGCTTTATAAGGTTACTGCATTTGCCCCTGGTATTATTTTGTTAACATTGATAATTGTTATGTTGGTAATTTCATCAATAGAAAGAAATAAAACAACTGCATTTTCAGTGCTTGTATTTGTAGCAATAATAGTTCTCGGATTTGCTCCTTATCTGGTTTTGAAAAGCCCTATAGTAGAGCCTAGAGTGATGATAGCCGCTGGATTATCATTTTGTGCACTATTAAAGGGTGCAGAAATGATGAGTAAATTAGGTGCTTTGTCAAAATCATTGATTGTGGTAATTATTACATTCAATTTTAGCCAAGCATATGGAGTATCGAATGCTTTCAAAATCTATCAGCGTATAGACAGAGTGGTCGCTCAGAATATTGCCTACAACCTAATTGAATGTGGTTATAAAACAGGTGATAAGATAGTAATTTCTGGCTTCCCTTCTTATCCAGATTCTGTCAAGAGAATATACGATGCTATTCCGGTATCGCAATATCTTGTAGGCTCTGCCTTTGCAAATTACAGGTTCAAGTATAGCCTTATGAAACAGTATGGCATATCATCACCTATACCAAAAGATGAAAGGTTTAAAGGAGATGGAGAGATTATAAAAAACAATAGCCTTATTAAATTGATTAAATACAAAGATGGATACAGAATATATATAAATAGAATGTAAAATAACGCCCCTTGGAGGGGCGTTATTTTTTATAGCACTGAGTCATATTGAACCAGAGGTTTAAGACTGATGGTTACATCTGTTTGATTTGTTACCGCTGGAATAACAACACCAGACGATCCGACCGCAATGTTAGCGATAACACCTGTCGTAGATGACCTCACAACATCTGTCGATGTGCCAGTAGTGCCTGTGTTAGCTAGTTGTACCTGCCTTGCTCCAAATGCATCTCCAGATCCTGCAATGGTTGCCTGCCAAACCCCTCTAAATAAGCTGGCTGGAATTGAAGTTGACGCCGATCCTGCTGGAATAGAGATTCTTGTATTGTCGTAGAAAATTATGTCTGAGGCTGACATTGTGCTACGAGAACCAATGCTTAATGCCTGGTTTCCAGAAAATGATATATATGTCCTTCCATCCAAAACAAACGATGATAGCAACCCTGCCTGGTTTAATGTGTTTAAATCCACAATATTTCCATGAGCGATGATTGATTTGGGAATTCCAGAAATTTTATATCCAATTACACGATAGTTAAGCGACAGGTTGTTCAGTTGCTTAACGCTGTTTCCCACCAAACGTATGCGCTGACCTCTGTAAACTTTGTTAGTCCCCGCTCCAGCATTCACAGCTATGCCCTCAGTCGTATTGTTGACTGTGTTGCACTTCATGACAACACTATTGTGGCTGATATCAATATCCTGGAAAACGGCGTAGTTGTCGTCACCAGCACCTGTGCTTATTGCTACCCCATCGTATGCACGGAGTTCACAGTAGTTATTGTGTATCTTGACAAAAGGGTCTGGGTATGTGGCTTGCGTGGCTTCGCCACCACCACCAACATCAATGCATCGTGTATACTTAGCACCGATCAGTAGGCCTGTAGTTTCACTGGCAGGTACATCACGGGAACGGACATAGTTATCAGCGACAATCAGGTTATATGGTTCATAGTTGGGTGCCCAACCTGGTCCACACTTAGCGTAGATACCTACAACCCCATGCTCAAGGCAATGGTTGTTTGCGATGATAGCCTGGCCTCCACCATGGAAGTCAATACACTTGCGGCGGCAGTTACGAATCATATTCTCAGTAATTGTTACATTACGGATTCTTCGGTTTCGACCATGTGTGATACCGTAGCCTGGGTCGTAACTTGCGTTCAGTACATCATCCCCATCAGGGTGACCGATGTCTTCGATGTTATTCGCCATGTAGTTCAGGCGATATCCAGAGAGGACGTAGATGCCTGCACTGTAGCACTTGCGAATACGTGTATTAATAACCATCACGCCATCAGGTACATCTGCATCTGTGGTGTAATCACTTGCACCATAGGCTGCTGCTGTGTTACGGATGCCAATACCTACCGCACCAAAGTTAAACCCAGAGATGTCACAGTCATTGATAAGAATACCACGGCATGCACGTTGAACCTTCACACCGCAAGCCCAGCTACCGATGTTGCCGCCAAGGAACTTGCCCCACGTGTTCTGCCAACCTGAAGCTTGGCTGCCGTCTGCATTGTATTTAGGGAATTGACCTGTAACACCAGCGTATGCTCCGCCAGTATATGCGCTGGTATCAAGGGCATTATTTGGTGCAAGAACTAGAGCAGAATCGTACCCGAATCTGGCTTCTCCTTTCTCTGCATACCCAGTTGTGGTATCAATTGCAGGGAAGATTCCCGGACCCTTGATAGTTAAATCAACAGTAACATGCTCACAGGCTATGAGGCTTAACGCATCAAGGCCATGCGTCTTAACCAGCAATGTTCCATTGTGAATTTTGATACCCTTCTTTCCAACCAATGCAAGGCATGGGCTATAGTTATAAGTACCGTCAGAAAAGTCGGCTTCATTTGGATATTGAATAGCTAGGGCATAATTCTTACTTATTAGAAATGTGCCACCAGCAAGATCAAGATCACCATCAGTTTCGTCTATAAATTTTTGAAGTGCTAATGTGTCATCATCTTCACCATTGCCTATTGCTTCAAAATCGAAAGGACTTTTACGCTCATTAAGTTTATCTTCTACAGTGCGATCGCCGTAACCAATCTTTGATGAGCCTGTTGGCTTCGCCAGCTCAATAAGAACGTCTGATGCTGATCCTGATGGTGGAAGAACAGGGAATGGATTGCCTGCACTATCAAAGGCGACAATTTTATTAGCCCTTGCAGCTGCATCTGGCAATGTAGGTATTGCCTCAGGAACGCGTAACGTGCGATTTAGATTGTTGTTTGCCAGCGTATCAACATAGTTTTTGGTGGCCGCATCTTGCGGGTCTCTCGGATCGCGTAAATTTCGAATGTAGTTGTTCAGTGCGTCGTACCAGTTCGCGATGCTCGATGGCTTGCGAAGAGCCAGGCGGAACAAACTGTATGCCTGCTGGATCAGCATAGTCAGCTTGTCAAAGGCATCTTCATGCACCTCAGCGAAGAACTTGCCCTGGTTGCGCAGGTCGGTTTCCTGCGTCGGCTCCAGTTCTCTGGCAATGGAAATCTTCCAGCCATTTGTCAACGGAGTGGTGAGAACCACATTACCGCCGCTGTATCCTCCTGCGTTCGTAACCGTATAGTCAGTATCCAGAACCAGGACTGTGATGTTTTCGTTGAGATCTACAACTGATACAGCAAGATCTGTTTTTTTGAATATGCGGAACGTGTACGGGAAGGATGTCGTAACGCCGTTCCCCGTGTAATCGTTATGGTCAACTACGGTTGATACCGTCATGGCCTGTCTCCAGTTAAGCAGCGCCCGGCGCGCGTGCATCATCAGGACAGTTTATTACCTAGCAAACCTTATATGAATTGAATGAATAACAATCAGGAAAGTTATTACCTTTTAGGTAAATGGCAATTCGTGCTGGATAGTATTTCGAACATTTGCTACTGTACATATATACAGTGAATGCATGGAGATTATCAGATGCAACGTCAGTATCATCACCCGCTGGAAAAAGGATTTGCCGAACGAATACACACGCCGGGAGGCGTCCGCTCCCTTGTTGAAGATTCACACCTGATGACGTTGCTGCGCCAGTTGGGTGAGGATGGCTTTAATGTTGATGGCCCGATGGCAGAGCTGACTGCCCTGGTTAACTATGTCACCAGCTCGCAGATGTCCATGAAGGATCTGCAAATGCATCTTGATTACTGTGCAGAACAATTACGAAAACAAACCAGATAGAATTTACTTTTGGGGTATAAAATGTATTTGCCACGATCTGTGGCCTACACATGGATATGCTCATAATGAAAAAAATCTTTGCAGTTTTATTAGTTCTCTTGTCACTTGGTGCAGCAACACAGGCATACGCCGGAAATTGCCAGCATTCTGATGATACTGCTTCAGATGGATCCCGCTGCGGTGGTCGTTCTGCCGACTCAAGGCCTGGCGGTAAGTAATGAATTAAAGCCCGCTAAGCGGGCTTTTTTGAATTACTTATAAATCACAACAACCTGCCTATTAATACAATACTGAATACTATCAATCCAAACCAACAAGCCACACGCAGTTGCGGTTCTAAATCAAAACCTTTTTTATCAAACATATATGAGTAGACTAGAAAAGCAGCGCATATCAATACTATAAAGATGATCTGATACATTATCTTGCCCAGTATTATTGTGGCGTAACGTCCTGAGGACGCCACCAGTAAGTCTGGTTGAAGTTCTTCTTCGATCTCTGCTCTACCTTACGGAGATAGCCAGGAGAGAAGTATTCCTGCATCTGGTTAAATATCATATGGTCAAGCGCCGCTTTTGCATACCAGAGATTAGCACCGGGTATCAGCCCTTTGCCCAACTTAACAAGATCGCCTCCTGTCTGCTCCGGCTTACCCTCTACAGCATTGAGCGGGATCCCCTGCCCCAGCTTAACCACATCATCTACCAGCCCGGCCACCGGCCCGAGCATTGAAGCCAGTGCCCCACCGCCGTAACGGGTATGGTCTGACAGCAGAAAATCACCATAAAGGCCAAGGCCGCCACCTTTCAGCAGAGCGCCAAGCCAGAATTTACCAGCATCTTTACCGGTCATGTCGCGAGCATTACGTCCGGATGCCAGATCGTTAAGTTGCTGAGAAAGCGCACCAAGAATCGTGGTGCTGGCGAGGAATGTAGCGATGTAAGCGGCGCGTCCGCCTGCGGACGGCATACCCATTGCGCGTGTCCAGTGGCGCATTACCACTGAGATCGGAAAGGACTTAAACAGGAAAACGCTTCGCGTAAGTTCACCCTTCCACGTTCCGCGTTGCAGGCCACCACCGGTAAGAACCTGTTCTCGCGCGCCGGGAGTAATGACAGCCATATCAACTTCTTCAGATACCGCGCCAAGCAGCCGACGCATTGCCTCAAACCTGACGCGTTCCGGCGGTCCAATATGCTGTAATGCAGCGTCGGGGATGCGCATGATACTTTCTGGCGTGAGCATGGTTGTATTACCATTTCCCCAGTCTTCCTGTTGCGCAAGCTTCCACACACTGAAGTCCTGATCAGTAATGCCCTTACTTTTTAGGATGCGGAAATCATTGTCATCAAGGCTACGCAGATCTGGAGTCCGGCTTACCACTTCTCCCAGGCTACCCATCATCGTAACGCCATAGGCTCGCTTATGCGCATCAGTCCACGCAGTCAGGCCACTGGCGCGCATCACCGCCGTCGCTGCCCAGCGTGATATAGACGGTCCCATGTTGTCCATCGCCCAGCGGTTAACACTGCCGAGAAGTGATTCCATTGCCAGGCCAGCCCGGCGCGCCCGTGCCAGTTCCGTTCTGTTCGCCGGGTTCATCGCTTCAATTTGGTTCATAAACAGCTTGTTCATCGGTAGATTCGCTACCTTTGCCGAAAGGTACATTGTCCCGAGATCAGAGAATGACGCGAGCAGCGCAGAACCAAGACGGCTGGCGACCATCCAGTTACGCATATTGTCAGACCACCGGGCAATATGCGGATTAGCTATGGGCTGTGTTTTACCAGAGATGAAGTTATAAAGATTCTCTGTGCTGTTGGCGAGGCGCTTTACCCTGCCGGTGCGCTGTGGATTGGCAGTGGCCTGTTCTGCGGTAACCTCGTCGAGAATAGAGCGGAATACGTGATCAGGGTTTGGTCCGTAGGTTTCCACCAAGGCTATGTCTTTGCTGATGCTTTCCAGATGCCCTACCATGACCTCCCACAGTGAGCGATCTCCATAGTCACGCTGATACTCCATGTAAGAATCGGCGTCTTTGAAATGGATCTGACGGGAGGCATTGCCCCGGTTTGCTCTGGCACCGGAAAGACGCATGCCGCTGTCGCTGAGTTTATTCAGCCCGCCGGTGGCAATCGTGTTGTAAGCCTCGCCGAGGAAGGTTGTCAACTCGGCATCACTCATCAGTTGACCGTCTTCACGGATGTAATATTTACGGTCGAGCTTTCCGATAACATCGCTGACCCATTTATCACGCGATACTCTCCCGACCTTATCCATAGAGTGATGTTGCGGAACGCCCCAGTTTTCCAGGTAGCCTATATCACCACCAGCATCATTGAAACGACGGCGCAAAAGTTCGGTTACATCCGCCCAGGCTTTCGCCCCTTTTTTCGCCCTTACGTTCCCGGTATCCTGTCCACGCATTTCATAAACCAGATCGCGCACGCTGGCTTCATCTTCAAAGAGGTGAAAAAAACGCGGATCCACGGCCTCAAATGCTTCCTGTATCTGGCTTAATGCATAGTCACGGGTAGCTTTGCCGCGTGATTCCACGGAAAGAAAATTAGATTTGCCGTCGGCGTGAAATGCAATTGTGCGGTTAAGCGCTTCAAGCTTTCCGTCTGTTCCCTGATAATTATTAATGAACGTATCAAGGCGCTGTCGGGCCGCGATGGTCAAGGCGACACGACGTTTTTTCAAAGAAGCTTCATTCTTCAGTTCATCAGCTGCGAGTTGCCCGGCGCGGCGCAGGCGTTCTGCGTCAGTCAGCACTCGCCAGGATGCGGGATCATTACGCGCCAGTTGGCGCATGTTCCGGTAAATTCTATCCTCGATGTTCTGAATTTCCTGTTGTGTCAGGCGACGGCTGGCGGCCTGCTGAACTGCATTAATACATTCCTGGCGCATAATTTATCCTCTTAAAAAACATGCAACAGCCACGTCAAACAGGCTTGAATCCTGAATAGCCTGCTCATTTTCGCGGGCTGCTTCGTCGAGAACCTCGCGCGCACTGCGTGACTGAGGATTACCTTCATCGTCAAGCACGGTGATCATCATGTCCGGTGAAGAACTCAGAGACTCTTCAGCGGCCACAACATCAATATCCTGCTGCCCTTCTGTGGGTCTTGACGTAGTGGAATGTTCAACATCGCGTAACGCGGCATTCAGATCTAATGGCGCGGCTTCATCAGCGGTGCGCACTTCTGCGGTACGGTAGAAAGAAAGCGCCTGCGCATTCAGATCGGACTCAGCCTGCTGGCGGCGGGCGAGCTCTGCACGGGCTTCGAAGAATTTACCGCCAGGCTCATGCGGGGCCAGGGCATTACGCGAAAAATCCAGACGCCCCTGCGCCTCGGTAATGCTCTGATCAAGATCCCGCAGTCTGGCCTGCTTATCGGCGCGTGCCTGTGCCAGCGCCTTTCCGCTTCCTTTTGGTTCTTCCGAGAGAATCTGGTTACGCTGTTCTGTGAGGTTATCAACAATACGCTGACTGTTGGCTATTTCAGACTGATAAACCTGACGATCACTGCGGGGTAGAATCTGTGCGGCCTGTTCTTCCAGCACTCTGGTCTCCACGGCGCGCGCCGCTGAACCTTCATCTGCCTGATAAAGTACTTCATCAATCGACTGCGCAATGAGACTGCGGCGACCAGGTACATCACTGAACGCGGCAGGCTCGACAATGCTGGCTACATCAACAGATCGACCAGCGCTTACATCGCGCATTGCCTGCTGTACCGCCTGCGCATGAGCATCACGGGACAGGACATTGATCGGAACGCCGGGAGCAATATCAAATTCGGCATGATGAGCGGCATTTGCTGCCAGCGCTGCATCGACATCCGCAGGCATAAAATCGGGTGGTCGGACATTTTCGCCTCGTGAGTTTACGAACCTGCCAAGGCCACCGAACGCCAGGCCCAGTACAGCATCGATCGCCAGCGCCTGCTTATCGAATACATCGTACTGCGCCGCCATGTCTTCATAGCCATTGTCACGCAGTATTGACGCTGTGCTTCCGCGCATTGCCATGCCGAAAGCAACGTTAGTCCCAGCGGCGTATGCGATATCAGGCGCGGCACGCGCTACTGTTCCAGCGACATTGCCTACAGCCGATCTGGATAACTGAGCACCAACACCTTCCGCCAGCGCTCCACCGGCACGAAGACCGATACTCATTGGTATTACTGTCCCCGCTCCCGCTGTAAGGCCGTGCACCAGCGCAACGTCCTGCGCAGTGCTGTAATCGACACCCTCGCCGCGCAGACGCTCAAACTCTGAAAAACCTTGCAGGCTGGTTACTGTAGCGGCAGCACCGACAGGACCAGCGGCCAGGATACTCACAACCGCCTGCGATCCCATATCGAAAAGACCATAAAGAACCTGCCCGGCGGTGCCGGTGGTCGCCGCGTCAGGCGTCAACCGCTTAACCTGCTGCTCTGCAAGTTTTCGCTGTTCAGCAATGTATGAAGCTGAAGTGTCATTGATCGAGGTGTTTTCGTTAACAAACTGCGCGATCGGAGAAACGACTTTATCCAGACCGGCCCACAGCAACTGGTCAGGTTTCGCCACCAGGCCGGAGTACAGCCCAGACGCCGCCGCGCCGACCGAGTTATCGAAGAACCCGACATCACTGTTAAAGCCAGCAGGGTTTGACGCTGCCTCGTCAAGCTGCTGGTTCTGGTTTACCTGGTTAAGACCGAAGTAACTCATTGCGGGATATCTCCTGAGAAGCGCTGGCGCTGCTGTGTGAGATCGATAACGACAGGCGTACCGTCATCCTTCAGCAGATAACCGGTGCCGAGTTTTACCAGGTACTGGCTGTCACCATAGCTTTGCAGACCGTACTGGCCTGGCGGTGCTTTAATTCCTGCGCCAGTAACCTGTGCTTTCCATGCCTGATCAACCTGCTTATCGAATTGCTCTGATGACATGCCCCACGGCAACAGTACATTGCCCATTCCGTTATAATCGTGCACGCCGCCAGTAGCTACGTTAACAGCCTGTTTCCAGGTGTCACTGTCAATTTCACCGGACACCACGCCCTTCTTCGCCATTACCCCGGCGTAATAGTCCTTTGCTATCTCATAGGCCATTGATGCACCCTGCGCGTCACCGGCAAATGCGTCCTTCACCATGTCAGAGAACTCGAGGCGCAGATCGGTATCCTTCGGCATCGGTATACCTTTCGCATCATCAGATCCTTTGCGCGCTGCTGCGCCTGAGAGAATGGTTTGCGCTGCTGTTTCTGGTGATACTGACACGTCAGGATTGAACCAGTTTCTCTCGGCCACCACGCCCCCTGGTTTATCCATCAGAATTCCGGCAACCGCTGCCGATGGCGCATTGGCGCTGATCTGCTGGAGTGCTGACATATACACCTGCCCACCGCCGGTACTCTGACGGATAGTGTCCAGATACGCAGACTGCTGGGAAACCGGCGCATCACGGAAGAAAGTACCAATCTGATTCGCTTCTTCTTTGGAAAAGAACGTCAGCGGCGTACCGTATGCTTTTGCCAGATCTGCGGCCTGCGCCGCGCGCAGCGCAATACTCTGGCCGAAGTTATTCTGGTTCGACATATCAATAGGCTTCGTCTGCCCGGCAGCCAGAGAGAACTGCACGGGGTCAGCCTGCCGCTGTTTGATTACCTGATTTGCAGCGGTAACCACATTGTCATAAAGCGCGGCGCGTGACGCGTAGCCTTCGCCAGTTTCACCGGTGTCTGGTTTCAGGCTCTCTACCGCAGCCTGAATGCTGCTCGTCGGCATGTTGCGGAACGAGCCAATGTACTGCCCGGCGATCTGCGTGTTCCTGAACTCGGTGTACCGGAGATTACCTTCCCGCACCCCATAGGCCGCCAGGAAGTCGGTCTGCGTTGGTGCATCAGGGAAATCAACACCGCGCATGTATGCCGCGCTGGCATCGCGAACCCGACTGTCGATACTGGTGCGATACTCCGCCTGCTGCTGCTTGCGAATTTGGTCAGCCTGACGGAGGAAGGTTGCCTGCGCTTCAGGAGATGCAGCGTCGAATGCAGCATTGCCGGTATATCGCTTGGTGCTGGTCGGAAGTTGTGACAGGCCAATAGCTGCACTGACACCGGTGGCGAGCTGCTGGTCGCTGTATGGCTGGCTACCGTTCTCATGCTGGATGATTGCAGCACACAGGGCCTTCAGCGTGTCAGGGTTTGATGCGTCAAGCTGCTGATCCGCAGTTACGCCTAGCTGAGCACATACTGCCTGAATGTAAGCATCGGTGTTGTTATTGTCAGACGGCGGTGCCCAGCGGTTGATGATGTCACTGACGGTATCGATACCCTGGCGCTGATAAGACAGCAGGTTGCGGCCCAGCGCGCGAATGCCATGCTCCGGAGTTTCGAATTTAGCAAATCGACCATCATCACCGGTCTGTCCAACCCATGGATTTGTTTTGCTGTATTCGAGGTTTCCGGGGTTGTTATTACGAATCCCGCGAGCGCTATCGCCTGAACCGCCTTCAGATACCGCACGACGTGATCCAACAGCCGTGTCGCTCAGCTCGCCATTGCTCTGGATGAACTCGATAGAGTTGTTAGCAGACCACTGAGAAAGAGCCGTATCAGCAACCTTCTCTTTGAATTCTGTCTTTTTCGCCTGAATCTGCTCGGCGCTCCAGCCATGCGCGGCGCCATACGCTTCGATCTGCTGAAAAGTCTGCTGGTTGTACAGCACGTAGTTGGCGTTATCGCCGTACGCAGATGCTGCCAGTTTCCCGTTGTTCTCCAGCGTCGCCTGGAACTGTCCTTCTTCATAGGCGTTAAGTTGGCTGATCTCGTGGCGCCCGGCCTGCGTCGTGAACTGGATACGCTGCTGCTGCACCTGCTGCATGAAACCAGCGCGGGCCCCTTCAGGCAGGGTCATGGCGATCTGCTCTGCCTGAGAATCAAACTGCTGAGTGTACTCCTGCCCCTTGCCGAGCGCGTTTTTCCCCTGAAGATTCAGCAGACCGGTATCGGGGTTCGTCAGCAGATCACTCGATACCTGACTCAGTTGCAGCGATGCATCCTGCGCCTGGGCGACATCTGCCCGCTGCTTGGCCTGCGCGAACATGTCGATCGCCTTTGGCGCGACCTGAGAAATGACGTCGCCGACATTCGGCTGTTCGAACGCCTGAAATCCTGGAGACTGGAATCCGCGGCTTTCAACCTGGCGCCCGCTGACTGTTGGTACTGTTGGCATTTCGATATCTCCTTATCGACCGGTTGGCGTGCCGACGGCTGCGCTGATAGGTGCGGCCTTCTGGGAGAATGGCGACCACGTACCGCCAGCCATTTTATAAGCTCCGTAAGCCTGTAGCGGCGTTGTGAGCAGCGTTGTCATCGCCCCCATATTCCCCTGCTTACGCGCGGATACCGCCTGGGCGTCATAGTTGGCGGACTGCACCTGATAACCGTAAGCCTCGCGTTGGGCGTTGTTAACGGTCGTCAGAGCATCCAGCGTGCCGAACTGAGCGGTATCTCCGAAGATATCCAGAGCATTACCGGTTGAGAGGTCTGCCCCGGTGGCCCCCATGGTTGCAGCCTGGGAGCCGGCTGCCTGGCGATTACGGCGGCGCACTTCCTCTGCTTGGGCATTGCCACGGTTAATCGAGTCCTGCGCCTGAGCTTCTGCCACATCCGCATTCTGCTCAGCAACAGCGGCAGAATATTTTCCTGTCTCATACTGGTTGTAAGCTGACAATGCGCCTGCCGCGAGCGTCGCACCGGCTAAAATTGTGGTGGGTTCGCACATTATTTTTTCTCCATGTGGAAGCGATGAAACAGAAGACCGTGAGCGCCGTACGGCTGCGGTTCTTCAATGGTGAATCCCAGCCAGTGCAGCCAGATACGCGCTGTGTGGTTGCGGGCATCTACATAGTTTTCAAGATACGGGTAAACAGCCAGCATTGCATTGACCACTTTCCCGCAGCGTCGCAGGAAAGTGCGCTGGTATTTCTCCAGCGCATCGGTGCCCACCAGCCACGGGATACCGTTACCACCGATCATTGATGCCGGGGCCACACCGAAGATGGTCACCACCTCACCGTTAATCAGCCCGGCACAGGCAAAGGTTGACGTGCGCAGACCGGTTTCCAGAACGCGGCGCGGGCTCCATCCGTTTGTCGCCATAAACTCATCAATGTCAGCCTGGCGGACATGCGGCAGCATGGCTTCGATATGCGCTGCGGTGGCCGGTACGATCTGAGCTTTAATCATCAGAACCCCCCGACCGTCATGCGCGGCAGGACCGCCAGAACAGAAAGCGGCAGTGGGTCGAGCTGGCGCACCTTAACGCGTCCGTTCTTATCCCAGTTGCTGTCGAGCTTCACTTCCACCTTCCCGGTAGCGTCATCAACCGGATCGTCATAAAACTCGAATTCCCGCTGCGGATACTCGTACCATTCTCCGCCCGGCGTCGTTGCCCAGATGCCTCGGCTGGCGTTGACCACCATCGTGACAGTGGGAATCACCTGCTTTTTATCCAGCAGCGTTTCCTGCCCGTTAATGTTGATGTCCAGCGTTTCGAATTCAGCCGTGATCGGCAGACCGATATGCACCACTGCGCCCGGTGATTCCAGCGTGACAGCGCCACCAGTTACGGTTTTCTGGGGCTCAACGCTGGCGTCTGAGAGGATGCTGACTGTCTGGCCTTCGAGGTGTGACAGACCGCTGAAAGTCTGGCGGGCCATCTGCCAGTTAGTTGTGGCCATAGTGCGCAGTACCGCGGGAACGTTACGGTTGAATCGCACAACCACGGCGGTATTACTCGTTACGGAGAGAATGTCACCACGCAATTCTTTCGCCACCACCTCGCCGGTATCGGGATCCGTCTCTGAGTACGGGAACTGAATCTGAGCGCCAACGTCAGTGCCCACGAAATAGGCCCCGCCGCTTATCGTCACCGGGTAGTCAACCTGATAACTCCAGTCACCACTGCCGCCGCTGATGGTCATAGTACGTGTTGAGGTATTGCGGACGTCATAACTCAGACCGCAATCGACAAAGAACGCGTCCTCTTCATTGGTAAACAGACGGCTGGCCAGGCGCTCTATGTACCGTTTCGTCTGGCCATTGATGGTGCGGTTAACCACGAAGTAAACAGCGTCCTCGCTGCCTTCGCTGATGGAGCAGGTGCTTTCGTACTTTCCGGTGCTGGATTGCGGTGCCCAGGCGAATACCTGCTGGTCGCGCAGATAGGTCAGCACCAGCAGCTTGCCGTCATCTCGGATGCAGAACGCGCTGCTGTACGGCACGATGCAGAATGACCAGTCGACAATGCTGCGCTTCTGGAACAGGTGGTTTGCCAGTATGGTCAAGTCAGTGCCCTGGTACCCGTCAACGTCGAAAGAGTAGGCCAGATCACGTACCACGCTCCCCTTCTCCTGGATGAATAGCGCGATATTAGCCACAGCGATCGGCGGCACATTGCTGGAGCCGTTGTTACCCTGCGAACTGAACGAAAACGCCGACGGCGTGAGGACCTTATTCTGGTCTCCGGATATCGTATATTCCCCGCCGGATGTCAGCGCGACCAGGTTGCCGACGTCGATAAGATGGCGGATCTCATTCACCTGTCGCCCGGCGTAGGTGTAAATGATGCGATCGTCATCCTGAATAGGGTTGCTCTTTCCGAAGTCTTTATAGTCACCGGTACGGCTCGCCCATATCGTTTGTGGGTACGCGGTAGACGCGGCGAAATACAGGCGCTGCTGATAGTAAACAACCGTGCTCGGGTAGCCGTTGACGCTGTTCCATGCGTACCGTGCCCACTTGTAACTGCCATTCGCCGATCCGACAACCTGGGACGGGATATAGCTCACCACCGTAGCAGTGGCTGTCAGGCCGTCGCTGGCTACGGCTGTAATGCGCGCAATGCCGAAACCGCTGTGCAGGTATTCCCACTGGATTCCGGTATCACTATCCCCGGTTCCGCCCCATCCATCCCAGGACATGCCTTCCGTGTGAGAAGGCCGCAGGGTCCCGGTCTTGCCGGAAGTATTGGCACGGTAGTAGTTGCTGTCGGCGCGGCGCACATCGTTGATAGCGGTGGTCTTGCTGGTCTCCCATACGGGAACGGAATCAACCGCCGGCTGTTCGAGATAAAACAGCTTACCGACTTGCTCAGCGCCAAAGATGGCAGAACTGGCCGTCAGCGTAATGGTCCCGGTACTGGCGCTTGCGTATACCTTCACTGACTCGTCAACGTTGATATCTTCGAACGGTCCGTTTTTTGTGGTGACATCGACGATCTGCCAGTTGTCGTGCGCGTAACGGCGCAGCTCCTTCGGCGGGTAGGCCGGGTGAACCAGGGTAAGCACATCGGCGCTCTGCGTGAATTTAATGCGGAACAGGTCGGCCTCTGCATACGGCATAGCCAGTTCGTAGATCACATTGCTGCTGTTCAGTACATACGCACCGTCTTTGATAACGCGCATGTAGTTGTGCCCGAACTCCAGCGCATAAGTCTGGACGGTCGAGAACTGGAAAGGAATAAGACGGCATTTGCGGGTCGGGTATTTGGCTTCGCCGACGAAGCGCGTTCCCGGGCGATTCTCCACCCCGCCATACTGACGGACGATAAAGTTGTCGCACTTACGCAGCGCAACCTGATACTTCGACATATCGATGCGCCCGTACAACGATGGGCCAATCTCGCCACCGGCAAAGCTCGGCTGGATCCAACTGAATGCCATTATGACAACCTCGCTGCGGTGAACTCATCGACTGGCGGCTGCGGCTCCTGCGATTCGTTCTGGCTGTGAGAGCCAGCGCTCAGGATGACGCTGCGGTACATAGTCAGTGCGTTGTTACCGAGATCTGCGCTGCCGGTCAGCGGCATATTGATGGCGGCGGCCAGACGCCAGGACAGCGCTTCCATGAAGATTGCATCGAACATGTTCACGTCGGTGACGCGCGCGATGTACTTCAGCCATGCCTGAGGCTGATCGGTGTAGATCAGCTTTCCGGTGCCGTCGGTATCAGCCCCAACCTCATAGTTGATGCGCATGGCCGCCGTCGGATTACGGATACCGGGCACCATAATTTCGGTGATACGCAGGCAGTCAGTCGGATACTGGTAGGAATAAGCCCAGTCCGGCGGCGGATTGTTGGTATCGGCCAGCGCCAGGCGTTTGGTGGCAAAGTTCCAGTCGAAGTCCGCCAGCGCAGCATCGCGGCAGGAATCGAAATGCAGGGAGCACTGCCCGGCTTCTTTGCTGGCCTCGGTCAGGCTGTTAATGCTGCGGCTGTTCCCGATATTGCTCAGCGCGCGGTTGCAGATCTCGATAACGGAGGCCATTAATCATCCTCCCCGCCGTAGAGAGTCTGGGCGGCAGTTTTTGGCTTCTCACCAGACACAGAAGAGATCGCCATGTCGGTGATTTGCAGGCTGGCATCGTGACGGACACCTTCACCATCTTCGCGAGTCGACATGCTTTTGATGATAGCTTTGGCGGAGATCATCACCTCAGTACCGACAGGCTGCGGCGTTGCGCCGAGTTTCTTCAGTGTTTCATTGTCAAGATTGATACATAGACCCCACGGATAATCGTCACGGGTTTTTGTTTCACCAGATTCATCCTGGTAGCTGTCGGTGCCGGTTTTGAGGTTTACCAGTTCCATAACGGACTCCTGCAATAAAGGGGCCGAAGCCCCTTGTTTTATTAGCGAGGCTCAGACGCCCAGTTTTTGCCGTTCTTCAGCAATACGTTCTTTGATCGTTTCAACGTTCATGTTGCCAGGTTTTTTGTTGAAAAGTTCTTCGTACTGCTGGCGTAGCGCGGCTTCATCTTCACTGAAGGTATTGGCATCTTTACCGCCGGTATCTTCCTGGCCATCATCTTCATCCTGTGGTTCAGGCTGAGAGTCAACCGGCACGATTCCGCGCTTCTGGTCTGCCTTTTTCTTTGCCGCCTTCGCCGCTGCGTTGATCGGCTCCAGCGCAGATCCTGGCTCGCCGTCATATTCAATTTCTGAACCTTCAGGCCAGAGGTTGTTATGAATATGGGATAAGCGCAGGACGCGGTATTTTGCTTTTTCCATTGCCATCACCTTAGCCAGTCACTTTGGAACGGATCGGGTAATAAGGAGTGTTGTTGTCAACATCCAGATTAATGCCCGAGGTGAACGCGCCAGCAGTCAGCGGACCTGTGCCAACAGAATAGTTGACGCGCAGATAGCGCTGGACGCCCGCCGGAACTTTGGTAGAGAACAGGCGTTTGCCAACTGTCAGGGCAGACAGCGCCAGAGCACCGCTGTCGTAGATAGTGGTCCAGGTGGAGTTGTCCGGGCTAGTCTGCAACTGAACGTTGAGGGTCGCGGCACCACCAGCGGTTGCCGTGGTGTCAACGGTTGCCCAGAACTCCAGCGGATAACCAACGCCGATATCGCGTCGGGTGCCGTCGATAGGGCCGAGGTCAATCACGTCCGTAGAAGCAGCGGAAGCTGTAACCGCCTGCTTCTCGGAGAACATCAACAGTTTGTCGAGGATCATTTTCTTTCTCCATTTATGGGCCGGTTAAGGCCCATCAGTTAATGACAGGCGTTAAACAACGCGCGCTTCTGTTTCCAGAATCGCATCGGTTTCACGGATTGGAACTCCACGGAGTGCAGTCCACCATTCCCCTTCAGTCTCTTTTACGCTGATTGCAAGGGATGATTTCTCAAGAGATTGAAGATCAAGGGCTTCGTTAACGCTGCGGTTCATATAGAAGACCGGCTTGCCCATACCACGGTTCGGGATGCGATGCAGAGCGCGAATCATCAATTTTGCGATGTTCGCTGCCGCCGCAGGATCTGACAGATTGCTCACATCGATATTTGCGACGCGAACGACGTAACGCCAGTCACGCAAAGTCAGGCCGTTATCCCACTTATAGTGGGTACGGTAGCCCTGGTATTTTCCGCCATCTGGATCAATCAGCGTTTGCTCGCCGAGGTCCTGATGCTGAAGCCCTGCTTTTTGGCCTTTAGGGAACGTACCGTGCACAGTATTTTCACCCCAGACCACCAGCCAGATAGAGGTGTTGTCTGTTCCAGTGCCGCCACCATCGATGATGTTCTGTGCATTTCCAGCAGATAGGCTTGAGTAACGGGATGACAGGCCCATGAACTGCTGAGGGTTAACGCTGGTATCGCCATAGAACAGGGTCTGAGCCATCTGCTGGTTCATCGCTTCGATGAATGCACGGTCTTCAGACAGGCGGAATTCAGCAGTGTTACCGTTCAAATCAGCGAGGGATTTATCAACTTCAGAGTAGGTTTCAAGCATCCCACAGGAGTCTGTTACCTGCACAGTAGTCGACTTGCTCTGCTTAACACCGTAGTTAAGCAGACGCCACGTTGCGGTAGGCAAACCCGTACGTACAGTAGTACGGTGCCCAGTTGGCAGGTTGCCTTCGACAAAAGGCATGTCCTGAAGGATCGGGTTAGTCTGGGAAAGCAATTCGATAATCTTATCTACTTTCCCGTTTGGGTCAATGCGCTTACCCCAGTCAGCCAGCGTCAGCGCAGTTAAGCCTTTAACAGCCATGGTTATATCCTCTCTTATTTGCCATAGAGCACTTCGGCCGCACTACGCTGGCCTTGATTACTGCCATCGACCATGCCGTCTTCCGACATGGCTTTACCGATTTTCACGAACGTTTTAACCAGGTCTGGATGGTTACCAAGCCCGGTAGCGTTCAAATATTCTTTCAGTTCCGGCGTGCCGAACTGGTCCAGTGCACGCTGCGCTGCGCTGAGGTTTGCGGTCAGTTTGTCGCCGCCGATCTCCTTGTCTGCCTTCACGGTCTCTGCCCAGCCTTCGGTCTGCTTCTGCCAGGCTTCTGCCTGACGCTGCTGCACACCGGCCAGAATTTTGGGATATGCGTCCACCAGCTTCTGCGCCTGCTCGTTGGTCAGGTTCAGATCACGGGCAACGGGTTCGAAGTCCTTCAGCGCGTCGGCATCCAGCTCTACGCCTTCACCAGCGGTAAATTCGTATTTCTCCGGCGCACCTTCCTGCTTCTGCTCTTCGTCTTCCGACTTATCCGCTGGCTTATCACCATCAGCGGGCTTGTCGTCCTGAGGTTTGTCACCTTCAGTGCCCGGCTGCGGCTTATCGCCTTCTGGTTTTGCCGGGTCAGCAGCAGGTGCAGGAGCATCGGCATCAGGTGCGGCTTGCTCAGACGATGCCGGCGCAGCGCCACCATCAGCAGGCTGCTCATTGCAAAGACGGCGATGCAGCAGACGATCAAATAAGTTCATTGGTTATCTCCTTAAACCGGGATCGTTTTGGCTTTGAGTTGCGCCAGAACAGCGGAAAGAGTGGTGCGCAGCGCAGTGGTATCTGTCAGCAGCGCGTTGTATTTGGCGACCAGATCGTTGTGGTCAGTAACAAGACCGGCAACGTCTGATGCGGAAGAGTTGGTGTCAGCGGTAGCTGTCATTGCTGCCGGAGCTGCAATGGCTGCCCCCAATTTCACGCCGCCGTAATCTGTAGCTGTCGGGGCGCCAATTGTTGCCGGGGCAGGATCAGGAACCTCTACCACCTGATTTGCGCCATCAAAGCGCACGACGCGCTGGGTTTGTACCTGTGTCATACATTGTCCTCACCGGCCTCTGCGGCCATCTTCAGATACTGATCAGGGCAGTGCGCCATGACGCGCTGAAACAGAACCAGCGCCAGGTTGCGCTGCCCTTCGTTGAATGCGGTTAAATGCGAATCACCGGCGAAGCACGGCGCGAATACCTTCCCTTTCTCCAGCAGTGACCAGATAACGCGGCGGCCCTGCTCGCTGCCCATGACGAACTGGATGTCTTCGATATCGCGCTGAGCGAGGATCTGCTGTTCAGCTTCCAGCTCGGATTTGCGTTCTTCGTCGTCGATATACGTCATTGCTGCGCCGCTCCCACTGCATTAGTGATTGCTGTCAGTGCGCTTGGATCTGCGGTTTGCGTGTCGCTGAGCGTCTTCGCGCCCTGCGCTACGGCCTGACCCATTGCCAGCGCCTGAGCTGCCTGCTGCTGTTTGGCGCGGTCTTCTCGAATCTGCTGCACCTGCTCCTGCGGAACGATGACTGTTGGCGATACGCCGGACATTTCAGAGAACGCGTCGATAGCCTGATCCGCGTCGAGCTTGTCGAGCGCTTCCGTTTTACCGACTGAAGCCAGTTGTGCGATGAAGCCAACGGTTTGCGACAGGCTGGTGAGGCCGATAGATTTCTGCGCCTGCGCCATAACGGAGATGTACTCGATGCGCAGCGGCATTCCCTGCATAACGTCAGGCGGTGGCGGCAGCATATTCTTGCGCGCCATGATGGAGAACACGCGATCGATAAGCGGATTTAGCGCTTCGTCGTTCAGGCGTTCCAGCACCGGGCCGAGCATCAGCAGCTTCTCTTCCTTCATCTCGATCACTGCTTCCACTGGCATTGAGCGGGTGTTGATGTTTTGCAGCATCATGAAGAGGTCGACAAAGTAGGCGCTGTTGATGGTCTGGCGGGTGTCCTGGATGTCAGCCAGCAGGTCGGCGGTATTCGGGTTTACCAAGTACGCAGGTTTGAAACCGTCCTGGCCGCTCAGAACGTCGAGATACGTCACGTCGCCTGGCAGCAGAGAAACGCGCTGATTCTTCAGTGAAGTTGGCGCAACCATCGGCGGGTTTGTAGCTTTGTCGATGAGCTGAGCTTTACGTTTCTGCTCAACCTGAAGCGCTTTGACCTGCCCGAGCGCCAGCATGCCAGGGCAGGAGGACGCATAAACGTCTTCGCCGTTAACTTCCCAGCGCGGAGCCAGAATCGGGAATTCATCAAAACCGGATTCACGCAGCAATTTGTCGGAGTCGCCGCCTGTCTCGAAATAGACAGAGCGATACGGCTTGTTCTTGCTGTCCATCTTCCCGCTGTCGCGGTTGATGTTTGGCGTGATGCAGTGGTTTACCTCGATCCAGTTTTCATACGATCCGCTTTCCCACTGGCTCTTCACGGACGCGCTGACGTTGTCTAGGCCGAATTCCTGCACCAGCTGGCGCACGGTCATGGAGAATTGGCGGAAAGATGTATCGACGCTGCCACGCGGGCTGTTAGCCAGGTAGTAGCTGCCAATCGGGAAAGGCATTGTGCGGATCACGTCCTGTTCATCTTCGAGTACAGCCATGGCGGCAGTACCGAAAGTACCCAGACTGGCGTACATGACGGGCAGAGACTGATACAGATTCGACTTGTTGAACACTTCGTTCATGCGGCGCTGCACGACTTCCAGCCAGACCTTCACCGGGCCGTAATCCATCATGTCAGGGTCAGGCGTTGCCAGCTTGAACCACGGGCGCGCAGGGCTGGTGATGCCGGACATCATGCCGCTGGCGAGAATGCGCTGAGCGAGTGAACCGGTAGGGTCAACAATTTTGGTGTTGCGGCGATCGTCACGGTTAACGTCAGACGTCAGGAAGCGGGAACCGCGCGGATTGATAAAGTCGCTCAGGTCGCGCCAGTGCGGCTCGAACGATGTGCGCTCATTCTTCAGCTGTGCGAGTTGCTTCAGCAGCCGCTCTTTTTCGGTTTCCACCATCTCTTCGCGCTCCGTTACTGACCGAGCAGCGTTTTACCGCTGGTATTTGCGGCGGAAGTGTCGCCCTGGGCGCCGGTGAGCATGGTCGAGTTACGACCGGCGGCAGCACGGCGGCGGCGCTCTTCGTCATCGCGCGCACTGACCACAGCGGCGTCCTGCTCCTGAGGTGCGGCCTGAACTTCTGGTGCCGCTGGCACTGATGGCTTGCTGCCGATACACATAGCGATAACCTCACACACGATTAAATTATTACCAATTTAACCATATACGGATTATTTTACGTAGTGTATTGACATAATGGGCTGCAATTATTACCCTTCAGGTAACACATCATGAAAGCGCACTTCGATATCAATTCATTGAGGTCTTGTCGCTAAATCAAAATTGGGGAGTGCGCTTCCAGGTGTGAGCAGTACGGCATATGGCACATGTGTCGTAGCGGTCCGGCGGGGTTCCTTGGTGTTCCTTATCCCCGAGCGGGTTCCCGGAATGTGCAAGTCAGTGTTATCGGTATGCACGACATGACGACTCACCATCGTGGCGATACGGTGTGACACCTCGGAAGAGACGAGGCCATAACAGGTAAGAGCATTTACTGGAAGTATTGGTTGTGGAAATGGCGTAATTCCATACACAACTCAGATGGTTCAATTCCATCAAGTGCTCTTTCCGTTGTGGTTAGCTCAGGAATTGGTTAGAGCTCCATCCATGCTTGCCATTGCTGCATGGGCGGGTAATGGGTTCCGAAAGGATCGCCGCGCCGGTTCGAATCCGGCACCACAACCCCATCACGCCTTAGGACCGTGATACGGCAGTACCAGGCAATGCGTGTAGCTTTGGCGGTGGCAGTTGCTCCCACATCTGACCTCCGCCCTTTTTACAGCAGAGCGCCATTCCGATGACGTTGCGCTGTAAACCCTGCATCACCCGCCAAGGAAGGCACTCCGTAGTCCATTGCTTCCAGTTCGCCCGGTTCGTCCGGGCATTTTTTTAAGGTGAAAATCATGCGTCAGACAGCCGTTAATGTTCAGAAACAATCTCCTGCCGAAGAGATCCGCCGTGAGAATCTCTACCACACGAAATTGCAGTGCCTGGCTGAGGTTCTTGGTAAACAGTCATTCATTGACAAAAATTCAGCCAACAATGCAGCAGAAGCGATCAACGCCGCATTTGATAAGATTACTTTTTGAGGTAAGCAACCATGGTATCAACCGCATCCCCAGCACCATCCTGCATGGCTATCGAGCAGGAAATTCAGGCCAAAGGCTTAACCGCGCCGCGCGTTACGCGAGACGACATGATCGCAAACATTGCTCACACTGAAATCGTTAAGCACGTTTCTGTTACCGGGCAGGTTCTTCGCTGGGCGATCATTACGACAAAGAATGGTTTCGCGGTAACCGGAAAGCCGTCATGTGCAGTCTCATCTGAAAACGACAATGAGGCGATCGGAAAACAGATTGCTCTGACGAACGCAGAGAACGAACTGTGGCCGTTAATGGGTTACGCTTTGAAAGAAAAGTTGAGCCAACAGTGAAAGACGAATTCGACGGTTTTTAACGCCGTGACATGTCACAACCAGCCCTCCGATGCGCGGGCTTTGTTATTTCCACGGGTCATACTCTGTGACAGCCTTACCCTGCTGGCTCTCCTGCCCAGGAATTCGCAGGCGCTTCGTAACCGGGAAAGCAAACGTCAGCAGCAGCGCGTCACCCTTACCAGGCGAGCGGCCCAGGCGCTCTTTGATATCTTCCTTCGGCTCAATGACGATCTTACCGTCCACCCTGACTTTGTACTCTGCCGCCGACAGGTCATCAGCCGTCTCCTGGTCGTCCAGCGCGCCGCCGAGCTTCAGCCACGTTTTGCAGCTGTTGAACATCTCGCCGCGTTTGTTGAGCATCTGTGGGTCGGTAGAACCGCCGCCGAACGGGATTAACTGCCACGTCCGGCCCCAGCCATCACCGATGGACTTCAGCCCGGTACCGTAACCGAAGTCGATAAACACCGCGTCAGCCTGGTACTGGTCCTCAAAGTCTGCGATGCGCTTCGCCATAATCAGATCGTCGGTGGTCTTGTTGCCGGTCCATAGCACTTTGCTGTGTAGGCCCTGGCGCAGGTATATCACCGCGTCATCCACGCCGGAATATGCCGGGTCGACGCCGATAATCACCGGAGCGTGCGCCACCTGCCCGGCGGTAACCACGCGCTTCATCGCCTCGTCGGTGAGTCCTGTTGGGATAAACTGGAGTTCTGACGCGTCAGGGAAGATCCCCCGCACACGGACCTTCACGAAGTCGCTGTCCTCGCCATAGTCATCCACCCATTTCTGGAGCTGCTGCTTATTCGTGCCTTCGACGGTACGGCTGTCAATCTGCGCACACTTCCAGCGGTGTTTGTACTTTCGGAAACATTCGCGGAAACGCCCGGTGTTGCGCGTCGGGTTCCCGAACGCAACCCAGATGATTTCCGTGTCTTCGTCCGTCAGCGCGCCCTCGGCCACTTCCCACACCAGATCGGCAATGTTGGACGCTTCATCGAATACCACGATGATGCGCTTGCGCTCGTTGTGCAGGCCAGCGAACGCCTCTGTGTTGTGCTCAGACCACGGAATAGCGTCAGCGCGCCAGCGTTTATCGTGGCCTGGGTCATTGCTGTACATCGCCGTGGCGGTGCAGGTGAACCACTCTTTCGTGATAGCCAGGTTGGACCATTTGATGATTTCCGGCCAGGTCTTGGTGCGCAGCTGGTTGTCTGTGTTGGCGGTCACCACCACCTTGCAGTCCTCGCAGGTATCCATTCCCCATTTAATCAGCATCGAAATGAATGCAGATTTCCCCACGCCATGACCTGATGCGCGGGCGATCATGATAGGCTGGTAACGAGTGGTTGGGTTCTGAAGGTGATCCCGTATCTCGCGGAATCCCTCCGCTTGCCACTTACGCGGCCCGGATGCATGCTCCAGCTCTGTGCCTTCCTCGCCCCACGGGAACGCATACAGCGCATAACCCAGCGGGTCATACGTGAAAGAGGCGATATCCTCGACGAGCTGCTCTTCCGGCGACATGGCTGCGGCTGTCATTCTTCACCACCAGCCTGCTCTTTGACGCGGCGGCGCGCTGCGGCCATGCGGTCGGCGATAGTGACGGTGCCGGAAACCTCCAGGCGCTCTTTGAACGCGTTGACGTCGACATGCTTGCCGATAAGCTCGAGGTTCTTCACCTTGTCCGGCCATTTTATTTTTTGCAGCGTGGACTCGATATCGTCTTCGTCATCCTTGCCGGCCATCCGAATCCGGTTGATATCCATCGCGCTGAGCGAGGTGCGCCATACCTTAGGCCACTGACTAATCGGCTTCAGTCCGCCTTCATCGTCGAGAATGTCGATTACATCCATCTGGTCGATTTCCACCAGGCGCATGAGGACGTAATCAGCGCTGACGCGGTTTCGCTTGTTGCGCTCCTCCATCAATTCGGCGATTCGTTTCTGGATCCTTTCGTCGCGCATCATGTTGCTGGCTTTGACGGCGGCCGTATTAGGCGAAAATCCTGCGTTAATCGCTGCCTGAGTCTGGTTTTCTGGTGTCTTAATGTATGACTGGCAGTAAGCCTCCATCATCGCTGTAAGAGGCTTATATTGCGTTGATTTGCGTTTGTGGATTTTTGGTGTTGCGGGCATCATTACCACCTGAGTAATTTTATTACCATGCAGGTAATACTATCACGCCCGCGAAGATGTTACATGACTGGTATCGGATCGTCTTCCTGGCTGCCGGCACGGTTGAGGAAATGTGTAACCACTCCCAGCACAATCGTGTCATCCAGCGCTTCACCTTCAATGGACTCCCCCTCCGTAACGATAAGCACCCGCCCCTGCACAATGGCGAACTCCGTGCGGCCGCAATAGGAAATCAGCACGGTATCACCCGGATGTGGTTTATTTGCGACGTTGATGATTGCGTAACCAGCCGACGTCTCAACGGTGCGGCAGTTGCCGTCGTAGCCGCACATGCTGGTGATGGTAAGGCGGGATTCTGCGTAATCTTTTGCCGGAGATGGAAAGCCCATAATGGAACCTCACATAAAAATACTGTACATTTAAACAGTATAGTCATGCGAGGATTTAGTCAATACGCCGTGACCTGTCACACCGCAAGTTTCGTTTCATGCCAGCCCTGCGTTACCCAGCAAGCCGAATCACCGGCGCACGGGCAGGACTTCACCGGCAGGCTGTCGCCACATTTGCCGCACTGGTTGGCGCTGATGGCTTTGATACGGCCGCGCACCCGCGCATCATCCTGGCGGATAAGCAGTGCGATGTACTCGCTCAGTTCGTATGGCTCACGGCCCGGGCGACGCTCCGCGCAGTTCCGCGCCAGCATCTCCATTTCCTGCTCATCGAGCACCAACTCCAGTTTGCGCTCACCAGCTTCCGCCTGGCGGGCGCGCTGCGCCGCTTTGCGTTCTGCTGCTGTCTTAGCCATTGCCTTCCTCCTTTTTCGCCAACTTCAGCATCGCGTCGCCATAATGTTCGATCCCCATCGCAAACGCGCCCTTCACGTTAATTCCCTGGATGATATCCGCCGGCACCACCACCGGCATCGGCACGCGGATGACCAGCCTGCGTAGTTCGGCTATTTCGTCGGCCTGCTCCATGACTCTGGCGTACAGGTCCGATGCTTCACCTTTCCACCATGCCACGTCGGATTTAAGGCGGCGCAGGCGCCGCTGTTTAAGTTTGCTCACCATATGCCATACCCGGTCATGGATATGAGCTGGCAGATAGCGAACATCACCGCCGTGATAACAACCACTTTGACTGGAGGCATCACTTCACCTCCTGCTGCGGTGCTGCTGCGAGTACACTGCGCCATACATCGACGTTATGCAGGTCATCAAGAATCGCATCTGTCATTGCGTTGGTCATTGCTCCGGTCAAATCAATCGGAACCAGTTTCCAGCCATCCGGAATCACCTGAGAGTTGCCATCGGAACCCTGAAGCATGGCGGTGCGGAGGTTCCATACATTACGCAACCGATCTCTTGCGTCTACGTCTGTGTGATATGCGGTGTCGGTCGAGATTCCACAAACGTTGCAAGATATCCAGTTGAGGTTATCGTCGTCATAATCAAACTCAGCACGCCCTCCGCAGCATGGGCATGGAAGAAGTCCATTTTCATCAGGCACAGATACCGGCGCTGACGGGGCAGCGCGGTACAGAAGCACGTCACCCATTTCTGTTCTGGATGCTGGCCATACGTCAGCATCAGAGCCAGATTTGAGATAATCAAGATTGGACTGGTCGATGACGCACACAGCCTCCGCTTCGAGCGATGCCAGCGCAATCTTCATCGCAGCAAGCGCCATTAACGCATCTTCGTTTACTGCGCCGGGCACAGAATCGCGCTCTTCTTCAAGCTCCGCGATTGTCTTCAGTAGCCATTCTTTGGTAAGTGTGCTCATGATGCCTCTCCTTTACCGGCTGCGGCGGCTAGCAACTTCTCCGCCTGCTGAATGTCAGTGCTTCCTGCAATCATCACTTCCGGTGAGTCACAGTCACCGCCAAGGTCAAGAATGCGCTCATGCCCAGTGCGCAGGCAGGATTTGTAACCGGATACTGTCTGCTTGAGCGAATCAGTCAGCTCGGCGATGAGCTTATCTTTGGCTTCCAGCTCATCCAGCAGCGCCAGAACTCGCGCTGCCGTGAACGTTTTGCAGAACTCGTGTACTGGCTTCCATTCTGGCTTGGCTGGATCGACAACATCACCGAATTCGCCAACCGCATACCATGAAGGGGCTAATTTTGCTGCTACAGCAAGATTGCGCAGCGCCTGTTTGTCGATGTTGCTCATTGGGCGGCCTCCTTCAGCATCGGTTTTCACCGGCCCGATGATGTCAGCAGAGAAGACATAAACCTCTTTGCCTTCATCGTTGGTGAGCCAGTATTCAGCGTCAGGCGCAACATTCAGCGTCAGGATGCCATCTCTACGCGTGCGTACCTTCTGCCCGTGCTTCCACCATTCAGGGAATCCGTTGCTCATGACTGCACTCCCTTGCGAAGCTGGGCGGCGATGTCTTCGAGTACGCCATCAGCGAACGAGCGATCGAAATCACCTTCTGGAGCATCAGCCATAAACTCTGTGGAGGTAAGGATCATCCTCGCAATGTCAGCTGCGTTCTTAGCCGTGTCATCGATAAACCCAGCATCCCATGCAGCCAGCATCCGGTTAGCAACAAAGTACGCGCCTTCTTTGTGAGCCTGTGCCCGCACTTCAGCCAGGAAAGCGTCGGTAGCTGGGCTTTTAACGTCGACTAGCATTCGAACACTTTCAACATTCTCCGAATCGGTTGATTGCTGCCATCCTATAGCTGCGTCAATCGCTGACTTCAGCCCCGCATTCTCCGCAGCCAGCGCATTACTACGAGCCAGTTGCACATCCAGCTGCGTAGCCAGGTCGCTAATCAGCTGCGATACAGCACCGCCTGATGATTTAAGTTGTGCGGCCTTGTCATGACCGCGCTTTACCAGATCACTCACTTTGCATTCCATCTTTACCCCCGCTTACCCGTATAAGTTATTGATTACGTTGATATCAAAAAGGATCGTTATTTAATGCCGATCCCGAACCTTGCGATTAACAGCGCATCCGCGATGGCCTGACCTTTCGCTTTGGCATCCAGCGCCCTCAGTTCCGGGTAAAGCTGAATCGCCCTGCTGCGCGCTGCGTCCTTGTCGCTTCCGATAAGCCCGGCTGACTTCTTCCAGGCCTGAGGTGTTACCAGCGTGTACGGAATGTTGAGCCCCTGGAGGATCCCCTCCGCTACACCAGCTGCATGCCCGAACGTGAACATGCTCGCCGTTCCCTGTCCTGGCATGGCTCCGACCTGCTCAAGGTACGCATGAGTGATTCCGTACTGCCGAACCCATGCAGCTACCGCTGCACCGTTCACCCTGGACTTTGTGCCGACCTTGATGGTTGGCATTGCCAGATGGTCGATGTAGCCGCCCTGCTCAGTTACGAGAACCAGCGCCCCGCTGCATCCCGGGTCAATCCCTAAAACTGCTGTCATGATTTACCTCTCAGGTAATTTAAATCCACATTAGAATTAAAATCAATAGCTATGCGCATATTTTGTTACCTGCAAGGTAATTATGCTGGCGTAAAAAAATGCGCTGCCGCGCTGGTGCTGCTATGAGGGCTGATATCCCCTGAATCCCTGCGGTATGGCTTTGTCCGGCTCCGGAACGTCATTGATATCCCTTCGATGCTGCTGGGCGACTAGCCTTGCCCTGGACTGCTGCACGCTTCTCGCCAGCTTCTGCTGCCACTGGTCGTGGTGGAATGCCTTCCCCTCCGCTTTCCAGTACGTGATGAATTCTGCCAGCTCGAACGGCGTGATGTCCGTCTTCAGGGTTATGCCCCACAGCGCAGCGCGCTGGATGAACTGAGGATCTGGCTTCCAGTTGTCGCGCATCTGGAATTTTCCAAACTCCCCCATTCCACCCGGAGCAACATAGCCATTCAGCATCGCGTTGTTCGCATCCGGATCTGGTTCACCGCCACCAGCAGAGTTATCCACAGGTGAATTTTGCTCGCCCCCTGTGTGGGGTTTATCTTTTATATCTTCTCTTCTCTTTATCTCTTCTTTATCTGTCGTGACATTTCGTGACTTGTCGTGACATTGCCGTGACTCATTGCTTTCTTGTTGTCGCATCCGCTGCCTTTCACGCTGCTCTCTTTTTCTCTGAGTTGCTGATTTTGCTCCTGTTTCATCATTGCCACGGTCCTCCTTTTTAGGCTGTCTCCGCTCCCACCCTGTAAGGTATGTTCCATCCAAAACACGGCCCTGCATGGCGTTAATAACAGCGTCTATGTCACACTCAGTCACGTCAAAATGTGACGCTAAGTCCTCGTTCGTGACATCAGCGTGACCTCGCGTGACATTTTGTGACCCGCTAACAAGAAGGTGGACATAAACGGCCTGAACGAGAGCTATCGGTTGACCGGATATTCTCGCTATGGTTCTCCACTTCGGGTCATTAGGCATATCATGCCAAAGACGTAGCCATTGATTAGCCATATGAACCTACTCTTTCTCGAGATCAGTGATTCCACAAAGGCGCAACCCAGCGAAGCAACCAGTATCAACCATGTCGCAGTACATTGTCTGATCTGAAATGTTCAGCCGGTGCCACATAATGAGCATCGCCTTTTCTTCTTCTGACTCTGCTTCAATGCATAATTGAGCACTGGAACCGGAGAAAAAAATCTTCATGCTGCCTCCCGCGCCTTTCTGGCTGCCTTTAATTTATCTGAACGCAACTGCTGCTGGCGTCGCGCCCGCTCGTTGTTGCACTTAACGCATTCACCACTGAGGGTGTAGCGCTCGCTGTCATGCCCGTGAATGCACTTCTTGCCGGTGTAGAATCTGGTGAGGCCCATTTCGAGAGCTTCACGCTGAGTTAATCGCTTCATTTGCACCTCTCTTTGAAATTTATCTTTGGTAATTTTGTGCGATGGCCGAAAAAAGATCAACCATATTCGGATCATTATTACCCGAGAGGAATGAATAGATATGAAAAGACCGCCAGAAGGCGGCCTGATGGGGGTTTGAAGGGGGTTCTATTCGTAGAAGAAGATAGCCAGTTCCGGCTTAGTTCTGACCCATCCGCGTTGTTTGCATGCCTTAAACAGTCCATTCATCAATGTCTTACCGGGCATTTTCCGGCGGCCTGTCAGATGCGTCTGGATGTAGTGGCTGGTCGTCCCGGCCTCGTCAGCAAAGGCATTTCGCTCATCAGGAGTGAGTTGCAACCAGTGTTTTTTGAAGTCGAATTTTTCGTTCTCGCTCATAGCTATTGCCTGATATTAATTTCAGATAACAAATATTCACCCAGAAGGTAATAAAAATCAAGGTTTGTTACCTGTTAGGTGCATTTACCTGTGAGGTAAATTCGCTTTTAATTGAACCACTAACTAATTCATATATGAGGCGATTCACCAGAGCATGAAAAGTATTCAGGATATCCGCAGGCAGAATATTAACGATATCATCGACCGTGACTTCAACGGGGTGCAGACTCGTCTGGCGGAAAAACTGGGAACTCAGGCAAACCTGGTGAACCGCTGGGCCCGCGGGCAGAAGGTGGTCGGCGACACGGTGGCGCGCAAGATTGAGAAGGCAGCAAACAAGCCGTCGAACTGGCTGGACGTCGACCACTCCTTATCTGCTGTTGCCATCCCCCAGGAAGAGATCACCCCTTCCGATATCGGCCAGCTGGCGGCGCATAACCTTGAAGCGTGGATGCAGAACAACCGCGACCTGTCATCTCAGGGCAAGGTGTCGAAAGCGTCCGGCGTTGCCCAGGCTACAATCCAGCGCATGCTGAACAATGAGGTTAGCGTTTCTATTTCCACCCTGGAGGCTATCGCCAGCGCGTTCGGGCGCCGGGGCTATGAACTGCTCATCCATCCCCGCGACCCGGCGACCATCCATTACGACCGGGCCCGCTACGCATTGTTACCTGAGAGCGAGAAAAGCAAGATCGAAAGCTACGTCGATTTCGTGATTGTTCAGAACGGTAAAACGCAAGAGTAACATCATATATTTCAGACACTAAGCCGCCATTGTGCGGCTTTTTTATTGCCCCTAAGATTACCTAATGGGTAATTTTTTATAATCATACCTATTGACTTCAAACCACATAAGGATAATTATTACCTCAACGGTAACACTGAGGTAACGAATTATGCAGTGGAAAATCATCAACGGTTGGTACTGCGTTACGGCGTGCGGGCTGATGAGCACAAAGTGCCGCACTCTGCATGAGGCCATCAACTGGGCATTTGTCACCAAGATGGCAGTAAAAACTGAAATGGATATGGGGGTGAGCAAGTGAACATCCAGCAGATTAACAACCTGAAAAAAATCATGACCAGTATCGACAGCGACTACCAGCTGAGTCAGTTGCACTACGAGCGCCAGGTAGAGCTGATCGACGCCATCAAGTTCCACCAGCTGCAAAAACCTTTCTATGAGCTGGAGCGCAAAGGCGTGCGGACCGAGATTCTGGAAGAGCTGATGATGAGCACGGAATTCGAAGAGGCGCTCGCAGCGTACCAGGCCGCGATGACGAGCATCATCGCGAAGTGGGATCTGGCTGACCAGCTGGACTCGGCGAGGACTGCGGCATGATGCAGAACGTCGGCAGCATGGACCGGACCAAATACCTCGGCGGCAGTGATGTCGCCGGCATTCTCGGAATTAGCCCGTGGCGCACTCCGCTTGAGGTGTATCTGGATAAGGTTCAGCCACGCATCAAGCCAGTAGATCCTTCAAAGCAGAAAGTTTTCACGCGTGGCCAGCGTATGGAGCCATACGTAATTGACCTGCTTTCTGAAGAGGCAGGGCTGGAAATTATTCATCGCGGCAACCGGTATATCCACCGAGATTACGGCTTTATCGCAGCTGAAATTGATGCAGAAGCAGCTACCGGCGAGAACATCGAGATCAAAACGGTTAGCCCATTCAAAGCTAAGGAATGGGGAGAAGTTCAGACAGATGCGATCCCTGTGCATTACACGGCGCAGGCCATGCATGGGCTGATGGTAACAGGGAAACAGGTATGCGTATTCGGCGTCCTGATCGGCGGTGATGATTTCCGTATTTATCGCGTTGAGCGAGATGAGGAAACCATTCAAGCCATCCTGGAGAAAGAAGTTTCCTTCTGGGATCGGGTGATAAACCTGAACCCACCGGAGGCGACAACAGTCAGCGATATTTCTCTGATGTTTGAGAAGGATTCCGGCTCAAGCATTGAGGCAGACGGTAAAGCCCTGGCGCTCTTCAACGACCTCCGCGACATGAAATCACGTTGCAAGTCACTGGAAGAAGAAATCGCCGTATCGGAGGAGAAGCTGAAGCTGTACATGCAGGAGCACTCAATCCTGACGCTGGACGGGAAACCGATTTGCACATGGAAATCTCAGGTAAGTAACCGGTTCGATCAGAAATTATTCCAGGTTGAGCACCCTGACCTGTACGAAAAATTCAAAACAGCAACGACATCACGCGTTTTCAGAATGAAGTAAGGAGAAAAAATGTCTACCAACGCACTTAAGGCAGCAGCAACCGGCAACCAGGTTGCACAGCATAACGATAAACCTACCACGCTGGCCGGGTTGCTCGCGGATCCAAAAATTAAGGCTCAGATGGCACTGGCTCTTCCAAAGCACATGACAGCTGACCGCCTGGCGCGCATCGCCACTACCGAGATCCGCAAGGTCCCAAAACTGGCAGCATGCGACCAGGCCAGTTTCCTCGGTGCAATTATGCAATGCGCTCAGCTCGGACTGGAGCCGGGCGGCGCACTGGGCCACGCGTACCTTATTCCGTTCGACAAGCGCCAGAAAATTAATGGCCGCTGGGAAACGGTATCGACAGAAGCTCAGCTGATCATCGGCTATCGCGGGATGATTGACCTTGCCCGCCGCTCCGGGCAGATCCTGAGCATCTCAGCGCGCACCGTCCATGCAAACGACAAATTCAGCTACTCATACGGTCTGGAAGAAACGCTCGAGCACTCACCTTGCGAAACCGGTGACCGCGGCGAACTGACCCATGTATACGCAGTGGCCCGCCTGAAAGATGGCGGCGTCCAGTTCGAAGTTATGAGCCGGGCAGACGTTGAAAAAGTACGGGCCCTGAGCAAAGCCGGCAGCAGTGGCCCATGGGTTGACCACTTCGACGAAATGGCGAAAAAGACGGTGATCCGCCGCCTGTTCAAATACCTGCCTGTCTCTATCGAATTGCAAAAAGCTGTGGTGATGGATGAACGAGCTGAAGCTGGCCTGAGTCAGGATAACGCGGCAGTTATCACCGGTGAGTATTCCGTTGTTGATGATGAGCAACAGAGCCTGACGGTGGTTTCTGACTCTGATCGCGAAGAGGCTCGGGAATACGTCAGCGCAATTCTGAACAGCCTAGATTCATCCGCAGCAGATTCCAAGGCGATGTTTAAGCGTGCCGAAGATGAGATCACCGCCATGGCTGAAAAGCTCGGTGAAGAATACCACCAGGGATTCATGACGACGCTTAACGATATGCGTCCTGAATTCGAATAACACCACCGTGGCGCCACGGCGCCACACCTGCAACCAAGAGAGGTATTTATGAAAGGTGCATTTGGTAAGAAGGAACTCCTGGCGGTGGTGCCACTGTCATGGAGCACGATTGACCGCCTGGAACAGGCTGGCGAATTCCCGTCCCGTTTCTGGATCACCGATCGCCGCTGTGCGTGGGACCAGAGCGAAGTTGAAGCCTGGCTGGATAAACGTAAGGCGGCAAGCCCGGCGACGTTCACCGGAAAAAAGCCGCCAGTTGACCGCCGCGTGTATCGCCCGGTGAGTGCGGCAGCATGACGGCGCTGAAAAAGCATATCGGCAGATGGTCAGATGTGTACCTGTATCTGGCCGTGGTCGCCTACCTGATGTGGCTGGCGGCGGTAATCAGTTGAGAGGATCCTGGGTATGAGAAAATTAACCCGCCTTGAAAAATATCACATGAATAAAGCATCGCAGCGCGGAACTGAAAAAGTTGTGGCAGTAACCCCGGAAGCAATGGAGATCGAAAGCCGGGCCATCGAGCGCGAGCGCCGCGGTCATTATCGCATCGCGGCCCGCCTCTGGCTCCAGTGCCTGGATGCGGCTGTTGGTGAAGTTGAGCGCGCCCGTATCGCGGTGCGCCGCCAGCAGTGTATCACAAAAGGTAACCGCACCCCGCACCTGGACTATAGCGGGATAGGATGTCGCGGGGTGGTTTATGACTAACCCGCACGACAATATCCGAGTCGGCAGTATCACGCTGGTTTATTCATCTCTGCGCCGCGGGTGGCTGGCACCCGGCGGCCAGGTTATCAGAAACCCATTGAAGGCTCAGCGCCTGGCTGAGCTGATAAACAGCAAGAAGGTGGCAGCATGACTGGAAAATACACTCTTATCTACGCTGACCCGCCATGGGTTTACCGTGACAAAGCAGCTGATGGCGAGCGCGGCGCTGGATTCAAGTATCCGGTTATGAACGTGCTCGATATCTGCCGCCTGCCAGTGTGGGATCTGGCTGCCGAAGATTGCCTGCTGGCTATGTGGTGGGTACCGACACAGCCGGTTGAGGCGCTGAAGGTTATCGAAGCGTGGGGATTCCGCCTGATGACCATGAAAGGATTTACCTGGCATAAGACGAACAAGCACAAAGGCAACAGCGCGATCGGAATGGGCCATATGACCCGGGCGAACAGTGAAGACTGCCTGTTTGCGGTGCGTGGAAAGCTGCCGGCGCGCATGGATGCCTCGATCTGCCAGCATGTCACGGCGCCGCGCATGGAGAACTCGCGCAAACCTGACGTGATCAGGGAGAAGCTGGTGCAGTTGCTTGGCGATGTGCCGCGCATTGAGCTTTTCGCCCGCCAGTCATCCCATGGTTTCGACGTATGGGGCAACCAGTGCGAAGGCCCGGCGGTGCAGTTGCACCCTGGCTACGCGCTGGATATCGCCGGGATGACGAGAGCATTCGGACATGCTCCATTTCCACCAACAGACAATCAGGGCCGGGAGCGTGCGGCATAATTCATCAGCGAGATTTAAATAGTCATTTTCTTCGGCTACTGACTTTCCATCCACTTCTCAAACTTCGAAGGGGAGAACAGCACCAGATCGGTGTGCTCCCCTGCTATCCAGGCATCAACCATATCAGCCCACTGCTGAAGCATGTAAGCGCGTTGCCGCGCATATTCTGCTTTATTGTAAACCGCTCTCGTCCCTTTCTGCTTTCGTGCCTGGCCTTTTTCAATCCAGTCTGATGGATAATCAGCTTCATGAAGGTTGGTACTGGCGGTACGTCGCAGATCATGCACAGTAAAGCGTTCAAAGTGATAACCCGATTCGTTTATGCGCGCCACTACGCGGTCGATCAGGGAATTAAGCGAGGCGTTAGAGATAGGTTTGTTGAAGTCGTATCTGCCAGGCACAAGATAAATACTGCCGCCTGCACACATCTGAAGGGTCACCATCAGATCAAGTGCCTGCCTTGAAAGGTAAATTGAATGAGGTTTCCCGCTCTTCATTCTTTCGCCAGGAATGGTCCAAACCCCTTTGGTGAAGCTGATTTCTTTAAGCTCGGCGTTGGTGAACTCCCCTTTCCTGACCATCGTCAGCAGAACGAGCTTGATTGCCATCTTCAGCGTGCCCATTGCACTGAAACTATCCAGCGCACGGAAAAATACACCAATTTCTTCTGGACTAAGGTATCGCTCCCGGTCCACAAATGTGGCAATGGATGACGGTTTTATATCAGCAGCTGGGTTATAGAACCCGTGCCCTCTGTCATTAGCATGACGGTACACACTGCTGATTATCTCCCGGGCTCTTACTGCTGTTGCATTACCACCGCGCTGGACGATTTTATCGCACAAATCACGAACCGCCGCTGTGGTGATCTCAGTCATTAGCTTGTTGCCGAGTGACGGTATCAGGTCACGATCAATGATCGCCCGCTTAAGCTCCCGCGTACTGTCGGCCAGCGTGGCATTCTTCATGTAACTGTCGGTATGTACCGCGAAAGTCTCAGCCCCACGGATTTTTTTAATACCGTCTCGTTTCGCCGCAGCAGGCGACTGGCCTGCCTTCACGAGCTTTTTAGCGTTAATCAATTCTTCTCGCGCTTCCGCCAGGCTGATACCGTCACGACCGTACTGGCCGATCACCAGTGTTTCCCGGCGGCCGTTGATGCGGTAGTCGTAGCGGAACGAGACAGAGCCTGACGTGAGCACGGCGACATACAGCCCGTCACGGTCAGAAACTTTATACAGTTTGTCTTGCGGCTTGAGGTTTTTAAGTTTGGTATCGGTAAGCACAATTCACCCGTAATGCATCCATATTTTTGTCGCTATGAGAGTATACCTTTCGGGTAATACCGTCACCTGTACCGTCGAAAAATGTGGTGTAGAGTGAATAGATATGAGTAGATATAAACAAAAACCCTCTGCAATTACAGAGGGTTAGATATTAAAATGAATAGATATGATGAGCTATGAGCTAGCTATACATCATTCCCACTCGATCGTCGCCGGTGGCTTGCCGCTGATGTCATACACCACGCGGGAAATGCCATTGACTTCATTGATTATTCTGTTAGACACGCGGCCTAAGAAGTCATACGGCAGGTGCGCCCAGTGCGCGGTCATGAAGTCGATTGTTTCCACCGCACGCAGGGAAACAACCCAGTCGTACTTACGTCCATCGCCCATTACGCCTACAGAACGAACCGGCAGGAACACGGTGAACGCCTGGCTTACCTTGTTGTACAGGTCAGCCTTGTGCAGCTCTTCGATGAAGATCGCGTCCGCACGACGCAGCAGGTCGCAGTACTCTTTCTTCACTTCGCCCAGCACGCGTACGCCGAGGCCCGGGCCCGGGAACGGGTGACGGTAGAGCATGTCGTACGGCAGCCCCAGCTCCAGACCGATTTTACGCACTTCGTCTTTGAACAGCTCACGCAGCGGTTCCACCAGACCCATCTTCATCTCTTTCGGCAGGCCGCCCACGTTGTGGTGAGATTTGATAACGTGCGCTTTACCGGTTGCGGAGGCCGCAGACTCGATCACGTCAGGGTAGATAGTGCCCTGCGCCAGCCATTTCACGTCTTCCAGCTTCAGCGCTTCTTCGTCGAACACTTCCACGAACACGCGACCGATGATCTTACGTTTCGCTTCCGGATCGTTCTCGCCTTTCAGCGCGTCCAGGAAACGCTGCTCGCCTTCCACGTGAACGATGTTCAGACCGAAGTGGTCGCCAAACATGTCCATAACCTGCTTCGCTTCGTTCAGGCGCAGCAGGCCGTTATCCACGAAGACACAGGTCAGGTTTTTGCCGATGGCGCGGTGCAGCAGCATCGCGGTCACAGAGGAGTCCACGCCACCGGAGAGGCCGAGGATCACTTTGTCATCGCCAACCTGCTGGCGGATACGCTCCACGGCGTCGTCGATGATTTTTGCCGGGGTCCACAGGGCTTCACACTGGCAGATGTCACGCACGAAGCGCTCCAGCATGCGCATACCCTGACGGGTGTGGGTCACTTCCGGGTGGAACTGCACGCCGTAGAAACGTTTTTCTTCGTTCGCCATGATGGCGAACGGGCAGCTTTCGGTGCTGGCAACGGTCACGAAGTCGGATGGGATGGCGGTGACTTTGTCGCCGTGGCTCATCCACACGTCCAGCAGCGGCTTGCCGTCTGCGGTCAGGGAGTCTTCGATACCGCGCACCAGCGCGCTGTCGGTGACAACTTCAACCTGCGCGTAGCCGAACTCACGCTCGTTAGAGCCTTCTACGTGGCCGCCCAGCTGCATCGCCATGGTCTGCATACCGTAGCAAACGCCGAACACCGGTACGCCCGCTTCGAACACGTACTGCGGCGCGCGCGGGCTGTTCTCTTCGGTGGTGCTTTCCGGGCCGCCGGACAGGATGATGCCGCTTGGATTGAATTCGCGAATCTGTGCTTCCGTGACATCCCACGCCCACAGCTCACAGTAAACGCCCAGCTCACGCACGCGGCGCGCCACCAGCTGAGTGTACTGAGAACCAAAGTCCAGGATGAGAATGCGATGTTTATGAATGTTTTCCGTCATTGACGCTAATTCCGAGGCAAGTGAAACAAAACAAAGCGCCCGGCATTGAGCCGGGCGCGGAAATTTATCAGGAGCCCAGACGGTAGTTCGGGGACTCTTTGGTGATCGTCACGTCGTGAACGTGGCTCTCCTGGATACCCGCACCGCTGATGCGTACGAATTCCGCTTTGGTACGCAGCAGGTCAATGGTACCACAGCCGGTCAGACCCATACAGGAGCGCAGGCCGCCCATCTGCTGGTGAATGATCTCTTTCAGGCGGCCTTTATACGCCACGCGACCTTCGATACCTTCCGGTACCAGTTTGTCAGCAGCGTTATCGGTCTGGAAGTAACGGTCAGAGGAACCTTTGGACATCGCGCCCAGGGAGCCCATACCGCGGTAGGATTTATAAGAACGCCCCTGGTAGAGTTCGATTTCACCCGGAGATTCTTCGGTACCGGCCAGCATGGAGCCCACCATCACGGCTGCGGCACCTGCGGCGATCGCTTTAGCGATGTCGCCAGAGAAGCGGATACCGCCGTCAGCGATAACCGGAATGCCGGTGCCTTCCAGCGCTTCAACCGCGTCAGAAACCGCCGTGATCTGCGGCACGCCTACGCCAGTGACGATACGGGTTGTACAGATAGAGCCAGGGCCGATACCCACTTTCACCGCGCTGCAACCCGCTTCCGCCAGCGCGCGAGCGCCTGCGCCTGTTGCCACGTTACCGCCGATAATCTGGAGATCCGGGTATTTAGCACGGGTTTCACGAATACGTTGCAGAACGCCTTCGGAGTGGCCGTGGGAGGAGTCAATCAGCAGCACGTCAACGCCTGCGGCAACCAGCGCGTCAACGCGCTCTTCGTTACCTGCGCCCGCGCCAACCGCAGCGCCGACGCGCAGACGGCCATGCTCGTCTTTACAGGCGTTCGGTTTACGTTCTGCTTTCTGGAAATCTTTAACGGTGATCATGCCGCGCAGGTGGAAGTTCGCGTCCACAACCAGCGCTTTCTCAACGCGTTTTTCGTGCATTTTCGCCAGCACCACGTCGCGGGTTTCGCCTTCACGCACGGTCACCAGACGCTCTTTTGGCGTCATGTAGACGCTTACAGGCTGGTTCAGGTCAGTCACGAAACGCACGTCACGACCGGTAATGATGCCGACCAGTTCGTTGTCTTCAGTGACTACCGGGTAGCCTGCAAAGCCGTTACGCTCGGTCAGGGCTTTCACTTCGTGCAGCGTGGTGGTTGGCAGAACGGTCTGAGGATCGGACACGATCCCGGATTCATGCTTCTTCACGCGGCGAACTTCTTCCGCCTGACGCTCGATAGACATGTTTTTGTGGATAAAGCCAATGCCGCCTTCCTGTGCCAGGGCGATAGCCAGACGCGCTTCAGTCACGGTGTCCATTGCTGCGGAGAGCATAGGAATGTTCAGACGAATGGTTTTCGTCAACTGCGTGCTGAGGTCGGCAGTATTCGGCAGAACGGTGGAGTGAGCGGGAACGAGGAGGACGTCGTCAAACGTCAGTGCTTCTTTAGCGATACGTAGCATGGGCAATATCTCTGACCTGGGTGGTTAAATATTGCCGTGGCATTATACAGAGCGTAACCGATTGCATCCACACTTTTTTGAAAAAAATGCTTGCGCTCACCTCTCAGCAGGTTACTATCGACTGAATAACTTGCTGATTTAGAATTTGATCCCGCTCACATGTTATCCTCTCAATCCCCCTCAATTTATACTGTCAGCCGCCTTAATCAGACGGTGCGTTTGCTGCTTGAGCAGGAAATGGGACAGGTCTGGATCAGCGGTGAAATCTCTAACTTCACGCAGCCTGCTTCCGGCCACTGGTACTTTACGCTGAAAGACGACACCGCTCAGGTGCGCTGCGCGATGTTCCGCAACAGCAACCGTCGCGTGACGTTCCGTCCTCAGCATGGCCAGCAGGTTCTGGTTCGCGCCAACATTACCCTGTATGAGCCGCGCGGCGATTATCAGATTATCGTCGAGAGCATGCAGCCCGCCGGTGAAGGCTTGCTGCAACAGAAGTACGAGCAGCTAAAAGCCATGCTTTCGGCTGAGGGATTGTTCGACCAGCAGTTTAAAAAACCCCTTCCCTCACCAGCCCACTGCGTTGGGGTTATCACGTCGAAAACCGGTGCGGCCCTGCACGATATTTTGCACGTCCTTAAGCGCCGTGACCCTTCCCTGCCCGTCATTATCTACCCGACTGCCGTTCAGGGTGACGATGCGCCGGGGCAGATCGTGCGCGCCATTGAGCTGGCGAATGCGCGTCAGGAGTGTGATGTCCTGATCGTCGGGCGCGGCGGCGGCTCGCTGGAAGACCTGTGGAGCTTTAACGACGAGCGCGTGGCGCGGGCAATCTTTGCCAGCCTTATCCCGGTGGTAAGCGCCGTCGGCCATGAAACGGATGTGACGATAGCCGATTTTGTCGCGGATTTACGCGCGCCCACGCCGTCCGCGGCGGCAGAGGTAGTCAGCCGTAACCAGCTGGAGCTGCTGCGTCAGATCCAGAACGGGCAGCAGCGCCTGGAGATGGCGATGGACTACTTCCTCGCCAACCGTACCCGCCGCTTTACCCAGCTTCACCATCGTCTGCAACAGCAGCATCCGCAATTGCGTCTGGCGCGTCAGCAAACCGTGCTGGAACGTCTGCGTCAGCGGATGAACTTCGCGCTGGATAACCAGCTTAAGCGGGCGGTATCTCGCCAGCAGCGCGTCACGCAGCGTCTGAACCAGCAAAACCCGCAGCCGAAGATTTATCGCGCACAAACGCGTATCCAGCAGCTTGAGTATCGCCTCGCGGAAAATATCCGCTCACGCCTGAGCGCCACCCGCGAGCGTTTTGGCAATGCGGTCACCCATCTGGAAGCCGTCAGCCCGCTCTCCACGCTGGCTCGCGGCTATAGTGTGACCACCGCGACGGACGGCAAAGTGCTGAAACAAACGAAACAGGTTAAAGCCGGGGATGTGCTCACCACCCGGCTTTCTGACGGCTGGGTCGAGAGTGAGGTAAAAGAGATCAAACCGGTGAAAAAAACGCGCCAGCGTAAAAGCGGATAAATCTTCGCCGGTTACAAACTATACTGCTGCTATTGCCTTTTTTGATAAGGAGAGCAGCATGCCCCATCTTCATAGCGTCATCCCTCCGTATATTCTTCGTCGTATTATCGAAAGCGGTTCAGAGCCCCAGCAGCGCTGCGCCCGTCAGACATTAACCCATGTGCAAACCCTGATGGCGCATATGCCGGGCAAACCCGCCGCGCCGCATGTGAATAAAGCCGGTCAGCTTGAGCGTGACATCTACGATGCGAAACAGACCCAGGAGCTGCCGGGTAGCCAGGTGCGCTATGAAGGCCAGCCCTCCAACGGCGATGTGGCGGTGGATGAAGCGTACGATTATCTGGGGATCACCCATGATTTCTTCTGGAAGGAGTATCAGCGGGATTCGCTCGATAATAAGGGGCTGATCCTGACCGGTACCGTGCATTACGGCCGTGAGTATCAAAACGCCTTCTGGAACGGCCAGCAGATGGTCTTTGGCGATGGCGACGGGGAAATCTTCAACCGCTTCACCATTGCCATCGACGTGGTGGCGCATGAGCTGAGCCACGGTGTGACGGAGACCGAAGCCGGGCTCATTTACTTTGAACAATCTGGCGCGCTGAACGAGTCGTTATCCGACGTGTTTGGTTCGCTGGTGAAGCAATACTATCTTAAGCAAACCGCCGATCGGGCAGACTGGCTGATTGGCGAAGGGCTGCTGGCAGCGGGGATTAACGGCAAAGGGCTGCGCTCCATGTCTGAACCCGGCACCGCCTACGACGATCCCCTCCTTGGCAAAGATCCGCAGCCCGCGCACATGAAAGATTTCATCAAAACGCGCGAGGATAACGGCGGCGTACACCTCAACTCTGGCATCCCCAACCGGGCGTTTTACCTGGCCGCAACAGCAATCGGTGGCTACGCCTGGGAAAAAGCGGGTTATGCCTGGTACGACACGGTTTGCGATCGCAACCTGGCGCAGGATGCGGATTTTGACGCTTTCGCAAAACTGACGATCGCCCACGGCGAGAAACGCTCCGGTAGCGACGTTGGGGCGGCCATTAAACAAGCCTGGGAACAGGTGGGAGTACTGTAATGCAGGTACCGGAACTGACGGATGACGCCGTGGTTGAGCTGGCCCGGGAAGGCGGCGTCGCCTTTATTCCTAAGCTGAGCGGTCAGCGCACGATCGCCCTCTCCACGCTCAACGAGGCACAGCGTCAGCGCGTGGTGAATATTCTGGAACAGGCTATCCCGCGCGGACAGCCACCGGGCCAGGCGTCGTCTCCGGGCAGCGGCGATCAGCGCTATTTTCGCATTCAGATAATCTGGACCCGGCACAATCAGGCGCAGTATACCGATATTATTGTGCTGGTTCCGGAGCAGGAAGCGCCGGAATCGCTGATTGAGCTATGGCAAAAAGGAGAAGGCTGCGTGTGCGATTAAGCCCCAGCCCTGACGAACTCGACGCGTTTTTTTGAGATCAGCCCATGGCCGTTCTGACAGAAGTAATCCACCGCGCCGCAGGCCTTGAGTACCTGAAGCGGCTGATGGCAGTCAGGGCAGCGCGCTTCGAGGGGAATATCTTTATTGCAGCTGTCGCAGTGCGCGATACCGTTTTGCGGCTCGAGCGCTGCGTGGCAATCCGGACAGGTAATCGACATGCTCTCTCCTGTTGAGTTGGGCCGGGACAGGACAACTGCCCCGGCAGACTGAATAGTATCAGGCTTCGGTAGCCGGTTTAGTTTGCGCATTTTCCAGCATGCGACGTACCGGAACAATGAGGACGATCAGCACCGCAGCACAAATCAGCAGCGCGATGGAGCAACGGGCAAAGAGGTCTGGCAGCATATCCAGCTGGTCGGCCTTCACGTGACCGCCAATCAGCCCCGCAGCCAGGTTACCCAGCGCACTGGCGCAGAACCACAGGCCCATCATCTGGCCGCGCATTCTTTCCGGCGCCAGCAGGGTCATGGTCGCCAGACCAATCGGACTCAGGCACAGTTCCCCGAGCGTCAGCATCAGGATACTGCCCACCAGCCAGAACGGAGAAACCCCTGCCCCACCATTGCTCAGTACGTTCTGCGCCGCCAGCATCATCAGGCCAAAGCCCGCCGCTGCACACAGAATACCGATCACGAACTTGGTGATGCTGCTCGGACGAATGTTTTTGCTCGCCAGCTTCGGCCATGCCCAGCTAAATACCGGGGCCAGCAGAATGATGAACAGGGCATTAATCGACTGGAACCACACCGCCGGGATCTCAAAATCACCGATCATGCGGTTAGTGTAGTCGTTGGCGAACAGGTTGAAGGAGGTTGGCTTCTGCTCGAACGCGGACCAGAAGAACGCGGCGGAGACCAGCAGAATAAAGCACACCAGCAGCCTTGCGCGCTCTTTGCGATTCAGCCCGGCGAAGATGAACAGATAGATGAAGTAGAGCGCGACGGAGGCGGCAATCACATACACCAGCACGCTGGCGACCGCGACCGGATTAATCACAATCACGCCCTGGGCAATCAACGTAACGATGATTGCAACACCCACAGCCAGCGCCAGCAGCCAGGCGCCCACGCCGTTACGTTTCACTACCGGACTGTTCCAGGTGGAGTCCAGACCGACTTCGCTGTCGTAACGCTTCATGGCCGGAACGGCAAACACGCGGAAGATAATCAGGGCGACCAGCATCCCAATACCACCGATACCAAAGCCCCAGTGCCAGCCGTGGGTTTTAATCAGCCAACCGGAAATCAGAGGGGCAATGAACGAGCCCATGTTGATGCCCATATAGAACAGCGAGAAACCGCCGTCACGACGCGCATCGCCCTTTTTGTACAGTGTCCCCACCATGACCGAGATACAGGTCTTGAACAGGCCGGAGCCGAGCACGATAAACATCAGGCCGATGAAGAACAGGTTGTCGCCCATGATGGCCGACAGGGCAATCGACAGGTGCCCAAGCGCAATCAAAATCGAACCGTACCAGACGGCCCGCTGCTGGCCGAGCCAGTTATCCGCCAGCCAGCCGCCCGGCAGCGCGGCGAGGTACATGGTGCCAGCAAAAATACCGACAATCGCCGAGGCGTTTTCACGCGCCAGGCCCATTCCGCCGTCATACACGGTGGCGGCCATAAACAGGATCAGTAGCGGGCGAATACCGTAAAACGAGAAACGCTCCCACATCTCGGTGAAGAACAGAGAACCGAGCGGATAAGGATGGCCGAAGAAGGTTCGGCTCTCTTTTTGATTAACAGAGGATTGCATAATTCTCCCGAAAAGGTATGTGTCGTGCTTGTAAACACCAGCATGTACGCCGAACGGTTACGTATCCGATCGATTTTTTACATGCGGCGAAATGTTGGTTAACCATTTGATAACCAGGCGCTAGTTTTGTCTAGTGCCGAACCCTGGACTTTAAGACGAAAATTCGACGATTGTCTACTTTCTTAGATATAAACATGGTTCAAAGCGAATAGTGATTGACATCACACAGGGAAGGCGGGCCTTTTGAATGAGCGAAAAAAAACCCGCGACAGGCGCGGGTTTTAGTGAGATCGGTAAGGATTATTTGCTTTTCTTAATGTGCTTAATCAAACGCTTACGCTTACGCATCTGGTTCGGCGTCAGGGTGTTGCGTTTATTCGCAAACGGGTTTTCCCCTTCCTTGAACTGAATACGGATAGGCGTACCCATCACGTCCAGCGACTTGCGGAAGTAGTTCATCAGGTACCGTTTGTAGGAGTCCGGCAGATCCTTCACCTGGTTACCGTGGATCACCACGATAGGCGGGTTATATCCCCCGGCGTGAGCATATTTCAGCTTCACGCGACGACCGCGCACCAGCGGCGGCTGGTGGTCTTCAGCAGCCATGTTCATGATACGGGTCAGCATCGCCGTGCTCTGACGGCGGGTAGAGCTGTCATAGGCTTCACGAACGGATTCGAACAGGTTGCCGACACCACTCCCGTGCAGGGCAGAGATAAAGTGAACGCGGGCAAAGTCGATAAAGCCCAGACGGAAGTCCAGCGTCTCTTTCACCTGCTCGCGCACTTCATTGCTCAGGCCGTCCCACTTGTTGACGACGATAACCAGTGAGCGCCCACTATTGAGGATAAAGCCGAGCAGAGAGAGATCCTGATCGGAGATACCTTCACGTGCGTCAATAACCAGCAGCACCACGTTGGCGTCTTCAATCGCCTGAAGGGTCTTGATCACCGAGAATTTTTCCACCACATCGGTGATTTTCCCGCGCTTACGCACCCCTGCGGTGTCGATAAGTACGTACTCACGTTCATCGCGCTGCATTGGAATGTAGATGCTGTCACGCGTTGTGCCTGGCATGTCGTAAACCACCACGCGCTCTTCGCCGAGAATACGGTTAGTAAGCGTAGACTTACCCACGTTTGGGCGACCCACGATAGCCAGCTTGATAGGCAGATCCTGCGGGTTGAAGTCGTCTTCCGGCTCTTCCTCTCCTTCTTCTCCGGCTTCAAACTGCGCCCAGTATTCAGCGTCCTCGTCCACCTCTTCCGGTGGGTTTACTTCATCAACCCACGGCAGCAGAACGGTTTCCAGCAGGCTGGTGACGCCACGGCCATGCGAGGCCGCGATAGGATAAATATCGCCCAGGCCTAAAGACCAGAAATCCGCAATGGCCTGATCGGCATCGATGCCGTCAGTTTTGTTCGCCACCAGGAAGGTTGGCTTTTCGCGTGAACGCAGATGTTTAGCGATAGCAGAATCCGCGGGCATCAGGCCAGCGCGAGCATCCACCATAAACAGAACCACATCTGCTTCTTCGATAGCCAGCAGAGATTGCTCTGCCATGCGGGTTTCTACGCCGTCTTCCGTACCGTCAATACCCCCGGTATCGATACAGATGAACTCGCGTCCTTCCACCTCTGCACGACCGTACTTACGGTCACGCGTCAGCCCCGGGAAATCCGCAACCAGCGCATCACGGGTGCGTGTTAAACGGTTAAAAAGAGTGGATTTTCCAACGTTAGGGCGCCCGACAAGCGCGACCACAGGTACCATGTTTGAAGCCTCATAAAATTCAAAATAACGTCGCTTTCGCAGCGTTTTTAAAAATGTCAAAACGGCTCCTGAGTGAACAGGAGCCGTTTAGTATACTACAACCGCCGTGTAATTAACGCGTGATCGCGTACAGCGTGCCGTCTTTTGCCTGAATCAGCAGTTTGCCGTCAGCCACAACGGGCTCCGTCAGGAAGCCTGAGCTATCCACTTTCTGCTGTGCCACGAAGCGGCCATTCTCTGGATCGATCCAGTGCATATAGCCTTCGCTGTCGCCCACCACCAGGCTGCCGTTATACAGTGCCGGTGCGGTCAGCAGACGGTGCAGCAGATCGCTTTGCGTCCACAGCGTTACGCCACCTTCGGTGCTCAGCGCCAGCAGGCGGTCGTTCTGATCCACCATATAAATACGGTTGCCGTCGACGATGAAATCGTTCACGGAACCCAGCTCACGTTTCCACATGATCTGGCCGCTACGCAGGTCCAGCGCCGTCAGGTTGCCGTTATACGCCAGCGCGTAAACCACACCGTCGACGATAACTGGCGTGGTGTCCACGTCACTCAGACGGTCGATTTCAGTTGAACCGGTCGCCTGGGAAATACGCTGCTGCCAGATCATCTGGCCCTGCTGCATCAGTACCGCGCTGACTCGGCCGTTGTCACCGCCCACAATGGCGGCACCAAATGCGGTCGCCGGAGCAGATTCACCACGCAGAGACAGCGCTGGCATATCCAGGTTAACCGTCCATTTTACCAGACCATCGGCTTCGTTCAGCGCCTGCAACTGGCCGTTGCTGGTATGGATCAGCACCAGGCCGTCGCTAACAACCGGACGCGACAAGGATTCACCGGCAACGGTGGTCTGCCATGCAACCGAACCGTCGCTGGCATTCAGCGCGTAAACCTGCGCTTTTTCGCTGCCCACATACACGTGACCGCCAGTAACGGTCAGGCCGCCAGAAAGCAGTGCAGGTTTACGGGAGAACCAGCCGTCTTTTTCCGCCAGGTTAATGGACCACACTTCTTTTCCGTCATCAGCGTTCAGCGCTTTAACGGTGCCTTTGCGATCGGCCGCATAGACAACGCCGTCAGCAAATGCCGGGTGCAGGTTGGAATAAAAATCGCCAATACCATCGCCTACGGAAGTGTCCCAGGCGGTAGATGGGGTGAACTGGTTTTCAACCGTCGGCAGCGGGGACATTTTAACAACGTCTTCTTCGCCACTGAACAGTGAACAACCACTCAATAACGTAACAGAAAGCAGTCCTGGCAGAAGTAATTTACGCAATTGCATTGGGTCCCTCTCAGACGGACAAATTATTTATTTTCATCTGCATCATTTCGCTCAGCGCAGGTGAAGCTTTACTATCCACGCCAGCTTGCCACGCTTTACGCGCGCCCGCTTTATCACCCTTACTCAGCAGTGCTTCACCGCGAAGATCGGCAACAATAGCGGCAAAGCCTTCGCCTTTAATGGTATCAAGCGTTTTGAGCGCGTCGTCGGCTTTTTTCTGCTGAACCTGGATACGCGCCAGACGCAGATTGATCACCGCTTTCAGATTATCGTCACTGGCAGCAGCAAGCCCCTGAGACAGTTGCGCAGCGGCTTTGTCCAGTTCGTTTTTATCAACATACTGCTGAGCCACTTCCAGCGCAGCCAGCGCGCCGTAGGTGTTTTTGTTGTCAGCGGCAAATTTCTCCGCAGCCGTCAGCGTTTGCGGCTGATCGGCACGGATTGCGCTAACGGTATTTTCGTAGTTCAGGGACGAACCGCGAGCAGAGTCAGCCTGATGATTGTTCCAGTAACGCCAGCCTACCAGCGCACCAACACCTAAAATAACCCCTACAACCAGTGCCTTGCCGTTTTCAGCAAAGAAGCGTTTAACCGCATCAACCTGGTCGTGTTCGTTCTCGTAAATTTCCACGCAGTCCTTCTCCTTAGCCCAATAGTGTGCGCAAGTGCGCCGCAACGCCATCCTGCGTTACCGTAGTTTGCTCACCAGAGCGCAGGTCTTTAACTACCACTTCGCCGTTGGCCACTTCGGACTCACCCAGCACCAGTGCGATACTTGCGCCCCACTTATCGGCACGAGCAAACTGTTTTTTAAAGTTGCCGCCGCCGTGGTTGGTCATCAGCTTAACGTCCGGCAGCGCATCGCGCACGCGTTCGGCAAGCTGCATTGCCGCAGACTGCGTATCCGCACCTGAGGCCACCAGGTATATATCGACAACAGGATCAGCTTTAAATTCCGGATTAACTGCCTGAACCAGCAAAACAAGTCGCTCAAGGCCCATCGCGAAGCCTACTGCCGGTGCTGCGCGACCACCCAGTTGCTCGACCAGACCGTCATAACGACCGCCAGCACAGACGGTGCCCTGCGAACCGAGGCTGGTGGTGACCCACTCAAATACGGTGCGGTTGTAGTAGTCCAGACCGCGCACCAGACGCTGGTTAACGGTATAAGCAATGCCCGCCGCTTCAAGCAGCTTGCACAGGCCGGCAAAGTGTTCGCGGGAATCCTCATCCAGGTAGTCACCCAGCGCTGGCGCATCATTCAGCAGCGCCTGTACGTCAGGATTTTTGGAATCGAGTACGCGCAGCGGGTTGCTGTACATACGACGCTTACAGTCTTCGTCGAGCTTCTCTTTGTGCTGTTCCAGGAACGCCACCAGCGCATCGCGATAGTTCGCACGCGCTTCCAGAGAACCGATAGAGTTCAGCTCCAGGGATACGTGCTCAGAAATACCGAGCGCACGCCACCAGCGGGCAGTAAGCATAATCAGTTCAGCATCGATATCTGGTCCTTGCAGACCAAACACTTCCACGCCAAGCTGGTTGAACTGACGGTAGCGGCCTTTTTGCGGACGTTCGTGGCGGAACATCGGGCCGATATACCACAGGCGCTGCTCCTGATTGTACAGGAGACCATGTTCGATGCCGGCGCGTACGCAACCCGCCGTCCCCTCAGGACGCAGGGTCAGGCTGTCGCCGTTGCGGTCCTCAAAGGTATACATCTCTTTTTCAACCACGTCGGTTACTTCGCCGATCGCGCGTTTGAATAACGGGGTCTGCTCTACAATCGGCAAACGAATTTCGCTGTAACCGTAGCTGCCGAGCACCTGCTTCAGTGTGCCTTCAATGCGCTGCCAGATGGCGGTTTCGCCAGGCAGATAATCGTTCATGCCGCGGATGGCTTGAATGTTTTTTGCCACGTTTATTCTCTTTCTATATACAAAAAAGAACCCAAAGAATGGGTTCAATCATACATGGGAAGCAGCCTGCTTCCCATCACGTTATTTTTCAACCTGCTGAACGCTGATGCGCTGCGCTTCGTCCATCATCGTCGCTTTTGCACGAATGCGGGCTTCGAGCTGGTCGATCATGTCACTATTATCCAGACGATCTTTACGAACGCCATCCTCATAGAGACCACTTTTCTTGTTACCGCCGGTCACGCCCAGCGTGGACACCAGCGCTTCACCCGGACCGTTCACCACGCAGCCGATGATGGAAACGTCCATCGGGGTGATGATGTCTTCCAGGCGCTGCTCCAGAGCATTCACGGTGCCGATCACGTCAAACTCCTGACGTGAACAGGTTGGGCAGGCGATGAAGTTGATCCCACGCGCGCGGATACGCAGTGATTTCAGGATGTCGAAACCGACTTTGATCTCTTCCACCGGATCGGCGGCCAGGGAGACACGTAACGTGTCGCCGATGCCTTCAGAGAGCAGCAGGCCGAGACCAATCGCAGATTTTACCGAACCGCTGCGCAGACCGCCCGCCTCGGTGATGCCAAGATGCAGCGGCTGATCGATCTGTTTTGCCAGCAGACGATACGATTCAACGGCCAGGAAGACGTCAGACGCTTTCACGCTCACTTTAAACTGATCGAAGTTAAGGCGATCCAGATGATCGACGTGACGCATTGCGGATTCGAGCAGCGCCTGCGGCGTCGGCTCACCGTACTTTTCCTGGAGATCTTTTTCCAGAGAGCCAGCGTTTACGCCGATACGGATTGGAATGTTTTTGTCGCGGGCGCAGTCAACCACCATGCGAATGCGCTCTTCGTTGCCGATGTTGCCTGGGTTAATACGCAGGCAATCGACACCATATTCAGCGACTTTCAGCGCGATACGGTAATCGAAGTGAATATCGGCAACCAGCGGAACACTCACCTGCTGCTTGATCAGTTTGAACGCCTCGGCGGCGTCCATGGTAGGCACAGAGACGCGAACAATGTCCGCGCCGACGCGTTCTAATGCTTTGATTTGATTGACCGTCGCTTCTACATCCGTAGTACGCGTATTGGTCATCGACTGGACGGCGATAGGCGCCCCATCGCCGATTGGCACGTTCCCAACGTAAATCCGTTTCGATTTTCTACGTTGAATAGGAGCCTGGTTATGCATGTAAAATCTCCCGCATTGCCCGTCTGTTACTGTGCTGCTGATTGTTCGGCATTAACGGTAAGACGCGCAACCTGGTTAGTTCTGATAAAGCGGCTCAGATCGACAGGTTTTCCTTGATACTGGATCTGTACCGCTGCCGGTGCGCCGATTTTAAGCTTGTAAGGTGCCTGGCCCGTTAGATTTAACGTGCCATCTTTACGTTGCAGGCCGCTGAACAGCTTTTTACCTGTCGCGTCAGTCACTTCCAGCCAGCAATCAGCCGTAAAATTCATCACCAGCGCATTCGGGTCAACGGCAGGTGCCGCCGTGCCAGCCGGGTCAGTTGGCAGTGACGCCGCGGTGTTCTCTGCCGGTGCCGTTGCCGCAGGGGCGGTATCAACATTGGCCTGAGAAGGTGATACGACCGCGTTCTGATCCTGGGTCTGGGTGGCTGGCGCAGTATTCGTCGTCGCTTCTGGCGTCGCCGCTGGCTCGGTTGCAGGCGTGTTGCTTGCTGCCGACTGAGGTTCGCTGGAGGTCGCCCCTTCGGTGCTCAACGGCACGCTTTGCGCGCCGTTATTACCAGACTGATTAAGCTCAGCGGAGGACTGATCGGCCATGGTGGTGATCTCTTCCTGCTGCGCTTTGTGGTTTTGCCACCACCATGCGCCCGTCAGGCCGACAACCACAAACAGGACCAGCCAGGTAAAGCTCATCAGCCAGCCATCGCGTTTTTTACGACGTTTACCCAGAGAGAAGCTTTGCATCGGCGCAACTTTTGCCGCACGCACAGGCGCCTGCTTCTCCATCATCGGCAGTAATTCGTCTTCAGGGATATGAACCAGTTTGGCGTAAGAACGGATATAACCGCGCAGAAACGTTGAAGCCAGATCGGCGGGTGCCTTATCTTCTTCAATATCGCGAACGGTGGAAACCTTCAGGCACAGGCGTTCTGCAACGGCTTGCTGGCTAAGTCCGAGTTGTTCACGGGCGTTGCGAAGACGAACGCCAGTGGAGAGTGCTGCATTTTGATCGTGAGTGGCTTCAGTATTCATTCGCTACAACTACTGGTACGTGAAAATAAGGGTTCAGGTGCCGGTGAGTCACAATGCCACCCGCACCGCGAAACTTTAGGTCAGTTAACCTGGAACAAACAGTATAAGACTGTCGGGCCGCAGATGACAGCGCTGGCAGGCCTTCACGCTAAACTGTTGTTACGTCGTTACATACTGCCCGAAAGTCGTATGAAACGCACCGTAATTATTAATCAGTCGTGATGATTGTGACTGAATATTCAGTAAATTAATGCTTCACGGCGCAAAAAATGCGCCGTGTCTGCATAATAATCAAATGGTTTTAACCGCGATTGACTCACCCTGCATACGCTTACGCAGCGTACGTTTGGTACGGTCAATAACGTCACCCGCCAGCTGGCCACAGGCTGCGTCGATATCGTCGCCACGCGTTTTACGTACGATGGTGGTGAAACCATACTCCATCAGCACTTTTGAGAAGCGATCGATACGGCTGTTCGAGCTACGGCCATACGGCGCGCCCGGGAACGGGTTCCATGGGATCAGGTTGATCTTGCATGGCGTATCTTTCAGCAGTTCAGCCAGCTCATGTGCATGCTCGGTACCGTCGTTAACATGATCCAGCATCACGTATTCAATGGTCACGCGGCCCTGGTTAGCGTTGGATTTCTCCAGGTAACGGCGCACGCCAGCCAGGAAGGTTTCGATATTGTACTTTTTGTTGATCGGCACAATTTCGTCACGGATGGCATCGTTTGGCGCGTGAAGGGAGATGGCCAACGCAACGTCAATCATATCGCCCAGTTTGTCCAGCGCAGGCACCACGCCGGAAGTAGAGAGCGTAACGCGGCGCTTGGACAGGCCAAAACCGAAATCGTCGAGCATAATTTCCATCGCCGGAACGACGTTGGTCAGGTTGAGCAGCGGTTCACCCATCCCCATCATCACCACGTTGGTGATTGGACGTGTACCGGTGACTTTCGCCGCGCCCACGATTTTCGCGGCACGCCAGACCTGGCCGATGATTTCCGACACGCGCAGGTTACGGTTAAAGCCCTGCTGCGCCGTAGAGCAGAATTTGCACTCCAGCGCACAGCCCACCTGAGAAGAGACGCACAGCGTGGCGCGATCGTCTTCCGGGATATACACGGTTTCAACGCGCTGATCGCCAACGGCAATGGCCCACTTGATGGTGCCATCTGAAGAGCGCTGCTCTTCCACCACTTCCGGTGCGCGGATTTCAGCCACTTCTTTAAGCTTATTGCGCAGCACTTTGTTGATGTCCGTCATGTCATCAAAGTTGTCGCTGCAATAGTGGTACATCCATTTCATGACCTGATCGGCACGAAACGGCTTCTCGCCCATCTCTTTAAAGAACTCGCGCATCTGCTGACGGTTCAGGTCCAGCAGGTTAATTTTTCCATTTTTATTGGGAACCGCAGGAATGGCGACTTCGGAGGTATTCACTAATTCAGACATAATTTTTTCCGGCCTCGTTGTTACACGTTGTGGCCCTTGGTGGGTTGAAAAGAAACGCCCCGGTAAGCAGTCTGCTCGTCCGGGGCGTTGCATTGTACAAAGTCTGGCGCAGGGATGCCACGTTTGCACGCGGCATTTACGAAATTATTAGCGAGTGCGCGGGCACACTTCGCCTTCAGCGAAGAAGAACGCGATTTCGCGCGCAGCAGATTCAACAGAGTCGGAACCGTGGGTGCCGTTCTCGGTGAAGCTGTCTGCGTAGTCAGCGCGCAGAGTACCTGCCAGCGCGTTGTCCGGGTTGGTTGCACCCAGCAGATCGCGGTGACGCTGTACCGCGTTTTCGCCTTCCAGTACGGATACCACGATTGGGCCAGAAGTCATGAACTCGACCAGACCGTCAAAGAATGGGCGACCTTCGTGCTCAGCGTAGAAACCGCGAGCCTGCTCAACGGTCAGGTGCAGCATTTTGGTGCCAACGATCTTAAACCCTGCTGATTCAAAGCGAGCGAAGATGCTGCCAATAACGTTTTTTGCCACCGCGTTTGGTTTGATGATGGAAAAAGTACGTTCAATAGCCATTGATAACCTCTGTAAAATGTTCTGTTGTTTTTGCATACCTGAGTATGGTGTGGCGCGGATTATAAAGAGCAATAGCGCCATTGCCTATGGTTATGCATAACATTTTTTTAAAATGAGACGAAGATTAGCAACAGCTCGTATTTCGCATACCGTGTTGATGATGAAAACAGAGCGGGCACTGCTTTTCATCAGACGTAAATGACCAGAAATGACGGTGGCACGTCAGGCAAACGGCTTCATATGCCCGTATGGTCACGCTTTTCGCTGTTCCTTCTGTTTGCGTCACGTTTATCGCCCCATGCTGGCATACCGCTTCGCAGCCGCCGCACCCCGTACAGCGTCCGGTTTCCACGACCAGTTCAGCGTTCTCAAACCGAATCGCGTTTTCCGTACAACTCCGCCAGCACGCGCCGCAGAGTACGCAGGATTCGGTATCGAGAGTTATCTCTGCCTCGCTAAACGCAGAAAACGCCCTGCGCAGCTCATGCTGACCGGGCACGACGCTACAGACCCGGACATCCTCACGGGGAACGTGCATCAGCGCACGCCGGGCGGTATTAACCTCGTTGACGGGTATATGTTTAAACGCCCACGCCGCTTCACCGCGTCGACGAAGCGCCAGATTCAGCCGGGCAATCGCCAGCAACCAGTCAGGATTCTGCTCCGCGTCGATACTGATAAAACGAACGTGGTACTGCGCGTGCCACAGCAGAAGCTCATTCACCCCTGGCGCACGGTCAGTAAACGGCCCAACAAGCGTATCGCCACTCAGAAAGCGTTTTCGCGGCGTGATGCCGGTGATGGCCCCAGCGGGGCAGACGAACAGGCAGTCACCGCATTCAATACAGCGGCTGTCATCAACCGAGACGCCTGAGTCGGTAAAAGAAAAAGCCTGCACGGGACAGACGTCCGCGCAGGCACAGCAGGAAGAGTGGCGAAAACGACGACGGACGCACGCATGCGTCACGTCCATCGCCGGGGCAAAGGTTAATCCGCCCATCAGCCAATACTGAAGAAAACAAAGCGCAGCATCAGCTCACCCACAATTAGCAAGGCGCTGCCCAACAGCATTGTGCCTCGCGCCGCTTTTAAGCCGCCCGCAGCAAAGCACAGCATACCCGCAACGGATACGCACCAGCTCAGCAGATGAACGGTTCGCAGTTGCTCCAGCATCTGTAGCGGTGCGTGAGGGAACGTCACCACGGTGTGGTCCATAGCCGTAATATCTGCCAGCCAGACGGGCTGCATCACCAGACGCACAAGCACCAGCAGCGTGATAATGACAACCGCCGCACGCACGGTTGACTGGGAACGCGTCCCAACGGCCATGCAGGCTGAACCGATAATCCCCACCGAACCGATAAACAGCACCAGAGTGTTAACATGCTGCCATGTCACCACGGATGCGTGCATGTAGATCTGCGCCATGCAGAACACATCCACCAGCCCGACAAGACCTGCCACAACCAGCAGTGGCTTCCAGCCAGGCTTTTTGACAAACATCAGCAGCGTTGCGAGGCCAAGTGCCGCAAGATAAAGACTGGCAAAGATAATCTCACGGCTCAGCCAGGAGCTGGATACGTGGCGCAGCGCGTTAAAAGCATTAAGCGGATAGCCCATGTGCAGCGCGGAGGCAAGCAGCCCCAGGCTCGCCAGCACAAACGCTCCGGCAGCCGGCAGCAGCGCGCTACGTTGCGTGCTTCCGAACGCCAGCCACAGCGTAACGCCAACCGATCCTTGCAGGAACAGCGTAAAAATCAGCAGCGGTAACTCATGCATGACGTTTCCCCTCTTTCTCTGCGCCCTGATGCGCTTTGATCACCAGGTTTGGTTTGGTGATGGAGGAATCAGGCAAGCCTTTCACATCACAGACCGCACCATACTTCGCCCGCAGTTCATCAATCGGCCCGAATTTAATCGCTTCGAGTGGACAGGTTGCCACACAGACGGGCTGCTCTCCCTTCGCCTGGAGATCCACGCAGAAATCACATTTGGACATCTGCCCGGTCTGCTCGTTGAGCTGTGGCGCGCCGTAAGGGCAAGACCACGCGCAGTAGCCGCAGCCGACGCACTTATCAGTATCAACGCGCACAATGCCGTCTCCCGGACGCTTGTGCATCGCCGTGGTCGGACAGTTTTTAGTGCAGATTGGGTCTGCACAGTGGTTACAGGAAATAGAGAGCGTGTAGGCAAACACATTGTTGCTGACGCCGCCCTGCCCGGTTGGGATGAAATTCCCGCCATTGACTTCATAAACGCGACGGAAACGACGTCCGACCTCAAGGTTGTTTTTATCTTTGCACGCCACCTGGCATGCCTTGCAGCCCGAGCAGCGAGAAGAGTCGATATAAAAACCCAGCTGTTTGTCGCTCACCGGTGCGTAATGTTTAAACTGACTCATGCTTTAGCTACCTCCACCAGCATGGTTTGATGGGAATTCCCTTTCGCAAGCGCGGTAATACGGGCGGAACTGAGCACGTTCGCGCAGCCGCCTTTATCGATACCCTGCTCGTCCGGCTGCCACCAGGCGCCTGCCTGCATGGCCACCACGCCTGGAATGATGCGCGGCGTGACCTCCGCCGGGATCTCGCAAATGCCGCGCGCGTTATGAATACGTACGGTATCCCCCTGCGCAATGCCGCGCTTTTGCGCATCCTGCGGGTTGATCCACAGCTTTTGCTGCTGCGCCTCAATTAACCACGGGTTGGCGTACTGGGTGGAGTTAGCGCGGTTTTTCCCTTTCCAGGTGATCAGCTGGAGCGGGAAGGTTTTCGCCAGCTCGTCTTCCGGCCCTTCATGGGCAGGCACGTAGTGCGACAGCGCCGGAATTTCCGGGTGATGCATGTCGTACAGACGCTTCGAGAAGATCTCAATTTTTCCGGACGGCGTCGGGAACGGATGATTCTGCGGATCGCGAATGTTGTCTTCAAAGGCAACGTACGGCGCGCTTTTGAAAAGATGCTGACGCGTCTTCTGTAGCGTCGCGAAGTCCGGCAGGTTTTCATCCGGCATGGACAGCCGCGTCTGCTCCCAGATGTGCTCAATCCACGCTTTTTCGTCACGGCCCTCGCTGAACGCTGGCTCGACGCCAAGCTTAGCAGCGACCTCCCGCAGCCAGTCGTAGTCTGAACGGCGTTCAAATTCAGGTTCAATGAGCTTTTCTGACAGGATCAGATAGCTTGCCGTGCCCCAGGTTTCGCCGATATTCCAGCGTTCCATAAAGCTGGTTTCCGGCAAAAGCAGGTCGGCGTATCTGGCGCTAGGCGTCATAAACAGATCGCTTGCGACGATAAACTCGATTTTCGACTCGTCTTCCAGGACACGGGTTGCCTGATGAAGATCCGGGTTCTGGTTAGCCAGATAATTGCCCGCCAGCGAGAACAGGATGCGGATATTGCTGTCCAGCTTCTCAGCATCCTTCAGGCCATCTTCCGCGGTTACCTTAGAAGCATCATCAGCAGCCTGCACCCAGTTCATGACCGAAATTTTGGCTTTGACCGGGTTGTCCGGCATCTCTGGCCCGGCCGCAAATTTGCGGTTTGCGCAGCCTCCATAGCCTGCTGCCCAGCCGCCTTTCACCCCAACGTTACCCGTCAGCGTGGCCAGTATCGTCGAGCCGCGCGCGGTGCGCTCGCCGCAGTTGTGACGCTGCGGTCCCCAGCCCTGGATCAGCGCGGCGGGTTTGGTGGTTGCGTAGTCGCGCGCCAGCTGACGAATAGTTTGTGCAGGCACGTGAGTGATTTTCTCTGCCCACTCGGGCGTTTTCGCCACGCCATCCTTTGCACCGCTCAGGTAAGCCATCAGGGATTCATTGGCCGGAACGCCTTCTGGCATGGCGTCTTCGTCAAAGCCCAGGGTGTAGCGTTGAATAAAGTCGCGATCGTGCAGATTCTCCGTGACGATCACATACATCATCGCGTCCATCAGGGCGTTGTCCGTGGCAGGAAGCAATGGGATCCACTGATCGGCAAGGGAGGAAACCGTATCGGAATAGCGTGGGTCAACAACGATAAAGCGCGTGCCGTTTTGCTTCATCTTCTGGTAGAAGTGGTTGCTGTGCCCGAAGATGGTTTCCGTCGGGTTATGCCCCCAGAGAATGACCAGTTTGGTGTCCAGCAGCGTGTCCAGAGAGCTGCCGCTGGCGGCGGTGCCATAGGTATAGGGCGTTGCCGCCGCCGTGTTACCCATACTGACCGAGTGATAGCTTTCGAGATAGCCGCCGGTTAAGTTGAGCAGACGACGAACCATTTTATCGCCGGAAAAGGTCCCGCCGGACACCGCGGTGCCCACATGAACATAGCGTGACGCAGCACCGTATTTTTGCGTAATAGTTTTTAATTGATCCGCAATAAGGGTGGTGGCTTCATCCCAGGTAATACGTTCGAATTTTCCTTCGCCACGTTTACCCACGCGTTTCATTGGATATTTAAGCCGATCGGGATGATAAACAAATTTCCGATAAGCCCGACCACGAACGCAGGCGCGCATCACTGGCATCTGCGGATCCAGCGCGTTATCCGGACGCGTTGAAATTCGGGTCACAACGCCATCACTGACGTGAGCACGAATATCACACTTGCCGCCGCAGTCAAACGTACTACAGGTTTGCACCACTTTTTCTTCAGGCGTAGCGTCTGAAACCGCCGCATCCTGTGCCTGTACTTTGCCGGTTTTGACGACAAACGGCAGGGCGGCGAGCGCCGACCCTGCCTGAATAAAATGACGCCGGGATATGGCGGGAATAAGCCCTTCTCCCTGATGTTTATTTTTTTTCATTGCTCGTTCCTTCAAATAAAAACGCATTCTCGTTTTTTTTCAGGAACGAATATTGATAATTATCAAGCTAACTCTTGAGGAGTAACACTTAGCGATCTAATTCAAAATTCACCGTCACCGTTTGTCCTGTTTCATCTAATACAATTAATTGATATTTACCAGGCAAATATAATTGCAGTGAATAATTCTTCTGATGCCCGTCCAGCGGTTCGCCATTCAAAAACCACCATCGTTGCCCCTCCCCGCCGCTGGTTGAAACGTTGAGGGTAATATTTTTCTCACCTGGAAGACGTTTAATTACCGCCCCTTCTCTGACGCCTGACAACATCAGCGGCGCCGCATTATGGTTATCCAGCGGAGGGCAAATTGCTGAACGGGCGGGGAGACGAGCAGCCCGTTTTTCGGCAGCAGGCAGCCAGGGCTCCAGCGGCAGCGGCCAGACATCCAGCACTTTTTCTGTCGCATCAGGACAATCCGCCGCAACGCGTTTGCCTTCTTTATCCAGCCAGACCGGGAAACGGATCCCGCGAATACCTTCCTGTTCCGGCAGCAGCAGCGTAGGCGGTTCACTGCCTTCCAGCAGCCAGGTTGACAGCCGACGCCGACAGTTTTCGCTCCCTTCAGGCAGGGACTGGCCCCCCGGCCAGCAAATCACGCCCCGTCCTACGCTTGCGGGACGCGGATCGCGCGGCAGGCGCGCTTCATCCACCATCGAGCGGGACTGAAGCATGTTATTGACCTGATTCAGGAGCGGTACCGCGCTGGCGAAACCAAACTGCCCGGCAACGGGCGTGCCGTCCGGGCGTCCGGTCCAGATTCCGATGACATAGCGGGCATTCAGGCCGATGGCCCAGGCATCCCGGTAGCCATAGCTGGTGCCCGTTTTCCACGCCAGCGGCGCAACCTGGGGCAGCGCACTGTCCGGCAGGGGCTGTGCTTCATTAGCGAGAATGCGACGAATAATCCACGCCGCCCCCTGCGATAACAGCGGACGTTCGATCAGCGGATCGCCCGGCTGTAAACGCAGCCGGCCCGCCTTACCCTGACGCGCAAAGGCGCTATAGGCGGCAGCGATATCAGCCAGGCGTGCGCCTGCGCCCCCCAGGATCAGAGAGAGGTTGGGCTGTGCCCCCGCAGGCAGAATGAGCGGTAATCCCGCGTTGCTCAGCATTCCGGCAAAACGTTTTGGGCCGTACGCTTCCAGAACCTGCACCGCAGGCAGGTTGAGGGAACGCACCAGGGCTTCGCTCATACTGACCGGCCCATGGAAGCCGCTGTCAAAGTTGCCGGGACGATAATCCCCCGTTTTTCTTGGAACATCCTGTAATAACGAAGCGGGATGGATCAGACCATCGTCCAGCGCCATGCCATAGATGAATGGTTTGAGAACCGATCCCGGCGATCGGATCGCATTGACCATATCTACGTGGCTGAAACGGCTGTCATCATTGATATCTACCGAGCCTACCCAGCCACGCACTTTCATGGATGTATGATCCACGACGATCATCGCCAGCGAACTGCGGGCGGGCAGGCGTGATTTCCAGTTCATTGCCAGCTCTTCAAGCTGTCGTTGCAATGCTGCTTCCAGCGTGGTGACTATTTTTGTGTCACGACTTTTACTCAGCATCATGCGGGAAAAGAGCGGCGCCAGTTGCGGCATCTGCCGGGGGGCCAGCCAGACCGGCTCTTCACGGGACTCTTTCACCAGCTTCTCAGACCAGACGCCCTGAGTCAGCATGCGGTCGAGTACTTTGTTCCGCGCCACTTCGGCACGTTCCGGCCAGCGGTCCGGGCGCAGACGGCTGGGTGCTTGTGGTAGTACAGCCAGCAGCGCCGCGTCGGAATAGCTCAGCTGAGACGGCGGTTTGCCAAGGTAAGTCCAGCTTGCCGCGCCCACGCCCTGCAACGTGCCGCCAAACGGGGCACGGTTCAGATACAGCGTCAGGATTTCACGCTTGGAGAGATGCCATTCCAGCTGCATCGCCCGCCACAGCTGACGAATTTTACCGCCAAAGGTTCGCGGATGCGGATCCAGAAGGCGTGCCACCTGCATGGTAAGCGTGCTCCCGCCAGAAACCACTCTCCCGGAGGTGAGATCCTGCCAGGCGGCACGCAGTACAGATAGCGGATTGACGCCCGGGTGATCCCAGAACCAGCGATCTTCATACTGGATCAGCGCCTCAAGATAGCGTGGGGAAACCTCTTTAATGGTAACCGGATAGCGCCAGATGCCTTCGCTGTCGGCAAAACGCCACAACGGAACACCCTGCTCATCCACCACCACTCGCGCAGGGTTGACCTCTTTCAGGGGCAACGGCCACACGCGGTCAGCGACGACAATCAGCCCCCCTGAAACGAGAAGCGCTCCCGCCAGCCACAGCCAGCGGGAGCGAATCAGGCGTGCTATCCGCATCTTACGGAACAACGATCAGCGGGCCACTGGCCGCCCCCGTTGCCCGCCACTGCGGAACGTACATGGACTCGACCATCGGAACAGGCACCTGGTAGGTTCCCGGCGTAACGGCACGGGCCAGGTAAACCAGCGTGACCGGCTGACCTTCATTGACCGGCACCGCGGCCACAAAGCGATCGTCGCGGAATTCCATGTGCTGAATATCAGACTGTTGCATCTGATTCAGCAGGTTTTGCACTTCACTGCCGCTGTCCTGCAAGCTGGCGCTGCTGCTCGCCAGATTCTGGTTTTCCAGCTCCAGACCTGCCGGGAGCAGATCCACCACCAGCGCATCCGGCACGTTCTGGCTGGCCTTCACTTCCAGCCATACCAGAACCAGTTCACCGCTCTTCAGAGAAGAGAGCGACTTGCTGCTGCCGTCTGTCGCAAGGATATGACGTTCAATCTGCAAGACATTAGAGGATGGCTGAGGCGCATACTCCGGATAGCCAGTAGTGTCCAGTCGTACCCACAGCGGCGTAGTGCCGGTATTCGTCATCTTCAACGCACCAATCTGATCGCCGTTCAGGTTTTCTACCTGCGCTTTATCACTGCTCTGGGTCTGTTCAGAGAGAGAGGTCGTTGCCTGCCACGCACCTGACAAGGTTTGCAGTGATCGTCCGGCCAGGAATAGCGCATTGCTCTCCTGGGTAGACAGCCAGCGCTGGCTGAACGCGTCTTCAGATAACGCGTTCAGCAGCCTGTTTTGCGCATCCGGCAGCAGCTTGTACTCTTCCAGCAGGGAGAGCATCAGGGCATTATCACGCAGCTGGCTGCCGTAATCCGCCATCCAGTTTCGGCTGTCGTTACGGGGTGTTTTGAGAGCCAGATCCAGCGCCTGCTGGCTGCGCGGTGCATCCCCCATCAGTTTGAGTGCCATGCCCAGCTGCATCAACGGAAGCCCGGAAGCAGCCTGAGCGTGGCGCTCCCAGATTTCACGCAGCGCACCGAGCGGCGCTTTTTGCTGACGCGCCAGCACCAGCGAAGCATACGCCTGGACAGCAAATTTGCTGGCCTGGGTGTCGTCGCTGTAGCGGATGGACATCATGCCCGGATCCTGTAAATAGCGCAGCAGTCGGCTGTTGGCGTTATTCACCGCCTCGGCAGGCACGCTGTAACCCTGCTCCCCTGCCCGCACCAGGAAGTCCGTGACATAGGCGGTCAGCCAGTACTCTTCCGGGCCGTTTTTATCCCACAAGGCAAAACCGCCATCGTCACGCTGCATTTGCAGCAGACGGGAGATCCCGATATCAATGGCCGCACGGCGTTTATCGTCGGTATCGCCTTTAATGCCCAGTGCCTTCAGCTGTGCCGCGTTGGTGTAGAGGGACGGGAACAGGCCGCTGGTGGTCTGCTCAAGACATCCATACGGATAGGCCTGAAGTTCACGTATGTAGCGCGCCAGGTTCAAAGGTGGTTTACCGCTGAGCAACAGCTGCCCCTGTAGCGTGGCAGGCGAGAAACCTTCGATATGCTGTGCTGGCGCACTCCAGGATTCGCCAGGATTCAGCATCGTGCCCGTATTCACGGTTTGCGCCGGGAATGCGGGACGCACGCCAATTTTCCAGCTCTTCTGCTGCGGCGCAAACGTCTCACCTGGGAGCTGAAGGCCCGTCACCTGAGCAGTCACTTGCCCATCGCCATAGCCCTCCAGGGCACGCACCGGTATAAACAGGGTGCTACGTGCGCCAGGCGGCAGCTTAACCGGCTCTGGCTGAGCACCTTCGAGCGACAACTTACCGGCTGCGGTTAACGCAATGTTCAGCGTTTGCGGCTGGTCAGTCAGGTTAGTCAGGTCCAGCGTCAGGCGGGAGGTATCGCCACTTGCGAGGAACCGCGGCGTGTTAAGCTCGGTGATAATCGGAGCCGCCACAATGATTTTGCTTTCGCTGCTGCCGAAATCGTCTTCCGTCCAGGCCTGCGCCATCAGACGCAGTTCACCGTTGAAATCGCCAATCGGCAGCGTGATGGTACCTTCGCCGTTGGCATCAAGCGTAACCGGCTGCGCCTGCTGGGCAATAATGGTGACATGGTTCACCGGTGGCTTACCGCCGCGTTTCAGTTCATCGCCGTCTCCGCCAAAGCGCAGTGCGGCCAGACGTCCCTGACCTTCAATCACCTGGCCGTAAACATCATAGATGTCCGCGCCATAGCGCTTCTGACCGAAGAAAGCTTGCCACGGATCCGGCGTGACGTAGTCGGTAATGTTCAGCACGCCGCTATCGACAGCCGAGACCAGCACGTTCACCTTCTGTGGCACAGCCCCCTCTTTTACGCTGGCTTTCACTTTCACAGAAAGCGTCTGGTTCGGACGCATTTTTTGCGGGTTATCCAGTGCGATGTTCAGGCGACGATTTTCGTCCCCCATTGGCAGATGCAGCAGGCCAACCGCCCGTTTTGGCGTGGCGGATTTTGATTTATCGCCAGGACGAACCACCAGCGTGCTGAGATAGAGATCGTGACGTTTCCAGGCCTTGTCGACCGGGATAGCGAGATCCAGACCGTTAGCCGGTACGTCGATCTCTTTCCACCACAGCGGCCCTTCACTGGACTCGATCATCGCATAGCCCTTGCCTGCGGCCGGCGCGGCGATGCGCAGTTGGATGGTATCGCCTGGCTGATAGGATGGCTTATCCAGTTTCAGCGTCACGCGGTCAGGGCGCGCGGCCCCGGTGCCGTCGCTGTTATCCTGCCAGCTGTAGCCTGCCCAGAAGCGCACGCTGCTGACCATGTCATCAGGGGCTTTCACTTCCAGACGGTATGAGCCCCACTCCACCGGGAAGGTGACTTTACCGGTTTCATCGGCCTTGAGGTTTAGCTCCTGCTCGCCCTCAACCAGATCTTTTTGATCAAACTGAGACTGCCAGCCCTCACTCTCGGACCAGTTCCAGAAGTAGTCACGACGCTCGCGAATCAGTCGTACCTGTAATCCGGAAACGGCCTTTTTGGCTCCGCTGGCATCGGCATAGACGATGTCGAAGCTGGCGTTGCCGTTCTCGTCGACGATCGGCTGGTTGACGGTAGTATCGGTGCGGTAGTCGTAAACCGCCTTGCTGGCGAACTGAGGGCGAATACCCGGCAGCTCAGCCGCCGGCCAGATGGACTGCTCAGCGCGTCGCGTCACCGGACGCCCACCTGATTCCAGCAGGCTGGCCTGCAAAATCAGTTGCAGCGGCGAGTGCACCTCTTTCCACTGGCTTTCGGTGGTAACCTGTCCGCGCCCCTGTTCGTCCAGCGTAAGCTGCACTTCATCCAGGCTGCGGCTCAGGTTCTCCTCGGCAATATCACCGAACTGGAAGCCACGCAGCGCAGGCACCGCGTCACGTAGCGGACGCAGGAAAAGCTGGCCTTGCAGAGAATTGCCGTTAGCTGGCGCGCCGTACAGGTAATAGCCGACCACGTTAAAGTCGACGTTATCCTGCGGTGAAACCGGCGTTTTTTGTCCACTCAGGTTGAGCGCCATGCGCTCAGGCATAAAATCTTCGACGTGGAAATCCCACATGCGCTGCTGGTTATCCCCCGTATTCGCGCGAATATGCCACATGCCGGTCTGGGCGCCGCTATCAAGCGAATAGTTGAAGCGATAAAGGCCATTCTCAGGTTGCACAACGACCGTACGCGCCACCTGTCCGTCCGGACGCAGCACGTCAAGTTTTACCGGCTGCTCGAGAAGCGGTTTGCCATCGCTGTCGCGAAGCAGGCCGTTCAGGATCACCGTTTCACCCGGACGATAGAGATCGCGCGGGCCAAACATAAAGAACTGTTTGCTGTAACCCGGGTTACCGGCGATATCAAACTCCGCCAGATCCAGCGCCGGAAGTTTGAGATCAAGAAGCGTGGTCTGGCCATCTTTACTGGCCAGGATCAGCGCGGCTTCTTTATCGGTTTCCAGTTTCGCATGACCATCGGCGTCGCTGTTCGCCTCGGCCAGAGTCTGCCCTTTATCGTTCAGAAGGGTAATGGTCACGCCTGACTGCGCCGCACCGTTTTCAAGACTCTGGGTGAAGATGTCCAGGCGGTTATGATAACGGTGAGCGGACAGCCCAATATCACTTAAGGTAAAGAGCGTCGCGGCGTTACTGTAGTTATAGTGACCAGCCTGATTCATCACGGCGATATAGACGCCAGACTGCTGGAGCGGCTTAATATCTTTGAGCGGCAGGAGCAGTTTTTCACGCGTGTTGCGCGCCGGGTTGAGGTCGAAACGGCCGGTGTAGACCAGTTCCGCCATCTTCAGCAGATTGTCAGATTCCCAGTTGGTCAGCGAGTTACGGTACTCCCACTGGCTGACAAACGAGGCCAGCGACTCCGGCTTAACGCGGTAGAAGTTCACGTCCACATTGTTGACGTTGAGCGCCATCACCGGCAACCCTTCCACCACTTTACCCGGCAGCAGCGATCCGCGGCTGGCGAATCCGACCGTCGGTTCAACATCCCGGGTGGTGATCGCTTTTTCATAGTCAATGCCGAATGTCGCTTTGTTCAGCGCCAGCAAATCACGTTCGACGGTGACAACCAGATTACGATTCGGCTCCAGATGGCGCAGGCGCAGCTCTTTCAGATTGGGGGCCAGTTCCCAGGCGCCGTCCACTTTGCCGCTTTTTTTATCCACCACATGTACCGTTTTCGCAAAATCCTGGCTGGGATCCAGCGGTACAGAGAAGGTCAGAACCAGCGTCGCGGCGCCGTCGAGTTGCACTTCCGAGGCATCCAGCAGCGTCAACGCCTTACCCTGACTCTGCGCGGCCAGCTTAGCCAGCTTTTCAGGATCCGGTGTTGCCGGGGTTTTCTTTTCTGATGCAGTAGACGCTGCGGGGGCAGCGGCCTGAGGTTTGTCGTCGCTGTTATCACAGCCGACAAGCGTAAAGGTGGTGAGCAGCGCGAGAGAGATCGCAGCTAAGCGAAACGGTTTCATCCTGTATCCCTGGCCTGAGGGGCCTGTTGGTCATCGTCCGGATAAGTATTATCCGCAAGTTTCGTTAATACAAAAAGTCCAATTTTATAATCTGGAAAGCACCTCGCAGAATGGCATCACGCCGCTACGCCGTGATGGAACCGCGATCACAGCGCATAACGTCACATGTTACCTTTCACGTCATTTGTTTTTAAAACAAGAAGATAGCTGGATAAGCTCGCATCAGGCCTGCTAGTTTTATGACCATGACGCACCCTGAGTGCGCGGTTCAATAAGAGAGAAAGCCATGAAACGAGCCGTGAACGCCCTACAAAATTTCGGAAAATCACTTTACGGACCTGTACTTATCTTACCCATCGTAGGCCTGTTTATCGCCTTTGGGAATGTGCTGGGTAACGGCAATCTGGCCGAGTACCTGCCGTTTCTTGGCCACCCGCTGATCCAGAGTGTCGGCCAGCTGATCGCCAAGTCTGCCGTGTCGGTGCTGGTCAACCTGGCGCTGGTGTTTGCCGTTGGTATCCCCATTGGACTGGCAACCCGAGACAAAGGCTACGCGGCGCTGATTGGGCTGGTAACTTTTATCGTGTTTATCAATGCCATGAACGTGACGTTACAGCTTCAGGGGGAACTGGCCCCTGCGGAACAGATGAAAGCCGCCGGACAAAGCATGGTGCTGGGCGTCCAGGTGCTGGAAATGGGCGTTTTCGCCGGGATCCTGACCGGGGCGCTCTCCGGTTATCTGTACAACAAATATTCCGGTGTCCAGTTTAACGGCGCGATGGCGATTTACTCCGGCCACTGCTTTGTCGCGATTGTAATGCTGCCTGTCTCTATGCTGCTCGGCGTGATCATGAGCGAACTCTGGCCGTACGCACAGCATGGAATAAGCGCCCTGGCGCTGGCGATCAAAGGGTCCGGTCCGTTTGGCGTGGCGATCTACGGTTTCCTTGAACGCATTCTGGTGCCGACGGGCCTGCATCATCTGGTCTATACGCCGTTCCTGTATACCGAACTGGGCGGTACGCAGGAGGTGTGCGGTACGGCTTACCAGGGCGCGCGCAATATCTACTTCGCCGAGATGGCCTGCCCGGACGTGAAGCAGCTCAGCAGTACCGTGGTGTGGGATGCGCGCGGCATCAGCAAGATGTTCGGCCTTCCTGCCGCCGCGCTGGCGATGTACATGACCGCGAAGCCAGAGCGTAAAGCGATTGCGAAAGCGATTCTGATCCCGGCGGCGCTGACCTCGCTGCTGGTCGGCGTAACCGAGCCGATTGAGTTCTCCTTCCTGTTTGTCGCCCCGCTGCTGTTCGTGGTGCATGCGGTGCTGACCGGTATCGGCATGATGCTGTTCTCGCTGTTTGGCGTTCACGCCATCGGCGCCAACGGGATTATCGATTTCATCCTCTACAACCTGCCGCTCGGCACGGAGAAGTCCAACTGGCCCATGTACATCGTGGTCGGGCTGATCATGTTCGCCCTTTATTTTGTGGTGTTCCGCTTCCTTATCCTGCGCTTCAACATGAAAACGCCGGGGCGTGAAGATGAGGACCAGGAGACACGCCTTTACAGCAAGCAGGAGTACCAGGCGAAGGGCAATAACGACGGGCTGGGCGAATCGATCGTTGTGGGTCTGGGCGGTCGGGAAAATATAGAGGTAGTGGATAACTGCTACACCCGCTTACGCGTCACGGTGAAGGACGTCGCCATCATCGACGAACCGCGCCTGAAAGCGACCGGCGCGAAAGGGATTATCAAACAAGGTAACAACGTTCAGGTGGTCTACGGGCTGCATGTCAAAAAAATGCGAGAAGCCGTTGAGACGTTTCTCTGAAAGGAGCTAAAGATGTTTACACCCCCATTTATTCTGTCGATTGCCGGCGGCGGTAGCACTTACACGCCAGGTATTGTGAAAAGCCTGATGGTGCGTCTGCACGATTTCCCTCTGGCAGAGATCCGCCTGTATGACATTGACGAGGCGCGCCAGAACACCATCGCGCCCGTGGTGGAGAAGGTTATTCGCGACCACAGCCAGAGCATCAAATTTACGGTCACCAGCGACCCAGAAGTGGCCTTTAGCGGCGCGCATTTTGTCTTCGCCCAGATGCGCGTCGGGCAGTACAAGATGCGCGAGCAGGATGAAAAAATTCCGCTGCGTCACGGCGTGGTGGGCCAGGAAACCTGCGGCCCCGGCGGGCTGGCCTACGGCCTGCGCACGATCCTGCCGATGGTGGAGCTTATCGATCTGGTCGATCGCTACGCGCACGAGAAAGCCTGGATCGTGAACTACTCCAACCCGGCGGCGATTGTCGCTGAGGGTGTGCGTCGCCTGCGCCCCAACGCACGCGTGCTGAACATCTGCGATATGCCGGTTGCCGCGATGCGCAATATGGGTGCCATTCTGGGCGTGGATCGTCATAAACTGGAGGTGGACTATTTTGGCCTAAACCACTTCGGCTGGTTTACCCGCGTGCTGGTGGGCGGCGAAGACAAGCTCCCGGCGCTGCGTAAGCATATCGCGAAGTTTGGCCTGCTGACGGAAGATGCCGCAAAAACCGACCCGCAGCATTCCGATCCGTCATGGGTGAAAACCTGGCGCAACATCAAGCCGATTATGGATAACTTCCCGGAGTACCTGCCGAACCCGTATCTACAGTACTACCTGATGCCAAACCAGATTGTGGAGCATCAAAACCCGGACTATACCCGCGCCAACGAAGTGATGAACGGGCGCGAGAAAAAGCTGTTCGCCGCCGCCGAAGAGTACCAGCGCAGCGGGATCTTACCGGACGCCTTCCACGTAGGTGTTCACGGCGAATTTATCGTCGATGTCGCCTGCTCGCTGGCATTCAACCTGCGCCAACGCCATCTGGTGATGGTGGAAAACCGCGGGGCGATTACCAACCTGCCGTACGATGCGGTGGTGGAAGTGCCTGCCTATATCACTTCCGAAGGGCCGGAGCCTGTCCGCGTGGGTCAGGTGCCGCTGTTCCACCAGACGCTCCTGCAACAGCAGCTGGCCTCTGAACAGCTGCTGGTTGAGGCAACCATCGAAGGCAGCTACGAGAAAGCGTTGCAGGCGTTCACTCTGAACCGCACCGTGCCAACCATGGAGCACGCGAAAGCGATTCTGGATGAGATGATCGAAGCCAACCGCGACTACTGGCCTGCGCTGCAAAAGGCCTGGCAGGACGGTGAAGCGGTGAAAAAATAGGGGCTTGCTCGCGAGTTGAACGTGGTTAGCTTGTCGGTGTCAGAAAAAACACCGACAATCCTTTTTTACGGAAAAGAATGGAGGCAACCATGTCCACCTCATATTTTGTCGCTGCCGACTGGCTGATTGAGCACGGCGACGACCCGGAAGTTCAGATTATCGACGCGCGCATGGCCCCTCCGGGCCAGGAGCATCGTGACGTTCCCGCTGAATACCGGGCAGGGCACCTGCCTGGCGCGGTATTTTTTGATATCGAAGCCCTCTCCGATCACACCTCTCCCCTGCCGCACATGCTGCCTCGCCCGGAAGCGTTTTCCGTGGCGATGCGCGAGCTGGGCATCAGCAAAGATAAACATCTTGTTGTTTACGATGAAGGTAATCTGTTTTCCGCGCCGCGAGCGTGGTGGATGCTGAAAAACTTCGGCGTGGAAAAGGTATCGATTCTGGCGGGCGGACTTGCAGGCTGGAAGCGCGACGAACTACCGCTTCAGCAGGGTGACGTCACGCTGCCGGAAGGGGAATTTGATGCCACGTTTGACGCTAACGTGGTCAAGCGCCTGACCGACGTGCTGGTCGTGAGCCACGAAAACACGGCGCAAATCGTCGATGCGCGTCCCGCTCCACGTTTCAACGCAGAAGCGGACGAGCCGCGACCGGGACTGAAACGAGGACATATCCCGGGGGCGCTGAACGTGCCGTGGGGCGATCTGGTGTTTGAAGGCGAGCTGAAAACCACCGATGAATTGCGTGCCATTTTTGAACGTCAGGGCGTGGATTTGCATCGTCCGGTTATTGCAAGCTGCGGCTCCGGCGTAACGGCCTGCGTGGTGATCCTGGCGCTGGCAACCCTTGGCGCAAATGACGTGACCCTGTACGACGGCGCCTGGAGTGAATGGGGTGCACGAGACGATCTGCCGGTTGAACCGGCGAAATAATGGATAACCGCCTGGCAACGCTGTTAACGCGCGGGTCGTCGCTGACCCGCGCGGAGTATCGCGTCCTCGCCCACCTCACTGAGCATCCATTGCTGGTGGGCAACATCACGGTGCGCGAGCTGGCGCAGGCGACATTTGTCTCTACCGCGACGATTATGCGGCTGTGCCAGAAGCTGGGGTTTAGCGGCTTTAGCGAGTTTATCTGGCACTGCAAGCAGCTGCTTTCTGACACGCCGCATATCACCGTACAGCCTGAGCAACATGCGGAAATGCCCGCGCTTTTTACCCGGTTCGTTGCCAACTATCAGCAGACCTTCCAGTGGGTCACTCAGGACAAACGCCAGCAGTTTGCCAGCCTGCTGCGCCAGAAAGAGAGCTTCTTTCTCTACGGCGCCGGGTTTTCGTACCTTTTTGCCGAGTACCTGACCAAGAAGTTGCAGGTGCTAGGAAAAACGGCGTTCATCTCCGGGCCGGGAGACAGCCGGAATATTTTTCTCAGCAACGCCGCGCGCTATCAGGTGTTTATTGCCGTTTCACGCAGCGGCGAAACGGAGCAGGTACTGGATAAAGCGCGGATCGCCAAAAACGTCGGCATGACGATCGTCGCGTTTACCCGCGCGTCGGCCAATACGCTGGCGGGTATGGCGGACGTGCATTTTGCTCTCTATGACGAAGCGGTACATTTCGCCGCCGAAGCCGCAGGTGTGACGTCGTTTGAGTCGAATCTGGTGCTGCTGATGGATTTACTGCTGCTGGAAGCAACGGGGTGAAGATCACCCCGCTGTAATCAGATAATGCGGTTGGTCTTAAGATCGCGCAGGAAGCCGCCCCAGCGACGCTCGTAGAACGGGGTAATGTGCTCGGTAATAAAGTGGCTGATCCCCTTCTCACCTTTCTTCACCTGACAGATATCAATCGGCTCATCGCCCGGCAGGGTGTCGGTCGCCACGCTTCCCGCCGCCTGGATGATCTCGTCGATATCGCCGTCGGCCTCAATCCCTATCAGCAGAACAGGCTTTTCGTCAGCGCTCTCTTTGATGGAGCAGAGAAACGCGCGTTTTACCGGCTTGATGGTTTTAAACAGCGTGGTCAGGGAGTCAATCATCTGCGCGGGCGGCTCGGCCACTTCAGACAGCAGCAGCGTTTCGCCCCCTTCCAGCACCTCCTGAGTGCTGAGCGGGTTGCCCTCGTCACCAATCAGGTGGCTGATTTCGCGCGGAGTAAACTCTTTCCCGGTCGGCAGTTTGGCGTTGAGGAACAGCGTCTGCCCCAGGGTCATTTCGAACAACGTGCGCACCGGCATCACCACGAACGCCTGTTCGTCTTCTACCGCTTCCTGCAAGGCCTCGAGCGAGGTAAAGAACGGGATCACCGACGTGCCGTCGTCTTTCTCCCAGTGCAGCAGATCCAGCGCGCTGTCTTCGACAACCTGCTCCCCTTCCGCTGCGGTGCCCGGTACCCAGACGGTGGATTCCAGCAGCGTGCGGAAAAAGGCCGGACGGTGGGCGGGCTCGGTCGCCGCCTGCTCCAACAGGGTTTCTAATTCGTTTTTGGTTTCTGACATAACAATTCCAGATGTCGAATTTCCCCCTCACCCCTGCCCTCTCCCATGGGGAGAGGGTTAGGGTGAGGGCAAAGAGCATTACTCAGCCGTCAGCAGGTTCGCTACGGTACGCACGCCCAGACCGGTCGCACCCGCAGACCACTGCTCAACCGCCGCTTTACGGTAGGTTGCGGAGCAGTCAATGTGCAGCCAGCCTTCATGGTAGTTCTCAACGAAGTGAGACAGGAAGCCTGCTGCGGTGCTTGCCCCCGCCGGGTACGCTGCGCTCGCGGTGTTGTTCAGCTCGGCGAAGTTAGACGGCAGCTGGCTGCGGTGGAACTCGGCCAGCGGCAGACGCCAGAACGGTTCGTTTTCCGCCGCCGCGCTGGCCAGCAGGCGAGCGGCCAGCTTGTCGTCGAAGCTGAACAGGGCGTGATAGTCATTACCCAGGGCAGTTTTCGCCGCGCCGGTCAGGGTCGCCATGTCGATAATCAGCTCCGGCTTCTGCGCAGAGGCGTCGATCAGGCCATCGGCCAGCACCAGACGGCCTTCGGCGTCGGTGTTCATCACCTCAACGTTTTTACCGTTGCGGTAGCGAATGATGTCGCCCAGCTTGAAGGCGTTGCCGCTCACCATGTTGTCCGCGCAGCACAGGTAGAGCTTCACGCGCTTGTTCAGGCCACGGGTGATGGCGAAGGCCAGCGCGCCGGTAATGGTCGCCGCGCCGCCCATGTCGGACTTCATGGAGTCCATGAATGCGCTCTGCTTCAGGCTGTAGCCGCCGGTGTCGAAGGTGATGCCTTTCCCGACCAGACAGGCAAAGACCGGCGCTTCTTTGTCGCCGGTTGGGTTGTAATCCAGCGCCAGCAGGACCGGAGGACGCTCTGAGCCACGGCCCACGGTGTGGATACCCATGTAGTTCTGCTCGCGCAGGTCTTCCCCTTTAGTGATGCGGTAGGACATCTTTTCGCCCGCCACACCGCACAGCAGGTCAACGGCGCGCTGCGCCAGCTGTTCCGGCCCCAGCTCTTCCGCCGGTGCGTTAATGGTGTCGCGCACCCAGTCGATAATGTTCAGGCGGCTTTCCAGCTCTTTCTGACCGGCTTCGTCGAGGTTCGCCCACTCAATTTGACGGGTGCCTTTCGGCCCTTTGTAGCCTGCCCAGAACGCCCAGCTGCGGTCGGTGTCCCAACCTTCCCCTTCCAGCGACACATGCTTAATGCCAAGGCCGTCAATCTTACGCGCGGCGCGCTGGATCAGGCCCAAATCATCGTTGCCCGTCAGGTGCAGGGTAATGCCGTCGTTATTAATGCTGTAGGTGGCTTTCTCGCCCCAGCGCGCGTCGGCAGGCTGATTCGAGAGCGTAATCTTCATCGCTTCGGTCATTTTATTTTTCCTTATTAGCAACTAGCAAACGGGCCGCCTGAAGGCAGCCCGTTTTGTTATTTATTCTGCTTCATCTAACCAGACTAACAGAATCGCCTCCAGAATTTTTTCATTGGATGCGTTGGGATCGTCGTCGAAATCCTCTAAATCGCAGATCCACTGATGCATGTCGGTGAATCGTACGGTCTTCGGATCGAGATCCGGGTTCGCGTCGTAGAGCGCTTCGCCGATTTCACGGCTGTCTGTCCACTTCAGTCCCATATTAATGCTCGCGTGCGTGGTTGATGGTGTAGCGTGGGAACTCCACGACCAGATCTTCATCGGTCACCGCGGCCTGGCAGCTTAAGCGGCTGTCTGGCTCCAGACCCCATGCTTTATCCAGCATGTCGTCTTCGTCTTCGGTGCTCTCGGCGAGAGAGTCGAAACCTTCACGCACGATGCAGTGGCAGGTGGTGCAGGCACAGGATTTTTCACAGGCGTGTTCCACTTCGATACCTGCACGCAGGGCTACATCGAGAATGGTTTCACCGGTCTTCGCTTCCAGAACAGCGCCATCCGGACAGAGGTCCGCATGAGGCAAAATTACAATCTTTGGCATATTAAACCTCGTCCACGGACTGGCCTTTCAGCGCGACGCGGACAGATTTGTCCATGCGGCGAGCAGCAAAGTCCTGGGTTTGTTTATCAACGTTTTTAATGGCTTCTTCTATCGCGTCAGCGTCATTGCCTTCGGCCACGGCGCTTAAGCGCGCGGCAGCGTCGTCAATCACCTGGCGCTCAGCGGCGCTTAACAGCGCGGCATCGGCAGCGAGCGCCCCGTTCAGGCTTTCCAGCACGCGTGCGGCTTCAACTTTTTGTTCCGCCAGCATACGCGCCTTCACATCCTGCTCGGCGTAGCTCATTGAGTCCTGAATCATGGAGGCGATTTCGCCATCGGTCAGGCCGTAGGACGGCTTAACCTGAATAGACGACTCGATACCGGTCGATTTTTCCATCGCCGTGACGCTCAGCAGGCCGTCCGCATCCACCTGGAAGGTGACGCGAATATGCGCCCCGCCCGCAGGCAGCGCTGGAATTCCGCGCAGCGCAAAGCGCGCCAGAGAGCGGCAGTCCTGCACCAGCTCACGCTCGCCCTGCATCACGTGGATGGACATCGCGGTCTGGCCGTCTTTGAAGGTGGTGAACTCCTGCGCGCGCGCCACCGGAATGGTGGTGTTACGCGGAATGACTTTCTCCACCAGGCCGCCCATGGTTTCTAAACCCAGAGACAGCGGGATGACGTCCAGCAGCAGCATTTCGCTGTCCGGCTTGTTGCCAACCAGAATATCGGCCTGGATAGCGGCGCCGACGGCAACCACTTTGTCCGGGTCGATAGAGGTCAACGGCGTGCGGCCAAAGAATTCGCCCACGCGCTCGCGCACCAGCGGCACGCGCGTTGAACCGCCTACCATCACCACTTCCAGCACCTCGTTAGCCTCAACGCCTGCATCCTTCAATGCGCGACGGCAGGCCAGCAGGGTACGCTTAACCAGAGGCGCAATCAGTTCGCTGAACCGATCGCGGGTGATTTCACCCTGCCAGCCTGCGACATTTACGGTGACCGACTGCGCATCGCTCAGCGCAATTTTGGCGTCGATGGCCGCATCCAGCAGTTCACGCTGCACGCGCGCATCGCTGCGATCGCTGATGCCCGCCTGCTCGCGGATGTAATCTGCCAGCAGATGGTCGAAGTCATCGCCGCCGAGCGCGGAATCCCCGCCGGTCGCCAGCACTTCGAACACGCCGCGGCTCAGGCGCAGGATTGAGATATCGAACGTCCCGCCGCCGAGATCGTAAACCGCGATCACCCCTTCCTGACCGGAGTCGAGGCCGTAGGCAATCGCCGCCGCCGTCGGTTCGTTCAGCAGACGCAGCACGTGCAGGCCCGCCAGACGCGCGGCGTCTTTGGTGCCCTGACGCTGTGCATCGTCGAAATAGGCCGGAACGGTGATCACCACTCCGTCCAGATCGCCGCCGAGCGTCGCCGTGGCGCGTGCCGCCAGCGCTTTAAGGATGTCAGCAGAAACGCGAATCGGGTTCAGCAAACCGGCTGACGTCGCGATCATCGGCAGGCCGTTTTCGCTGGCCTGTAGCTGATACGGCAGATGCGGGTAACGGGTCTGGATATCAGCCAGCGAGCGGCCCATCATGCGCTTAACCGAGCTGATGGTATTGGCCGGATCGCGCGCGGCGTTAGCGCGGGCATCAACCCCGACCGCGTGACCCTGCTGTTGGTAGTGGACTACAGAAGGCAGCAGATGGCGCCCCTGCTCGTCAGCCAGCGTTTCCGCCTGGCCGCTGCGCACGGTCGCCACGAGGGAATTGGTGGTGCCCAGGTCAATACCGACCGCCAGACGACGCTGGTGCGGTGCGGCACTTAAGCCAGGCTCACTAATTTGTAATAAGGCCATAATTGCTTCCGAAATTAAAAATCGAGCAGCTTTTCTTCGAGTTGTTCAGCACTGCTTCGCAGTTTATCGAGAAAACGGAGTTTGCGCACAGTGTCTGCCGCCACGTCCCAGGTCTCGTTGTTCAGTTGCTCCACCATCTGCTGATGGCGGGTATCGAACATACCCTTTACGCGCGTGATAAAGCTTTCCAGGCGCGCTTCGTCTTTAGCCTGTTCAATTTCATCCAGCTCTTCGCGCAGCTCCAGTTGTTCCATCAGAAAGGCGGTGTCGCGCACGGTATGCTGTTCGCTCGCCAGATCGAAACCGTGAAGCGAGAGCAGATATTCTGCACGCGCCAGCGGATGACGCAGCGTTTGCCAGGCCTGGTTGATGGTGGCGGAGTGTGATACCGCAGCCAGTTGCTCTGTCTGCGTCCCGCTGGCGAATTTATCCGGATGGTACTGACGCTGGAGATCCTGAAAACGGACCGTCAGCGCCTGGAGATCGATCGGGTATTGAGCGGGTAGTCCGAAGAGAGTGAAGTAATCCATAACAATCTCAGGGGTAGCCTGTCAGAACAAACCCCACGCGTAGCGGGTAACGCCACGGTGGGGTTTCGGATGACGCGCGGTTAAACGTGGAAGCTTTCGCCGCAACCACACTCGTCTTTGACGTTCGGGTTCGTAAATTTGAACCCTTCGTTCAGGCCTTCTTTGACGAAGTCCAGCTGAGTGCCGTTGAGGAATTGCAGGCTTTTGCCATCGACCACCACCTTCACGCCCTTGTCTTCAAACACGGTGTCATCAGACGCCGGTTCGTCAACAAACTCCAGTACGTAAGCCATACCAGAACAGCCGGAGGTACGTACGCCCAGTCGCAGGCCAAAGCCTTTACCACGGTTCGCCAGAAAAGAGCTTACTCGCGCGGCAGCGCTGTCGCTAAGGGTAATCGACATACTCAAACCTCAATTATTTTGCTTCACGTTTGCTTTTGTAATCCGCAATGGCGGCTTTGATCGCGTCTTCTGCCAGAATTGAGCAGTGAATTTTCACCGGCGGCAGTTCGAGTTCTTCAGCAATATCCGTGTTCTTGATTGCCTGTGCTTCGTCCAGAGACTTGCCCTTCACCCATTCGGTGACCAGGGAGCTGGACGCGATAGCAGAACCGCAGCCGTAGGTCTTGAAGCGCGCGTCTTCAATGATACCTTCATTGTTGACTTTGATCTGCAACTTCATCACGTCGCCACATGCTGGTGCACCGACCATGCCGCTACCAACAGATTCGTCGCTGTTGTCAAAAGAGCCAACGTTGCGCGGGTTTTCGTAATGATCGATGACTTTTTCGCTGTATGCCATGATTGAATTCTCCTTATGTACCGATTAGTGATGTGACCATTCAATGCTGTTCAGATCCACGCCCTGCTTGAACATTTCCCACAGTGGAGAAAGGTCGCGCAGACGGCCGATGGAGTTACGAACCAGCTTGATGGTGTAGTCAATCTCTTCTTCGGTAGTAAAACGACCTAAAGAGAAACGGATAGAGCTGTGTGCCAGCTCGTCAGTCATACCCAGCGCGCGCAGCACGTAGGATGGCTCCAGGCTTGCAGAGGTACAGGCAGAGCCGGAAGAAACGGCCAGGTCTTTCAGCGCCATGATCAGCGACTCGCCTTCAACATAGTTGAAGCTGACGTTGAGGATGTTCGGCGCGCCCTGCTCGAGATCGCCGTTCAGATACACTTCTTCCATATCTTTCACGCCGTCCCACAGACGGTTACGCAGCGTGCGCAGGCGTGCCATCTCGGTTTCCATCTCTTCTTTTGCAATGCGGTAGGCTTCGCCCATGCCCACGATCTGGTGAACAGGCAGCGTACCGGAACGCATGCCGCGCTCGTGACCGCCGCCATGCATCTGTGCTTCGATGCGAATACGTGGCTTACGACGAACGTACAGCGCGCCGATACCTTTCGGACCATAGATTTTGTGACCGGAGAAGGACATCAGGTCCACTTTCAGCTGGCTCAGGTCGATAGGCAGTTTGCCCACGCTCTGGGTCGCGTCCACGTGGTAGATGATACCGCGCGCGCGGCACATTTCGCCGATGGTCGCGATGTCTTGTACCACGCCGATTTCGTTGTTGACGTGCATGATGGAGACCAGAATGGTGTCATCACGCATCGCCGCTTCGAGCTCTTTCAGATCGATAATGCCGTTGCTCTGTGGCGCCAGATAGGTGACTTCGAACCCTTCACGCTCCAGCTGACGGCAGGTGTCCAGCACGGCTTTGTGTTCGGTTTTGCTGGTGATGATGTGCTTGCCTTTTTTCTGATAAAAGTTGGCTGCACCCTTAATCGCCAGGTTGTCGGATTCGGTCGCACCGGAGGTGAAAACAATTTCACGCGGGTCGGCACCGACCAGGTCAGCAATCTGATTACGGGCGATATCAACCGCCTCTTCAGCATGCCAGCCAAAACGGTGTGAACGGGAAGCTGGGTTACCAAAGTTTCCGTCCAGGGTCAGACACTGCATCATTTTCTCGGCAACACGCGGGTCCACCGGCGTGGTTGCGGAGTAATCGAGATAAATCGGTAATTTCATTGCTCTATAAACTCCGTACATCGCTTCAATGCAAGGAATCAGGCAACCGGCTGGATGTACGACCGAGTACGCGGGGTGTGACCACCCCGGCCTGATTCTGAATACTTATCTTTTTAATTACGCGCGCAGTTTAACGTCGATGGCGTCCTGCGTGCGGGTGCTGCGCTGTGAATCCTGACTATGCTGACGCCCAGAGACATCCAGAACTTCCTGGTTATTCACCAGCTCACCGAGGGTGATGTTGTTCAGGAAGCCGGTCAGACGGTCGCTCAGATCGCGCCACAGCGCGTGGGTCAGGCATTTATCGCCGCCCTGACAGCCGCCTTTACCCTGGCAACGGGTCGCGTCAACGGATTCGTCAACCGCGCTAATCACTTCGCCAACCGCAATACTGCCCGCGTCTTTACCCAGCAGATAACCGCCGCCCGGGCCACGAACGCTGGACACCAGTCCATTTTTACGCAGTCTGGAGAACAGCTGTTCCAGGTAAGAGAGGGAGATCCCTTGTCGTTCAGAAATATCAGCCAACGGAACCGGGCCCGCTTCGGAGTTGAGCGCAACGTCCAGCATCGCGGTCACGGCATAACGCCCTTTAGATGTCAGTCTCATGTCTTACTTAACCTCAAACTCGCCCCTGCCCGGGGTTTTTTATTGTAAAATGGGGGTATTGCATAGCAGGGCCAAGTCTGACATTCCTGACTAAATTGGTCAACTATTTACTTGACTGTTTTAGTCAGGTATTTAACCTTCTGTGCCTTCATAATATAGGTGCGGCCTGATGCCCTCACCCCAGCCCTCTCCCACGGGGAGAGGGGGAAATCGACACTACGCTTTGTTCTTCTGCTCAATCGACGCCAGAATCCCGCGCAGAATGTTCAGCTCCTGGCTTTCCGGGCGGGCGCGGGTGAACATACGGCGCAGCTTGTTCATCACCTGACCCGGGTGGCCTTCACGGATAAAGCCGGTTGAGAGCAGCGTCTGCTCCAGATGACCGTAGAAGCGCTCCAGATCGTCCACCAGCGGGTAGGCCGTCTCTTCTTTAGGTTCGACCGGTTTCTCCTGCGTCGCCAGCCATGCCATGCGCACTTCGTAGGCAATGACCTGCACCGCCATCGCCAGGTTCAGCGAGCTGTATTCCGGATTGGCGGCAATCGCCACGTGGTAGTGACACTTCTGTAGTTCCTCGTTGGTCAGGCCAACGCGTTCACGACCAAACACCAGCGCAACCGGCGCCTGTTCCGCTTCTGAGATACTTTTCAGGCCGCATTCGCGCGGGTCCAGCATCGGCCAGGGCAGCGTACGGGAGCGCGCGCTGGTCCCCACCACCAGACTGCAACCGGCCAGGGCTTCGTCCAGGGTGTCCACGATCTGCGCATTCCCGATCACGTCGCTGGCGCCGGCCGCCAGAGCAATAGCCTGAGAGTCTGGTTTCACCAGCGGATTAACCAGCCACAGGTTCGTTAAGCCCATGGTTTTCATAGCGCGGGCCACAGAGCCCATGTTGCCGGTGTGCGATGTTTCGACCAGCACGATTCGAATGTTTTGCAGCATAATTTTTAGATGTCTGGATTCAGTGTCTGAAGAATATTCGGGCATATTATCATAAACGAGAGACATAATCCGATCCCGCTGCTATACTCTGCGCCGATTTTCCTGTTCTTTAACATCCAGTGAGAGAGACCGATGCATCCGATGCTGACCATCGCCGTGCGCGCAGCGCGCAAGGCGGGTAATGTAATTGCCAAACACTACGAAACCCCAGACTCCGTAGAAACCAGCCAGAAAGGCAGCAATGATTTCGTGACGAACGTCGATAAAGCCGCAGAAGCGATTATTATCGAAACGATCCGCAAATCTTACCCGCAGCACACCATCATCACCGAAGAAAGCGGTGAACATGAAGGTACCGATCAGGATGTTCAATGGGTTATCGATCCACTGGATGGCACCACCAACTTCGTTAAACGCCTGCCACACTTCTCTGTGTCTATTGCAGTACGCATCAAAGGCCGTACTGAAGTCGCTGTTGTTTACGATCCAATGCGTAACGAACTGTTCACCGCAACCCGCGGTCAGGGCGCGCAGCTGAACGGCTACCGTCTGCGTTGCAGCAATGCACGCGATCTGGACGGCACGATTCTGGCGACTGGCTTCCCGTTCAAGGCGAAGCAGCACGCAACCACCTATATGAATATCCTGGGCAAGCTGTTCACCGAATGCGCGGACTTCCGTCGCACTGGCTCTGCTGCACTGGATCTGGCCTACGTGGCGACCGGCCGCGTTGACGGTTACTTTGAGCTGTCACTGAAGCCGTGGGACTTCGCGGCGGGCGAGCTGATCGCACGTGAAGCTGGCGCGATTGTTTGCGACTTCACCGGCGGCCATAACTATATGTCTACCGGCAACATCGTTGCAGGTAACCCGCGCGTTGTTAAAGCCATGCTGGCAAACATGCGTGATGAACTGAGCGATGCGCTGAAGCGTTAATTCAGTCTGTTAAGCCCGGTGGCGCTACGCTTACCGGGCCTACAACACGCCTCAGATACGGCTAGAAAGGCCGCAACCCCCTTCCCACCGGCAGCGCGCTCATCCACATCGTGACCGCAGCCACCAGCAGAATCACCCCGCCCGCCAACGCAAGCGTCGTCCAGCCAACCTGTCGCCACAATACCGGCGTTTTATTGCCGCTGAGTTTTACCGCCAGCTGACGGAAGCTGTGCACCAGCAAGGCTAACGAAGAGATCGTCAGAGACGTTCCCGCCGCCATCGCCAGCGCCGAGAGCATGCCCCAGCCAAATACGCCTGTCACTTTGCTGAACAACAGCACCATGATTGCGCCCGAGCACGGACGCATCCCCATTGAGAGCACAATCATCAGACGCGCACGCCAGTCGTCACCATTCTGTAATTGTTCCTGCGTCGGCAGATGCTGATGCCCGCACCCGCAGTTTTCATGGTGAACGTGATGCGGCGTAAAGGCTTTGAATTTTGGTTTTTGCAGCAACGCGCGCAATTTTTTCAGCGCCCGCCAGCAGAGGATCAACCCCAGCACGCCTACCAGCGCGTAACTCCCCTTCTCCAGCCAGAAGCTGCTCATATGCAGCTGGCGAGCCGGCAGCTGTAGCAGCGAGAGGACGACCACGACCAGCGCAATCGCCACACCGCCCTGAAGTAAAGAAGAAGCCAGCGTCAGGCCGATACTCGATTTCAGCTTCGACGGATGCGTGGCAAGCCAGGTCGTGATGACAATTTTGCCGTGCCCCGGCCCCAGGGCATGCAGCACGCCATAGATAAAGCTGAACGCCAGAAGAGCGCCGCCCGCTTTGGTCGGATTTTCCGCCACGGCTTTCAGCAGCACGCTCATCTGCTGATTAACTTCCCGCTGCCAGAGGACGCTTTTCACCATCACCTGCGGCCATGCCTGCCACAGCCAGAGCGCGCCGCCAACCGCTAACAACAAAAAGAGCGCCAGAGGCCAGAGGTGCAGCCAGCGACGCGGCTTACTGACGGGAGAGGAGATCACTGACATTGTAACGTCACCTCCTGCGCGAACTGTTTACCCAGCTCCATGTCCTCAGGCGGGGCATCTGCTTTATCCAGCGAGATCGCAAAGTTCAGCGTCTCTTCGCTGGGTTTAGGGGTGTGCACGCCAATTTTGCAGCTTTTTTGCAGCGCGTCCGGCAGCCGTACGTCGCTGTCTTTGTCATAGCGCATATCGACATAGTAGGTAGGGTCAAAAGTTGAAAAGCGGTACGTTTGCCCGGGCAGCGGCTGAGGATGCGCCAGCGGAAGCACGAACGTCAGCACCGCCTGATGACCTTCGCGGGTCATGCCGTACTCCGTGGGACGGTTAAGAAATTTCACCTTTTGTCCGTTGTGCCAGAACTCGGTGAAGTAGTGCTGACCCAGCACGTTGGCCATCACCTCCGCCGCCAGCTTTTTCCAGATCTCATCGCCGGGCTTTGCGTTTCCGGCATCGTACAGCAGGTCGGCGGAGGTGATTTCATCCATCGTCCAGTGCATCTTCAGGCCACTGAGCTGCGTGCCGTCCGTCACCAGTTCGGTTTTCAGGCTGATAAAACTGTGAGGATGTGCGCCGGCGGCGAAAGTGAAAACCGCCAAAAATAACGCTACCGCGCTTTGTTTAACTATTTGCATCTGTTCCTCACGTCAAAAATTCTGTGATGTTCGCCAGCAATCCTGAGTGAAAGGCCTGCCGGTGCGCTTTTCAGCGCCCATCCTTTAGCTATTCTTATCAAACATTCACACTGGATACCCGACAGATGATGACGACGCTTGAAATTCCATCTGTGCTTTCCAGTTCGCAGCGCCGCTGCCAGGTGCTTTTGATGCTTTACCTGCCCGATGCTGCCGTCACCGCACAGAGCATAATCGCTGCCAACGGCGTGGACGACGTCATGGCACGGCAAGATATAGCCGAGACGCGCGATGAAATCCAGCGCTATCATCGGCTTGATATCGTCACGCACCATGATGGCTGCTACCGAATTGAGGGTTCCGCCCTTAATCAACGTTTGTGCCTGCTGCACTGGCTGCGCAGGGCGCTTCGGCTCTGTCCACATTTTGTCGCCCAACAGTTTACCCCTGCCTTAAAAACCGCGCTCAAACAGCACGGCATTGCCCGCCCGCTTTATGACGATGCGAACCTTCGGGCGCTTATCAACTTTTGTGCGCGCAAGCTTCAGCGCCAGTTTGAGTCCCGCGACGTACAATTTTTACAGCTCTATCTGCAATATTGTCTGATTCAGCATCATCTGGGCAATACGCCGGAGTTTTCGCCCGTTCAGCGCAGCTGGACGCAGTCCCGAGGGGAATACTTTACGGCGCAGGAAATTGTCCGCCACTGGAAACGGCGCGTCCCGCAGGGAACGCACAGCGATGAACAGCTGTTCCTGGCGCTGCTGTTTATGATGCTTCGCACACCCGACCCGGTGATGGATAAACACCAGCAGGATCAGCGCCTGCGTCGCGCCATCGTGCGTATGATTGCCCGCTTCCGGGCACAAACCGGGATGAACTTCAGCGATGAGCAAGGTCTGACCGATCAGCTTTATATTCATCTGGCTCAGGCGCTGGACCGCTCCTTATTTGACATCGGCATCGACAACAGTCTGCCGGAAGAGATCCACCGTTTATACCCCCGGCTGCTGCGCACCACTAAAGAGGCGCTGTTTGAGCTGGAAGCTGAATTTGTTCTGCGATTCTCCGATGAAGAGATGGCTCTGGTGGCGGTGATTTTTGGTGCCTGGCTGATGCAGGAGACCGATCTGCATGAAAAACAGGTGGTCCTGTTAACGGGGGAAAATAAAGCCTGTGAAGAGTTAATTGAGCAGCAGCTTCGCGAGCTGACGCTGCTGCCGCTCAATATTCGTTATCTTAGCCTGGAGGCGTTTAAGAAGGAGGGCGCGCCCCGCGAGGCGGCGCTGGTTATTACGCCTTATCCAACCGCCCTGCCGCTGTTCTCGCCACCGCTCATTCATGCCGTTGAGACCCTGAACACGCAGCAGCAGGAACACATTCGCGTAATGCTCGAATCGTAGTTACGTGCGAGCAGCGACTTTAGGGCGAATAACGATGGCCGGTAAAGCGACCAGCGCCATCACCCAGAACACCCCGTGCCCCAGGTGCTGATAGAGGAAACCGGCAAATACGGTCATCACCGCAATACTGCCGCCCATCGCCACCGCTGAATAGACCGCCTGAAGACGAATAACGTCCCCACCCTCTCGCGCCGCGATGTAGCGCATCGCCGCCAGATGGCAGACGGTGAAGGTTCCGCAGTGCAGAATTTGCGCCACAATCAGCCACGGCAGCTCCGTCGTCCAGCCCATGATGCCCCAGCGCGCCACGCCGCACACGGCGGAAAGCAGCAGCAGGTCACGCGCCCCGAAACGACGGAACAGTTTTTGGCTCAGCGCGAAGATAATAACCTCCGCCACCACGCCGAGCGACCACAGGTAGCCTACCGCAGAAGCCGAGTAACCCGCCCCCTGCCAGTAGATGGCGCTGAAGCCATAATAGGCCGCATGCGCCCCCTGAAGCAGACAGACGCAGGCCAGGAAACGCCAGCTTTGCGCCACCAGCGAGCGCCAGGCGGGCCAGCCGGCGCTCTCCTGATGGCGGCTTTCGCCCTGCGGCATCACCGACGGACGCAGCAACATACCGAGCAGCATTGAGGCGATGCCGAGCGTTAGCAGCGCCAGAATGGCACGATAGTCATAGAGGCTGACCAGTTTCCCGACCAGCGCAGAGCCGATCACGAAGGCAATCGATCCCCACAGGCGCACGCGGCCATAGTCCATGGTGATCTGCTTTTGCCAGGTGTTCGCCAGGGCATCCGTCAGCGGCACCAGCGGGGAGAAGAACAGATTAAAGCCAACCATTACCACCATCAGCCAGGCAAACTGGTGGCTAACCCAGAAGCAGGCGGCAAAGACCAGCGTCAGCAGGGCCAGAATTCGCACCGCTTTAATCAGTAAGGAGGGATCGCTGACGCGGGGCGCAATCAGCAGACTCCCCAGGAAACGTGCCACCAGCCCCGCGCCCAGCAGGATGCCAATGGTCTCAGGCGTCAGACCAATTCCCTTGAGCCAGACGCTCCAGAAAGGCAGAAAAATACCGTAACTAAAGAAATAGGTGAAATAGCTGAGCGCCAGCCAGCGCGTGGAATGCAAGACCATGAATCCCTCCCGAAATGGAGGCGATAGTCTGGCGTTAATCCCTGACTTTAGCAAGTCGTTAGCGCGCTATAAATTAACTAAAAATTAACATCATCACCAGCCGGACAGCGTATGGCGAGAGCGGTAAAACTGTATTACGTTTATAAGACATCGCCTGAAGAGGTCGTTTGCCATGAACAGCTTACGTTATTTCGATTTCGGCTCCTCTCGTTCTCTCCTGCTTTTAATTGCCCGCATTGCTATCGTGGTCCTGTTTATTATTTTCGGTTATCCCAAGCTGACGGGGTTTAGCGGCACCGTTCAGTATATGACGTCGCTCGGCGCCCCCATGCCCATGCTGGCCGCGATTATTGCGGTGGTGATGGAAGTCCCCGCCGCGATTCTAATCGTGCTGGGCTTTTTCACCCGCCCTCTCGCGGTGATCTTTGTCTTCTATACGCTGGGAACGGCGGTGATTGGTCACCACTACTGGGATATGACGGGCGATGCGGTCCTGCCAAATATGATTAACTTCTACAAAAATGTGAGTATCGCTGGCGCATTTATTTTGCTGGCGATTACCGGGCCGGGGGCCATCTCCCTCGATCGACGTTAGCCCATAAAAAAAGGCCGCATGAGCGGCCTTTTTCAGTTCTGCAACGCAGAGAATTATGCGTACACCGGGAAGCGTGCACAGATGTCCAGCACTTTACCTTTAACGCGCTCGATAACCGCGTCGTCATTGATGTTGTCCAGAACGTCACACATCCAGCCCGCCAGCTCTTTTACTTCCGCTTCTTTAAAGCCACGACGAGTTACGGCCGGAGAACCGATACGGATACCGGAGGTCACGAACGGGCTCTTCGGATCGTTTGGCACGCTGTTTTTGTTCACGGTGATGTTGGCGCGGCCGAGGGCTGCGTCAGCTTCTTTACCGGTCAGGTTCTTATCAACCAGGTCCAGCAGGAACAGGTGGTTTTCAGTCCCGCCAGAGACCACTTTGTAGCCACGATTCAGGAACACTTCCACCATCGCTTTGGCGTTTTTAGCAACCTGCTGCTGATAAACCTTGAACTCTGGCTCCATCGCTTCTTTCAGCGCGACGGCTTTCGCGGCGATAACGTGCATCAGCGGGCCGCCCTGGGCGCTTGGGAATACGGCGGAGTTCAGCTTTTTGTACAGCTCTTCGTCACCGCCTTTCGCCAGGATCAGCCCACCGCGTGGACCCGCCAGGGTTTTGTGGGTGGTGGTGGTCACAACGTGCGCATGTGGAACCGGGTTCGGGTAAACACCAGCGGCAATCAGACCGGCAACGTGCGCCATGTCGACGAACAGGTACGCACCGATGCTGTCAGCGATTTCACGCATTTTTGCCCAGTCAACGATGCCGGAGTAAGCAGAGAAGCCACCGATGATCATCTTCGGCTTGTGCTCTTTGGCCTGCTTCGCCATGTCTTCGTAGTCAATTTTACCGGACTCATCAATACCGTAAGGGATGATGTTGTACAGTTTGCCAGAGAAGTTAACCGGGGAGCCGTGAGTCAGGTGGCCGCCCTGCGCCAGGTTCATACCCAGAACGGTATCGCCCGGCTGCAACAGCGCGGTATAAACAGCGAAGTTAGCCTGAGAGCCAGAGTGCGGCTGGACGTTCGCGTAGTCAGCGCCAAAGAGTTCTTTCGCACGGTCAATAGCCAGCTGCTCAACGATATCAACGTATTCGCAACCGCCGTAGTAGCGCTTGCCCGGATAACCTTCAGCATATTTGTTGGTCAGCTGAGAACCCTGCGCCTGCATCACGCGCGGGCTGGTGTAGTTTTCGGAGGCGATCAGTTCGATGTGCTCTTCCTGACGTACTTTTTCCTGCTCCATAGCCTGCCACAGTTCGGCATCATAATCGGCAATGTTCATTTCACGCTTTAACATCCGCATCTCCTGACTCAGCTAACAAGTAAATTTTTGGCCTGAAAAGGCAGTCCTGTTGGACGACGGGCAACAGTATAACTGAATAGTTCTGCGATAACAGGTCTTGACAAACGATTTTACGCAAACGTTTACCTCCACGCCACGCAAGGGTTTGAGCAATAAAGCTCTCACCATTTTCAACGGATTTCTTTTCAGCTTTGTGATGCATATTTTTCACGATGCAAAGAACCATTTACATTGCAGGGGTATTTTTATAAGATGTATCTAAAATACATCATTAAAGTAACATCAGAAGGAAGCTGCTATGCTCGACGCCCAAACCATCGCTACCGTGAAAGCCACAATTCCCCTGCTGGTTGAAACGGGTCCTAAACTGACCGCCCATTTCTACGATCGCATGTTCGCGCATAACCCGGAGCTCAAAGAGATTTTCAACATGAGCAACCAGCGTAACGGCGATCAGCGCGAAGCGCTGTTTAACGCTATTGCCGCCTATGCCAGCAACATCGAAAACCTGCCGGCTCTGCTGCCTGCGGTGGAAAAAATCGCGCAGAAGCACACCAGCTTCCAGATCAAACCTGAGCAGTACAACATCGTCGGCAGTCACCTGCTGGCGACCCTGGACGAAATGTTCAGCCCGGGCCAGGAAGTACTGGATGCCTGGGGGAAGGCCTATGGCGTACTTGCAAACGTATTCATCAACCGTGAAGCACAGATCTACAGCGAAAACGCCAGCAAGAATGGCGGCTGGGAAGGCACGCGCGCCTTCCGCATCGTTGAGAAAACCCCGCGCAGCGCACTGATCACCAGCTTTGAGTTTGAGCCAGTTGATGGTCAGCCAGTTGCCGATTACCAGCCGGGCCAGTATCTGGGCGTCTGGCTGAAGCCTGAAGGCTTCCCGCATCAGGAGATTCGCCAGTACTCCCTGACCCGCAAGCCAGACGGCAAAGGCTATCGCATTGCGGTTAAACGTGAGGAAGGTGGTCAGGTATCCAACTGGCTCCATAACGAAGCCAGCGTGGGCGACGTGGTCCATCTGGCGGCACCGGCGGGCGATTTCTTTATGGCCGTTGAAACGAATACCCCGGTGACGCTTATCTCCGCAGGCGTGGGTCAGACGCCAATGCTGGCGATGCTGGATACGCTGGCGAAAGCAAACCACAGCGCGCAGGTTAACTGGTTCCACGCGGCGGAGAACGGTGATGTTCACGCCTTTGCGGACGAAGTGAAAGCGCTGGGAGCGGGTCTGCCACACTTTACCGCGCATACCTGGTATCGTTTACCCACGGAAGCCGACCGCGCAGCGGCTCGTTTCGACAGCGAAGGCCTGATGAATTTAGGGCAGCATGAAGGGGCGTTCAGCGCACCGGGGATGCAGTTCTACGTTTGTGGGCCGGTAGCGTTTATGCAGTATGCCGCGAAGCAGCTGGTAGACCTGGGCGTGAATAAAGACAACATTCATTACGAATGTTTCGGCCCGCATAAAGTGCTGTAATGCAAAAAGCCCCTCAACGAGGGGCTTTTTTTTCGCCGGGTGGCAGCTGCGCCTTACCCGGCCTACCAAATCTTTTTTAAATCGCCGCGTCGTCTTCTTCGCCGGTACGGATACGGATCACGCGCGCCACGTCAAAGACGAAGATTTTCCCGTCGCCAATTTTACCGGTCTGCGCCGTGCGGATGATGGTATCCACACAGGTATCGACGATATCATCGCTTACCACGATCTCGATTTTCACTTTCGGCAGAAAGTCCACCATGTACTCTGCGCCACGGTATAGCTCGGTGTGGCCCTTCTGACGACCAAAACCTTTCACTTCAGTTACGGTCATCCCGGTGATGCCTACTTCTGCCAGCGCTTCACGTACATCATCCAGTTTGAAAGGTTTAATAATCGCATCAATCTTTTTCATGGTGGGTCCTTAAACTCTTGCCAGTAAGCAGCCTCGTAATCGGTTGCTCACAGTATCATATTCAGGCGAATTTTGCGGTATTACTCTTTAAAATCGTTCGCTTCCAGCTCATGGCGTGAGAGCAATTTATAAAACTCGGTACGGTTACGCCCGGCCATGCGCGCCGCGTGGGTCACGTTGCCTTTGGTGATTTGCAGCAGCTTGCGCAGATAGTTCAGCTCGAACTGGTTTCGCGCTTCCGCAAACGTCGGTAAGGCCGTGTTTTCCCCCTCGAGCGCCTGCTCCACCAGCGCATCGCTGATCACCGGCGATGACGTCAGCGCCACGCACTGCTCAATCACGTTCACCAGCTGGCGTACGTTGCCCGGCCAGCTTGCTGTCATCAGGCGTTTCATCGCATCGGTGGAGAACGCGCGCACGAATGGTTTGTGGCGGTCAGCGGCCTGGCGCAAAAGGTGATTTGCCAGCAGCGGGATATCTTCCGCACGCTCGGCCAGCGCCGGGATTTTCAGGTTGACGACATTCAGTCGATAGTAGAGATCTTCGCGGAACTCGTTGCGCGCCATCACCTTGGGCAAATCGCGATGGGTAGCGGAAATAATGCGCACGTTGATATCGATATCGCGGTTGCTGCCAAGCGGACGCACTTTCCGCTCCTGCAACACGCGCAGCAGTTTGACCTGCAACGGCGCGGGCATATCGCCAATTTCATCAAGGAACAGCGTGCCCCCCTCAGCCGCCTGGAACAGCCCTTCACGGCTGCTCACCGCGCCGGTAAAGGCGCCGCGGGCATGGCCGAAGAGCTCAGACTCAAGCAGTTGTTCCGGCAGCGCGCCACAGTTGATGGCAATAAAGGCATTTTTACTGCGTGGGCTGGCGTTGTGGATCGCCTGGGCCAGGATCTCTTTCCCGGTCCCGCTCTGGCCGTTGATCAGCACGCTAACGTCGGATTGCGCCACCATCCGCGCCTGTTCCAGCAGGCGCAGCATCACAGGGCTACGCGTCACGATGGATTCACGCCAGCCGTCGTCGCCGGATGGCGCCGCGTGCTCAAGAGCGCTGTCGATCGCTTTATAGAGGGCGTCTTTATCCACCGGTTTGGTGAGGAAGCTGAATACCCCCTGCTGCGTCGCGGCCACCGCATCAGGAATAGATCCGTGAGCGGTGAGGATAATCACCGGCATCCCGGGCTGCTGCTTCTGGATCTCCGTGAACAGTTGCAGGCCATCCATTTCATCCATGCGCAAATCGCTGATCACCAGATCGATTTTCTCGCGGCTGAGCACTTTCAGCCCCTCCTGCCCGCTTTCAGCGGTGACCACGCTGTAGCCTTCGCTGACCAGACGCATCCCCAGCAGCTTTAACAGCCCGGGATCGTCATCCACCAGTAACAGATGGGCAGGTTTACGGCTTGTCATGGCTTCACATCCTCTTGTTTCGGCGTCTCACTGTCTGGCGTCGTGGCAGAGTTGCCTTTCGACCCATCGGGCAGATAGCTGCCTGCCGGCTTACGCGTCGAGAGCTGTCTTTCGATATCGGTCAGATTTTCGAGCTTGCGGGTGGTGGTTTCCAGCTGCTCGCGCAGCGACTCCTGCTGCTGGCGAAGCGCATCAAGCTCGCTGTCGCTTGACTGCTGCAATTTGCTGTAGCGGAAACGCTCTTCGGACAGCTGTAATTGCAGGGTTTGTCCGTCCCGCCAGAGCTGATAAACCGGGCGCACCTGGGGGGGAATATTGATCACGTAAGTATCCAGCCGCGTCACGTTGGCGCGGCGTTCGACAGGCGTGATTCTGGCATCCGCCATCACGATCCCGCGTTTAAACGCGTCCTGCCAGGTATCGTCCATCAGCATCGCCGCCTGGGCACGGGCCTCGGCGGGCGCCAGTCGCTGGGCGCAGTCTATTCCGCGCAGCCAGAACAGCGGATTGGATTCAACATCACGCCCCGACAGGCTCCAGATATCATCGCAACGTGTTGAAAGGAAATCGGCCAGCTGTTTTTGCGGCCATTTATCTTCCTGTTTGTGGCTAATCGCACTTTTTGGTGCATGGGTTACACAGCCGGCCAGCAGTAAGCAGGGCAGGCTGAGGCGCACATTTTTGCTGGAAAACACCGCGCGCAGTGCGCGGTAAAAGACGTGTGACATACTCACCAGGTTGTTATTCATTTCATTGATTTTTCCGGCTCAAGAGGCAGTTCGATACGAAAACAGACATCGGCGCGTTCATCACTCACGATGTTAAGCTCACCCTGCATGCGTCGTATGCAGTCGCGGGCAATACTCAGCCCCAGACCACTTCCTTTTACCGCACCTTTTCGCTGATGACTCCCCTGGAAGAAGGGCTCAAAGATCATCGTTTTTTCATCATCCGGAATCGGGCTTCCCGTATTCGCTACGTCAATAAATACCCGCGAACCGTTGTTATTGCTTCTGATATAAATGGTACCGGATTCAGTACCATAGTGCACCGCATTGGAATAAAGATTATCCAGTACGCTCATTAGGAGCATCGGCTCTGCCAGGCAGGATGGCGCATTGAGATCCACCTGGGTATGCATCATTTTAGCTCTTGCTGGCAGGCTATGGGCGGAGATCACCATGTCCACCAGCGGTTCAATCTCAACGCTTTCAAGCACCACAGCACCATCCGCCAGCTTGCGGTTATAGTCCAGCAGTTGTTCAATAAGTTTTTGTAAATTGCGGCTACTGGCATCCAGAATCGCCACGATCTCTTTTTGCTCAGGGGATAACGGCCCCGCCACTTCGTCTGCCAGCAGCTCCGTGCCTTCACGCATACTGGCCAGCGGTGTTTTGAGTTCGTGTGAGATATGGCGCAGGAACTGGTGACGCTGCGATTCCAGCCACGCCAGGCGTTCAGAAAGCCAGATGATGCGCTGACCGACCGAGCGCAGCTCGCGCGGGCCTTTAAAAACAACCGTATCCCCGAGAGATTTGCCCTCCCCCAGGCGGTTAATCATCCGCTGGATCCCCTTTACCGGGCCGATGATCATGCGGGTAAAGAGCAGTACCAGCCCCAGGCTGACGAGGAACAGCACCAGCGCCTGCCAGCCGAAGAACTGGCCGCGCTCGGCAATCTCCTGCTGGAGTTGTTGACCACGGGAAAAGATAACCGTACGGGTGGACTGCACCATCTCCGTATTGGCGTTCGCGAAGGCTTCAAGTCGGGCGGCGGCGGCGGCATCAGGACCGCTGTTTTTGCACTGGAGCTGCGCCAGATCGTTCAGATCCTGACGCAGCGCCTGATAGAGTTTGTCATCCGGCAAGACCCCGGCATGGGCATCCAGCATTTCGCTGTAGCGTTTACGCTGGTTCTGATAGACCCTCTCCAGCGTACGGTCGTCCAGCACGCAGTACTGGCGATAGCTACGCTCCATCTCCAGCGCGGCGTTGGTCATTGCCTCGCTACGGCGGGCATCAATAAGCGTGGTGCGGTTAGTCAGGGCCGCCTGGGCACTTAACGCATTCAGGCTTTGCCATGCCTGCCACGCCAGAACCAGCAAAGGTAGCAGGATCAGCAGGAAGGCCATCATAACGAGCTGTCGCAGGGAGCGAGGGAAAGCGGGCCAGCGTTTCAACACATTACTCTCATCATCCGGGTTTGAGGAGAGCGTAACTGAGTCTGCCCTTCAGATACAACAAAGCCGGGTAAAAACCCGGCTTTGTCATGGAATAAGGCGGTGCCTAACTCGACGTTTCGCCCTGGCCTGATAAAGCATTGCAATAATCAGTAGTTGGACGGCAGGCACCTTTTTGTGCGTCATTCGAAGTTTATGTAGCACGTCCCGAAGGGGCTGACATAAGAAGGTGAATGAGCCACTGGCTACTATTATGCAACATGCGTGCCAGATTGCAAACTTTGATACTATCCTTATGATTAATAATTGTTTTATTATTAAAATGCATTGATTGTCAGGTGAATGATTTACAGGCTAAGTGTCGCTATTAAGCAACACCTTAATGGAAACCTGTCCTGCCATAGATAAATCAACAATTTATATGTCTCTTATTGGAGACACTCAATCCAGAGGATTGTCGCAATTTTGCGACAGGTACAAAAAAGCCCGGTGGCGCTCGCGCTTACCGGGCCTACAGTCAGGGCGTTGAAACTTAACCCAGTTGTTTACGCGCGTTGCGGAAAATGCGCATCCACGGGCTGTCCTCGCCCCAGTTTTCCGGGTGCCAGGAGTTGCTCACGGTGCGGAAGACACGCTCCGGGTGCGGCATCATGATGGTCACCCGACCGCTTTCGCTGGTGACCGCGGTAATGCCATTTGCCGAACCGTTCGGGTTCGCCGGATAGGTTTCCGTGACCTTGCCGAAGTTATCGACAAAGCGCAGCGCCACCAGGCCTTTGCTCTCAAGCTGCGCCAGATGGGCCGCATCGCGCACTTCTACCTGACCTTCGCCGTGGGAAACGGCGATTGGCATCTGAGAGCCAACCATCCCCTGCAGCAGCAGAGACGGGCTCTGAGTCACTTCTACCAGACTGAAGCGCGCTTCGAAGCGGTCGGACTGGTTGCGCACAAAGCGTGGCCAGGCTTCGCTGCCCGGGATCAGCTCGCGCAGGTTAGACATCATCTGGCAGCCGTTGCACACGCCCAGCGCCAGGGTTTGCGGACGATGGAAGAAGGTCTCGAACTCGTCGCGCACGCGGCTGTTAAACAGAATGGACTTCGCCCAGCCTTCGCCCGCGCCCAGCACGTCACCGTAGGAGAACCCTCCGCAGGCAACCAGCGCCTGGAAATCATCCAGCCCGGTACGCCCGGCCAGCAGGTCGCTCATGTGGACGTCGATGGCGTCAAAGCCCGCCCGGTGGAAGGCCGCCGCCATCTCAACGTGGGAGTTAACGCCCTGCTCGCGCAGCACGGCCACTTTCGGACGCGCGCCGGTCGCAATGTACGGCGCAGCGATATCTTCGTTGATGTCGAAGGAGAGCTTCACGTTCAGGCCTGGATCGTTGTCGTTAGCCTTGGCGTTGTGTTCCTGATCGGCACATTCCGGGTTATCGCGCAGGCGCTGCATCTGCCAGGTGGTTTCTGCCCACCACATGCGCAGCGTGGTGCGGCTTTCGCTGAACACCGCGTGGCCGTCGGCTTCAATCACGAAGCGGTCGCCCTGCACCGCTTTACCGAGATAGTGTACGCAGTCTGCCAGACCGTGCTGCGCCAGAATCGCTTCCACCGCGTCGCGATCTGCGGCGCGTACCTGAATGACCGCGCCAAGCTCTTCGTTAAACAGCGCCGCCAGGCGGTCTTCGCCAAGCGTTGCAATGTTTGCTTCAACGCCGCAGTGACCGGTGAAGGCCATCTCTGCCAGCGTCACCAGCAGGCCACCATCGGAACGGTCGTGGTAGGCCAGCAGCTTGCGCTGTGCCACCAGCGCCTGAATTGCGTCGTAGAAGCCTTTTAGCTGCGCCACGTCGCGCACGTCGGCTGGCTTGTCGCCAAGTTGACGGTAAACCTGCGCCAGTGCGGTGGCGCCCAGCGCGTTGTGGCCTTTACCCAGGTCAATCAACAACAGGGCGTTATCTTCGGTCGCCAGCTGCGGCGTAACGGTATGGCGTACGTCTTCTACACGGGCAAACGCGGTGATCACCAGCGACAGCGGAGACGTCATCTCGCGCTGCTCGTTACCCTCCTGCCAGCGGGTTTTCATCGACATGGAGTCTTTACCCACCGGAATGGTCAGGCCGAGGGCTGGACACAGCTCCTCACCCACCGCTTTCACGGCTTCATACAGGCCGGCGTCTTCCCCCGGGTGACCGGCTGCCGCCATCCAGTTCGCGGAAAGTTTGATACGTTTGATGTCGCCAATCTGCGTCGCCGCGATGTTGGTCAGCGCTTCACCAACCGCCAGTCGTGCAGAGGCGGCGAAGTCCAGCAGCGCCACCGGGGTGCGTTCGCCCAGCGCCATCGCTTCGCCGTAGTAGCTGTCGAGGCTCGCGGTGGTCACGGCGCAGTTAGCGACCGGGATCTGCCACGGGCCAACCATCTGATCGCGGGATACCATACCGGTCACGGTGCGGTCGCCGATGGTCACCAGGAAGGTTTTCTCTGCCACAGCAGGCAGGTGCAGCACGCGGTTAACCGCTTCTGCCACGGTGATGCCCTGGCGATCCAGCGCTTTGCCCGCCGCTTTGCGAGTCTGCACGTCGCGGGTCATCTTCGGCGTTTTGCCGAGCAGCACGTCCAGCGGCAGATCGATCGGCTGGTTGTCAAAGTGGGTGTCGCTTAAGGAAAGGTGCTGCTCTTCGGTCGCTTCACCGATGACCGCATACGGCGCGCGCTCGCGGCGGCACAGCTCGTCAAACAGCGGCAGCTGATCGGCGGCAACCGCCAGCACGTAGCGCTCCTGGGATTCGTTACACCAGATTTCCAGCGGGCTCATACCCGGCTCATCGCTCAGGATATCGCGCAGGTTGAAGCGTCCGCCGCGACCGCCGTCGCTCACCAGCTCAGGCATAGCGTTGGACAGGCCGCCCGCTCCCACGTCGTGGATAAAGAGAATCGGGTTAGCATCGCCCAGCTGCCAGCAGCGGTCGATTACTTCCTGACAGCGACGCTCCATCTCCGGGTTGTCACGCTGCACGGACGCGAAGTCAAGATCCGCATCAGACTGACCGGAGGCCATCGAAGAGGCCGCACCGCCGCCCAGACCGATATTCATCGCCGGGCCGCCGAGCACGATCAGCTTCGCGCCGACGACGATCTCGCCTTTTTGCACGTGATCGGCACGGATGTTGCCGATCCCGCCCGCCAGCATGATCGGTTTGTGGTAGCCGCGCAGCTCTTCGCCGTTGTGGCTGTCCACTTTCTCTTCATAGGTACGGAAGTAACCGTTCAGCGCCGGACGACCAAATTCGTTGTTAAACGCCGCGCCGCCCAGCGGGCCTTCGGTCATGATATCCAGCGCGGTCACGATGCGCTCTGGCTTGCCGAAATCTTCTTCCCACGGCTGTTCAAAGCCCGGGATACGCAGGTTGGAGACGGAGAAACCGACCAGACCCGCTTTTGGTTTCGCGCCGCGACCGGTCGCCCCTTCGTCACGGATTTCACCGCCGGAGCCGGTCGCCGCACCCGGCCATGGGGAGATCGCCGTCGGGTGGTTGTGGGTTTCCACTTTCATCAGGATATGCGCGGGCTCCTGATGGAAGTCATAGCGCCCTGCTTCGCGATCGGCGAAGAAGCGGCCCACCTCGGAACCTTCCATCACCGCGGCGTTGTCTTTATAGGCAGACAGCACGTGGTCAGGGGTTTGCTCCATGGTGTTTTTGATCATTTTGAACAGCGACTTCGGCTGCTGTTCGCCGTCGATAATCCAGTCGGCGTTGAAAATCTTGTGGCGGCAGTGCTCGGAGTTGGCCTGCGCGAACATATACAGTTCGATGTCGTTCGGGTTGCGATTCAGCTTAACGAATGCATCCTGAAGGTAGTCGATTTCATCCTCTGCGAGTGCCAGACCAAGACGCAGGTTTGCGTCGATCAGCGCCTGACGCCCCTGCCCCAGCAGATCCACGCTCTGTACCGGCGCAGGCTGATGGTGGGAGAACAGTTTCTGCGCATCATCCAGAGAGTCAAACACGCTCTCCATCATGCGGTCGTGCAGTTCAGCCGCAACCGCCTGCCACTGCGCGTCGCTCAGGGTAGAGGCTTCCACGTAGTACGCCACACCGCGCTCCAGACGGTTAATCTGGCTCAGGCCGCAGTTGTGAGCGATGTCTGTTGCTTTGGAAGACCAGGGGGAGATGGTGCCAGGGCGTGGCGTGGCGAGGATTAATTTGCCGGTCGGCGTATGGCTGCTCAGGCTTGGGCCATATTTAAGCAGACGTTCCAGCTGTACGCGCTCCTCTGCATTCAGGGGGGCATTCAGGTCAGCAAAATGGACATACTCAGCGTAAATATTGCTTACCGGAAGGTCGGCCGCCTGAAAACGTGCCAGCAGTTTGTTAATACGGAAGGCAGACAGTGCAGGCGAACCACGCAGAATTTCCATCATAAGTCTCTCGTCTTCGAAGCGCCGGGGCGCTTACAGTGTGCGCAAGGGGGGAAAACGGGCGTCATTATAGAGAATCCTGAGCGCCGACGAAACCGTTTGCGTCGAAATAAAATCAACCTTTATGTTTAACAATAGATGTGACCTGTCTCTCTAATTGGTTGCCAACTGGCGCTACTTTGCGCAAAATGCCGCTCAATCAATGGCAAACTCTACTCTTAACATGACTACAGCACACTGAGGCAACCGGCGTCGCAGAGAATTAACTAATTGAAAAAATTAAAGATTAATTATCTGCTCATCGGCATTGTTACGTTGCTGCTGGCAGTGGCCCTCTGGCCGTCTATTCCCTGGTTCGGCAAGGCCGAAAACCGTATCGCCGCCATTCAGGAGCGGGGGGAGTTGCGCGTCAGTACCCTCTCCTCCCCGCTTATTTACGACGATATCAACGGTAAAACCATCGGTCTTGATTACGAACTGGCACAGCTGTTTGCGGACTATCTGGGCGTGAAGCTGAAAGTTACCGTGCGGCAGAACATCAACCAGCTGTTTGATGATTTGGACCATGACCGTGCCGATATTCTCGCCGCAGGTCTGGTGTACAACAGCGAACGCAGCAAAAACTATCAGCCGGGCCCGACCTACTACTCCGTGTCGCAGCAGGTGGTTTATCGTGTGGGTAGCCTGCGCCCGCGCTCACTGGCCGACATCACCGACCAGCAATTGACCATTGCGCCAGGCCATGTGGTGATTGACGATCTGCGGGCGTTGAAAGAGAAAAAATACCCTAACCTCAGCTGGACGGTCGATCCTAAACTCGGCACGACCGAATTGCTGGAGCAGGTAAAAGATAAAAAGCTGGCCTATACCATTGCTGATTCGGTGGCGATCAGTCTTTTCCAGCGCGTTCATCCTGAAATCGCCGTGGCGCTGGATGTGACCGACGAACAGCCGGTGACCTGGTTTACCCAGCTGGACGACGATCAAACCGTCTCTGCGGCCATGCTCGATTTCTTTAATTCCATCAATGAAGACGGCACCCTGGCGCGTCTGGAAGAGAAATATCTCGGTCACGGGGACGATTTTGATTACGTTGACACCCGCACCTTCCTGCGCGCGGTGGACAGCGTGCTGCCGGACCTGCAACCGCTGTTTGAGAAGTACGCCCAGGAGATTGACTGGAAGCTGCTGGCGGCAATTTCCTACCAGGAATCGCACTGGGATGCTCAGGCCACCTCCCCCACGGGCGTGCGCGGGTTGATGATGCTCACCAAAAATACCGCCCAGAGCCTCGGCATCAGCGACCGGACCGATGCGGAACAGAGCATCAGCGGCGGCGCGCAGTATTTACAGGATATGATGGCGAAAGTGCCGGAGACGGTCCCGGAAGGGGAGCGGATCTGGTTTGCGCTAGCCGCCTATAACATGGGGTATGCGCATATGCTCGACGCGCGGGCGCTGACGGCGAAAACCAAAGGTAACCCGGACAGTTGGTCAGATGTAAAACAGCGCCTGCCGCTGCTTAGCCAGAAACAGTGGTACCAGAAGCTGACGTATGGCTATGCGCGCGGCCATGAAGCGTATGCCTACGTGGAAAATATTCGTAAGTATCAGATAAGCCTGGTGGGATATCTGCTGGAGAAAGAAAAAGAGGCGGCCGAGGCGCAACAGCTGGCTGAAAGCTATCCGGTGGTCGCACCGGAAGAGCTTAATCACCCTGCGGTTTCAATTCTGCCTTTTGTTGCTTTTTCTGCTGCCGACGCATTCGAAAAAAGTCACTTAACAGACCCGAACATTCTGGTGCAAGTACCCCGCCGATAGTTTTCACCTGGTGGTTCATCCCCGGATGCCCAAGTACGTCCATCAGTGAACCAGCAGCGCCCGTCTTTTCATCCCGCGCGCCAAACACCAGCGTACCGATTCGGCTGTGCACCATCGCCCCGGAGCACATTGCGCACGGCTCAAGGGTGACATACAGGGTGGTATCAAGCAGACGATAGTTTTGCAGCACCAGTCCGCCCTGACGCAGCGCCATAATTTCAGCATGCGCGGTAGGATCGTGACGGCCAATCGGACGGTTCCACCCTTCCCCAATCACCTGATTGTTATGGACCAGTACCGCGCCCACGGGCACTTCGCCCTCTTCCCAGGCGCGCTGAGCCAGCACCAGCGCATGGCGCATCCAGTATTCATGATTGTGTTCAGGGTTGGACAAGGGCTGATACTCCAGTCGAAAAGCGGGCGGCATTATACACAGCCGGTACAGATAAGACTATTCGAGTTGCTGAAGTTCGCCCAGAGGCGTGACGCGCCAGCGGTGCTGGCAAAAATAGAGCAGCGGGTTGTCCTGCTTGCTGTCGCTGTAGCCGCTGTAAAGACGCAGCGGCGTACCGATGCGTTTCTCCAGCTGCACCACTTTTTCATGTCCGAGGCAGCGCAGGGTGAGCACCCAGCCGCCGTAGCCGCGCGCGATCTGCGTGGCGATAAGATTTACGCGCGGCAGCCAGGGCGTATCAAAATAGACTTGCTCCACCAGCGTCTGCGGGGAGCCAGTAATCAGCCAGATATCGGCATCATTGGCGTCGAGATAGCTGGTCAGGCGCGCCTGTACCACGGGAAACGCGGCGACGTGCCCGCGAAACCAGTGCGCAAAATCCTGTTCGAGCTGCTTGAGGCGCGCTTCGCTATGACCAAACGTGCATCCCCAGAGCAGCAGGCTCATCGGCCAGCGCGCTGCACGGCCTTTCACCAGCAGCGCGATGCCAATAACGGGTAACAGGGGTAATACCAGCAACGCGTTAAGGGGCTGGCGCCGTAGCAGGTAGCGCATAAAGGTGCCGAACATATCCTGCTGATGCAGCGTTCCATCCAGATCAAAAAAGACAACGCGACGCTCGTGACTGGCCAAACCTTACTCCTCTGGGTCGTTGAATCCTAACAGCCAGGTAAACAGGAACCCGGCGATCACCGCTACCAGATAGCCTAACAGATAGAGCATCACTTTTCCGGTCACGATGGTTAATGCCAGCGGTAACCCGGAGATCCCGAAGGTAATGACGGTCGCCACTTTCCAGTAGCTGATTAACGCCCCGCCCACCGCCCCACCGAGACAGGCGGCCAGGAACGGCTTACCCAGCGGCAAGGTCACGCCGAAAATCAGCGGCTCGCCGATACCGAGCAACCCGACCGGCAGCGCCCCTTTAATGACCTTTTTTAAACGCGCGTTGCGGGTTTTCATCAGCACCGCGATGGCCGCGCCGACCTGCCCAACGCCAGCCATCGACAGGATCGGCAGCAGGGCGTTATAGCCGTGCGCCTGTACCAGTTCGACGTGAATCGGCACCAGCCCCTGATGCAGACCGGTCAGCACTAACGGCAGGAAGGTCCCGGACAGCACGGCCCCCACCAGCAGCCCGCCGCGATCGATCGCCAGAGACGCGCCGTGGGCGATGGCTTCAGAGATCGCGCCGCCTAACGGTTGCAGCGCCACAATCGCCACGCTCCCGGTAATCAATGTGGTCAGCAGCGGGTTGAGGATCAGTTCAATCGAGCCTGGCAGCAACTCGCGTAGCTTTTTCTCAATCCAGCACATCAGAATGACCACCAGCAGCATGGCAATCACCCCACCGCGGCCAGGCTGAAGCGCCTCGCCAAACAGCGTAATCTGCGCCAGCTGCGGGCTGGAGAGGATACCCGCCATTACGCCGCCCATCGCCAGCGAGCCGCCGAACACTTTGGCCGTGTTCACCCCCACCAGAATATTCATGATGGCAAACACCGCGCTGCCGAAAATCGCCAGAATACCCAGCAGGTTCGGATACTGGGTGGCGAAATTCCCGACAATATCCGGACGCTTGAGGATATTGATAATCCCGGAGATCAGCCCCGACGCGATAAACGCCGGGATAAGAGGAATAAAGACGTTTGCCAGCTGGCGCAGCGCATCGCTCATGGGGGCTTTGTATTTGGCTTTCGCCTGCGCTTTGGTGCGTTCCGCGTCGTCAAAGGTGGGAGCCGTTTCACTGCCCGTCATCAGGGCGCGCATGGCATCAACCACCTGCGCCGCTTTGCCCGGACCGACAATCAGCTGGTGCTGTTGCCCCTGTTTAACGTACCCGCTCACGCCGGGGAGCTGCTTCAGGCGCGTTAAATCAAGCTTTTCGTCGTTGTACACCTCGACGCGTACACGCGTCATGCAGTTTTCCAGACGCTGAATATTTTTTTCCCCACCGATCCCAAGCAGGATGTCGCTGGCGAGCGCTGCTGTTTTGTCCATAAACGCCTCTTATTGATGTTCTAATGCCGCCCGTAAAAACCCGTGATGGGCTTCAAGCCTGGCTCTGGCCGCGGCTGCATCCAGCCCGGTTAATATCATCAGAATGGCGGGTTTTACATCGTGATCGGTCTGCTGAAGCACCTTTTCCGCCTCTTCACGACTGGCGCCTGTCGCTTCCATCACCATGCGGCAGGCTCTGTCCACCAGCTTGACGTTGGTGGCCTGCATATCCACCATCAGGTTTTGGTAGACCTTGCCAAATTTCACCATCGCGCCGGTGGAGATCATATTGAGCACCAGCTTCTGTGCGGTTCCGGATTTCAGGCGCGTGGAGCCGGTGAGCGCTTCCGGCCCGACGACCGGAGAGATGGCAATGGCGGCCACCTGCGCAATCGGCGAGCCCGGGTTACAGGAGATGGCCACCGTGGTACATCCCGTCTGTCTGGCGTATTCCAGCCCACCAATGACGTACGGCGTACGACCAGAAGCCGCCAGCCCGACGACCAGATCCTGCGCGGTCAGGTTCAGCGCCCTGAGATCGTCTTCCCCAAGCTGTTTATTGTCTTCTGCCCCTTCCACCGCTTTCAGCAGCGCGCCGGGGCCACCGGCAATCAGGCCAACGACCAGACCGTGCGGAACGCCAAATGTCGGGGGACATTCTGAGGCATCCAGCACACCGAGGCGCCCACTGGTACCCGCCCCCATATAAATAATGCGTCCTCCTGCTTTCAGAGCGTCGGCAGCGGCGTCTACGGCTTTCGCCACCTCGGGCAATGTCTCTTTGACTGCCAGCGCGACGAGGGTATCCTGTTGATTAAAGCGGTTTACCAGCTCCAGCGTGGACAGTGCATCAAGATCCATGGTTTGCGGGTTACGCGTTTCAGAAACAAGAGAGCCTAGATTCATGTTATTTACCTCTGGAATTTTTAATTCATAATAAACGCACTATAATGGAATATAAAATTCATTCAGGCGAGCATAATTCGTATTTGCGCAGGTAATCACATTTTCGCCAGGAGACCGTATGAACTGTTTAATTCGTATTCGCCAGCGCTACGCAGGGTTTGCCCAGAGTGACAAAAAGCTGGCGGATTATTTACTTTCCCAGCCCGATCGCGCGCGACACCTCAGCTCCCAGCAGCTGGCAGGTGAAGCCGGGGTGAGCCAGTCGAGCGTGGTGAAATTTGCCCAGAAGATAGGCTATAAAGGCTTTCCGGCGCTAAAACTGGCGATCAGTGAAGCACTGGTAAGCAACCCTAATCCGCAGTCAATGCCGGTGCATAACCAGATCCGCGGCGACGATCCGATGCGTCTGGTCGGCGAAAAGCTGATCAAGGAGAACGTGGCGGCAATGCATGCCACGCTGGATGTGAACACGGAAGAGAAGCTGCTGGAAAGCGTAGCCATGCTTCGCGACGCGCGGCGTATTGTATTGACCGGGATCGGTGCCTCCGGACTGGTTGCGCGTAACTTTGGCTGGAAGCTGACAAAAATCGGCTATAACGCCATCGTTGAACAGGATATGCACGCGCTGCTGGCGACCGTGCAGGCCATGGATCCTGACGATTTACTGCTGGCCATCTCCTATTCCGGCGAGCGCCGTGAAATTAATATGGCTACCGACGAAGCCCTGCGCGTAGGAGGAAAAATTCTGGCCATTACTGGCTTCAGCCCGAATGCGCTCCAGCAGCGGGCCACCCGCTGTCTGTATACCATCGCCGAGGAACAGGCCACTCGCAGCGCGGCGATTTCGTCGACGAGTGCGCAGATGATGCTAACGGACCTGCTGTTTATGGCGCTGGTTCAGCAGGATCTGGAGCGTGCGCCAGAGCGTATTCGTCACAGCGAAGAGCTGGTAAAAAAACTGGTTTGAACAACGAATGAGCGTATAATGCCCGCCCTGTTTGTGATGTTTCTGAGAATTTCCTGATGGCGCTGTTAATCACCAAAAAATGCATCAACTGCGATATGTGCGAACCCGAATGCCCGAACGAGGCGATTTCGATGGGCGACAGCATTTATGAGATTAACAGCGACCGCTGCACCGAGTGCATTGGCCACTATGAGACGCCGACCTGCCAGAAGGTGTGCCCAATCCCCAATACAATCTTAAAAGATCCGGCACATGTCGAGAACGAAGAACAGCTGTGGGATAAGTTTGTCCTGATGCACCATGCGGACAAAATTTAACCTTCGATAATCACCGTCGCACAGGCGTAGTGGCGTTCATCTGCAAGCGTTACGTGCATGTGCGCCACGCCCAGCTTTTCCGCCAGCTTAAGCGCCTCGCCCCATAAACGCAGACGTGGCTTACCCAGCTCATCGTTAAACACTTCAAACTGGTTAAACGCCAGGCCGTTACGAATGCCCGTGCCGAACGCTTTCGCCGCCGCCTCTTTTACCGCGAAACGCTTTGCCAGAAAGCGCACCGGCTGCTGATGCGCCTCCCAGATAGCCCATTCGTTATCGCTCAGCACGCGTCTTGCGAGGCGATCGCCGCTCCGGGCGATCACCGCTTCAATGCGGGCTATTTCAACGATGTCGGTGCCTAAGCCCAGAATAGCCATTACTGACGCGCTTCCAGCATCAGACGCTTCATCTCGGAAACCGCGTCTTTCAGACCGCTCATCACCGCACGGCCAATGATAGCGTGGCCGATGTTCAGCTCGTGCATTTCCGGCAGGGCAGCAATGGCTTTTACGTTGTGATAGGTCAGGCCGTGACCGGCGTTAACCTTCAGTCCCAGGCTCGCGGCGTAGGTTGCCGCTTTGGCGATCCGCTCCAGCTCTTTCGCCTGCGCTGCGTCGTTTTCAGCATCGGCATAGCAGCCGGTGTGAATTTCAATATACGGCGCGCCCACGTCGGCAGCGGCTTTAATCTGGGTGAAATCGGCGTCGATGAAGAGAGAAACCAGGATACCGGCATCCGCCAGGCGTTTGCAGGCATCGCGCATTTTGTCGAGCTGCCCGGCCACATCCAGACCGCCTTCGGTGGTCACTTCCTGTCGTTTTTCCGGCACCAGGCAGCAGAAATGCGGCTTCGTATCGCAGGCAATCGTCAGCATCTCTTCCGTTACTGCCATCTCCAGATTCATGCGGGTATCCAGCGTCTGGCGCAGGATACGCACGTCGCGATCGGTGATGTGGCGACGGTCTTCACGCAGGTGGACGGTAATGCCGTCCGCCCCAGCCTGCTCGGCGATAAACGCCGCCTGAACCGGATCCGGATACGCCGTGCCGCGCGCGTTGCGCAGGGTGGCAATGTGGTCGATGTTGACGCCTAACAGTAATTCAGCCATGACAATCCTCGGTATTTTTGTTCATTTACCTTCTCCCTCTCCCTCCGGGAGAGGGCTGGGGTGAGGGGTAAAACATTAGCGTTTCGGCATAAACTGCCTGAATAATTCGCGGCTCTTTAAAGGTTTGCCCCCAAGATACGGCTTGAGCGCAATTCGGGTAAAGCGTTTTGCCGCACGCAGGGTGTCGGCGTCCGGGAACTCGCGTTCATACAGTGCTCTGAGCTGGCGCCCGGTAAAGGTGCTGTTATCGACGACGACACTGGCAATAAAGCCCTTTTCCTCACGATAGCGATAGGTCATGGTATCTTCTACCTCGTCCCCACTCCCCGCGCAGTGCAGAAAATCAACACCGTATCCAAGGTGACCGAGCAGCGCCAGCTCGAAACGACGCAGCACAGGCTCAGGAGTGCCGGTTGCGCCAGCGAGCGACTGGATACAGTGCAGGTAATCAAAGAAAAGTTCAGAGAAGCGGGTCTCATGTTCAAGCACCCGTGAGATGAGTTCGTTGACGTACAAACCGCTGTAGAGCGTGATACCAGAAAGAGGAAGCGCGAGGGAAACGGCTTCAGCACTGCGCAGGGTTTTGACTTCCCCTCGCCCGCCAAAGCGGACCAGCAGTGGGGTGAAAGGCTGCAAGGCACCTTTGAGATTAGAACGTCTGGATCGTGCGCCTTTGGCAACAAGGCGCACGCGACCGGACTCTTCCGTGAAGACGTCCAGCATCAGGCTGGTTTCGCTCCAGGGACGACTATGCAGGACAAAGGCGCGCTGCCATCCATCCATATGCTCGTCGTCTTAGGTTACTGATCTTCGCCGTAACCGAGGCTGCGCAGCGCACGCTCATCATCGGCCCAGCCAGATTTCACTTTCACCCACAGTTCCAGGTGAACCGGTGCTTCAAACATGTCCTGCATGTCTTTACGGGCTTCGATTCCGATAGTTTTGATCTTGGCGCCTTTATTACCGATCACCATCTTCTTCTGCCCTTCACGCTCAACGAGGATCAGACCGTTAATATCGTAACCGCCGCGCTCGTTGCTCTGGAAACGCTCGATCTCCACCGTCACAGAGTACGGCAGTTCAGCGCCCAGGAAACGCATCAGCTTCTCACGGATGATTTCAGACGCCATAAAACGCTGAGAGCGATCGGTGATGTAGTCTTCAGGGAAGTGATGAGTCGCTTCCGGCAGATGCTTGCGCACGATGCCCGCGATGGTATCAACGTTCAGACCCGTCTCCGCAGACAGCGGAACGATGTCGAGGAAGTTCATCTGGCTGCCCAGCCATTGCAGGTGCGGCAGCAGATCGGCTTTTTCCTGCACATTGTCCACTTTATTGACCGCGAGGATCACCGGCGTTTTGCCGTCGCGCAGCTTGTTCAGGACCATTTCGTCGTCCGGCGTCCAGCGGGTGCCTTCCACAACGAAAATCACCAGCTCTACGTCGCCAATGGAGCTGCTCGCCGCCTTGTTCATCAGACGGTTGATGGCGCGCTTCTCTTCCATGTGCAGGCCCGGGGTATCGACGTAAATCGCCTGATACGCGCCTTCAGTATGGATACCGACGATGCGGTGACGCGTGGTCTGCGCCTTACGCGAGGTGATAGAAATCTTCTGCCCAAGCAGATTATTCAGCAGGGTGGATTTGCCAACGTTCGGACGTCCGACGATGGCAATAAATCCGCAATAGGTTTTGTCGATGCTCATTCCAGCTCCAGCATTTTTAACGCCTGTTCGGCGGCAGCCTGTTCAGCCTTACGACGGCTTGAACCCGTGCCGACCACCGGTTCACTCAGGCCACTGACCTGGCAATGGATGGTAAATTCCTGATCGTGCGCTTCGCCACGTACCTGCACCACCAGATAGGATGGCAGCGGCAGATGACGACCCTGCAAATATTCTTGCAGACGCGTTTTAGGATCTTTTTGTTTATCGCCCGGGCTGATTTCGTCCAGGCGGGTCTGATACCAGTTCAGGATCAGCTTTTCTACGGTCTGTATATCGCTGTCCAGGAACACGCCACCGATCAATGCCTCGACCGTATCGGCAAGGATGGATTCACGACGGAAACCACCACTTTTCAGCTCACCTGGCCCCAGACGCAGACATTCACCCAGCTCAAACTCGCGTGCGATTTCAGCGAGGGTATTGCCGCGCACCAGCGTGGCGCGCATGCGGCTCATATCACCTTCGTCCACACGCGGAAAACGATGATAAAGCGCATTTGCAATCACGAAACTTAAAATAGAGTCGCCTAAAAACTCGAGACGCTCATTATGTTTGCTGCTGGCACTGCGATGGGTTAATGCCTGTTGCAACAACTCCTGATGATGAAAAGTGTAGCCCAGCTTCCGTTGAAGCCGATTAATTACGATGGGGTTCATGCGATACCAATAAATGAATGCGTCAAAAATGCAGCACACGAAACCGACCTGAGAAAACCAACGCGGTTTCGTGTGCCGTGGCACCCTTGCAGGGCCAACCTTAAACTTCGGGGGAATATTCTATACACAACGACAGGGGATGTCGTTAGTTCAAAGAGATTTATCGCTGAAATAATTCACGTAGCGGCGAATAAAAGCCGCTACGTGTTATTTTTGACGAAAATTAATGAATTCCGCCAATACGATTCAGGCGAACGCCGGTCGGCCACTCGCCTTCCTGCTTCTCAAAACTCATCCAGATAGCGGTTGCTTTACCGACCAGATTCGCTTCCGGCACAAAGCCCCAGTAACGGCTGTCCGCAGAGTTATCGCGGTTGTCACCCATCATGAAGTAATGTCCCGGCGGCACAATCCAGGTCGCCAGCTGTTGGCCTGGCTGCTGGTAGTACATTGCCAGTTGATCCTGTGCGATTGGCACGGTCAGAATGCGGTGAGTGACATCGCCCAGCGTCTCTTTCCGTTCAACCAGACGAATACCGTTCTCTTTGGTTTCACCTTTTGGCACCTGGAAGAATCCGCTGGTCGCTTCACCGCCGTTACGGCGGGCAAAGGTCTGCACAAAATCACTTGGCTCAACGTTGGAGTAAGTGACTGGCAGCGCATTTTCACATGCAGTTCCAGAGCTACAGCCTGGCTGAATGGTCACCTCTTTCGCCACCGGATCGTAGGTTACTTTATCGCCCGGCAGACCTACCGCGCGTTTAATATAATCCAGCCGTGGATCTTCCGGATATTTAAACACCACGATGTCGCCACGTTTCGGATGACCCGTTTCGATCAGCGTTTTCTGGTAGATCGGATCTTTGATGCCATAGGCAAACTTCTCAACCAGAATGAAATCACCGATCAGCAGCGTTGGCATCATCGATCCTGACGGGATCTGGAACGGTTCATAGATAAAAGAACGCACCACCAGCACAATCGCCAGCACCGGGAATACCGATGCCCCTGTTTCCAGCCAGCCCGGTTTTGGGCCGACTTTTTTCAGGGTTTTCGCGTCCAGCGCATCGCCCGTGGCTGCCTGCGCGGCAGCCTGACGTTCACGGCGTTTTGGGGCGAAGATAAACTTATCCAGGCACCACAACAGACCTGTCACCAGGGTAGCGATGACCAGGATCAGGGCAAACATGTTCGCCATGCCAACTCCTTAAGGTTATTTACCGTTACCGTCTTTACCAACATGAAGGATGGCAAGGAATGCTTCCTGCGGCAGCTCAACGTTACCGACCTGCTTCATACGCTTCTTACCTTCTTTCTGCTTCTGCAACAGCTTTTTCTTACGGCTGACGTCGCCGCCATAGCACTTAGCCAGAACGTTTTTACGCAGCTGCTTCACGGTTGAACGGGCAATGATGTGGTTACCAATGGCCGCCTGAATCGCAATGTCAAACTGCTGACGCGGGATGAGATCTTTCATCTTCTCAACCAGCTCACGACCACGGTACGGTGCGTTATCGTTGTGGGTGATCAGCGCCAGGGCATCAACACGCTCGCCGTTGATCAGTACATCCACGCGAACCATGTTCGAGGCCTGGAAGCGTTTGAAGTTGTAGTCCAGCGACGCATAGCCACGGGAGGTAGACTTCAGACGGTCGAAGAAGTCGAGCACTACTTCCGCCATCGGAATTTCATAGGTCAGCGCCACCTGGTTACCGTGGTAAACCATGTTGGTCTGCACGCCACGCTTCTCAATACACAGGGTGATCACGTTGCCGAGGAACTCCTGCGGCAGCAGCATGTGACACTCTGCGATAGGCTCGCGCAGTTCCTGAATATTATTCAGCGGCGGGAGCTTGGACGGGCTGTCGACGTAGATCACCTCTTTCGACGTGGTTTCTACTTCGTAGACAACCGTCGGGGCGGTGGTGATCAGATCCAGATCGTATTCACGCTCCAGACGTTCCTGAATGATCTCCATGTGCAGCAGACCGAGGAAGCCACAGCGGAAGCCGAAGCCCAGCGCCGTTGAGCTTTCTGGCTCGTAGAACAGGGAGGCATCGTTGAGGCTCAGCTTTCCGAGCGCATCGCGGAAGTTTTCGTAATCGTCAGAGCTGACCGGGAACAGACCCGCATAAACCTGCGGTTTCACCTTTTTGAAGCCTGGCAGCGCTTTATCTGCCGGGTTACGTGCACCGGTCAGGGTATCACCCACCGGCGCGCCGAGGATGTCTTTAATGGCACAGACCAGCCAGCCCACTTCGCCGCATTTCAGCTCGGTACGGTCAACCTGTTTTGGCGTGAAGATGCCCAGACGGTCAGCGTTGTAGACCTGGCCGGTGCTCATGACCTTGATTTTGTCGCCTTTACGCATGGTGCCGTTTTTAATACGCACCAGCGAAACAACGCCGAGGTAGTTATCAAACCAGGAGTCGATGATCAGCGCCTGTAGCGGCGCATCCGGGTCACCTTCCGGCGGCGGAATATCACGCACCAGACGTTCCAGTACATCCGGAACGCCGACGCCGGTTTTCGCCGAGCAGCGCACAGCATCGGTCGCATCAATACCGACGATGTCTTCAATCTCTTCCGCTACGCGCTCAGGATCGGCGGCTGGCAGGTCGATTTTATTCAGAACCGGCACCACTTCGAGATCCATTTCCATGGCGGTGTAGCAGTTTGCCAGCGTCTGGGCCTCTACGCCCTGTCCGGCATCCACCACCAGCAGCGCGCCTTCGCAGGCCGCCAGCGAGCGTGACACTTCATAAGAGAAGTCAACGTGCCCTGGGGTGTCGATAAAGTTCAGCTGATAGGTTTCACCATCGGAAGCTTTATAGTCGAGCGTCACGCTCTGCGCTTTGATGGTAATACCGCGTTCGCGTTCCAGGTCCATGGAGTCCAGAACCTGGGCTGCCATTTCACGATCAGACAGGCCACCGCAAATCTGGATAATACGGTCAGACAGCGTCGACTTACCGTGGTCAATGTGAGCAATGATCGAAAAGTTACGTATGTTCTTCATATAGTTAAATAATTATGCCTTACGAATTCCTGGAGGCCGCTGTTCTTAGCCTGACGTTTTTCAGTGCGAAAACGCAGCATTCTACACTACATCCTCGTCAGCTGGAACTGCACTTAGAGCCAGGTATAGCGCGAAGAGACGGCGTTTTCTTTATTGCGATGTAAATAATAATAAAGCCCGGCAGATCACCGGGCCTCAGAAGAGAGCGTCTCAACACGAAGTTGGTCGGGTGCCAGTGCAACGCTGAGGATAACGGGCTGCCACGCTTCCCGGGCGGCAAGCCTTGGGGAAACACCTTTAGCAAGCCAGAACCCGCCCACGCCGCCCAACGCGGCCCCGCACATGGCGGCCAAATCTGTGCCGAACAGCATCTGGAAAACCCCGCCCATCACGAACAGACCTGCCAGCGGAGAAAGGTAAACCAGCATGGCGGAAGTGAGCAGGCTACCTTCAGCGATGCCCAGCTCCACTTTTTGCCCTGCCACCAGCGGCTGATCGCTCGGCACAGCAATAGTGTGCGACGTTTGCGGCCCCAGCTTATTCAACACGCGGCTGCCGCAACCGGCTCGCGAAGCGCAACTGCTGCATGATGCTTTAACGTCACAGCTAACAAGCGCTACGCCATCCTGCCAGGATACGACCGTGGCCCACTCTTTAATCATTGCGCAGCCCTGAATTTAATGCTGTCGGAAATACGTTTTGCCGTTGGCGGCGGTAATTCACCGACAATGGTAATTTCCGCATTATCGCGCACCGTCGTGCTGACCGTCCGGCGACCGGTACGGAGCATCTGTTCGGAACTGTTCGCCGTAGCGCGATTAATATTCACCGAGAAGCTAAACAGCCCATCGGAATAGAGTCGCGACTCAACCGGAGTTTCGATAGTAGGCAGCTGGCGACGACTGCTGGAAACTTCGCTGAACCCTTGCGGGATCCAGGATGGTACCCAGTTAAAATTGACAGAATCGCCGGCAGGCACGGAAAGCAAAGGCGGCAGGCTGGCTTTGGCCAGATTCTGCATGCTGTTGCCGACCTGACTGTTTACGTCAAAGGAGATCACACGGAACTGCTCCAGCGTTTCACCGTCGCGATCGAGCAGATCAACGCGCATCGGCAGCTTCGTCTCTGCGTCAATCCAGACGATATAGCTGTAACGCGTCCCATCCCGCGCAACAACGCGGATCACTTCGCACAGCCTGTCGGCAATACGCGTTCGCCCCACCGAGATAAAATCATAGTAGGGGGCGAGACGTTTAAAATCGGTGTAAATGAGCGACGGCAGGGAGTCAACGATGTAGTCACCATTGAGCGTAAACGGCTCAAGGCCAGGCTCGAAATAGCTGATTTCGTTCCCACGCTGGACCACTTCCCGACGCGGGCCATCCATCTGTAAAAGCTGGGCGAGCGGCTGGTTATCAAGGCGGGCGTGGCGATAGCGTAACGATTCGACACCCTGCTTATTGATGCTGATAAATGCCAACTCGTAATTGAGTGACTGGCTGGCCAGATTCATTTGCTGCAACAACGCCCCGGATGAAACATCAGCCGAGGCGTTAGCAGAGAAGAACAGGCTACCCGCCATCAAAGACATGGCGAACCAAAGTTGCTTCATTACTGCGATTGCGTTCCTAAAGTTTGGTTTCCTGGCACCTGCACAGCAGCCTGCTGGGTTTGGGCCTGCTCAAACTGAAGCTGCTCGGAGTGCAGACGGCGCTGCAACTCGTAATCCTGCAACATCGCATTAATGCGACGGCGCTGCTCCTGTACCTGCTGTTGCTGTCCGCCGCTTGCGGAGGCATCTGCCGGTACGCCCAGGCTAACCGGGCTGGCTTTACCCATCATCGGCAGCGTATTAAACACTGGCGCTTCAGGTTGCTGATTGGCTTCAGACTGAGTGTTATAGTGCTGGACCCCAACGATAACTGCAAGCGATACGCACGCAGCGACCCCCATCTGGGTGAGCTGGCTGGCCCATGGACGCACCTTGTGCCAGAACGGCATTTTCTGCCACTGGTGAGGTGCAGGCTGCGCTTCAGGAATCAGCGACGTGGTCTGATGAACAGGTTCGTTCTCAATGGCCGCCATAACGCGTGCTGAGATATCGAAATGGAGAACCTCACTGGTATCACCGCGCAGCGTGTCGCGGATAAGATGATAGCTCTCCCAGGTCTGTTGCATTTCGGGAGAATGAGACAACTCATCGAGCAGCTCATTATCCAGCGTTTCACCATCCATTAAAGCGGAAAGTTTTTCTTTCTGCATGCCTAATACCTTTTCCAGTATCCCGCTATCGTCAACGCCTGATAAGCGGTTGAACTTTATTATCAATGGCTTCTCGCGCACGGAAAATTCGTGAACGAACCGTGCCGACCGGACAATCCATGATGGCGGCTATCTCTTCATAGCTTAGGCCATCCAGCTCCCGTAACGTAATTGCCATGCGTAAATCTTCCGGGAGCGACTCGATCGTGCGAAAAACGATTTGTCTCAGTTCTTCTGACAACATTAAGTTCTCAGGGTTCGAAATTTCTTTCAGCGCGCCGCCACTTTCGAAGTTTTCTGCGTCGATAGCGTCAACATCACTTGAAGGCGGACGCCGGCCCTGAGCAACCAAATAATTCTTAGCCGTATTGACTGCAATACGATACAGCCAGGTATAAAAAGCACTATCCCCCCGGAATGAATCCAGCGCGCGATAGGCCTTAATAAAAGACTCTTGTACAACATCAGGAACATCGCCTGACGGCACATAGCGGGAAACCAGACTCGCTACCTTATGCTGGTAGCGCACCACCAGTAGGTTAAAAGCTTTCTGATCTCCCTTCTGGACCCGTTCAACCAGGACCTGGTCCGTTAACTGCTCGCTCATCCGAGGTAATGTCTCCCCAAACCAAATTCCACGCGTTATCGAAACGCCACTCTAACAACATTGCACTTTGAGCAAGCACCGAATTAGAGTGTCTGTTCTTCAATAAGTTCCGTAACGCCTTTGTTTTTGTTCATCGCGCCGCAGACCATTCATTTTCTCTCATTATAAGTCTGTTCACGATACGCACCCGCTTTCTGACAAGAATCATTAACTTTATCGTCAGAAGAGTAACGCAACACAGGCTTTATTTCACCACAAAATCTGAAGCTAACGATCTGCTTCGCAAAATATTTCCGGCCATTTAGCGCAGATTTAACCTCCGGGATTCCGTTTAGTCATTGCAACACACCTCAAAAAAAACGTGCGATATCTCGCATCGCAATGCTATTCTCCCCACACCATGTTTAGTAAATTAAACAAACATCATGAACACGACGCCTGAACTTCATTGTGATGTACTGATCATTGGCAGCGGTGCTGCCGGCCTCTCCCTCGCACTGCGCCTGGCGGAACATCAGAACGTAATCGTGCTGAGTAAAGGGCCGATGAGCGAAGGTTCCACCTTCTATGCACAAGGCGGTATTGCCGCGGTGTTTGATGAAACGGATAGCATTGCCTCGCACGTAGAAGACACCCTGATTGCCGGTGCCGGGATCGTGGATGAGCATGCCGCAGAGTTTGTCGCCAGCAATGCCCGCCACTGCGTGCAATGGCTTATCGATCAGGGCGTGCTGTTTGATACGCAGGTTCAGCCTAATGGTGAAGAGAGCTATCACCTGACCCGTGAAGGCGGGCACAGCCACCGCCGTATTCTGCACGCTGCTGATGCAACCGGAAAAGCGGTTGAAACCACGCTGGTCAGCAAAGCCCTCAGCCATCCCAATATTCGGGTGCTGGAGCGCAGCAACGCCGTCGACCTGATTATTTCCGATAAAATTGGCCTGCCCGGCACGCGCCGTGTTGTCGGCGCATGGGTGTGGAATCGGAATAAAGAGAAGGTGGAAACCTGCCAGGCAAAAGCCGTTGTGCTGGCCACCGGCGGCGCCTCCAAGGTTTACCAGTACACGACTAACCCGGATATCGCCTCCGGAGACGGTATCGCCATGGCCTGGCGCGCAGGTTGCCGCGTGGCGAATCTGGAGTTTAACCAGTTCCATCCTACCGCCCTGTTCCACCCGCAGGCGCGTAACTTCCTGTTAACTGAAGCGTTGCGTGGCGAAGGCGCGTATCTGAAGCGTCCGGACGGTTCCAGGTTTATGCCGGACTTCGACCCCCGAGGTGAACTGGCACCGCGGGATATCGTGGCCCGCGCCATTGACCACGAGATGAAGCGGCTTGGCGTGGACTGTATGTATCTGGACATTAGCCATAAACCGGCAGACTTTATTCGCCAGCACTTCCCGATGATTTATGAAAAGCTGCTGAGTCTGGGTATTGATCTAACCCGCGATCCGGTGCCGATTGTACCTGCCGCCCACTATACCTGTGGCGGAGTGATGGTTGACGATCATGGTCGTACCGACGTGGATGGTTTGTATGCGATCGGCGAGGTCAGCTATACCGGCCTGCATGGTGCGAATCGCATGGCCTCAAACTCGCTGCTGGAGTGTCTGGTGTATGGGTGGTCGGCTGCGGAAGATATTACCAAACGCATGCCCTATGCACGTCCGACAACACACTTGCCGGCATGGGATGAAAGTCGGGTAGAAAACCCGGACGAACTGGTGGTAATCCAGCATAACTGGCACGAGCTGCGGCTTTTCATGTGGGATTATGTCGGGATTGTACGTACAACGAAGCGTCTGGAACGCGCGTTACGCCGCATCATGATGTTGCAGCAGGAAATCGATGAATATTACGCCAACTTCCGCGTTTCTAATAATCTGCTGGAGCTGCGCAACCTTGTGCAGGTTGCCGAGTTGATTGTGCGCTGTGCAATGATGCGCAAAGAGAGCCGTGGCCTGCATTATACGCTGGACTATCCCGAACCGCTTGAAACGTCCGGGCCGTCGGTGTTGACGCCGCAGGTTCACATAAACAGATAAAAGGCCTGGGTCAGAGCTGTGTAATCTTCGGAATAACGCTGGTCTGGCCCACGAATGACCATCCTGTCGATAAAGCACTCGCCCTCTTTCGGCGAGAGTGCCAGCAACACGCGGTGCGGTAAGCGTCCTTCCGTATCCGAAATATCGGTACGAAGACGCAGATTCCAGCCGATCTCATGTGCGATCTCAATGAAGGTATTACCCGTGCTTTCAGGCAAGACCACGCAGAAAAATCCCTCTTCCGAGATGAGCTCCGCCGCACTGGTCAGTAGCGCCTTGTGATCGAGCGAGCCGGTGTAACGTGCCTGCTCGCGTTCCGGCGTGCCACATTCCACGCCTGGCGTGAAATACGGCGGATTGCTGACAATCAAATCGTAACGCGCGGTCTGCTCCGGCGCCCAGGTCAGGACATCGGCGCATTCTACCCTGATGCGTTCTGCCCACGGAGAGTCGGCAGCGTTTTCACTTGCCTGCCGGGCCGCCTGAGGATCAAGCTCAACGGCATCGATCGTGACGTGTTCTTCCGTTCGCTGCGCCAGCATCAGCGCCTGAAGTCCGCTGCCCGTACCAATATCCAGAATGCGTTTTACACCTGCGACAGGAGCCCATGCCCCCAGTAAAATACCGTCTGTACCGACTTTCATCGCACAACGATCGTGCGCCACAAAAAACTGTTTAAACGTAAAACCATCGCGGCGCAACTGCGCTTTGAGTTGAGACATGTCAGGGCAACCTTCTGAGTGAAACTGGAGTAGCATAGGGGAAAGCGAAGTGGTCGAAAAGCGATATCCATACAAACAGATGAAGATTACAGCCGTAACGTCTATAATCAGCGCCCCACACAGAGGTAGAACATGACTGTAACGACTTTTTCCGAACTTGAACTCGATGAAAGCCTGCTCAATGCCCTTGAGAGCAAAGGCTTTACACGCCCGACCGCCATTCAGGCCGCGGCCATTCCGCCTGCGCTTGAGGGCCGCGATGTGCTCGGTTCTGCGCCAACCGGCACGGGGAAGACAGCAGCCTACTTGCTGCCTGTGTTGCAGCATTTGCTCGACTTTCCGCGTAAAAAATCAGGCCCGCCGCGCATTTTGATCCTGACCCCGACCCGTGAACTGGCGATGCAGGTTGCCGAACACGCGCGTGAGCTGGCGGCGAACACCCATCTGGATATCGCGACCATCACCGGCGGCGTAGCGTATATGAACCACGCCGAAGTGTTCAGCGAAAACCAGGATATCGTTGTCGCGACGACAGGCCGTCTGCTGCAATACATAAAAGAAGAGAACTTCGACTGCCGCGCAGTGGAAACGCTGATTCTCGATGAAGCTGACCGCATGCTGGACATGGGCTTTGCCCAGGACATCGAACACATCGCGGGTGAAACGCGCTGGCGTAACCAGACAATGCTGTTCTCGGCAACCCTTGAAGGGGATGCCATTAAAGATTTCGCCGAACGTCTGCTGGAAGATCCGGTGGAAGTGTCCGCTACGCCATCGACCCGTGAGCGTAAGAAGATCCACCAGTGGTACTACCGCGCAGATAACCTTGAGCATAAGGTTGAGTTGTTGAAACACCTGCTGAAGCAGGAAGAGGCAACCCGTACCATCGTATTCGTGCGCAAACGTGAGCGCGTGCATGAACTGGCAGAAATGCTGCGCAATGCCGGTATCAACAACTGCTATCTCGAAGGTGAAATGGCGCAGGTTAAGCGTACCGAAGGGATTAAGCGCCTGACCGATGGCCGCGTGAATGTGCTGGTTGCCACCGACGTTGCCGCGCGCGGGATCGACATCCCGGACGTGAGCCACGTGATCAACTTTGATATGCCGCGCAGCGGTGATACTTACCTGCACCGTATTGGTCGTACCGGCCGTGCGGGCCGCAAAGGTATTGCTATCTCTCTGGTAGAAGCGCACGACCATTTGCTGCTACAGAAAATTGGCCGCTACGTTGAGGAGCCGCTGAAAGCTCGCGTGATTGACGGACTTCGTCCGACCACACGTGCGCCGAGTGAAAAAATGACGGGTAAACCGTCCAAGAAAGCGCTCGCGAAACGTGCTGAGAGAAAAGAGAAAGAAAAAGAGAAGCCGCGCGTTAAACAGCGCCACCGCGATACCAAAAATATTGGTAAGCGCCGTAAGCCAAGCTCTGCTGCGTCAGAGACAAAAACGGAAGAGTAAAAAAAAGCCGGGACATTCCCGGCTTTTTTATTCCACCCCCAAAGCTGAAACCTTACAGGCTTTCAGTAAAGGTACGCGCGATAACGTCGCGCTGCTGTTCCGGGGTCAGAGAGTTGAAACGCACCGCATAGCCAGACACACGGATGGTCAGCTGCGGGTATTTTTCCGGGTGCTCAACGGCATCCATCAGCGTTTCGCGACGCAGGACGTTAACGTTCAGGTGCTGACCACCTTCCACGCGTACTTCTGGCTGCACTTGCATTGGAATTTCACGGTATTCAATTTCGCCCAGTTTGCTCACCGGAACGATTTCGTCTTCCGCAAAACCTGCTTTCGCTACTACACAGCGCGCTTCGTTTTTCTCGCTGTCCAGCAGCCAGAAAGAGTTCAGCAGATCGTCATTTGCAGCTTTAGTAATCTGGATACCTGTAATCATGTGTTGCCTCCCTTAGGCTACATTAACTGATGCTGGCCTTTTGCGGCCAATTGGTAAAACCATTGTTTGTTGTGTGTATATATAACATTCAGACCCGGGTGATTTATTGATTTAAATCAACAAAACCACCAACCACACAAAGAGTGTGGTCTGTATTTTTTGTTTTAGATCAATTTTAAAGGGTTACTAATTCAACTTATCCTGCCTGGTTTTCAACATAAATTGAGTCACTTAGCCTGCTTTTCCGCGGGTAATTTTGCTCGTTGGGGTTTAACAGGTAAGCTAGACACAGAATGAGATTCGCAGGAGAGCGAGATGACAACACCTTTAACCTGGCATGACGTGCTGGCTGAAGAGAAGCAGCAGCCCTATTTTATAAATACCCTCAGTACCGTTGCGGCTGAACGGCAGGCCGGCCAGACAATTTATCCGCCGCAGAAAGATGTGTTTAACGCCTTCCGCTACACCGAACTGAGCGATGTAAAGGTGGTTATCCTGGGGCAGGATCCGTACCACGGCCCCGGGCAGGCTCACGGACTGGCATTTTCCGTGCGTCCGGGCGTGGCCATCCCACCTTCTCTGCTGAATATGTATAAAGAGCTGGAAGGAACGATTCCGGGTTTCACCCGCCCTAATCACGGTTATCTGGAAAGCTGGGCGCGCCAGGGCGTGCTGTTGCTGAATACCGTATTAACCGTCCGGGCGGGTCAGGCACACTCCCACGCCAGTCTGGGATGGGAAACCTTTACCGATAAGGTTATCAGCCTGATCAATGAGCATCGTGAAGGCGTCGTGTTTTTACTCTGGGGTTCGCATGCCCAAAAGAAAGGGGCGATTATCGATCGTCAGCGTCATCACGTGCTGAAGGCGCCGCACCCGTCGCCGCTGTCTGCGCATCGTGGTTTCTTTGGCAGTAATCATTTTGTTCTGACGAATGAGTGGCTGGAAAAGCGTGGCGAAAAGCCGATTGACTGGATGCCTGTGTTACCGGCAGAGAGCGAGTAGGGTTTGAATGTGCCGGGTCAGGCCCGGCACATAAAAGGCTTATGCCTTGTTCTGACGCCACCATTCCGCCAGCAGCACGCCGGTCGCAACGGATACGTTCAGGCTTTCAACGTTGCCAGTGCCGTCGATAGAGACGCTCAGGTCAGCGCTGGAGAGTGCCGCATCAGACAGACCATCGCGCTCCTGACCTAACACCAGCACCATTTTGCGCGGCAACGTCGCTTTAAACAACGGCGTAGCGGCACGGCTTGAGGTGGTGACAATGGTGTAGCCCGCGTTACGGAATTGTTCAAGGGCTTCCAGCACGCTGTCGCCGGTGATCGGCTGAACGTGCTCTGCACCACCTTCCGCGGTACGAATCGCCGCACCGGATTCCAGCAGCGCGGCATCCTGCAACAGAACGCCTTTCACGCCAAAGTGCGCGCAGCTACGCATCATAGCGCCCAGGTTATGCGGGTTACCAACATCTTCCAGCGCCAGCACGCAGTCATCGGCATCCGCCTGGCTAACCCACTGCTGCACGGTAGTGCCGTTACGTTTTTTGATCAGGAAGCAGACGCCGCCGTGGTGTTCTGTACCGGACGCTTTTGTCAGCTCGGCATCGTCAACCACGTGGTAGGCTTTGCGGTTCGCCGCCATCCAGCGCAGCGCTTCTTTAAAGCGCGGGGTCACGCTCTGGATAAACCATGCACGAACGATACACTCCGGGCGGCTCTGGAACAGGGCCTGACAGGCGTTCTCACCGTAGACACGGGTCTCTTCCGCACGCTGACGACGCAGCACTTCCGGATCGATAAAGCTTTTTCCGCTGATACCGCCGTGATCGGCTTTTTCGGTCGTCTCTTCACCGGGCGCGCGAGAAACGGTACGCCATGGCGATCCACCGTCGCGGACAAAATCATCGCGTTTGCGATCGTCACGCTTACGGTCATCACGTTTGCGGTCATCGCCGCGGTTATTTCTGTCATCGCGGGCGGGGCGACGGCCACCGTCTGCACGAGAAGACGCCGGACGCCCGCCACCTTTTCCGGTACGCGGATTTTGGGTGCGTTTATCAGAGTCATCATCACTGCGGACATACATCACTTTGACCTTGCCGCTTTTGTTTTTCATTTCGTCGTTCATGCTTTTCTCCACCAGCGCTGCGCGAAGCGCGCAGATTACCCGATGTGCAAGCTCATAGCCATAATTTCGTACAAAAGCCTGTGACTATTGTTCCCATTGAATAAAACGCGTTGTCGTTTCATACAGGCTCACTGATAATATGTAACATATCAGAAACATTATCGGCGTTCTGCCGTTGTTCCACGGCTCTATCAGAGGTTAGTTATGAATACCGTATGTGCCAACTGTCAGGCTTTAAACCGCATTCCGGACGATCGGATGGATGACGGTGCGAAATGCGGGCGTTGTGGCCACGAATTATTTGATGGCGATGTCATTAACGCGACGGGTGCTACGCTGGACAAACTCCTCAAGGACGATCTGCCTGTTGTGGTCGATTTCTGGGCACCGTGGTGCGGCCCCTGCCGTAACTTTGCGCCCATCTTCGAAGACGTAGCTGAAGAGCGCAGCGGGAAAATGCGTTTTGTCAAAGTGAATACCGAAGCGGAACGTGAACTCAGCGCCCGTTTTCGCATTCGCAGCATTCCAACCATTATGATTTTCAAAAATGGTGAAGTGATCGACATGCTCAATGGTGCAGTACCAAAAGCGCCTTTCGACAGCTGGTTAAACGAATCCCTGTAACATTCGCGGGGCATATCTTGTGCCCCGTTCTCTCCTCTGCGAAAATGGGGTTTTTCCTGCCTTTTCGCCCATGACTGATAACGCTGTACTTCAATTACGCGCCGAGCGCCTTGCGCGCGCCACCCGCCCTTTTCTGGCCCGAGGCAATCGTATTCGCCGCTGCCAGCGCTGCCTTTTACCGCTGAAAGTGTGTCTGTGCGAAACGCTTGCGCCGAGCGAGGCGAAAAGCCGCTTTTGTCTGGTCATGTTCGATACCGAACCGATGAAGCCCAGCAACACAGGGCGTTTGATCGCCGATATTCTGCCCAACACCGCAGCGTTTCAGTGGTCGCGCACTGAGCCACCTCAGGCTCTGCTCGACCTGGTGGCAAGCCCGGACTATCAGCCCATGGTCGTTTTCCCGGCATCATATGCAGGCGAACAACGTCAGGTACTTACGGCGCCACCATCCGGTAAGCCGCCGCTGTTTATTATGCTCGACGGCACCTGGACCGAAGCAAGAAAGATGTTTCGCAAAAGCCCTTATCTTGATGCGCTGCCGGTGATTTCCGTCGATCTGTCGCGTGTTTCGGCCTATCGCTTGCGTGAAGCGCATGCCGACGGTCAATATTGCACCGCTGAAGTCGCCATAGCGCTACTGGATCTGGCGGGCGATACCCAGGCGGCCGGCGCGCTGGGCAGTCACTTCTCCTGCTTCCGCGAACGTTATCTTGCGGGAAAAACCGTTCATAAGGGTAGTGTCACAGCAACTGAGGCAGAAAGCGTTTAAAATCATCAGGTCGCTTGCATTCACAGGAGGCCTGCATGAGCCAGAGAGGGTTAGAAGCGCTACTCCGTCCGAAATCCATTGCCGTTATTGGCGCCTCGATGAAACCGGACCGCGCAGGGTATCTGATGATGCGCAATCTGCTGGCTGGCGGATTTAACGGCCCGGTCATGCCCGTTACGCCCGCTTATAAGGCGGTACAGGGGGTGCTGGCGTGGCCGGACGTGCAAAGTTTACCGTTTGTTCCCGACCTCGCCGTGCTCTGTACGCATGCGAAACGAAACCTCGAATTGCTTGAGTCGCTCGGTCAGAAAGGCTGTAAAACCTGCATTATTCTTTCCTCGCCTCCTGAACAGCAGCCCGAACTGCTGGCCTGCGCCAGCCGCTACCAGATGCGCATTCTTGGTCCAAATAGCCTCGGTCTGCTTGCGCCCTGGCAAGGGCTGAATGCCAGTTTTTCCCCGGTTCCGATCCGTAAAGGCAAACTGGCCTTTATTTCGCAGTCGGCTGCGGTATCCAATACCATCCTCGACTGGGCGCAGCAGCGTGAGATGGGCTTTTCCTATTTCATTGCCCTCGGCGACAGCCTGGACATTGACGTCGATGAGCTGTTGGATTTCCTGGCGCGTGACAGCAAAACCAGCGCTATCCTGCTCTACCTTGAACACCTGAGCGACGCCCGTCGTTTTGTGTCGGCGTCGCGTAGCGCATCACGTAATAAACCGATTCTGGTCATCAAAAGCGGGCGCAGCCCCGCGGCTCAGCGCCTGCTACATTCCCGTTCCGGGATGGATCCCGCATGGGATGCAGCGATCCAGCGCGCCGGTTTACTGCGGGTACAGGATACGCACGAGCTTTTTTCCGCCGTCGAAACGTTAAGCCACATGCGCCCCCTGCGCGGTGAAAAGCTGATGATTGTCAGCAACGGTGCAGCTCCCGCCGCCCTGGCGCTGGACGAGCTCTGGCTACGCAACGGCAAGCTGGCCACGCTGGGTGAAGAGACGCTCCAGCGCCTGCGGGATGCGTTACCGGGAAGCGTTGTTCCCGATAATCCCCTCGATTTGCGCGATGATGCCAGCAGCGATCGTTACATTAAGGCGATCACGATTTTGCTGGATAGCCAGGACTTTGATGCGCTGATGATTATCCATTCGCCCAGCGCGGTTGCGCCAGGCAGCGAAAGTGCGCGTGCGCTGATTGAGGCGGTCCGAAACCATCCCCGCGGTAAATACGTTACCCTGCTGACCAACTGGTGCGGCGAATTCTCCTCGCAGGAGGCACGGCGTCTGTTTAGTGAAGCCGGGTTGCCAACCTACCGTACCCCAGAGGGCACCATTACCGCGTTTATGCATATGGTTGAATACCGCCGCAACCAGAAGCAGCTGCGTGAAACGCCTGCCCTGCCGGGCAATCTCACCGCAAATTCGGTGGATGTGCACAGGCTATTGCAGCAGGCCATCGAAGAGGGCGCCACTTCCCTTGACACACATGAGGTACAACCCATTCTTGGCAGTTATGGAATGCAAACCCTGCCCACCTGGATTGCCGGCGACAGCGCTGAGGCGGTACATATTGCTGAGCAGATTGGTTATCCGGTCGCGCTGAAGCTGCGCTCTCCCGATATTCCGCACAAATCGGATGTGCAGGGCGTCATGCTGTATCTGCGCACCGCGACAGAAGTACAACAGGCCGCGGATGCCATTATCGATCGCGTAAAAATGACGTGGCCACAGGCCAGGATCCACGGCCTGCTGGTGCAGAGCATGGCCAACCGTGCAGGTGCGCAGGAGCTGCGCGTGGTTGTCGAACACGATCCGGTTTTTGGTCCGCTCATTATGCTGGGTGAAGGCGGCGTTGAGTGGCGGCCAGAAGAACAGGCGGTTGTCGCGCTTCCCCCTCTGAACATGAACCTGGCGCGTTATTTAATTATTCAGGCCATCAAAAGCAAAAAAATCCGCGGGAGAAGCGCTCTGCGGCCGCTTGATATCGCCGGATTAAGCCAGTTTCTGGTGAAGGTCTCCAACCTCATTGTTGACTGTGCGGAGATCCAGCGCCTGGATATTCACCCCCTTCTTGCCTCCGGAAATGAATTTACCGCCCTGGACGTGACGCTGGATATTGCGCCCTATATCGGTGACCCGGAAAGCCGTCTCGCCATTCGTCCTTATCCTCTTCATCTGGAAGAGTGGGTGGAGATGAAAAATGGGGAGCGGGCGCTGTTTCGCCCTATCCTGCCGGAAGACGAGCCGCTGCTGCGGGCGTTCATCTCGCAGGTGACGAAGGAAGATTTGTACTATCGCTATTTCAGCGAAATCAATGAATTTACCCATGACGATTTAGCCAATATGACCCAGATCGACTACGATCGAGAAATGGCGATTGTGGCGGTCCGCCGTTCCGGAGCGGGAGAGGAGATCCTCGGCGTGACGCGTGCCATTTCCGACCCGGATAATGTGGATGCCGAGTTTGCCGTACTGGTGCGTTCCGATCTTAAGGGTTTGGGGTTGGGCAGACGGCTGCTCGAAAAACTCATTGGTTATACGCGCGATCACGGATTGTCACGCCTGAATGGCATTACTATGCCAAACAATCGGGGTATGGTGACCCTGGCGCGGAAGCTCGGTTTTGACGTTGATATCCAGCTGGATGAAGGCATTGTCTCTCTGTCCCTCAGCCTGACTTCGACGGATAAACAAGAGTAAGCTGCTGGAAATGTTACCCACTTTTACCGGCACTGGGGTATCATTGTCCGCTTATGTTGTTTGCCTGGTACAGACAACCCTTCAATGAACAGAGAAGAAACGCACTGTGATGTTGTCAAAATTTAAGCGTAATAAACATCAACAACACCTTGCTCAACTACCGAAGATTTCTCAGTCAGTTGATGATGTAGAGTTCTTTTATGCTCCCGCTCATTTCCGGGAGACGCTTCTTGAAAAGATTGCCAGCGCTACGCGACGTATTTGCATTGTGGCGCTCTATCTTGAACAAGATGAAGGTGGGCGTGCGATCCTGAACGCGCTCTATGAAGCGAAACGTCAGCGTCCGGAACTGGATGTTCGCGTGCTGGTTGACTGGCACCGTGCTCAGCGTGGCCGTATTGGTGCGGCTGCCTCGAATACCAATGCTGACTGGTATTGCCGCACGGCCCAGGAAAATCCGGGGATTGATATCCCGGTGTATGGCGTACCGGTGAATACCCGTGAAGCGCTTGGCGTTCTTCATTTTAAAGGATTTATCATTGATGACAGCGTCCTTTATAGCGGCGCCAGCCTGAATGATGTGTATCTCCATCAGCTCGATAAATACCGCTACGATCGCTACCATCTGATCCGCAATCCGCAGATGGCTGACATCATGTTCAACTGGGTTGATAAAAACCTGGTTCATGGTCGGGGTGTGCACCGTCTTGACGATCCTCATCGTCCGAAAAGCCCGGAAATCAAAAACGACGTTCGCTCCTTCCGCCAGGAACTGCGCGATGCGGTTTATCGTTTTCAGGGTGATGCCAGTAATGAAGAACTGTCCGTTACGCCTCTGGTAGGCCTGGGAAAATCCAGCCTGCTGAACAAGACCATCTTTCATTTGATGCCGTGCGCTGAGCATAAGCTCACCATCTGCACCCCGTACTTCAACCTTCCCGCCGTTCTGGTGCGTAATATCATTCAGCTGTTGCGTGATGGTAAAAAGGTGGAAATCATTGTCGGGGATAAAACGGCAAATGACTTTTTCATTCCGGAAGATCAGCCTTTCAAGATCATCGGCGCACTGCCTTATCTCTATGAGATTAACCTGCGCCGCTTCCTGAGCCGTTTACAGTACTATGTGAACACGGACCAGCTGGTTGTGCGTCTCTGGAAAGATGAAGACAACAGCTATCACCTCAAAGGGATTTGGGTGGATGACGAGTGGATGCTGCTGACCGGTAATAACCTGAACCCACGCGCCTGGCGTCTGGATCTGGAAAACGCCATCCTTATTCATGATCCTCAGCATGCGTTAGCCGCGAAACGCGATCGTGAGCTGGAGCTTATACGCACGCATACCACCGTGGTTCGTCATTATCGCGATCTGCAAAGCATCGCTGATTATCCGGTGAAAGTTCGCAAGCTGATTCGCCGTCTACGTCGGATCCGTATTGACCGCCTCATCAGCCGCATTCTGTAATACACGAGCCCTGTCATCGACGGGGCTTTTTTATGGAGTCTGTTAATGCGTACGCCTTTCCTGATAATCCCTCTTTTCCTGACCGGTTGCAGCCATATGGCTAATGATAACTGGTCGGGTCAGGATAAAGCTCAACACTTTCTGGCGTCTGCAATGTTGTCCGCTGCGGGTAATGAGTATGCGCTGCACCAGGGGTATAGCCGGGATCGAAGTGCCACAATGGGCCTGATGTTCTCCATCAGCCTGGGGGCATCAAAAGAACTTTGGGATAGCCGCCCCTCGGGAAGCGGCTGGAGCTGGAAAGATTTTGCCTGGGACGTAGCCGGGGCAACAACCGGCTACGCCGTCTGGCAGATGGCGCATTATTAAAGGCGGATCCCTTTTCCTTTACGATGCAGCATCAGGGAGACAATAAACGCCAGCGCCCCCATGATGGTGACATACCAGAAGAAGGTCGTTTCACTGCCCCATGACTTTAGGGATAGCGCGACATATTCTGCTGATCCGCCAAACAGGGCGTTAGCGACCGCATAAGAGAGGCCTACGCCCAGCGCCCTCACCTGTGCGGGAAACATTTCCGCTTTCAAAATGCCACTGATTGCCGTGTAAAAACTAATAATAATAAGTGCCACCATAATCAAAGCGAAAGCGGCATACGGAGAGGTTGTATGCTGTAGCGCCGTCAAAAGCGGAACAGTCCCCAGGGTGAGCATGCCACCAAAGATCAGCATGGAGGTGCGGCGACCTATTTTGTCCGACAGCGCGCCAACAATCGGCTGGATGAGCATAAAGACCAGTAACGCCACCGTCATGACGACACTCGCAACGTTAGCATGCATGCCCGTCGTGTTGACCAGATATTTTTGCATATAGGTGGTGAAGGTATAGAAGCTTAGCGAGCCTGCGGCGGTAAAGCCTAATACCATCAAAAATGCTTTGCGGTTACGCCACAACCCTTTCATCGAACCGGCTTCTTTCAGCGCCCTGACCTCCTGCTGGGAGGTTTCATCAAGCTGACGGCGTAACCACAGCGCCACAACCGCCAGGGCGGCCCCCAGGGCAAACGGGATGCGCCAGCCCCAGGCGCGTAAATCTTCATCGCTAAGGATTTGTTGAAGGATCACCACAACCAGTAACGCCAGTAGCTGTCCGCCAATGAGGGTTACATACTGGAATGATGCATAGAAACCTTTGCGCCCTTCAACAGCCACTTCGCTCATGTATGTCGCGCTGGTGCCGTATTCGCCACCCACTGACAGCCCCTGGAACAGACGTGCCAGCAACAGCAACGCCGGTGCCCATGTTCCGATTGTGTCATATCCGGGCAAGCAGGCAATCACCAGCGAGCCGACGCACATCATGCACACAGAGATGAGCATGGATGTCTTGCGCCCTTTCCTGTCCGCGATCCTGCCGAACAGCCATCCGCCAATGGGACGCATCAGGAACCCGGCGGCAAAAACGCCTGCGGTTTGCAGAAGCTGCGTTGTGGTGTTCCCTGATGGGAAAAAGATATGCGCAAAGTAGAGTGAACAGAATGAATAGACGTAAAAATCAAACCACTCTACAAGGTTCCCCGATGAGGCTCCAACAATTGCCCAAACCCGACGGCGAGTATCCTTGCCTGCTAAACTTGTGTTATCCGTATCTGCACTGGCTACGGTTTCTGTCATTTTAAAATCCCCTGTCTCACATTGCGGGCCATTGCCCACAAACAGTAAAACCGGATTTAAAACGAATCGTTAGGTAAATAAAATGTTTCCAATATGTTTCATTGGATTTTGTGAACTCGATCAGGTATCGAATTATTAGCGGACGTAGTAATTATCCCCACGCTTGCTGGTGAGCCTTTTTTCGCTGCAAATAATCTTCATCGGCACGAATTTTATCCCACCACGTTTTGAATACCGCAGCGGCCTCTGCTTTTACTGGATCGTGATCGAGGGGTTTGACCTGGCGCTTCTCATCATACTTTTTTCCGCCTTTATGATTGGCGTATCGCCGGGCACGGGTGTATCCCATCTGTATGAATTTACGCGCCATATCCATACCTACAAAATCGTTATTCCTGCGGTACTCTTCAAAGAGGGCGTAGATCTCTTCTGCCGAACGCGCTGCGACTTCAGCATTTTTATAACGCCAGTGTGGAAGGATTTCGCTTTTATAAGGCTCGACCATCAATACGCCCTGCTCACCCCGGCCCACCTGATACCGTTCGGGATGTTCGCGAAAATTAATATTGGCAAAATCTTGTTGATAATCAAAGGGACGAGTCAAAGCGGCACCATTGTTAAAATTGTTTTAACAATTGTAGGCCGGATAAGGGGAAGCCGCCATCCGGCATGTTTTCCGCGCCCAAAGCAAAAAACCCCGTACCTTACGGTACGGGGTTTTTCTTGTTTGATGCCTGGCAGTTCCCTACTCTCACATGGGGAGACCCCACACTACCATCGGCGCTACGGCGTTTCACTTCTGAGTTCGGCATGGGGT